>CP181265.1:1200000-1800000 GCA_047835465.1 Succiniclasticum sp.
GTCTTCGCTTCCAAATGGATGGTGACAACCATGTTGATGCCTTTGAAGAGCTGCTGCGGGCCATACTTTTCGTTGAAGTGGTTCAACAGGGGCATATGCCCTTTGACCCAGTCGATTTTCCGCTGGCCTGATTCGGCCAGGTTGATGTCGCGGATTATGCTTTCCATGAATCCTGTTCCTCCTTTAAAATGCGGGCCTGCAAGGCCTGTATGGATTCGGGGTACGGCGGCCGGAGCACGCCGTATTCCGTAATGATGCCTGTAATCAGGGATGCCGGTGTGACGTCGAAAGCCGGATTGAAAACCGGTGCCTTCGGCGGAGTGGCATACTTGCCGCAGAAGCGGCGCACTTCTTCTCCGTCCCGTTCTTCAATCGGAATCTCTTCCCCGGAAGCGAGACGGAAATCAAACGTGCTGGCCGGTGCGGCCACATAAAAGGGAATACCGTGGGCTTTGGCCAGAAGAGCCACACCGTACGTGCCGATTTTATTAGCTGTATCGCCGTTGCGGACAATGCGGTCCGCGCCGGTGACCACGAAGTTGACGCCCTTTTTTTTCATGACCCAGGCGGCCATGTTATCCGTAATGGCTGTGACGGGAATGCCGTCTTCCATCAGTTCCCACACCGTGAGGCGGGCGCCCTGCAGCAGGGGCCGCGTTTCGTCGGCATAGACCTGCCGGACTTTCCCTTCGGCAGCAGCGGAGCGGATGACGCCGAGGGCTGTCCCCCACCCGCACGTGGCCAGGGCACCGGCATTGCAATGCGTCAGGATGACGGCGTCGTCGGGAACACAGGCCGCACCGTTCCGGCCCATGGCCTTATTGACGGCGATGTCCTGCTCATAGAGCTGCTGCGCCAGACTTTCCAGCCTGCGGCCGACAGCCTCTGCTGTCTGTCCTTCACCGGCCAGACGGGCTGCCTCTTTGTACAAGCGGTTCGTCGCCCAGGCCAGGTTGATGGCCGTAGGTCTTGCACTGTCCAGGCGGGCCTTGACGGCAGCAAAGGCCGACAGACAGGACGCCGCCGGCAGGTCCCGGCTCCCCTGCCCGTCCTGCAGGATGGAACGCCAGCCCAGTACCATGGCGAACGCCGCCGCGGCACCGATGGCAGGTGCGCCCCGTACTTCGAGACGGGCAATGGCTTCCCGTACCCGTTCGGCCGTGGTACAGGAAATCCACGTCACTTCCAGGGGAAGACGCGTCTGGTCCAGCAGGATCAGGGTTCCCTCTTTCCATTCCATTGTGCGGACCATGGATCAGCCTTCTTCCGGATACAGTTTAAAGCCGCCGAATTCTTTCATGGCGTGCTTGCAGAGGCACTTTACCTCTACCGGTTTATCGTACGTAATGAAACCCGTAATGAGCTTTTCCATCTTGCGGATGGATTCGGCCATTGCTTCCTGCACTTCCGCATGGGACAGCGGTGTCTTGGAAATTCCGGCGCCCATGTTCGTGACGATGGCCACGTTGGTGTAGCACATTTCCGCCTCCCGTGCCAGCACCGCTTCCTGGGCGTTCGTCATGCCGACGACGTCCCCGCCGAGGATCGCATAGGCTTTGATTTCCGCTGCTGTTTCAAAGCGGGGGCCTTCTGTGCAGACATAGCAGCCGGTCTTATGGAACGGAATGTCCGTGGCGGACAAAATGTCGATGACTTTCGTGCGCAGCGTTTCACAATAGGGATGCGTGAAATCCACGTGGGCCACGCCCCGGACAGGATTGTCATAAAAAGTGTTGATACGGCTTTTGGTGAAGTCCAGCAGCTGGTCGCAGACAACGAAATGTCCTGCGGTCATGTCTGGATTCAACGACCCCGTTGCCGACGTGGCAAAGATTTCTTCCGTGCCGAGGCTCTTCAGGGCCCAGATATTGGCCCGGTAGTTGATCATATGGGGAGCCACCGTATGGCCGACGCCATGCCGTGTGATGAAGGCGACCTGGTTCCCTGCCATGGTGCCGAGGCTGCACAAGGCTTTGCCATACGGTGTTTCAATTACTTTCGTCTTAAAATCCTTGAGGGCTTCGGGGCTGTAAATGCCCGTACCGCCGATGATTCCAAGTTTACGCATATTTCTACCCCTTTCTGTCAAGTTGTCTGGCAATCCAGACGGTCAATCAATGGCAATAAATCCGGCATGGAGTGAATCCAGTAGTCCGGCCGGCCTTCCCGCCGGAGTGCCTCGCGGTCTACCAGGGTATATTCCACGGCGACGGTCGTACAGCCGGCGCCTTTGCCGCATTTCATATCAAACGTCGAATCCCCTACCAGCAGGACGGAAGACGCATCGCCGTTATCCAGTCCCAGCTTTTGCAAGGCCAGCAGGGCCGAGGCCGGGTGCGGCTTCGGTTCTGCCACAAGGTCCGAGGAAATGACCATGGGAAAGAATTCTTCCAGCCCCAGGCAGCGCAGGCCGCGGCGGCAGGAGGCATTGAGTTTGCTCGTGACAACGGCCATGGGAAGATTCCGCTCCCGCAGCGCTTCCAAGGTTTCCCGTACCCCCGGAAACGGCCGGATCAGGCGATCGTGAACTTCGTCCTGCCGGCGGCGGTATACGTCACAGATGGCGTTGCCGTCCGTTTCCCCGTACAGGTTAACCAGCGCCGGCCGCAACGGCTGGCCGAAAGTCCGGACGTACGGTTCCCGCGGCGCCTTGTGCCCCAGGATCTTCTCGGTGGCGTAATCATAACAATCAAATATGACAGGCGATGTGTCTGCCAGGGTGCCGTCGAAATCAAACAGGATTCCTCGAATCATGGGTACCGATCCTTTGCTGAATTTGGCTCATGAACGCATGTACTGATGATAAGCCTTACTAAACTATCATACCACATTTTGTGGCACCCTTCCACCGAAAAGACCACCATCCCTACCTTTTTCACACCTTCTCCACAAACAAAAAAACACCTGTCCGGAAGGACAGGTGTTCAGGTTTATTTTTTGCGGAATGCCACTTGTTTGGGTCCAACCTGTACGACGTTTTCGGGAACGACGACATCGTTGAAGCTGATAGCCCGGGTATGGAGCGTGTGGTTCCAGACATGATCGTTCCGGTGGATCCAGCCGAGAATCGTAATCGGAATCCAGCTGTAGATGAAGATCGGATATAACAGCAGGTAGAGCCAGGATTTGACGGAGGCACGGATCTTCCACAGTACGGTGACAGGGAAAATGTACTGGCCGACGCCAATCAACTGCCATACCTGCATGGGCAGTACATCATAGAGGACATTCGTATAAAACGGTACGAAGTTGTAGATGTACGTGCAGATGACGAAGAAAGTCGACACAATCAGGAAGTACGGCTGGAACATGTTGATCGTAGCGTCCAGGACGACAATGTTGTGCTCCAGGATGCCTTTTTTCAACATCTTCGGGATGTAGCGGCCGGCCACGTCGAAAATTCCCTGGGCCCAGCGCTTCCGCTGGTTCCACGCAGCCATAAAGGTCAGGGGTTTTTCGTCGTAAATGACGGCGTCATGGGCCCACGTCGTGGGGATGTCTTCCATGAGGGCCTTCATGGTAAATTCCATATCTTCTGCCAGGCAGGTAGCACCCCAGCCGTATTTCTTCAGAACAGATGTGTCAATGCACATGCCCGTGCCACCGAGGACACAGGACAGGCCAATGTTGTACTTGGCCAGGTGCCAGATGTGATTGACCATCCAGAAGGAAATGGCAAACACGCCGGAAACCCAGCTGTCGGTCGGGTTCTTCGAATCCAGATAGCCCTGGATGACCCGTTCTCCATTGCAAAGGTGATCGTTCATGACCTTCAGGAAGTCCGGATGGACCAGGTTGTCCGCGTCAAAGACACAGACGGCATCGTACTGACGATCCAACGCAAACAGGCGCTGGAACATCCAGTCCATGGCAAAGCCTTTTCCCTTGCCGGTTTCGCTGAACCGTTCATACACAATGGCGCCGGCCTTGCGCGCCACTTGCGCCGTATCATCCGTGCAGTTGTCGGCTACGACGTAAATGTCGTACAATCCCCGGGAGTAATTCAGTTTGCGCAGGTTCTCGACCAGCTGGCCGATGACGGCGTGCTCGTTATGAGCACAGGCAATCAGGGCGAAGGTTTTCCGTTCCGGGAATTCCTTGACCTGTTTCATCTTTCCGAACAGACCGAACCAGGAAATGACGAAATAGTAAATGGTAAAAAAGACGACAATCAGCTGCAACGGTATCATGACGACATCGAATACAGAACTCATGCAAGCACCTCAGCCTTTCTTGCGCTTTTTGAACAGCGCTACATAAATCGCATTGATAATCCCTGCGATAAAGTATGTGAACATACAGACAAAGGGCCAGCCGGTCGGCCGAAGCCATAAAAGGTAGAGACCAATGAGGATGGCCAGCAGGACAGGATACCGGAACATAGGGTTTCCGTGTCCTTTGAAATCAGGAAACTTTATATTGCTGTAGAGGACGACGGCGATAGCAAGCGTCATCACAGCCGTCGGTACCGGCGGGAAGGAAAATCCCGACAGAACGTAGGTCGCAATGCAGCAGGCACCGGCCGGAATGGGCATTCCCTGAAAATACCCGTGCACCGTGGACGTGTTCACATTAAACCGTGCCAGGCGCATGGCACCAAAGAAAGTATATAACCCGGCGATTATTTTACCCCACCACCCCAGGTCTGTCAAGCCGAACTGATAGATGAGAATAGCCGGGGCAACACCGAACGCTCCCAGATCACAGAGGGAATCCATTTCGACGCCGAATTCCCCGGAAACGTGAAGGGCCCGCGCTGCTCTCCCGTCCAGGGAATCTGCCACGACGGAAAAAATAATGCACAGGGCCGCTGCGTAAAAGTTGTGTTCTGTTGTATAAAAGATGGAAACGACGCCGAGGATTAGACTGATACCACTGATACTATTGGGAATACTCCGTTTGTAATTCATTGTTTCAGCCTCCCCAATACCGTAATCCCGGCCTTGACCTTATCCCCTTTCCGGGACAGGATTTCGACTTCCCTGGGAACAACCAGTTCCGTACAGGAACCGAACTTGATCATGCCGTAGATTTCTCCCTGCTGCAATTCACTGCCCAGATTGACCCAGTTGTCGATGCGGCGTGCCAGGATGCCGGCAATCTGGATGACAAGCACTTTCAGGCTGCCCTGCTCCAGACCGATGGCGAACCGTTCGTTTTCAAAAGCCGCTGCCTTGTCGTAAGCAGGCAGGTAATGGCCGACGGTGTAACGCTGGTATTTGATGGTGCCGCTTACAGGGGCGCGGTTGACGTGGACATTGAAGACGGAAAGGAAAATTGTGACTTTTTTCGCTTCCGCATTGAGAAATTCATCATCATAAAATTCCGTTACATCCATGACGGTACCGTCGGCAGGAGAATAGAATAAAGAAGGGTCCTGCTTGACCTCCCGTTCCGGACTCCGGAAAAAATATGCAAAATAAGCTGCCAGTACAAGCGGAAGGACAATGCCGTACAGGCCGAACAGGAAGTACAGGATAACGGCAATCAGCAGCATTCCGCCGATAAAGGGGTAGCCCTGCCGTAAGAGGTGCATAGCGTTCAGCTCCTTTCAGGTATCCGCATTGTCAGGCGAGGATACAAACTCTATCTGAATATTATATGTCATTGCATCTGGTTTGTCTATTTATTCCCGGATTTTTCCTGCCGCACGGCGAGGACAAACCTGGGAAGGGCCATCATGCGGCCCAGACGGCTGGGCTGCTTCAACAACCGGTAGAGCCATTCCAGGCGTGCATCCTGCATCCACTTGGGAGCCCGCTGCACTTTGCCTGCCAGGACGTCAAAGCTTCCACCGATGCCCATGAGAAGGGACGGAGCCAGGCGGCTGGCATAGCGGTCCAGCCACTGTTCCTGCTTGGGAGCGCCCAGTGCGGCGAACAGCATTTTCGCCCCGCTGTCGTTGATGGCACGGACGATGCCTTCTTCTTCCTCTGCCTGGAAATAGCCGTTGTGGCAGCCGGCGACGTGCAATCCGGGCCAGCGTTTCCGGCCTTCTTCCGCCGCAGCTTCGGCAATGCCCGGCGTCCCGCCGAAAAAGTAGACGGGAATGTCGTGGCGGGCCGCTTCTTCCAGGAGACGGAGATACAGATCATACCCTGCCACGCGTTCCGGGACGTTGTATCCCAGGTAATTTCCGGCCCAGACTGTACCGGCGCCATCCGGCAGGACCAGATCGGCCTTGTCCCGGAGCAGGTCGCCGTACGCTTTATCTTCGTGAGCCATCATGATGATTTCAGCATTGGCTGTCACGACAAACGTGCGCTTCCCTGCCAGCGTATTCTGCAGAAGGAGCGCGACCGATTCGTCCATGGTCAGGGCGTCAACACGGACGCCGAGGATGGACGCGGTACGTGCAACAGGATCAGAAGCAGCGTTTGCTGCAGTAGGATTAGCCACGGAAATACGACTCCTTTTTTACACCTTCGCCTTGTCGGCCGGAACAACGAGGAATTCCAGGTCCGGGTTGCGCTGGAGGATCCAGTTCAGGGCCCATTCATTGTTCACGAGTACGACCGGGCGGTCTTTTTTATCGTAGACAAGCATGCCGTTGTCCAGGCCTTTCAACTTTTCAATGCTTTCCGGGTTGGCTGCATAGACCCAGCGGGCCACTGTAAAGGGCAGCTGCGTCATCGTGAGCTGGGCATTGTACTCGTTTTTGAGGCGGTATTCCAGTACTTCCAGCTGCAGCTGGCCGACGACACCGACAATAAAGCTTTCCAGGCCGACGTGTTTCTGCCGGAAGACCTGGATGGCGCCCTCCTGGGAAAGCTGGAGAATGCCCTTTTCAAACTGCTTGCGTTTCAACGAATCTTTCGGCTGGACGCGGGCGAAGATTTCCGGCGGGAAAACGGGGAAATCCTCAAAGTGGACCTTGAGCTTGTCATCGCTGAGACTGTCCCCGATGCCAAAGACACCGGGATCGAACAGGCCGATGATGTCGCCGGGATAGGCTTTCTCCACGATAGTCCGTTCCTGAGCCAGAAATTGCTGCGGCTGTGCCAGTTTGACGTCCTTCCCTTCTTCCAGGTGGTAGACGGACATGCCCTTTTCAAAAGTACCGGAGCAGATGCGCATGAAGGCAATACGGTCACGGTGTGCCGGATTCATGTTGGCCTGGATTTTGAAGACGAAGGCGCTGAACAACGGATTGTCCGGCTGGATGACATCGCCGTTCTGCAAGGTCCGCGGCTGCGGCTTGGGAGACATGGCGAGGAAGCGCTCCAGGAATTCCTGGACACCGAAGTTTGTCATGGCAGAGCCGAAGAACATGGGGGTCAGATCTCCCTTGTCGACCTCTTCCTGGGAAAAAGTCTCTCCCGCCATATCCAGCAGCTCGATGTCATTTTGCAGATTTTCAAAGATTTCGTCCCCGAGCATTTCCCGGATGGACGGATCGTTGATGTCCGCTGTGTACTCCTCTAACTGCTTGCTGCCATGGCTGGCATCGCTCTTGAACAGGGAGACTTCCTTGGTAACGCGGTTGTAGACTCCTTTATAGTGCCCATCGACGCCAACGGGCCAGGTGATGGGATAGACGCGGATCTGGAGGACCTTCTCCACTTCTTCCATCAGATCCAGTGGTTCCCGGCCGTACCGGTCGAGTTTGTTGATGAACGTGAAAATGGGCAGGTGCCGGCGGTGGCAGACCCAGAAGAGTTTCTTGGTCTGCGGTTCCACGCCTTTGGCCGCGTCGATCAGCATGACTGCGCTGTCTGCCGCCATCAGGGTGCGGTAGGTGTCTTCCGAAAAGTCCTGGTGGCCCGGCGTATCCAGGATGTTGACCCGGTAGCCGTCGTAGTCGAACTGCAGGACTGAAGAAGTAACGGAAATGCCGCGCTGTTTTTCAATTTCCATCCAGTCCGACACGGCGTGGCGGTTCGCCTTGCGCGCCTTGACGCTGCCGGCCAGATGGATGGCTCCGCCGTACAGGAGAAGCTTTTCTGTCAGCGTCGTCTTGCCCGCGTCCGGATGGGAAATAATCGCAAAGGTGCGGCGTTTCTCGATTTTTTGCTGTAACTCGTTCATGGATGGATTCCTCTTCCTTATCGATGCAGATTTGGCCGGATGGTCAGTTGCCGCTGTGGAACGGATCGTAGCTGCCCGGCCACTGGCTCTTGGTTTGCCGGCGTTTCATGGTCGTCGGTGCGGTCTGGGAGCGCGGCTTCACAGTCGTATCCAGCATAATTTCCTGTGCTTCGTAGCTTTCCAGAGCGACAAGCAGGCCTTCCCGGATGTAATCGGGCAGCTCCTGGTCCGTTACCAGGGCTCCGTCTTCCGAACGAGAAACGGCCACTCCCTCGTAGTGTTCTCCACCGTATGTTGTCAGGGAGGCAGTCAGGCCGCCGTCCGCTTCTTTCTGGAAAAAGCAGTCTTTCAACTGGCGGGAGGCTTGTTCTTCTTTCCACTGGACGTAGATTTCGTACAGGCGGTGCTGCGCTTCTTCCGGGATGTCCTCCCCCGTGACGACAGACTCCGTGTCTTCGTTAGGAGTGCAATCCATGTCGGCGTAAACGGTGCCGTCCTTCAGCGTGATGGTAACGGTCAGGACATAGTCCCGTTCGGAAAATTCCGCACGGGCAATCTGCCATTTTTCCTTCCAGGCGCGGATGCAGTCTTCACAAAGAAACTTGACGTCACGGAACTGCTGGGCCGTGTAGTCATCCTGGTAATAAATCTGGTGTTCCGGCTGGAATTCTTTGCCACAGCGGGAACAAATCAGTGGTAATGTACGGATCATGCCTTTTCCTCCCCGTATTTCATTCTTAGTATTTTGTCGACTTGACGTCAGACAGGACCTATGAAAAAAGCCTTTACGGAGTAGTCCGTAAAGGCCATCAATTCGAAATGGTCGGAGCGACTAGATTTGAACTAGCGACCTCTTCCACCCCAAGGAAGCGCTCTACCAAGCTGAGCCACGCCCCGAATCACAGTGGGTATTATAATACGGGGACCGGCTTTTGTCAAGGCTTTCCCCGTAAACTTTCTCCGTCATCTGCTCCATTCTGGCGGGTCCGGCAGCAACTCCTCTACGACGACGGCTCCCTCCCGGTGCAGGTGCAGCTTGTGATAGCACGCATGCTGTCCCTGCGCGGCAAAAGCACGGACCATAGCCCCGCCGATGGCATCGCCGTCGGCCGTGACCGGTGCATAGGCCATGAGGGTGGACCCGGCTCCGCTGATGATACACTGCCAGGCGCCGGCTTCCCTGCCGGCGGCAAAGACTTCTTCCATGCCGGGGATCAAATGGGCCCTGTACGGCTGGTGCAGACGATCCTCCAGCGCAAAGCGCAGGAATTCCGGACGATTCTCTGTCAGGGCTGCCACCAGAAGCGCCGAACGTGATTCATTGAAAACGGCATCCGCATGAGGCACTTTGGCAGGAATCGCTTTACGTGCCAGGTTCGTCGACAACGGCTGGTCCGGTACGACAGCGATAAACTGCACGGGCAGCTTCGGATCCAGGCGCAGTGTATACGGTTTCCCCTGCTCCTGGATGCTGACCGTAAATCCACCGTAAATGGCAGGGGCCACATTGTCCGGATGCCCTTCCAATGCGTTTGCATAGGCCAGGAGCTCTTCCTTTGCAAAGTGACGTCCCGTCAGTTCACTGGCTGCCAGGACGCCGGCTACGATGGCCGTAGAGCTGCTGCCCAGTCCTCGGCTCTGGGGAATACGGTTAATCATATGAATGCGGATTCCGATGCGCCGGCGGTTTGTCACTTCGTTCCAGACGCGAAGGAAGGAAGCGAAGGCCAGGTTCCGCCCGGACGGTTTGAGCCATTCCCGCCCCTCGCCTTCTACCTCCAGGTAGAAACCGAAGCGGCGGTCGGAGATGGTGTACTGAAAATCGTTGCACAGGTCAACAGCCAGCCCGAGGCAGTCGAAGCCGGGGCCACAGTTGGCGCTGGTGGCCGGCACCTGTACGTGGATTGTCTTTTCCATGGCGTACTCCTTATTCCTGCCCTGCCTGCAGCAGGCGGGGATCTTCGACGCGCAGGACGCTGCAGACCTTGTCTACGACGGGCAGGACCCGCAGGGTCTGGACCGACAGTTCCAGGCTGAGTTTGCTGATATTATTGGTGATGATGACGATTTCTGCCTGGCCCGGTCTTGGCAGTTCTTTCTGGATGACATTATAGAGACTGACCTGCTGGGCGCCGAATGCGGCAGCAATGGCCGCCAGTACGCCCGGTTTGTCCTGCACCTGCATCCGGATATAGCAGGGAGACATTTCCTTGTCGGGCGGGCAGAGCTGTTTCTCACGGTAGCACGTGCAGCCGATGCGGTTCGTGGCTCCATGGAGCAGGTTGCGGGACGTGTCCACAATATCGCCGCAGACGGCACTGGCAGTTGGCATACGGCCGGCACCCCGTCCGAGGAACATGGCCTCGCCGACGGCATCCCCGTTGAGATAGATTGCATTGTAGACATCATTGACGCTGGCCAGCGGATGATGGAACGGCAGCATGACCGGGTAGACATTGGCACTGACACCGTATTTGGGGTACCATTTGGCGATGCCCAGCAATTTGACGGCGTAGCCCAAATCCGCAGCATACCGTATATCAATAGTCTCCAGCTGGTCGATGCCCTCGACATGGACATCGTGCAGGCCGATCCGCATGTTGAAGGCAATGGAGGCGAGGATCGCAATTTTGCGTGCCGCGTCCAACCCTTCCACGTCGGCGGTGGGATCCGATTCGGCATAGCCCAGGGCCTGGGCTTCTTTCAAGGCCTCTGCGTAGGAAAGCTTATCCTTTGCCATGCGGGTAAGCATGTAGTTTGTCGTTCCGTTGACAATGCCCATAACGCTTGAGATCCGGTTGGCGGCCAGGCAGTTCTTCAACGGCGTGATAATGGGAATTCCGCCGCCGACAGATCCTTCAAACTGAAAGTCGACGCCCTTTTTCCCAGCCAGGCCCAGCAGCTCCTCCCCATATTCCGCAATCAGGTCTTTGTTGGCCGTCACCACGTTTTTGCCGTGTTCCAGAGCAGCCTCAATGTATTCTTTGGCAGGATGGATGCGGCCCATCAGTTCGACGACGATGTCGATTTCGGGGTCCTCCACGATGTCTTCAATCCGGTCCGTAACCGGCAGATGATATTTTTGGACGATATCGTTCGGCGCTGACGTGTTCCGCAAGAGAACCTTTGCGACTTCAATGTGGCAGCCGGAACGCCGCGTAATGTCTTCCTGGTTCTCATTCAACACGATAGCGACGCCGCCGCCTACTGTGCCACAGCCCAACAGGCCGACCTTGATGGTCTTGCTTCCTTCCATGACAGACCCCTCTCTCCGGAACGATTCCGGGAACTCTGCTGTTTTTCAGACCTGGCCTAGTACTTCCAGCCGTTTGACGCCTTCGATCATGCGGAGCTTATCCAGCAGCGCTTCCAGGTCGATGGTCAAGTTGTTCGTTTCAATCGAAATGGTCGTATTGGCGACACCCTGCAGGGGAATCCCCTGATTGATCGTCATGATGCTGCCCGAATCGGCGGCTACCGTGTTCAGCACCTTGGACAGGACGCCCGGTTTGTGCTCCAGCAGCAGGGACAAGGTGATGATTTTATCCTTGCTGGCTTCGTAAAACGGGAAGACATAATCCTTGTATTTGTAGTAGGCACTGCGGCTCAGCCCCATCCTTTCCACCGCTTCGTTGATGGTCTTCACTTCCCCGCGTTTCAGGATTTCTTTGACCCGGATGGTCTTCTTGATAGCTTCCGGCAGAATTTCTTCCCGAACTAAAAAGAATGTGGATTTCTCGTTCATGTTCTGATGCTCCTTCTCCAATCTGTCATATAGGGTGTTTCATTTATTCAGATGACCTGGTTTGATTTTGCTTTCCGTCCCGTTAGCCAGCCGTTTCAAATTGTCTTTGTGACGCACGATGACGAAGATGGCTGCCAGAGTTCCGAAGGCCGCATAGGCCCAGGGATATCCCAGCAACCAGGCGGAAACGGCCGCCGCCAGGGCACCGATGACGGATCCGAGTGATACGTACCGTGTGACAGCCACGATCACAATCCAAAACAGGAATCCGACGCCGGCACTAAGGGGAAGCATATACAGGAACAGGCCAAGGCCCGTTGCAACGCCTTTTCCGCCCCGGAAACGGAGCAGAAAAGAATAATTATGCCCCAGTAAGGCTCCCAAGGCCGTGATTGCCACTGCCAGGGGCAGACCTGCCAGGATATGATCCGCCACATACAAAGGGACAATGCCCTTCAGCATGTCGCAGATCAGAACCAGGGCCGCTGTTTTGGGGCCGACCGTGCGGAACACGTTCGTGGCACCGATGTTGCCGCTGCCATATTGCCGGATGTCAATATGGTGCAGCATCTTACACAGCCAAAGACCCGTCGGAATGGATCCGAACAGGTAACCCAGGAAAAAAAACACAAGTACTGCAGGGAAAAAACCGGTCAGGCCCAGTGGGGCCGCTGTCGTTGCAAAAAGTTGCATGTAGGATTACTCCTCCTCCTCGTTTTTTGCCCGCACGATCATATGGAGCGGCGTTCCTTCAAACCCGAAGGACTCGCGCAGTTTGTTTTCCAGATAACGCTGATAGGAAAAATGCATCAATTCCGGATCGTTGACAAACAAAACGAAGGTAGGCGGTTTGATTTTGACTTGTGTCGCAAAGTAAATCCGCAGCTGCTTTCCTTTGTCGGTCGGCGGCGGGTTGATGGCGCATGCGTCCTCGATAATCTGATTCAGGACCGAAGTGGAAATGCGCATGGAACTTTGTTCCGCTACATATTTAATCACTTCGGGCAGGCGGTGGATTCGCTGCATGGTCAACGCGGAGACGTACACGACAGGCGCATACTGCAGGAAGACGAGCTCCTTGCGGAGTTCTTCCGTGTAACGCAGCGTCGAGGACGTGTCCTTTTTGTACAAATCCCACTTGTTGACGACAAGGATGATCCCCTTGCCAGCGTCGTGGGCATAGCCGACAATCTTTTTATCCTGCTCCGTCACTCCGTCCACGGCATCGATGACCATGAGGACGACATCCGACCGGTCCACGGCACGCAGGGAACGGATGATACTGTATTTTTCAATCGGCGCGTCAACTTTTCCTTTGCGGCGCATTCCCGCCGTATCGATAAACAGAAAACGCTGACCGTCGCGCGTGACCGGCGTGTCGATGGCATCCCGGGTCGTGCCGGCCACATCGCTGACGATGGACCGTTCTTCACCGACGAGGGCATTGAAAATAGAAGATTTTCCGACGTTTGGCCGTCCGATGAGGGCTACTTTGATTTCGTCCTCATCCTCTTCCTCGTTGGCAACGGGAACCGTCTGGTTGACCTTTTCCGTCAGGGCGTCGAGCATATCACCCAGCCCGAGGTGGTTGGCTGCAGAGATGGGAATCGGATCTCCCAGTCCCAGGTTGTAAAATTCATAGACGCCCATCTCGTGCTTAACGGAATCGGCTTTGTTCACCGCCAGCACGATGGGTTTCTTCGATTTACGGAGCAGCCGGGCTACTTCCGCGTCTTCGTCCGTGATTCCCGTGCGGGCGTCACAAACGAAAAGAATGACATCGGCTTCGCGGATTGCAATCTGCGCCTGTTCCCGGATGGAAACAGCAATCTTGTCTGCATTGGCAATCTCGATGCCGCCTGTGTCGATGATGATATATTCCCGGTCCAGCCACTCCGTCGTCGCGTACAGGCGGTCGCGGGTGACACCGGGCGTATCTTCCACAATGGAAATGCGTTCATTGGCGAGCACATTGAACAAGGTGGATTTTCCTACGTTCGGCCGTCCGACGATGGCAACAATAGGTTTCGCCATGATGTTCTTCTCTCCCTCTTGTATGGTTCTGCTGGATTTCCCAGTTAATGGTCGATGCCGTCCCGGATGGGGACGCCTTTCGTATAATAATGCTTGATTTCCTTCATGTCGGTAACGAGATCTGCCAGATCTATCAATTCCTGCGGTGCTTCCCGGCCGGTAAAGACTACTTCTGTGCCGTTCCGGTGCGACTTCAGAAACGCAACGACTTCTCTCGTATCCACGAGTCCTTTGGCCATGGCCAGATTCATTTCGTCGAGAATAACCAGGTCCGCTTCCTTGGCCAGAATGACCCGCTTTCCCTCTTTCCAGGCATCCTGTGCCATTTGGACATCAATCGGGTCGGGATGACGGAAGTTGACGAAGCTGTCCCGTCCCATCTGTTTCAGTGTAAAGCCGGGCAGATATTGATACGCCTGTGCTTCGCCATACGTATCGTCGCCTTTCATGAAACAGATCATAACAACGCGGGCGCCGTGTCCGACTGCCCGGAGTGCCAGGCCCAGGGCGGCGGTTGTTTTGCCCTTTCCCGTTCCTGTATAGACATGGATCATGCCAAAACCTTTCATGGCTGCTCCTTTCGGAATCTTATAAAATCAGTATAATTGTCCGCTCGTCGTATATATCCATTATACAGCAATTCTTCGCGAACTCAACTGCAAGGACGGGAAAGATGCCGCTTTTCCCCATTCTGACACTGTCCGTCCGGAAAGGATGTTTCATTTTTAACGGTGGAATGCCCGGGTGTAATCCGTCGGGTTTTTCGCGTCCCCGCTGGTGCGTCCCGGCAGGGTGCAGGTACCGCCGGTATGGGTGCTGCCTGTCAGTTCCCCTTCCCGTCTCCGCAGGATGGCATGGAGTTCCCTGCCTCCTTCGGCCAGGAGTACCGGGCGGCCGGCACGGCGGCAGAAATCAGAAAGACGGACATCGTCCAGAAAAAGGCTGTCCGCATTGAGAACCACCTTCGGCAGGATAATTGGCCGGTCCGGCGGCAGCCGTTTCAAAATATCGGTGGCCGTCAACAGGCCCGTCACATTGATGGAATGGCCGAAAAAGTCATTCTCCACGGGCAGCAGCCGGTGATCCGTTTCGTACTTTGCGTTAAAAGCCTCGAGAGATGCTTTCAATTGCCCATACGCTGAAACGCCGACAGGAATCACATAGTTGCGGACGGCTGGCTTTCCCTGTCCGGAGCAGCGGTCCTCTGCTTCGTTCCAATCTTCCAGGAAATTGCGGGTCAGGCCGATGCCGTTTTCCAGTTGCGGGAAGCCGTCGTACCACGCAGCCGGCGGCATGGGACGCCCTGCAAGAATATAGAATTCATCACCCAGATAGACGAAGGTGCGGCCCAATCTGCGGCGGCACTCTTCCTGCCAGTGCGTAACTGTATCTACCATATGGGCTGCTTCGCCCGCGGTGAAAAGACGCAGCTTCGGCACATGGGCCGTGTTCCGCGTTATGCCAACCGGGACGATGGCCATATCTTCCACGTTGTCCGCACAGGCCAGCAGATCCCGGTAGGATCGCTCCAGTACGGCGCCGTCGTTCCAGTCGGGGCAGCATACGATCTGGGCGTGAATATGGATTCCCGCGGCAAAGAGACGCTGCAGCCGTTCCATCAGTTCGCCGGAATGGCGGTTGACCATCATGCGCTCCCGCACAGCCGGATCCGTCGCGTGGACGGAAACGTAAAGCGGCGACAGATGCGTTGTGAGAATCCGTTGAAAATCTTCTTCGGACAAGTTGGTCAGGGTGACAAAGTTTCCGTACAGGAAAGACAGCCGGTAGTCATCATCCCGTACGTACAGGCTTTTGCGAAGGCCCGGAATCATGCGGTCGACGAAACAGAAAACACAATGGTTGTGACAAAGGCGGACGCCGTCGAAGACAGCCTGCTCAAACGACAGTCCCAGATCTTCGTCGATCTCCTTTTCTATCGTTACATCGCGCAAGGTGCCGTCAGTTCCACGGATTGTGAGGACCACCTCCGTATCCGCGGCGGCAAAACTGACGTCCAGCAGATCACGGACCGCCTGGCCGTTGACGGCACACAGGTGCTCTCCCGACCGGATACCGGCCGCTTCCGCCAGACTGTGGTGCTTGACATTGCTGATGACACCCTCTTGTTTGAATTCCATGGCCTTTCCTTTCTGCAATCTGCACGGACATTTGTCCGCGTGATTTTTTGTCCGTGCAAAAAAAGGCCCGCTTACTGCAAGCGGGCCTTGAACTGAGCCGTTTCGTTCCCTGTTATTTACGGATGTTCAGTTTCGCGACGATAGCACGGTACCGTTCGATATCCTTCTTCATCAGGTAGTTCAGAAGGCCGCGACGCTGACCAACCATCTTCAGCAGGCCGCGACGGGAATGATGATCCTTCTTGTTGTTCTTCAGGTGTTCCGTCAAAGCGAGGATGCGGGTGGTCAGAACAGCAATCTGTACCTCCGGAGACCCCGTGTCGCCTTCATGACGAGCGTATTCCTTGATGATGGACTGTTTTTCTTCCGTAGTTAACATTGTACATACCTCCATAAAATAATTGATTCGGCCGTTACGGAGCAGGCGTCGGAGATTCGCTCTTCCCAGTACCGGTCAACACACGATATAGTAGCACAAACTGTGCCGGTTTGTAAAGGTCTTTACAGAAAAAAGCGCTTGGCTTCGTCCCGATCCTGTTGGATTTGTGCCTGTAATTCCGCCAGGGACGAGAAGCGTTTTTCCGGGCGTAAAAAACGCCGGAATGATGCTTCCACGGTCTCTCCGTAGAGATCGCCCTGAAAGTCGAACACGTTCACTTCCAGGACTTCGCGGACCACGTCGTTGAAGGTCGGATTCATCCCCAGGTTGCCCACGCCCTGGTAGACCGCGCTGCCGATGCGGACATTCATGATGTAGACACCGGCCGGCGGCAGTGCCGTGCCGTTCCGGTCCACATAGAGATTTGCCGTCGGAAAACCCAGGGTACGTCCCCGCTGGAAGCCCTTGTGAACCGTCCCTTCCACGCTGTAGGGACGGCCGAGCATCGCCTCGGCGTCGGCCAGGTTGCCCGCCGCAATGTCGCGGCGGATGCGCGTACTGCTGACGGCTTCCCCGCGGTACTCCAGCAGAGGCCGGACAATCACGTCGAAGCCATTGATTTTGCCGCTCTGGGCCAGCATGACGGTGTTTCCGTTTCCACGGTAACCGTAGGAAAAATTAGCACCGCAGACCAGGCAGCGGAAATGCAATTTGTGCAGCTGCTGCAGGAATTCCTTGGGCGACAGGAGGGCCAGCTCCCGGTCGAAGGGAATGTCGACGAGAATGTCCACCCCGGCTTCCTTTAAGCGGCGGATCTTTTCCGCCGGGGCGATCAGGGACTGGGGAACAGCGCAAGGATTGATCCACGTGTAAGGGTGATTGACAAATGTCAGAACGGCCAGCTGAAGGCCGTGGGAACGGGCGTAGTCGCGCGCGTGGCTGATAACATCCATATGGCCCCGGTGCAGCCCGTCAAACGTGCCCAGTGCAACCGTTGTCGGCGCGCCGCCGGTCATTTCTGTCAAATCCTTGCTGTGGAGCAAGTCATTCACTATGATCATGCGTGTCCCTTCCCTCTTCTGCTGCCGTCTCTTCTGTTTCCGGCGGGCGCTCTGCATGATGCAGGATTTTTCGGGCCCGCATCACCTCGTCCGTACATATGCCGATACCCAGGAATCCGTCGTCGCTGAACAGGGCATACGTGCCATCGGCCAATCCGCGCACGGTCGTCGCAACACCACTGGTGATACGGTATGCCTGCATAGGCGTCGCATGGAAATCTGGCAGGTTCCGGACGGCCCGCTCAACAGGCTGCAGAACCGCTTCCGGCGCTGCGGCAATTGCTTCCAATGTATGGGCATCGTCCAGGGTATAATCGCCGACCCGCGTACGCAGGAGCGATGTCATGTGTCCGACAGTACCCAGTGCGGAAGCGATATCTTCCAACAGGGTGCGGATGTAGGTTCCTTTGGAGCATTCCACATCAACCGTGAAATACGGCAGCTGCCAGTCCCGCAGGGTCAGTTTGTGGATTTCGATGGCCCGTGGCTGGCGTTCTACTTCGATGCCCTTCCGGGCGTATTCATATAATTTCCGGCCGTTGACTTTCAAAGCCGAGTACATGGGTGGAGTCTGCAGGATGGATCCGCGGAATTGTTCCAGAACTTTTTCCATGTCCTCCCGTGTCAGAGGGGGTACGGGCCGTTCTTCCACCACGACGCCGCTCCGGTCTCCCGTATCGGTACGCGTACCCAGACAGCCTTCGGCACGGTATGCCTTTGTACCTTCCACAGCGTACTCCAGCAGCCGCGTCGCCGAACCGAGAAAAACCGGCAGGACACCGGCTGCGTCCGGATCCAGGGTACCGCCGTGCCCGACCTTCTTCTGTCCGTAAATACGCCGGATCTTTCCCACCACATCGTGGGATGTCATTCCTGCCGGTTTGTACACATTCAAGATGCCGTCACTCATGCCAGGGCTCCCTCGACGACCTTCAGCACGATTTTCTTTGCTTCTGCCAGTGGTGCGTGGATGCTGCAGCCGGCAGCTTTCTGGTGGCCGCCACCCTGGAACCCGAGAGCGATTTTCGCCACATCGACACGCTGGGAACGGAAACTGACGCGGGTCAGTCCCGGTTCCACTTCTTTAAAGAGCATGGCGATTTCCACCCCCCTGATATACCGGGGGAAAGACACAAAGGAATCCGTGTTCACGTTATGGTCATATAAGGACAAGGGAATTTCCACATAAGCAATGCGGCCGTCCTTGCAGAAAGTCAGTGTTTCCAGAACCTTTCCCAGCATTTCAATCTGGGGGCGGTCCTTTACTTCCATGTTATCCGAGATGTAACCGGGATCCACGCCGTATTTCAACAGTTCTGCCGCCGTGTGGAGCGTATGGGCCGTCGTGTTGGAGTATTTAAAGGATCCTGTGTCGGCATATAGTCCTTCGTAGATGCACGTAGCCATCTCCTTGTCCAGGGGCACGCCCAGCGTCTGGACCAGGCCGCAGACAATTTCTGCCGTTGCGGCCGCCTTGTCATCCAGGTACAGGTAGTCGGCAAAACGGGTGTTTGTCTTGTGATGGTCGATGTTCAACACAGCCCCCGCCCGGACGACCTGCATGGCATTCCCGGCCCGGTCGGCTGCGCTGGCATCCATGATAATCAACAGATCAGCCGTCACTTGATCGTCTGCCGCAAAACGCCGGTAGGCGCCGATACCCGGTAAAAATTGAAACACATCCGGAATGTCGTCATCCACGTTTAAGATGACTTCCTTTCCCAGGGACTGCAGGGCCCGGCCCAGGGCCAGCGTACTGCCGATGGTGTCCCCGTCGGGGCTGATATGGCTCACGAGGACCAGTTTCCGCGCCTTCTTCAGGAGAGCGGCTGTTTCTTCCATAGTAAGGATTTTACACATAGTCCTGTCCTTTGCATGACTCATTGCCTCTTCCCGTTTCCAGATGCGGAGAAAGAGGACATCCAGCACGGTCTTGGATCATTTGTTTTCCGATTCCTTGATCTGGCGCAGGAGGCTGTCGATATGGGCTCCGTATTCCAGGGAGGTATCCTTCTCGAGCAGGATTTCCGGCGCGAACCGCAGGCGGATCCGTTTTGCAATTTCCGTCCGCAGGTATCCTTTGGCCCGGTTCAGGGCATCCCAGGCTTCCTGCTGCTTGTCTGCGGGGCCGTAGAGACTGACAAAAACTTTCGCCTGACTCATATCATCCGTCAGTTCCACGCCCGTTACCGTAACGGCTTTGATGCGCGGATCCTTGACATCCCGCAGGAGCATATTGGAAATTTCGTGTTGGATTTGTTCCTGTACTTTTTCAACTCTTAGTCTTGCCATAGTCTGTTCCTTTGAGAAGGAAGGCGCTTATTGCGGCGCCACTTCCTTCATGACGTAAACTTCCAGCTGGTCTCCGACTTTGATATCGTGGAATTTGCTCAGCGTCAGGCCGCATTCGAAGCCGGCCTGGACTTCTTTGACGTCGTCTTTGAACCGGCGCAGGGACTCCACTTCGTCTTCGGCAATCACGATGTCGTCGCGGTAAACGCGGACTTTGGCATTGTTTGTAACTTTGCCTTCCGATACGTAGCAGCCCGCAATGAGCAGTTTCGAGATGGTAATAACCTGCCGGATTTCGACACGGCCGATGATTTCTTCTTCGAATTTCGGGGCCAGCATGCCTTTCACGGCAGCTTCCACATCATTGATGGCATCGTAGATGATGCGGTACAGGCGGATGTCCACCTGTTCCTGCTCGGCCAGTTTCCGAGCGTTGGCGTCCGGACGGACGTTAAAGCCGATAATCAGGGCGTTGGCGGCCGAAGCCAGCATGACGTCCGATTCGTTGATGGCACCGACACCGGAATGGACAATGACGGTCTTGACTTCGTCGTTCTGGATTTTCAGCAGAGAGGCACACAATGCCTCGACAGATCCCTGTACGTCGGCTTTGACGACAATGTTCAAATCCTTCAGCTCGCCTTCCTTGATACGGCTGAAAATGTCGTCCAGGGAGACTTTCGCCGTTTTCTGCTGTTCCGCTTTGGCTTTGGCCACCCGTTTTTCCGCAACGGCACGGGCCAGTTTTTCGTCGGCGGCATCCAGGATATCACCAGCCTGCGGCACTTCGTTCAGGCCCAGAACTTCGACCGGGACGGACGGGCCGGCTTTACGGACCTTTTCCCCGCGGTCGTTGATGAGGGCACGGACACGGCCGTGCGCTGTACCAGCAATAATGTAATCACCGATCGTCAGAGTGCCGCGCTGTACCAGAACCGTTGCGACCGGGCCGCGGCCCTTATCCAGCTTGGCTTCAATAATGACGCCGTGTGCCGGCAGCTTCGGATTTGCTTTCAATTCTTTGACTTCTGCAACGAGAAGGATCATCTCCAGCAGGTCGTCGATCCCTTCGTGCGTATGGGCGGAAACCGGCACCATGATCGTGTCGCCGCCCCAGTCTTCCGGAATCAATTCCAGTTCCGCGAGCTGTTGTTTCACATGGTCCGGGTTGGCTGCCGGTTTATCAATCTTGTTGATGGCCACGATAATCGGAACGCCGGCCGCCTTGGAGTGATTGATTGCTTCAATGGTCTGCGGCATGACACCGTCATCGGCAGCAACGACAAGGACAGAAATATCCGTGCACTGGGCGCCACGGGCACGCATAGCCGTAAAGGCTTCGTGACCCGGCGTATCGAGGAAGGTAATCTTCTTTCCCTTGGAGTTGACCACATAGGCACCGATGTGCTGCGTGATGCCGCCAGCTTCGCGGGCCGTGACATGCGTCTTGCGGATGGCATCCAGAAGGGACGTTTTGCCGTGGTCGACATGGCCCATGACCGTGACTACAGGCGGACGGGTCACCTGCTGTTTCGGATCGTCTTCCACTTCGGGAATCTCTGTCGGATCTTTTTCCGGAGGCAGCGGCTTGACTTCGACGTTGAATTCCTGCCCGACGAGGGTAGCCGTGTCAAAGTCAATGTCCTGGTTAATCGTTACCATTTCTCCCAGGAGGAAGAGGGACTTGATGACTTCCGCCACTTCCCGCTTGATCATTTTGGCAAATTCCTGCACGTTGATGGATTCGCCGATTTCCACGCTGGTCGGACGGACAATCTGAGCTGCCTGCTGCGGACGGTTGTCTTTTTTCATGCTCTTGTTGTGCTTATTTGTATGCATATGGTCGGCACTGCGCATCGGGCGGCTGTCGCGGGAAGCATACGATCCTTTCAGTTGTTTTTCGTGCTTTTTGTTATACCGTTCCCGGCTTTCTTTTCCGCGCGGGATATCATCTGCAGGCGCGGCCGGTCTGCGGTTTTGCTGGAACCGGTTACGACTGCCCGTGTTGTTGTCACGATCTTTTGCATAACCGCCACCCTGGCTGCTGCGGTTGTTGTAGCCGCCCTGACGGTTGTCATTTCTCCGGTCGTTGCGGCCATTGTTATAGCTGCCCTGGCGGTTATCATTGCGGTTGTAGCTGCCACCCTGCCGATTGTCGCTGCGGCCGCTGTTATAGCCGCCCTGACGATTGTCCGGACGGTTGTTATTGTAGCTGCCCTGGCGGTTGTCGTTGCGGCCGCTGTTGTAACCACCTTGGCGGCCGTCACGGGTTCCATTCCCCGCCCCGCTCTGATTCCGGTTATCCTTATTAAAATTGCGGTAGCGGTTCCGTCCGTCATTCTGCTGCGGCCGGCTGGCAGTGTTGGCGTTGCTGCTGGTCGTGTTGTTTACTTTCGTTTCCGGGCTGCTGGACGGAGCCGGGGACGTGGGCTGAGTCGTCGCCGCTGTGTTTTCCTTCTTTTTGAAGTTCGCATAGCGGTTCCAGTCATTGGGGAAATTCCGCTGATCGTCCGACTGGTGCCGGCGGCCGTTCGTCTGGGAACGGTTGCCGTCCGGGTCCGCTTTCACCGTCACGATGACCGGTTTTACGATCATGGAAGGACGATCCGTTCCTTTCGGGCGCACCGGGGGTTTCGGAGACGCTGCAGGAGTTTCTTTCTTCGGAGCTGCCGGTTTCGCCTTTGCCGGTTCTTTCACCGGTTCAGCAGCGCGTTTCGCTGTTTCTTCCTTCACGGGCGGTTTTGCCGCTGCAGGTTTCGGTACATCCGTTTTTGCGGCACCTCCCTGGTAGCGGCTTTGAATGATGGACATGTCCTTTTCATCCACAGCGTTCAAATTACTTTTATTGATGTTATGTTTAGCAAGCAGCTCCAGGATTTCCGATGTATGGACCCCCAGTTCCCGGGCTACCTCAAAAATACGTTTCTTCGCCATTCAGCACCTCCGCTTACTCAATTGATAGACAGTTTCTTTTTCAACAAGGCAGCAAGTCCATCATCCGTCACAGCGGCAGCGGCACGGGGTGCCTTACCAAGGCAGGCACCAAGTTCTGCACGCGTGAAAGCACGGATAACAGGAATGTTCGCTCTTTCTGCCAGATGGATCAATTCTTTTTCCGTATTGGCGGCTGTATCTGTTGCCACGAGGAGAAGTACCGCTTCCCGCTTCTCCAGAGCCGTCCGCACGGCGGCATCTCCGGAAGCAATCCGTCCGGCTTTCTGGGCCAGGCCCAAGACTCCGGCCGCTTCCTTTTCAGCCATTTTTCAGCTCCTCCAGCAGGGATTTGTAAACATCATCACTTATCTGTTTGTCAAAGGCTTTCTCCAGTCTATGACCTTTATAAGCTTTGGTGATGCAATCTTTGTCGGGGCAGACATAGGCGCCCCGTCCTGCTTTTTTCCCCGTCGTGTCCAACTCAATGGCACCTTCGGGGGTTCGGACAATCCGGATCAGTTCCTTCTTGGGCTTCATGGTCTCGCAACCGATGCATTTGCGCAAGGGAATTTTCTTTACCTTTGTCGTCACTGTTCCTCACCGTCCTCTTTCGCAGGTTCTTCTGCGGCAGCAGCGGCTGCCTGGGATTCACTCTTGATATCGATTTTCCAGCCTGTCAGTTTGGCTGCCAGGCGGGCGTTCTGCCCTTCTTTCCCAATGGCCAGGGACAGCTGGTAATCGGGAACGACGATGCGGCAGACCTTTTCGGCTTCGTTTGCTTCGGCCCGGACCACTTGTGCCGGAGACAACGCATTCGATACGTACGTGGCCGGGTCGTCATTGTATTTTACGATGTCCACCTTTTCTCCACGCAGTTCATCCACCACGTTCTGGACACGCATGCCCTTATGCCCCACACAAGCGCCTACTGCATCGACTTTGGGGTCTTTGGACAACACGGCGATCTTCGAACGCATGCCTGCTTCCCGGGAAACAGCCTTGATCTCCACGACACCGTCATGGATTTCCGGTACTTCCAGTTCAAAGAGCCGTTTCAACAGGCCCGGATGCGTCCGGGACAACATGATCTGTGGTCCTTTGCCAGTCTTCTTGACTTCCACAATGTAGAACTTCATGCGGTCGTGGCTCACGTACCGCTCACCGGGAATCTGTTCGTTTGCCGTGAGGATACCGATGGTGGAACCCAGTTCCACGAAGACCGTTCCCCGCTCTACACGCTGCACGATGCCCGTTACAATATCGTCTTCCCGGCCGACGAACTTGTCATAGACCAGGTTGCGTTCCGCCTCGCGGATCCGCTGTGTGATGATCTGTTTGGCGTTCATGACGGCGACGCGGCTGAAGTCTTTCGGAAACACTTCCTGTTCTACGATGTCCCCGAGGACATAGTCTGGATTCAAAAGATGAGCCTGTTCCAGGGAAATCTCATCATGGGGCCGGACAACCTGATCGACGACACGGCGCTGCTCATACACGTGGAACTCGCCTGTTTCCTTGTTCAGCACGACACGCACGGTCTGGGAACTGTCGTAATTTTTCTTGTAGGCACTGACCACAGCCTCTTCTACGGCCTGGAACAAAATTTCGGGATTGATTCCTTTTTCCTTTCCCAACAGTTCAATGGCCTGCACAAACTCGGAATTCACTTTCGTACGTCCTCCTTAAAAATCAATATGGGGTTTTACCGTTGCAATCAGTTTCCGTTCAATGACGGATGCTTTCGCATCCGTTTTGCCTTTGACAATCTTCCGCAAGGACAGAGTGTCCGCATCGTGTGCCACGAGAATTCCCGTGACCGCTTTCAGACCTTCCCAGGGCTCGTAAAAGGCCAAATCGACTTTCTGCCCGTAGTGGGCGGTAAAGTCCTTGTCTTTCTTCAATGGCCGGTCGATGCCGGGAGACGAGACCTCCAGATAATACTTCTCCGGAATCGGGTCTTCCTTGTCGAGAACCTCTGCCAGCTGTTCGCTGACGCGCTGACAGTCGTCGATTTCAATGCCGCCTTCTTTGTCGATGTACACGCGCAGGTACCAGTCTTTCTGGCGTACGTACTCTACATCCACGAGGGAGAGCTCCGTGCCGTCCAGAATCTTCTCCACGACGGATGTAATATACCGCTCCACTTCTTCCCGCTTCATTCTGTCACCTCTGTCTTTCTTGTGTCTTTCTTGCAAAAACCGCGCAAATATAACGAAAGAGCGGGTTTTGCACCCACTCTTTCTGATTGCTTCATAAATTTTCTTAGACGATTATACCATGTTTTCGTAACGTTTACAACACTTTTTGCGATGTTCCCGGCGAAAAAACGGGGTAACGACAAGGAACCTATTTCGTTGCGAGAATCTGATCGCCGTCAAAAGAGGGAAATCTGATTCGTCTCCGGCAGGTTCCCCAGTGCCCCAAGCGCATTCAAAGCGTCCAGGGCGGACTGACCGACGTGTCCGAGATTCTGTTCTTCGTCCGGTAAATCGACACCGCTCTGTGCTTTGCGCAACGTTTCCGCTTCCACTTTGGCACACCGGGCAATCAAGTCTTCCATCGACAGGAATTCCTGTCCCTCTTCCCGTGCCCGTCTGGCAGTCAAAGCCAGGGTGCGGCCCACGCCGTCACCGACGCCGGGCAGGGCGGACAACGGAATGCGGATGCCCTTCTCTCCCTCGGGCAGGAACCGGTGACCATGGGATTTGTACAGGTCGATTGGCAGAAATTCAAAGCCACGGGCCAGCATTTCAAGGATCAACTGCAGGTAGATGCAGTTCGTCTTGTCGACCGGCGAAGCCTGAAACCCCTGGGCTTCCACATTTTTGATATAGCGGCGGATGAAATCTTCTCCCTTGTAGATGAAATTGGCGTCCACATCGGCACGCTGGGAGAAATATGCCGCATAATAGGCAGTCGGATAATGGACTTTGCAGTACGCAATCCGATACGCATTCAGGACGTAGGCAACCGCATGGGCCTTCGGGAACAGGTATTCCACCGTCTCGCAGCTCTTCATGTACCACTCGGGCACGCCTGCCTTTTCCATGGCCTCGCGCATCTGCGGTTCCAGGCCCTTTTTGGCAGCTTTGCCTTTCCGCACGTACTCCATGATTTTGAAGGCCATGGTGGAATCGACACCACGGGCAATCAGGCTCGTCATGACGTCGTCACGGGTAGAAATGGTCTGCTCCACCGGGCGGTGCTCTTTTTCAATCAAATCTTTGGCGTTACCCAGCCACACGTTGGTACCATGGGAATAACCGGAGATGCGGACTATATCGCTGAACAGTTTCGGCTTCATTTCCGATATCATTTCCAGCGTGAAGCTGGTGCCGCATTCGGGAATCCCCAGGGTGCCGACCTTCGTGCCGATCTGTTCCGGTGTGACGTGGAGCACTTCGGTACCCTGGAAGAGGGCCATCGTATCCGGATCCCCGATAGGAATCGTCGTCGGATCGATGCCCGTGAATTCCTGCAGCCGCTTGATCATGGTCGGGTCTACGTGCCCCAGAATGTCCAGTTTGACCAGACGGTCGTTGATGGAATGATAATCAAAATGAGTCGTGATAATATCGCTATCTTTGTCGTCCGCAGGATGGTTCATCCCTGTAAAGTAATGAATGTCCATATCGCGGGGAATAACCATAATACCTGCCGGATGCTGGCCCGTGCCGCGCTTGACGCCATTCAGCCCTTCGGCAAACTTGCTGAGATAGGCCGGATGCGCCGGGATGTTGTGTTCCTCAAAATACTTGCGGGCATAGCTCATAGCCGTTTTCGGTGCCACTGTCGTGATGGTACCGGCGCGGCAGACATTGTCCCGGCCAAACAGCTCTTCCGTATATTTGTGGGCCGAATGCTGGTACTCATCGGAAAAGTTCAGGTCGATATCCGGCACTTTGTCGCCATGCAGGCCCATAAAGACCGCAAACGGGATGTTATGCCCGTCACGGACCATTTCCGTGCCGCATTCAGGGCACTTTTTTACCGGCATGTCAAATCCGGAGGCATATTCGTTGTTCGTGAAAAACTCCGTATGGCGGCACTTCGGGCACCGGTAATGCGGTACCAGCGGATTGACTTCCGTAATATCCGTCATGCAGGCCACAAAAGAAGAACCGACAGAACCACGGGACCCGACAAGGTATCCGTCGTCGACGGAGTGCTTGACGAGCTTGTGGGCAATATCATAGAGCACGGCGTATCCGTGGTTGATAATTGCGTCCAGTTCTAATTTGAGCCTGTCTTCCACAATCTTCGGCAACGGATCCCCGTACAGCCGGTGCGCCTTGGCATAGCTCAGGTCGTGGATTTCCTGCTCCGCGCCGGGCAGGGTCGGCGAATACAGCTGATCGTCGTCCGGTACCGGCTTCATGGACTCGCACTGGTCTGCAATCTTGTTTGGATTGGTGACGCAGATTTCGTATGCCGTGTCTTTATCGAAATAAGAAAATTCGGCGAGCATCTCTTCCGTCGTACGGTAGTAGAGAGGAGCCTGGAACTCCGCATCGCGATAGCCCTGGCTGTACTGCAGGACCGTGCGGGTCATGGCGTCTTCCGGGCGCAGGAAATGAACGTCACAGGTGGCGCAGCAGGGAATGCCGAGCGCCTTAGCCGTCTCGTACACTCTTTTGTTCATGTCCATGAGTTGTTCGTGCGTGAAGCGGCCTGTCCGTTCCAGAAAAGCATTGTTGCCAAGAGGCTGTACTTCCAGATAGTCGTAGAACGACGCCACCTGCTGCAACTGTTCCTGTGTTGCCTTTCCCTCAAACAGGTCTTCCACCGTACGGTACACCTCGCCTGCCTCGCAGGCAGACCCGACGATCAGACCCTCACGGTATTCCTGCAGAACTTCACGGGGAATCATGGGGCGCGTCCGCGCACCGTTGCCATTCAGGTAATTCAGGTGGGATAAGGAGATGAGCTGATACAGATTCCGGAGTCCGATGCGGTTTTTCGCGATGAGGATGATGTGATGGGACCGGATTTTTCCTGCATGGGGCAGCCGTTCCTTCAGGATGTCCCCCTCTTCGTCCGTAATCAAATACCCTTCGCAGCCGAGGAGCAGCTTGATGTCTCCTTTGATGTCCGCCAAAGCTTTCGTGCAGAAGGGAAAAGCCTGCACGACGCCATGGTCCGTAATCGCCAGGGCCTTGTGGCCGAAGCGGATTGCCGTCTCCAACAGTTCCTTAATGTCCGTGATAGCATCGAGCTTGCTCATTTTCGTATGGCAATGCAGCTCTACCCTTTTTACCGGGGCGTTGTCCTCGCGGACGGCCGTCTTCGATGGCACGAGCCGGATGACCGAGGCCATGATCGTCATGGCGTCATGATTGAACCGGTCCGGTTCTGCCTTTCCCTGAACCTGGTAGACATTCCCTTTTTTCAGTTTTTTCGCAACGGCCTGCAGTTCTTCTTCTTTGTCGAACATGGCCTTGACATAGACACCGTTTGTACCATCTGCCAGGCTGAAAAGAAGCAGGAACTTCTGGTTCCGCAACTCTTTTTGCGAATAGGTTTCGAATTTGTCGCCGTCCTTGTTGAGGGACCCCACAAGCGTTCCTTCGACGACAACGCTCTTTTCGGCCTCGACCAGGGTGTTCATCGGGCGGACTGCTCCCTTGATCCGATGTCCCAGGAGGTACCCATCGGCGCCTTTTTCCCCGTACAATGTTTCATACGCCTTCCGAAAGGCTTCGTCTTGCAGGGTATCCGGCCTGGCCGCCGCAGGTGCGGAGGCCGCCGCGGGTGCAGCGGCACGATTGGCCGGGGCTGCAGCGGTGTCTGCTGCCGTCTCCATACCGGCAACAGCAGTTTCTTCTTCCGGTGCCAGATCTTCCGGTGGGAGCGGTACGGGTGCAGGCATGGCAGTCCGTGGGTCGGCTGTGGGTTTGACGGCATCTTGTTTTCTGGAAGAGGTTCGGCGGCCTTTTGAAACGCAGCGGTTCCATTGGACGTGGGACGCGTTAAAAGCCGACTGGAAGGCATCCGAAACGGCGCGGAGCAGGTCTGCGCCCGGGTCGCACGGTGCCGTGTAATCAATCTGCCACTGACCGGATGCTGTATCTACCCAGATTTTATGAACACGCAGGATTTTGGATTTGAATTTTTGTTCAGATGAAAGCGACAGTGAATTCAGGAATTTGGTGAATTCACTGCCGTTAATGTCAATGTAAAAATCAGCGTTCATGAGTCAACCTACGTTTTCTATCGTCAGGATTCCGTCAATCTGCTGAATCCCCATGGTAAGATCCGTTGCGTCCTGCTCCGGCGAGAATTTCAGATAGAGTTCCAGGACAATCTGCTTTTTCGTCGGATTGTTTTTGACGTTGATGGTCTTCACTTTAATCTTGTTTTCCGTCAAGTAGTTCGTCACATTGGTAATAAGTCCGGGACTGTTGACAGCCGTAATACGGATAAACTTGCGGTCCGGACTGCGGCCGACGCTGAAGCGTTTTTCCCAGGTATGAAACGTGACGAGCGTAATCATAGTGATTGCCGTCGCCATGATGCTGATAAAATACATGCCGGCGCCGGCAGCAAGGCCGATAGCCGAAACCATCCAGAGACTGGCTGCCGTTGTCAGGCCACGCACGGTCAGGCCTTCATGGAGAATGGTACCGGCACCGAGGAAGCCGATGCCGCTGACAACCTGCGCGGCAATACGGGCCGAGTCGCGATTGCGGGGATATTCAAACGGAACCTGATCGAACCCGTCAAACCCGTACATGGAGACAAGCATGATCAAGGTAGAACCGGCACAGACAAGAATATGCGTCCGAAATCCGGCCGGCCGGTCACCGCTTCCCCGTTCCATACCGACAATGCCGCCGAGTATCGCAGACAGAATCATGCGGATAAGCATTTCAAACTGGATGGAATTGAAAAAGTTCGTGAACCAGGCTTCCATGTGACACCCCCTCCCAGAACTTACTGTTTCAGCGCCTCCAGCATGTCCTGGATGGCACTGGTATATTGATCGGCAGGCAGCAGGACCGTTTCCCCGGTTTTACGGGTCCGGACTTCCAGCTGCCCGTTGGCCAGCGTTTTCTTTCCCAGCGTGATACGCAGAGGGAATCCATACAGGTCGGCGTCCTTGAATTTGACGCCCGGCCGTTCGTCACGGTCGTCGAGGATGACCTCCAGACCGGCTTTCGTCAGTTCGTCGTAGACAGAAAAGGCTTTTTCCCGGATTGCGTCATCCTTGATGTTGACTGGGACGATGATGACTTGGTACGGAGCAATCTGAACGGGCCAGATAATACCGTCTTTATCGTTGTTCTGCTCTACGGCAGCGGCCATGGTACGGCCGACTCCGATGCCATAGCAGCCCATCTGCATGGGAATGGATTTTCCCGTCTCGTCGAGGACGGTCGCACCCATGGAGGCACTGTATTTATCATGCAGTTTGAAAATCTGTCCGACTTCAATGCCGCGCGCCTTGGCAATCTTACCGCCGCAATGCGGGCACGGGTCTCCTTCCTTCATCAGGCGGATGTCTGCCACGTACGTGGGCGTGAAATCGCGGCCCGGGTTGACATTGACAAAATGATACCCTTCCTCGTTGGCGCCGCAGCAAAGGTTGTGCATATTCATGACTGTCGCGTCACAGACAATGATTACTTTCTTCGGATCAAGTCCGCACGGTCCCATATAACCGCCGTGCGTACCGGCCGCTTCCAACTCTTCCGCAGCAGCCATTTCAAGTTCCGGTACGCCGACCGTATTGATCACTTTCGTTTCGTTGACTTCGTGGTCTCCGCGGACGAAGCACAGGATCAGGCCTTTTTCGCTGGTATAGGCAACAGCCTTGACAGATTTTTCTACAGGCAGCTTCAGGTAGTCACACACTGCCTGAATGGTCTTGCAGTCCGGCGTAGCGACCTTCTCCATTTCCAACATCGCTTCCGGCGCTGCTTCGATCGGGTGCAGTTCCGCCTTTTCCGTGTCAGCGGCATAGTCGCATTTTGTGCAGTAGCAGATTTCAGCTTCGCCGCTGTCGGCGAGCACCATGAATTCGTGGGAACCGTTGCCTCCGATGGCGCCGCTGTCTGCCTCGACAGGGCGGAAGGTCAGGCCGCACCGCGTGAAAATATTGGTGTAGGCCTGATACATCTTTTCATACGCTTTGTCTAAACCGGCTTCATCGATGTCAAAGGAATAGGCATCTTTCATGATGAATTCGCGGCTCCGCATCAAACCGAACCGAGGACGCCGTTCGTCGCGGAACTTGTCCTGAATCTGGTACAGGTTCAACGGCAGCTGCCGATAGGAATTGACGTCCATGTGAGCGAGGTACGTGACCACTTCTTCGTGGGTCGGCCCCAGGCAGTAATCGTGGCCGTGACGGTCCTTGATGCGCCACATTTCTCCGCCGTATGCGTCCCAGCGGCCGCTTTCTTTCCAAAGTTCCGCCGGCTGCAGCACTGGCATGAGGATCTCCTGGGCACCGGCGGCATCCATCTCTTCGCGGATAATCGTCTCAATCTTTTTCAGGACACGCTGCGCCAACGGCAGGAACGTGTACATGCCCGTTGCTGTCTTCCGCATATAGCCGGCACGGAGCATAAGTTTGTGGCTGGGAATCTCCGCTTCCGCCGGGACTTCCCGCAAGGTCGGTGCATACAGTTTGCTGACTAACATGTTATTGTTTCTTCCTCTCGTCTAAGATTTTATCGATTTCTGCGAACAGGGAGGGAACAAGTTCCCCTTCCGGTACTTTCTTCACAATCTCCCCTCTGCGGAAGACCAGGCCTTCGCCTTTGCCGCCGGCGATGCCGACATCGGCTTCCCGGGCTTCTCCCGGTCCGTTGACAACACAACCCATGACGGCCACCGTGATGGGTTCGCGTATTTCTTCCAGACGTGCTTCCACCTGCCTGGCCAGTTTTTCCAGGTCGATGCTGGTACGGCCGCACGTAGGACAGCTGATCAGAGTCGCCCCATGCTGGCGCAGCCCCAGAGCCTTCAGGATTTCAAACCCTGCCTTGACTTCTTCTGCCGGATCACCCGTCAGGGAGACGCGGATCGTATCGCCGATCCCCTCCGCCAGAAGGGTACCGATACCGACAGCCGACTTGATCAGTCCGGAATGGACTGTGCCGGCCTCCGTGATGCCCACGTGCAGCGGGTAATCACACTGCGACGCCAGCAGCCGGTATGCAGCCAGCGTCAGGGGCACATCGTGGCATTTAAGGCTGACTTTGATGTTGCCGTAATCCATAGCTTCCAGGATATGGATATGCCGCCACGCAGCTTCGACCAGAGCCTCCGGCGTCGGATGCCCGTATTTTTCCAGCAGGTCGCGTGGCAAAGAGCCCGCATTGACACCGATCCGGATAGGAATATGGCGCGGTTTTGCCGCTTCCACGACGGCACGGACCTTGTCCGGACCGCCGATGTTGCCCGGGTTGAGCCGAAGGCCGTCTACACCGGATTCAATGGCAAGCAGGGCCAGGCGGTAATCGAAGTGTATGTCCGCAATGACCGGAATCGGGCTCCCGGCCGTAATCTCCTTCATGGCCAGGGCTGCTTCCTGATCCGGGACAGCGCAGCGGATAATATCACAGCCCAGGTCCGCCAGACGCCGGATCTGCGCCAGCGTCGCCCGGGCATCCTGGGTCTTTGTGTTCGTCATAGACTGGACCGAAATGGGGGCATCCCCACCGATTTTTACGGTTCCAACCTGGATTTGACGGGTTTTTCTGCGTTCCATGTGAAAAGCTCCTTTATCGTTCCCGTTGTCGGGCAGCCGTCGAAACGGCTGTTATTCATTATAGCACAGTTCCACCGTTCCCGTTCGGAATCAGCGGGTAAAATCCATGTAGGTTGCCAGAATCGTCACAGCCAGAATCATGAGAACACCCACTTTCTGGATGTTGAGCATAGCTTCCTTTCCCAGCCGGTGGCCTGTCACGGCCTCGCTGAGAAGAATGAAGAAATGCCCGCCGTCCAGCGCCGGCAGCGGCAGCAGGTTGATGACGGCCAGATTCAGGCTTAAAAGGGCCATAAACTGCAGCAGCGGGGCCATGCCCTGCTGTGCCATTTCCCCCGTCATTTTGGCAACGCCCACTGGACCTGCCAGTTCCGCACCCGTACGACCCGTCACAATCTGGTACAGGCCCTGGTACATGGCCACCAGGATGTTCCCTGTTGCCCGGACGGAAGCAACTGCCGCCTGTCCCGGTCCCAGCCGGACCTGCCGCACGGCAGAATAGACACCGATAAAAGGCTGCCCGGACTCCGGGTTGGCCCTGGGCGTCATTGTCAATGTCTGCTGTGCACCGTTCCGTTCGACGACAACCTTGATCGGCTGCAATCCAGACGCAGCGACTGTCGAGCGGACGCCGTTCCAGTCCGTAACGGGACTGCCGTTGATCGTCAGGATGCGGTCACCGGCCTGCATACCACCCTGCGCAGCAGCCTGTCCCGGAACGACTTGTCCGATGACGGGATCCTGCACCGGCACGCTGACGCCGGATACGAGAAAAAGGCCGAAGAAAATAACAACCGGCAGCAGCAGGTTCATGGCGGACCCGGCCAGAATGACCAGCATGCGGGCCCAGACAGATTTGGAATTGAATCCCCGTTCTATGTCCTGAGGTTCATCGGGATCCATGCCGGCGATGCGGTTATAGCCCCCCAACGGCAGGACGCGCAGGGAATACAGCGTCTCCCCTTTCCGCTTCTGCCAGATGTTCGGCCCGAAGCCGATGGCGAACTCGTCGACCCGCATCCCCGTCAGCTTGGCTGTGAGGAAGTGGCCGAATTCATGGATGGAAATGAGGACGCCAAAGACAAAAATACAAGCAAGGATAGTTACAAACACAAAAGCTCCTTTCCGTCACCGGTTCGCGATGAGGTGCTCTGTAAAGCGGCGGGTCCGGGCATCTGTCTCCCGAATCTCCGCAATATCCGGCCGGGAGATGTTCTGGTGAGCTTCCACGGTCCGTTGGATTAATTCCGGAATTTCCAGATAGTGGATACGGCCAGCCAGAAACGCTTCGACGCAGACTTCGTTGGCGGCATTGAACACACAAGGCAGCGTGCCGCCCGCCTTGCCGCAGGCAATGGCGATGGCGAGGGCAGGGAATTTATCCGTGTCCGGTTCCAGGAAGGTCAGAGGTCCTGCCTGGACCAGATCCAGCTGGTCGAATGCACACCGGTACCGTTCCGGGAACGACAGAGCATACTGGATCGGCAGCCGCATGTCAGGCACACCGAGCTGTGCAATGACTGCGCCGTCGCAAAATTCCACCAGCGAGTGGACAATGCTCTGCGGATGGATGACGACATCAATTTTGCTGTACGGTATATGGAAGAGCCAATGGGCTTCCATCACTTCCAGGCCTTTGTTGGCCAGCGTCGAACTGTCGACGGTAACTTTCTTTCCCATGTTCCAGTTGGGGTGATGGAGACTCTGCTCTACCGTCACATGAGCCAGCTCCTCCTTGGACAGATTCAGGAAAGGCCCTCCGGATGCCGTCAGGATAAGGCGCTTCACTTCTTCGTGCGTACCGGCGCGCAGCGACTGGAAAATTGCGCTGTGCTCACTGTCTACCGGGGTCAGGCGCACGTGGTTATCCTCTACGGCTTCCATAACCAGATGTCCGGCTGCCACGAGAGTTTCTTTGTTGGCCAGGGCAATGTCCTTGCCGCTTTCAATCGCGGCCAGTGTAGGTTCCAGGCCGGCGTAGCCGACCATGGCGCCGAGGACCGTATCGGTTTCCTCGTATGTCGCCGCTGCCAGCAGTCCTTCTTCGCCGGTGAGAATTTCCGTCTTGCCGTCGTATAGCCGCCGCAGTTCTTCTGCAGCAGCAGGATCAGTCAGGACAGCCAGGTCAGGATGGCATTGCCGAATCTGGGACAACATGACATCCACATTGGAATGCGCCGCCAGGGCGCGGATACGCAGATGGTCCGGATTGGCTGCGGCTACCTCCAGGGTTTGGCGGCCAATCGAGCCCGTGCTGCCGAGAAGCGTAAGATTTTTCATAGAACCTCCTTGGAGGGACAGGACCAGCCTGTCGGAAACGGGCGATCAAGCGCCCAGGAATAACAGAACGTAATATGCTGCGGGAGCTGCAAACAGCAGGCTGTCCATACGGTCCAGCACTCCGCCGTGGCCTGGGAAGAAGTTGCCGGAATCCTTGACGTCGAAAGACCGTTTCAGGATGGATTCCACCAAGTCGCCGACAGGGGCGCAGAAAGCAACAACCAGCCCCAGGGTGATGGAGGCAGAGACAGGGAGGTCAAGCCAGTTCAGGGCAATGCCTGCCGTGATGGCGAAGGAAAAGATAAAGCCCGCGACGGCCCCTTCCATGGATTTTTTCGGGCTGACGGAGCAGAATTTGTGTTTGCCAAAAGCCATGCCGAAGAAATAGGCAAAGGTATCGCTGGCCCACGTTCCCAGGAGAACCATCCAGACGGCTGCCTCCCCATGGGCAAAAGTCAGGCCCAGGACCGAAACTTCGGGACCGGGATGCGCACGGAGCAGGATTACATGGGCAAACAGGAGCCCGATGTACAAGACGGCGCAGGCCGACAGGGACGTATGGGCAGGCCAGTCCGTCTCGCCACACTGGCAATGGCGCACCAATCCTTCAAACAAAATGCCAAGGATGGACACTGTCAAAACGGGCAGAAACAAATCAGGGCGCGCAGCTCCAGCGGCAAGCTGCAGCAGCAGGACCGGGAGTGCAGACGTCACAAGGTAAAGGTTCTGTCCCCGTGTTGACGCCATGCGAGCGAACTCGCGCCACGCGACCACAGCCAGGATTGCCACGGCGGCCACAAAAAGCCAGCCGCCACGTGTTACGACGTAGATTGCAACAGGGATGCCGACGAGGGCGGTGATAATACGTTTCAGCACAATGAGACCTTCCTTAGGCGGGACGCCGCTGAGCGTCCTTATTTTTGTACGAGCCCGCCGAACCGGCGTTCCCGTTTCTGGAACGAGGCAATGGCCTCAACCAGCATGGCCGGCGTGAAATCGGGCCAGTAGACTTTTGTGGTCCACATTTCCGCATAAGCAATCTGCCAGAGCAGGAAATTGCTGATGCGCTGGTCCCCGCCGGTACGGATCAAGAGGTCCGGATCGGGAAGACCGTGGGAATAAAGCGTATCTTCAAACACGGCGGCGTCGATCTTGTCGGCGTCCAGACTTCCGTCCTGGACGCGGTGCGCAATGGATTGCACAGCGTGTAAGATTTCGGCACGGCCACCGTAATTGATTGCAAGATTTAAAACCAGGCCCGTGTTGTTCTTTGTCACCTCGATGGCATGATCCATCTTTGCGTTAATAACAGGCGGCAGCCCCTCGCGGGACCCCATAAAACGGACCTGTACATTGTTGTCGTTGAAATCCTGGATTTCCGCCGTCAGGTAATGACTCAGGAGTTCCATGATGAAATGGATTTCTGTGACGGGGCGTTTCCAGTTTTCCGTAGAGAAAGCATAGGCAGTGATGATTTTCACACCGAGGCCATCGGCTGCCCGTACGATGGTTTTCAGTGTTTCCGCACCAGCTTTATGACCAAAAGTGCGGACTTTGCCCTGGGCCTTGGCCCAGCGGCCATTGCCATCCATGATGATGGCGATATGTTGCGGAATGTTATCCGGACGAAGCCCTGACGCGTCGACGTCGACTTTTTTCGGCATCGGGCTTACTATGGTTGGAAAAAGTTGATCGAACATAAGGAGTTCTCCTATTGGCAGAGAGGTCCGTAAAAACAAAACGGGCAGCCCTCCCAAAATGGAAGGGCGCCTGAAAATAAGGACCAGTCTTAGTCCTGGCTGATGGCACTGACCGGGCAGTTTGCTGCGCAAGCGCCGCATTCTACGCAAGTCCCGGCATCAATTGCATACTTGCCGTTGCCGTCTTCCTTCGGAGCTCCGACCGGGCAGACGCTGGCACACGTGCCGCAGCCTACGCAGGTATCGGAATCAATTTTGAATGCCATACCGTACACCTCCTTCCAATTTACTGGATTGTTTCCCACATTTATGTCAAGCGGCCGACGCCGCCGACATGCGTGATACTGCCTCTACCGTACGAGACAGCGCTGTCAGACAGACATAATCTCCTTTTCTTTGGCTTCGATGATGGAATCAATTTCCTTCATGAGTTTATCTGTCAGTTTCTGGGCTTGTTCCTGGCCGTCTTTGGAATCATCTTCGGTGATGGTTTTGGCCTTTTCCGCCTTCTTGATGCCGTCGATAATGTCACGACGCATGTTCCGGACAGACACACGCGCTTCTTCCGTATGTTTACGGGCCGTCTTGACGAGTTCCTTGCGGCGTTCTTCCGTCAACAAGGGCAGATTCAACCGGATGCAGGCACCGTCGCTGTTCGGAGTCAGGCCCAAATCAGAGGCCATGATGGCACGGGACAGTTCTTTGATCATGGATTTATCCCACGGCGTAATGACAATCATGCGCGGTTCCGGAATGGTCACATTGGCCACCTGGTTGATCGGCGTCGGCGCACCATAGTAATCCACGGTAACTTTATTCAGCAGGGCCGGCGTAGCGCGTCCGGCACGCAGAGTGGCAAGGTCTTCCCTCAGATGGGCCGTGACCTTTTTCATCTTTGCTTCATTGGTTGTCAACAGATCTTCTACTACAGACATTATTGTTCGCCTCCTACGGTTGTTCCCACCACAGTTCCTTGTGCCGCTTTCAGGATATTGCCGGGGGTTTCAATATTAAATACAACGATGGGAATATGATTATCCATGCACAGACTGATAGCTGTTGAGTCCATGACGTTCAAGTGGCGGCTGATCACATCGATATAATCCAGATGGTCGAATTTCCGTGCGTTCTTGTTCACGGCCGGATCGGAGTCATAGACGCCGTCGACACCATTTTTCCCCATCAGGATGGCATCGGCTTCGATCTCCGCAGCGCGCAGGGCCGCGGTCGTATCTGTCGAAAAATACGGATTGCCGGTCCCGGCTGCAAAAATAACAACGCGGGCCTTTTCCAGATGGCGGACAGCACGGCGGCGGATATACGGTTCGGCAATCTGCCGCATCTCAATGGCCGTCTGTACCCGGGTCGGCACCCCCAGCTGCTCCAGAGCGTCCTGCAATGCCAGGGAGTTGATGACGGTAGCAAGCATACCCATGTAGTCAGCCGTTGCGCGGTCCATGCCTTTATTCGCGCCGGACAGGCCTCTCCAGATATTGCCACCTCCATTGACGACGGCGATTTCCAGACCGCTTTCTGATACCTGTTTAATCTGCCGTGCAATCGAATTGACCGTTTCCGGGTCGATGCCAAACCCCTTGGCACCGGCCAACGCTTCCCCACTGAGTTTCAAAACCACGCGTTTGTATTTCACGTTTCATGCCCTCCGTTCCTGTTCGTTGTTGATGAAACTGATTTATCGTCTGCGTCTTCCGCGAACGTACAGCCATGTTGCAGGGTCACAGACGCCCCATCACGTTGTGTTTATTATAGCACATCCGCCGTCACTTGAAAAACGCGGGACAGGCGATTTCGGGATAATTTTGCAAATTCGTTTTGCGGGCTGTCGTCTGCCCTTTTTTCGGGAGAATCGGCGTAAAAAAAGAGGACATCGTGCGATGTCCTCCTTTGGTCTCGGAATTACTTCTTGATGAAAGAAGCTACTTCTTCCGCGAAGTTTTCCTGCTTCTTTTCGATGCCTTCACCCAGCTGGAAGCGGGCAAAACGGGCAACTTCCGCATTATTAGCCTTCAGCAGCTTCGTGATGCTCATCTTGTTGTCGCGGATGTAGATCTGGTCGACAAGGCAGACCTCTTCGTAGTATTTGTTGATACGGCCCAGAATCATCTTTTCGATGATTTTTTCCGGTTTGCCTTCATTGCGTGCCTGTTCCGTCAGGACTTCCTTTTCATGTTCCAATTCCGAAGCGGGAACTTCGGAACGGTTCAGGTAGGACGGATTGGCAGCAGCAACCTGCATGGCGATATTCTTGCCCAGTTCGGCATCGCCGCCCTTCATATCTACGAGGACACCGATCTTGCCGCCGGCATGGATATAGCTGTACACTTTGCCTTCTGCACTTTCATAACGGACAAAGCGGCGGACGGAAATATTCTCGCCGATCTTGGCGATCGCTTCCGTCACGACGTCTTTCACCGTCTTGCCGTTCATTTCCGAAGCCAGCAGAGCTTCCAGGTCGGCCGGATTGGTTTCGGCCACATGCTTGGCAATGGAAGAGGCCAATGCCTTGAAATCCGCGTTGGAACCGACAAAGTCCGTTTCGCAGTTGACTTCGACGATAGCCCCTACCTTCCCGTCTTCGGAGATGTAGGAAACGACAGCGCCTTCCGCTGCGACGCGGCCGGCTTTTTTGGCAGCCTTGGAGAGGCCTTTTTCACGCAGGTAGTCGATGGCTTTTTCCATATCGCCGTCCGTGGCGACAAGGGCTTTCTTGCAGTCCATCATGCCAGCGCCCGTGCGTTCACGGAGTTCTTTTACCAGTGCAGCAGTGATGTTCATAATATATTGTTCTCCTCTGTCAACTTATGGTTTACATTCATTGATTCCGGAACTTCCAGGAAGTCCGGAACGGGAAGGATTATTCCGCGTCCTTGGCGTCTTCGGCTTCCGGGGCAGCTTCCGTTTCCGCGGTCTGCTGGCCCTGACGGCCTTCCAGAACCGCATCAGCCATCTTGCTGGAGAGCAGGCGAACGGCACGGATCGCGTCATCGTTGGCCGGAATGACATAATCGATTTCGTCCGGATCGCAGTTCGTATCTACCGTGGCAACGATGGGGATGTGCAGTTTGCGGGCTTCGAGGACGGCGATGTGTTCTTTGCGCGGATCCACAACGAACAGAGCAGCCGGCAGCTTTTTCATTTCTTTGATGCCGCCGAGGTTCTTGTTCAGTTTTTCCATTTCATGACGCAGGCCCAGTACTTCCTTCTTGGGCAGTACGTCGAACGTGCCGTCTTCTTCCATCTTTTCGAGCTGGCGGAGACGTGCAATGCGTTTCTGGATGGTCTTGAAGTTGGTCAGCATGCCGCCGAGCCAGCGTTCGTTGACGTAGAACTGGTTGCAGCGGGTTGCTTCTTCGCGCATGGCTTCCTGAGCCTGTTTCTTCGTGCCGACGAAGAGGATGCTGCCGCCGTTCTGGGCGGTTTCGCGGATGAAGTTGTACGCTTCATCTACCTTCTTCACGGTCTTCTGCAGGTCGATGATGTAGATTCCGTTGCGTTCCGTGAAGATGTACTTGGCCATCTTCGGGTTCCAGCGGCGGGTCTGATGACCGAAATGCACGCCGGCTTCGAGTAACTGTTTCATAGAGATGATAGACATTTTACATTCCTCCTGTTTTTTCCTCCGCAGCCTTCGTCTTTGGCCGCACCGCGCACGCGGACAGGCGCCAAATCAGACTGCGTGTGTATTAAACACTTGAAAAATTATAACACACCCCCTGCCCTTTGGCAAGCAGTTGTATCCTTTGTTACAAAAATTTTAGTAGCGGACTTCCAGCGTATCCAGAATGGCGGCCGTCATCTGTTCCGGTGCGATGAGATCTTTATGCAGGACAGGAGCGTCCTGCAGTTTCGTCACCTGGGGCGGTATCGGAAGTCCTGTCACGTCATGGAGCTGGCGTGCCGCCGCGAAAGGATCTCCTTCCTGGACGGGGGCGCCTTTGTTCAGCCCCTCCAGCACGGACTGGCTGAACTTGTAGGGACTGGCGGTGGAAAGGACAATGGCATACGTTTCGTCACTGGATACCAGCCGGTATTTTTCCAAGGCATGCCAGGCGACAGCCGTGTGGGGATCCAGCACATATTCGTAGTCGTTGAAGACTGCCCCGATGGTATCCCTCGTTTCCTGTTCGTCCACCCAGAATCCCTGGAACAGGTAGCGGATGTCGTCGCCCAAATCGGTCGGCACGGCATAGGCGCCTTCCGTGTTCAGCTGCTCCATCCAGCTGGCAATCAGGTCGCTTTTGCCGCCGGTCATATCGTAGAGAAGCCGTTCCAGATTGCTCGAGACGAGGATATCCATGGACGGCGAAATGGTCTTGTGGAGCTCCCGGTTCCGGTTATACTTGCCTGTATTAATGAAATCTGTCAACACGTTGTTCGTATTGGAAGCACAAATGAAACGTTTGACCGGCAGCCCCATCTTGTGGGCATAATAGCCTGCCAGGATGTCGCCAAAGTTTCCAGTGGGAACACAGAACAACACAGGCTCCCCGGGCTGGACGCGTTCTTCCGCCACGGCATCGGCATAAGCGCGGAAATAATAGACGATCTGCGGGACGAGCCGGCCCCAGTTGATGGAGTTGGCCGACGAGAATGTCCAGCCGTACCCCTGCAGCCGTTCCGCCAGTTCCTTGTCGTGGAAGATTTCTTTGACGCCGCGCTGGGCATCGTCGAAATTTCCCTGAATTCCGAAGACCGCCGTGTTCTCCCCTTCCTGCGTCGTCATCTGCAGCTTCTGGATCGGACTGACTCCCTCATCCGGATAAAAGACGATGACTTCCGTTCCCTGTACGTCGGCGAAGCCTTCCAGTGCCGCCTTTCCCGTGTCACCGGATGTGGCAGCGAGAATCACGATGCGCCCTTCCTCGCCCGTTTTGTCCTGAGCCAGTGTCATCAAGTGCGGCAGGATCTGCAGGGCCATGTCTTTGAACGCCATGGTCGGGCCATGCCACAACTCCAGCACATCCGTCCGATCCGATACTTTGCGAAGCACGACGGGCTGTTTACCAAATTTCTCTTCCGTATAGGCTGCCGTCGCGCAGGCCATCAGTTCTTCCGGCTGGTAATCCGTCAAGTACCGCCGCAGGACAGATACAGCGGAAACAGCATAGGGCTGCCGGTGCATGGACAGGATTTCATCCAGGGTCAGGGTGGGAAAACTCTGAGGAACGTAAAGGCCTCCGTCCGGTGCCAGGCCTTCTTTGATGGCATGGGCGGACGAAACGGGATTGTTATTGCCGCGTGTACTGACGTATAACATGAATACCTCCTGTATTCCTCTCTCAGTGAAAAATCAAGTCGGCCAGGGTGGCCTTTGTTGCTTTCACGATGCCGTCTGGAGCTGCAATTATCTGCATGCCCCGCATTCCGGCACTGATTGCGATTTCCTCATAATTGCCACAGCTCCTGTCCAGGTAGACCGGGTAATCTTTTTTGGCTCCCAGAGGCGAACATCCTCCGCGGATGTAGCCTGTCAGAGGCAGCAGCTCCTTCAAATGGACCAGTTCACAACGTTTGTTGCCACTGGCGCGCGCCAGCGCTTTCAAATCCAGTTCTCCATTCCCGGGGATGACAGCGAAAATCACGCCGCTCTTGTCCCCCCGTACGCAGAGTGTCTTGAATGTCTGCTCCGGCGCCATGCCCACTTCCTGGGCTACGTGGACAGCATCCAGGTGCTCTTCGTCGACGGTGTATGTCTGCAAGCGGTAGGGAATTCCCATTTCGTCAAGAATCCGGGCCGCGTTCGTTTTCTTGGTTTTCTTCACTCGTACTCATCCTCTCTTGTATTTTTATAGTTTACCCTATTTTACACAATCTGTGTAGCCCCTTTTGCGAAAACCTCATTCTCCTCGTTGTCCCGGCATGGTAAAATCAGGTCCCCTTTGCTATAATGGGAATGATGACGTGGAATCATTTGCTACACCATATATAAAGGAAGGGGAACGGTCATGCCATTGAAAATCGCCTGCGCGCAAATGGAAGTACTGCCGGGCCGGCCTGATGTCAACAGCCAGAAAATGCTGGACTGGATTGCCCGTGCCAAACAGGAAAACGTCGATGTGATCCTGTTCCCGGAAATGGCAATTCCGGGGTATTTGATTGGGGATCGGTGGGAACAGCCGGCCTTTCTGGACGATTGCGTCCAGTACGGCCAGGACATCATTGCTGCGTCGGAAGGCATTACGGTTGTGTTCGGGAATGTGGCGGTCGAAAAACGCCGTACCAATACAGACGGCCATGTACGAAAATACAACGCGGCTTTTGTCGCCCAGGATGGCAGACTTCTGCCGGGACTGGCCGAGCGGGACTTCTTCATCAAGAGTTCCCTCCCTGCCTACCGGGAATTTGACGACCCCCGTTACTTTACTCCGGCATCGGTCGTCCTGGAAGAAAAACACCTGAAAGCGTCCAAGGCTTTCCAGCCGGTCGAGCTGTCTGTGCGGGGCCAGTGTTACAAACTCGGCATCCTTCTCTGTGAAGACGGCTGGACGGAACATTATCACCTCCACGTACCACGTCTTCTCGCGGATAATGGGGCACAGCTGCTGTGCAATCTGTCCTGCTCACCCTTCACGCTCCGGAAAAACGGAAAACGGCACCGCGTTTTCGGCAGCCAGGCACGGGAATTGCACATTCCCATCGTCTACTGCAACAACGTCGGCATCCAGAACAACGGAAAAGACGTCTTTACCTGTGACGGGCAAAGCTGCGTCTACGGTCCTGACGGAACGGTCAAATCGGCGGCGCCCATGTACGAAGAAGAATTGCTGATTTTTACGTGGGAAGAGAAAACAGACCGGATCCGTGCCTCTTCCTACAAGGATGAGATGATTACAACAGAGGACGACGAGCCAGCCGTCATCTACAAGGCCCTTCGCTTCGGCCTGAAACACTTTCTGGCGCAGGTCGGGATCGACCGGATGGTGCTGGGTATTTCCGGCGGCATCGATTCCGCTGTTGCCGCGGCACTTTATGCGGATGTCCTGGGCCCCGGACGGGTCCTTCTCGTCAACATGCCCAGTCAGTACAACGCGACGCTGACCAAGGCACTGGCCCAGCAGCTGGCAGAAAATATCGGCGCAAACTACACCGTCGTCCCCATTTCCGACAGCATTGCCCATACGGTTCAGCAGCTTTACACCCCCATCCACAGCTACCACACCAACCGCGACTTCAAAGTGGAGTTGACGGACCTGATGTACCAGAACATCCAGGCCCGGGACCGCGGCTCCCGTCTGCTGGCGGGATTTGCCGCCGCCTACCATGGCGGGTTCAGCTGCAACGCCAACAAGGCGGAACTGTCCGTCGGCTACGGCACCTTTTACGGAGACATTGCCGGCGTCCTGGCACCGCTGGGAGATTTGTGGAAGCACCAGGTGTACGCCCTGGGACGTTATTTGAACGAACAGGTTTACCACAAGGAAGCCATTCCTGCCTCCATTTTCAACATCAAACCCAGCGCGGAACTGTCCCGCAGCCAGACCGTCGGCAACGGGGGCGATCCGCTGGAATATGAATACCACGATTACCTGCTGCGTGCCTTTGTCGAAAACTGGGATAAAGTCACGCCCGTAGAAATTCTCGAACATTACCGCGACCATGACTTAGATACTTTCCTGGGGTGCGAACCGGGTACCGTGGATCGTTACTTCCACAGCAACGCCGCTTTTTGCGCCGATTTGGAACATTGGTACGGCCTTTTCACAGGCCTCGCTGTGGCCAAACGCATCCAGGCTCCTCCGGTACTTGCCCTCAGCCGCCGCGCTTACGGATACGATTACCGCGAGGCCCAGCTGTCGCCGTACCTGCCCCGCCATTACCAGGAACTGAAAGCTTCCCTGCTCCAGCAGGAACGGTTGTTTTGAAACATGGAACAGGAGGACAGGAGGTCTTTTCTTTGCCTACTCTTCAGTATCGCTGGGGAATTCTCGGCTGCGGCACCATCGCCAGCGAAATGGCTGTTGCTCTGCAGCACCTGGGCAGCCGCTTCGGCGCAGTGGGTGCCAGAAGCCAGGAACACGCCGCCGCGTTTGCCCGGGAATTCGGTATCCCGAAGGTCTGCGCCACGCCGGAGGCACTGCTGACGGATCCGTCTGTCGATATCCTGTACATCGCGACGCCGAACAACACACATTATTCTTACCTGACAGCCGCTTTGCAGGCGGGCAAACACGTGTTGTGCGAAAAGCCGGTCACGCTCAACGCGCGCCAATGGACAGAGGTGCGTGCCCTGGCGTCAGAACGGCACTTGCAGGTGGCCGAGGCCCAGACCATCTATCATATGCCCCTGTACCGCCGGTTAAGGGAACGGGCGGATAAAGGATTATTCGGTCCCTTACGGCTCGTGCAGATCAACTTCGGCAGCTGGAAAAGTGCCGATCCGTCCCAGCGTTTCTTCAGCCGGGAACTGGCCGGTGGCGCCTTGCTCGACATCGGAGTCTATGCCCTTTCCTTTGCCCGCTGGTTTCTGTCTTCGAAGCCGGAACAGGTGCAGTCACAAGTCAAACTGGCACCGACAGGCGTCGATGAACAGTCCTGCCTGCTGCTGGAAAACGCGCAGCAGGAAATGACGTCTGTTACGTTGTCGTTCCGGGCCAAACAACCGAAGCGGGCCCTTCTCGCTTACGACAAAGCCTACGTGGAAGTCAGCGGCTATCCCCGCGCAGAGAAAGCTGTCATTACCTGGACAGCCGACGGACACAGGGAGGAAGTGTTCGTCGGCAGCACGGAACTGGCCCTGGCCTACGAAGTTCTCGACATGGAAGAGGCCGTATCCGGCAAAGCGGATCACCTGTACGTGGCACTGACACAGGACGTGATGGACATCATGACAACCTTTCGCCAGGACTGGGGGCTCACCTATCCAGGAGAAGGGCCACTCTTTTGACAGCAAGCAGATAATACAAATTGGTCCGGAAAACAAGAAAGGACAGCAGCTGCAATAGCTGCTGTCCTTTTCTTGCTACTTTTTCCGCCAAAGCACCGGATTGAAAATCTTCTCTTCCGACGGTTACAACTCGATGTCCCTGGCTTTGGCGAGTGTTTCCTTCGCTTCCCGGATGATGCGGTCCACCACGTCCTTGCAAGGCAGGATGTCGTTCAGGACTGCCAGGCTTTCCCCGACCATGATGCTGCCGTTGACCGTATCGCCTTCTTTCATGCCGATGCGCGAAGTGCCAGTCCCCAGCTCCATCAATTTCTCCTTCGGGGCCCCGCTGGTCTCCGCAGCAAGGTATTTTTCCGTGAAGGCGTTCTTCAGGCAGCGGACGCCCATGCCGCGGGAATACCCAGTCACGACATTGTCTGTATCAATGGCATGAACGATCATTTCTTTCGTCTTTTCATGCACCGGGCATTCCGTCGTCAAAAGGAAGCGGGAGCCCATCTGTACCCCGTCGGCTCCCATGAGGAGCGCCGCTGCCATGGCCCGTCCGTCTGCAATGCCACCGGCTGCCAGCACCGGAATCTCATAATGGTCTTTCAGGACGTTTTCCAGGAGGGACATGGTGGAAATCGTACCGATGTGACCGCCACCCTCCATGCCTTCGATGACCATGGCGTCGACACCAGCCGCCGCCACGCGTTTCGCCAGTTTCACATTGGGCACGACAGGAATGATCTTGACCCCTGCGCGGTGCATCGGTTCAATCCAGGGAACCGGATTGCCGGCACCCGTAGTGATAAAAGCGACCTTTTCGCGGCACACCAGCTCCGCGATCTCTTTGACATTGGGCGCCATCAGCATCAGGTTGACGCCGAACGGTTTATCCGTCAGGGACTTGGCTTTCCGAATCTCTTCCTCTACCCATTCCGTTGTCCGCCCACCGGAACCGATAATGCCGGCCGCCCCTGCATTGGAGACCGCCGCAGCCAGGGCCCCGTCACTGGACCAGGCCATGCCGCCCTGGAGAATCGGATACTGGATACCCATCAATTTCGTAAATCTGTTCTGCATGGTAAAACCTCCTGTCTGCTTACCAAAATTCTCGTTTTTAAACTATATCTTAATCTCAAGCACCCGGTGGGAGAAAAAACGCCCTCCCGGCTGGAGCATTATTGTCCCGCAGGGACGCCCCATGATTTGCGCCTTTATTATATACCAGAAACTGCGTCTCCAACTATGTGTTTTGTGACATTTTATTTAAATCTTGCAGCGCCTTCCGCGATTTATCCCGTTGCGGGAGCTCCGTAACCGATGAATATGGTACAATAGGGAAAAAAGGAGGTAAAAAACCATGAAACAATGGATCCGTACGCTGGCCGTGTGCAGCGTCCTGCTGACAGGCTGGACAGCCCCGGCTTTTGCAGACGCAGCCACGCAGGCACAACCGGTGGCGGCAGCAGATGCGGCCGGGAAAACTGCGTCAGTGCAGACGAAGGCACTGCCTGAGAAGGAGCCGGCGGCCCGTCCTGCATCTGCCCTGGAAGAGGTAGCTGATGCCTTGGTTCGGCAGGGACAGGCTAAGAGTCAACAGCTGAAAGGCACTCTCTTGATGGATTCTCTCATTTTCAGGATACAAGGCGATCTGAAGGTGGAAACGGGAACCGTTTCGCCGAAAAAGCCCGCGGCGCTCACAGTCCCTGACCAGACAGCGAAGATTACTATGAACGTCACCACAGAGGATTTAACCCGCAAAAGCAAACCTGTTCGCAGGAAATTTGTAATCTATTCGCTGCTGCAGAACGACAGCCTAACCCTTTACAAGCAGCTGCCGAACCGCTCGTGGGTCCGGACCGTCCAGCAAATAAAGGAACGGCCGCAACGTGAAAAATTCACCCGCGCGGAAGCCCTGAAAAGCCTTGCGTCGGCAGAAAGTGCCGGGCGGGACGGGGCGAACCGTCTGTATCGCGTCCGCTTGAAAAACCTGACGAACCTTACGTCTGCCGGCCAGGAATCCAAAGCGGAAGAAGCGCTCTCCACTTCCCTGAACTTGTCTCCGGAAGAGCAAAACAGGTTACGAACTGCCTTTGATGGCACGCCCCTGCTCTTGTCCATCGACCGGGAGGGGTACCCTGTGGCCGTTTCCGCCGATTTGACGAAAGGCCTGCACCGTGTTTTCGACGTTCTCGTCGATCACGCCATCCAAAGCCGGAAGCCCACTCTTCTCCACGCGGAGCAGGGAGCTGCCCTCGTGAAAGCTGTCCTGCGTACCATGACGCTGCGCTTGGACGCCACCGTCGGTGCCGCCTCGAAACGGGCGCCTAAAATACCGAAAGCCGCGTTACAGGCTCGTCTCGTTCCAGCCGATGTATTCCAGAAAGACGCAGTTCCGGAAAGATGATACTTTTTTAACAAAACACGGACCCTTCATCCTTCCTGCAAGGACGAAGGGCCCTTTTGTTTGACAGTCTTCCGCAAAACTTTTACAATACTAGTTGTATACCCACCGTAGAATGGGTTTTGTGACTACAAACAGACAGAGTAAAAGAGACAGGAAAGAGGGATCCACATGTGTAGTTTACGTAGTAATCTCGTCAAGAAAGGTTCTACCCGCGCTGCCCACCGGTCGTTGTTCTACGCCCTGGGCTTTACGGAAGAGGACATGAAAAAGCCCATGATTGCCGTAGTCAACGCCCAGAGTGACGTCATTGCCGGTCATGCCCATCTGGATGATCAGGCCAAGTTCGTCAAATATGGCATCCTGGCTGCTGGCGGCGTTCCCATCGAAGTGCCGGCTATCGGCATCTGCGATGGCATTGCCATGGGCCACGAGGGTATGAAATACCCCCTTGCCAGCCGGGAACTCATTGCGGACAGCGTGGAAGCGTTAATCAACGGGCATGCGTTTGACGGCATGGTGATGATTCCGAACTGCGACAAAATCGTTCCGGGTATGCTGATGGCTGCGCTGCGTGTCAATATCCCGACGGTCTTCTGCAGCGGCGGACCAATGCTTCCGGGCCGGTATGACGGACACGACATTTCGATTTCCCAGGCGTTCGAAGCCGCCGGCCGCTTTGAAGCCGGCAAGATTGACAAGGCGGAATTGACCCGTATCGAACAGTGCGCCTGCCCCGGCTGCGGTTCCTGCGCCGGCCTGTTCACAGCCAACACGATGAACTGCCTGACAGAAGTCCTCGGCATGGGACTGCCCGGCAACGGGACGATTCCTGCCGCTTACCAGGGAGACCGGGCACGGCTGGCCAAAAAGGCCGGCGAAACGGTGGTCCGTCTCGTGAAGGAACAAGTTCTGCCCCGCGACATCATGACCTTGAACGCTTTCAAGAATGCCATTACGGTAGATATGGCAATCGGCGGAAGCACCAACACGGCCCTGCATCTGCCGGCCATTGCCCACGAAGCCGGCATCCGGCTGCCTCTGTCCCTGTTCGACAAGATTTCCCATAAGACGCCCTACCTGACCAAGCTCAGCCCCGGCGGATCCCATCATATGATCGATCTGAATGAAGCCGGCGGCATTCCAGCAGTCATGAAGGAACTGAGCAAGCTGGGCCTGATTATCAAGTCCTGCAAGACCGTGACTGGCAAGACAATCGGTCAGTTGATCAAGAACGCCGATATCCGTCGTCCGGATGTCATCCACAGCGTGGAAAATCCATACCGCAAGACCGGTGGTATTGCCGTTCTGACCGGCAACATTGCTCCGCACTGCTCCGTCGTCAAAGAGAGCGCCGTGGCTGAAGAAATGCTGGTCCATGAAGGCCCGGCCCGTGTCTTCAACTCGGAAGACGAAGCCATCAAGGCTATCTGCGGTAAAAAGATCAAGAAAGGCGACGTCGTGGTCATCCGCTACGAAGGCCCGAAAGGCGGCCCGGGTATGCGCGAAATGTTGAACCCCACCTCTGTCCTTGCCGGCATGGGCCTGGATAAAGATGTTGCCCTCCTGACGGATGGCCGTTTCTCCGGAGCTACCCGTGGCGCCTGCATCGGCCACATTTCCCCGGAAGCTCGCGAAGGAGGCAACATTGCCCTGATTCAGGAAGGCGACATTATCGCAATCGACATTCCGAACCGCAAGTTAAACGTGAAGGTATCCGACGCGGAACTGGCCAAACGCCGCAAGGCATGGAAGTGCCCGCCTCCGAAAGTAAAACACGGTTACCTGGCCCGTTATGCCGCACTTGTCTCTTCCGCTGCCGAAGGTGCTATCCTGCGGGCTCCTGGTGAAAATTGGGACGTAACCAAATAAAGAAGGAGAGTCCGGCATTGCCTGCCGGCACGTATAAAACAGCCCCGGTTCCCCATGGACGGAACTCCGTCCGGGAGAGCCGGGGCTGTTGTTTTTTTTAGATTCCAAAACCGCTGAGGAACTGGTACAGGATAAAGACGGCTGCCGCCACCAACGCAAAGAGGAAGAAGGCCGGCAAAACAAGGAAGATGACCAGCACTGCCACCACCGCCAGGATAGCCCAGAACAGGAAACTTCCCACATGGAAGGAATGGAACCGCGGGGAGTGCATGTCCGATTCCCTGCCGTCTGCCCGCTCCGAGGGTCCCCCGTCAAAGTCTTCCTGGTATTCTCCGGTCCGCGCACTGCCGTTGCCGGCATCGGTACCGCCATGAACGGTTCCGTCGACTTCAATCGTAGCGCCGTCAAAGCTTTCCCGTTCTTCCACTGTCAGGCTCTTGGCTTCTTTTTCTACGATGCGGTGACAATACGGACATTCTGTCAAGCTATCATCAAATTCATGGTGACAAAAGGAACAGAGCATAGGTTCCCTCCTTGTATTCCAATTCTTTGCAGTTCCACTGCAGATTCAGATTTTCAAAATCATGGTTATCAGGCCGGCATCCCCGACGTAGCGGGGATCGAAGGGTTCAATGTGAAGATTCTCCCGGATGATGTCACGCCGGCGGCGGATGGTTTCCGGTTCCACGCGGAATGTTTCACTACGGGACGGAATAGGGAATTCTGTCATGTCGTTCAAATCCGTATAGACAAGAAGCGCTGCCAGGGCCCAGCTGAACAACTCCTCCGGGGGCGCATCAGTACGAAAATTGTCCCGGGCCCCCTTCGTGGCCAGAAAATCGCTCCACAAATCCTTGACCTTGCCGGCATTGATGACGCCGAAGGAGGTCATTTCACAAAGAACGTCCAGTGCGTTCTCCACTTCCCCATTTTCAGCCGGATGCGGCCGTTCATACGAAGTAATGTTCGTCGCATAGGGAAAAGAATAGACCGTATTCCCAGGCATGCTGAATTTAGCGGCAGCAATCTGGACGACGCCGGCATTGGCACGCAGGAATACTTCTACGTCCTTTTGTTCCGGATGGGCAATCATACACCATTTCTGGATCTGTCCACAGATGTATTTGATCTGTACCGCCGCACCTCGTGTGATTTTCAACCCCCGCAGATAGGAAAACACCATGTTTCCGTTATCCATGGCGTGACCAGCGAAAAGAACGTTCGTCGTGTCAAATTCGTCATCAATGGGCAGGGACAGGTACAAAATATCCCCGGAGAGAAAATCTTTGCAGTAGTACCAGCCGTAATTTTCCTTATCCTTGCGGACTTCCCAAAGCAGAACGAAACGGGCTGACAGGAGACTTTCCACCGTATCCTGGATGGCTTTGATCCGCCCCGGATCTTCCCCCGGTGCCGGCTGGTACTGCGCCGCAAAGTGCTCAACAGGGCGCTGACCGTTGCTCAACAAATGATAATCGAAGAAGAAATACTCCCAGAAGGCGTCTTCCTCCTTTGTTCCCTCCACGTGCTTGAAATCACGGAATTCATAGGACAGCCCGAAACAGTATGCCGTGGCCGTATCTAATTCCGGCCGGAAGGCCGGGTGCCGGTAATATTGCTCCATGGCATCCAGCAGATCTTCCAGGTAATTATCCATGTCGATAAAGACCTTGGAGTTCAGATCCGTATCGGGCTGCAGCCGGTGAGGCAGCAGGTCTTCCCGAATGGAACCATCTTTTTCCTGAATCAGAAGCCTGTGATGCTCATCATCCAAAATCAAAGCACGGCACTTGTCGGCATAGGTGTCATCTGTAATGGCATGTCGCTGCTTCAAAAAATGAAGCAGCCGCGACCAGACGGAAAGGAGTTTGGAAACGGAATCGTAACCCGGTTCGAAGTCTCCGATGTTCCGGCTGCACCAGGCGATGCAGTCCGTAAAATCGTCGGTCCGCATATCACCGATTTTTATATAAACATTGCCGCAGTACACCAGCAGCGTGACGACAGCAGACCAGCTTTCGTAGAGATCCGCCTCCGATCCGCCACGGTATGCTTCCAGGCGGAGAAAAGTTTCGGCGTACTGCTGGGACAACCATTCCTCCCACCCGCTGCTATTCCCGTAGAACTCGGCAATTAAGTCATAGACATTGTTGTTCATTGTAACTCACTCATTCTTCGCCGAGAATCAAGACCTCCGGCACCAGTTCCACTCCGTCCGTACGGCGGATTGTCTCCTGGATATGGCGGATCAGTGCCAGCACATCGGCTGCGGTCGCGCCTCCGGCGTTTACCACGAACCCGGCGTGTTTGCGGGACACCTCGGCCCCGCCGATCCGATATCCCTTCAGACCGGCCTTTTCAATCATAGGGCCGACGAAGTGCCCTTCCGGCCGACGGAAAGTACTGCCGGCACTGGGCATTTCTAAGGGCTGCCTGGAAGCGCGCCGGCTGCTGAAATCCTCCATCTTTTGTTGGATTGCATCCTTGTCTCCGGGCTGCATTTCCGTCGTGATATCCAGTACGATGGCAGGACGCTCCTGCAGGACGGAATGGCGATATCCCAGGTGCAGCGCTTCCCTGGTCAGAGTGAATTCTGTTCCTTCATAGGAAAGGAGGCGTGCCGATACGACGACATTTTTCATTTCCCCGTCGTAGGCACCGGCATTCATGTATAACGCGCCGCCAATGCTGCCAGGGATACCGACGGCAAATTCCATGCCCGTCAGGCCCGCTTCACCGGCCGCACGGGATGCTGCCGCCAGGCTGAGACCGGCACTGAAAACCATGCGATTCCCTTCGCGCCGGGCATATTTCATCGTATTGCCCAGAACGAGGACAATCCCCCGGATGCCCTTGTCACGAACAAGGGCATTCGAGCCGTTTCCAAGTACCGTCAGCGGAGTCCCTGTTTCCCGGGCGAATGCCAGGACGGCGGCAATATCCGTTTCCTCTTTCGGAATTACCAGCACGTCGGCAGGGCCGCCGATTTTGAAGGACGTATGAAGAGACATGGGCGCGTCCACCTGCACGTCTCCCTGAATCAACGTATTGAGTTTTGCTGCCAATTCCTCTTTTTGCATCATTTGTGGCAGCCTCAATCCGTAACTTCTTTCACGACATCTGTAATCGTTTTGGAAATATCCTGAAACATCAGCTGAAACCGCTGGAACGCATTCAAATATTCCACTGCCAGAGGATTCAAGCTCAGGGTCCGCATCATGCGGTCAAACTCTTCCTGCTTTTCTGCCGGCACGTCTTTTTTCTGATACTTGAGAATCTCTACTTCCTGTCCGAGCTGCATGAAGCGGGACACCAGATTCTTAGTGTCCGGCTCTGCCGCCAGCTTTTCCTTGGCTTCCTTCAGGACAGAAAATTCGCGGGTCGCACGCATCTCTTTGGCCAGTTCACTGGCCGTATCATACACGTTCATGACAAGTCTCCTTTTTCTATTTGGATTCGTTTATACAGTATCACGGACAGACCGTTTGTCAAGGCAGTTTGCTATAAGGGATGTTTAAATGGGCTGCTCCTGACAAGTCCCCGAGGACGAAGTGCCACCATTCCTGTTCGCCCTGGTGAAATCCAACACTGCGCATCGTGTCGGCCAACAGATCCCGCATGCGCCGTTCTTCGGTAGTTCCACCAGGATAAGTAGGATACTGGCGCAGGGATACTTCGTCGAAGTCGCTGATCATGGGTACCGCTTCCCCGCTTTGCAGGTGATAGAGCCCCACATCGACGGTCAGGCCCGTATTGCGGTCTTCTCCGTTTTTCGGATTCGGCAGCATTCCTTTCTTGTCAGCAGGCAGCAGATCATAGGCGTACCTGGACAAATACCAGGGCCGGTACGCTTCATATACGACGAGTCCGTATCCCAGCGGAACAAGGCGTGCGGCAGCCTTCTTCAGGGCATCTGCTACCGCCGGTGCCGCGTAGGCTTTGCTGCTGTTGTTATGCAGCGGGCGCCCAAAGATGTTCTGATTCGTCGCGTACCGCAAATCCAGCCGCAGGGACGGCACGGCTTGCTTCAAATTGACGAGAGCCGACGCAGTCCCCTGCTGCAGCCGGGCCGGTTCTGCAGCCTGCTCCGCCGCAGTCCGCAGGGCATCGGCGTCTGCCGGAGGATTCACACGAAAGACTCTGCCATTCTGGCCGGGGAAGAACAAACGATTGAAACTCTTGCCCCCAATGCGGCACAAAACGCCATACCCATTGGCATCGCGATCGAATTTGACCGATGCCTCGGTTCCCAGCAGCGGTCCCTCTTCCGTCAGCGTATAGGAATCAAAGTGGACCTTGGTCAGGGGAAACGTATTGCCACCGCTGAAATCCCGATCCGTATCCGAAAAATGATAAATCAGTTCCAGGGCACCGCGGTTTTCCCGAATCAGGAACGCAGCTCCGGAACCATAGTACATTCCCAACAGGTAGGATACGTCCCTGGGCACCGGCGCCGCAGCCAGCGTTGTACTGGACGCTGCCACGACAAACGCCGCCAGGAGCGGAGCCGCGGTGCGGCCCAAAAAACGACGAAACTGGTGCAGCAGTGCCGCACCTCCATACCATTGCCGCAGCTTCATCGCGGCGCCCCCTTTCCCACATCTTTCCGGTCGTCAAACGGCGGGACGGAGATACGTAGACGGACATCCTGGAGAGAATTCAGGTACCGGCGTGTTTCCTCGCTTCTGGAAGGATCCATGTCGGCATAGACGATTTCCTCTCCCTCGCCCGCTTCGGCCACGACAAACCCGTTCGGATCGACCAGACGCGAATGGCCGTAAAAAATATCTTTCTTAAAAGTTCCGACGGCATTCACCGTTGCAATGAACAAATGATTTTCAATGGCACGGGCACGGCTCAGGATATCCCAGGCGTAACCGCGGCGTTCAGGCCACTCGGCCGGGACGACAAGCAGCTGCGCGTCCTTCAGGGCGAGATACCGGTACAATTCCGGAAAGCGCATATCGTAGCACGCAGTAGACCCGCATTTGATTCCATTCAGTTCATAGACATCGAAGCGATGCCCCGATGCAAAAAACTGTTCTTCATTGAACATCCCGAAGAGATGGGCCTTGCCGTATCTGCTGACAATTTTCCCCTCCCGGTTGATGGCGAGAATCGTATTATAAATCTTGCCGTCTTCCCAGCGCATTGGAACTGATCCGGGAATCAGGTCGCAATTTGTGCGGACCGCCAGCGCCTGCAGTTCCTTCACAAGGGGGCTGTCCATGGTTTCCGCCTGTTCCTGCAGATGGCCCAGGGAATATCCCGTTGTCCAAATCTCCGGTAAGATGGCCAAGTCGCTCTTGCGGGCAGCCGTCTCGAGCATCTCCAGCCCGTGGGCTGTGTTTCCCGCATGATTTTTTTCTTTTAATTCCATTTGTACCAAGGCGATTTTCATGGTACACCTGCTTTCTTATTTCGATTTTTTACATTTGGCCAGCGCCGCTTTTATCCGAGGCACGGCCTGAAGGATTCACTTTCATCGGAGCTGCCGCGGCCAGCGCCCGCTCCTTCTGGCGCGACGGACAACAACTCCTTCCAGAAGACGCATGCCCCGGGTAACAATAAATTCGCGGCTTCCCAGGGATGGCACGAGTGCGGCAGGAAGTCCTGCCAGATGGGCTCCCAGCACATCGGTGAAGAGCTGATCTCCCACGACGAGAGCCACCGCGTCCGGCGGCAGCAGCCCCAGGGCTTTTTGAAAAGCCCGTCCCCACGGCTTCAGTGCCCAGGGAACAACGGGACATCCTGTCACTTCCCGCGCACGGTAGAGACGGCGGCCGCCACTGTTGGAAACAAACACAACAGCAACTCCCTCCCGTCGGAGCGCACGGATCCACTGGATTCTGTCCGGTGCAGCTTCTTCCCTGTCCCGGCGCAGGAACGTGTTGTCCAGGTCGAGCAAGAGGGCCGTATAGCCTTGCTCCCGGAGCCAGGCCGGCGTCAGTGCCGTAAGGCGGGCAAAGCGGTATTCGGGCAGCAGCAGATCACTCATGGCTGTCCTCCCGTACGACTGATTCCGGTGGGAAGGTGACAATGAAACGCGTTCCCTGTCCCAGTTTGGAAAATACTTCGATCCGGCCACGGTGGCGCCGTACAATCTCCTTGGCAATGGCCAGTCCCAACCCGGTGCCTTTTGTCGCACTGTCATAATGGGATTTATCCACTTTGTAAAAACGATCAAAGATATAAGGCTGGTCCGCCTCCGGAATTCCGGGGCCGTTATCCACGACACTCATCTCGAATCCGCCATCCTCGAGCTGCCTGGTTTCGTACCGGACGAAGCTGCCTTCCGGCGAATATTTGATAGCATTATCCCCCAGGATGAGGGCAAGCTGGACAATCTGGTCGCCGTTTCCGTAGAGACGGCACTTTTCATCCAGCTGCATGTTGATGGTGATCTTTTTGGGATCTGCCTTTACTTTCAGCTGCTCTGCCACAGAACGGATGATGTCGGCGACGGGAAGTTCTTCCATCTCCGCCGGTGTCAGCTTGCCGGACGCCTGCAGCCGGCTGATGTCCAACAGGCCCCGTACCAGACGTTCCAACCGTTGTGTTTCCTTGGAAATCAGATTGCAATAGCGTTCATTGACGGATTCATCTTCCGCAGCTTCCGCCAGGTTGTCATGGATAATTTCCACGTACCCGCGGATAATGGTAATGGGCGTCCGCAGTTCATGGGACACATTGGCGACGAAGTCGCGGCGTGTCTTTTCCATGCGGGCCAGTTTTCCCAGATAACTGCTCAATTCTTCACTCAGATGGTTGATCGCCAGCCCCAGTTCCGCCACTTCGTCTTCTCCGTTGACATCAACCTTGACGGAATAATTTCCCTTGGCAATGGCTACGGTGGCATCCTTCATGGAAATCAGCGGTTTGACGATCAGTTTCGTCAGGTGCCGGACCATGAAGAGACTGATCAGGAGTGCAACCAGACCCACGATAGCGGTAAAAATATAGATGTTCCGGAGAATTCCGCTCAACCCGCTCATGGGTTCCGCCAGAAGGATTGCACCCTTCTGGCCGTTGACAGAGCCATACGGCACGCCAACCAGCATTACCTGCTGCTTGAAGTACGGGTGATAGACCTGGGACCGAACGGTACCGCCGTCGTAAATATCTGCCAGGATCTTGTTGACGTGATAAGAGACCGTGCCACTCTTGATTTCCTGCGCGAGACGGGTCGTGTACTCGAAACGGGGAATCAAGTCTGCAGGGGCAGCCACGTCCGGCTTGACGCTGTTTTCCCTGCCATGCTTCTTGGCAGCAGCGTCAACATCGGCCGCAATATTGGATGCAGCGATAAGATTGTAGTGGTTGTCGAATAACCAAATCCGCGCTCCGACCAGGTGGTCCACGGCAATCAGATACCGCATGAGCAGGTAGTGGTTCGTGTCATTCTGGATGAAATATTCAACTGTGTTCGCCATTTCGCGGCCCCGTTCAGACAATTGCTCTTCGCGCAGCTTGGCAAAATAGTCGGCTATCAAATAGGAAGTGCCCGCCGAGACACCGACCACGACGATGACAATGATCGCCATGAAACTGTACATCAGGCGGGTACTGAGTGATTTATTCACATTACACCTCGAACCTGCGGAGCCTTGTTATTTTTCTGCCACAGGCTGTTTTAATTCAAATTTATACCCAACGCCCCAGACCGTGGCCACATCCCAGACAGAATCCTTCGGAACAGCCAGCTTCTGGCGAATCCGTTTGATGTGCGTATCCACCGTGCGGGTGTCCCCGAAGTAGGTGTAGCCCCAGATCGATTCCAGGAGCTGATTCCGAGAGTAGACTTTCCCCGGCGTCGAGGCCAGGAACCACAGCAGCTCAAATTCCTTTGTCGTAAAAGTAACTTTTCTGCCGAACGACGTGACCTCCATCTTTTCCTGATCAATGAACAGGCCGGGGAACTCAATCGTTTTCTTCCCCGCAGCCATCTGGAAGCCGCCGGCACGGCGCAAGACCGCCTTGACGCGGGCAACGACCTCACGGGTATTGAAAGGTTTGGTGATGTAGTCGTCGGCCCCGGTCTCCAGACCGAGAATCCGGTCATCGTCGTCATCTTTGGCAGTGAGCATGATAATGGGGATATCATACTTACGGCGCACTTCTTCACAAACCTGCAGGCCGTCCATGACGGGCATCATGATGTCCAGAAGCAGAATATCCGGATGATCTGCCTCGACCTTTTCCAGTGCCACCTGCCCGTTTTCCGCTTCGAGTACTTCAAAGCCTTCTTTCTGGAAATAAACGCGCAGGATTTCCCGAATCTGTGCTTCGTCGTCCGCAATCAATACTTTGTAATTATTCATCGTTCTCCTACCTTTCACTTTCTATGTAATATGGTGCGGGGATAACCGCTTCTTTTACAAGATTCCTACAATAACATGCTTGAAGCTTTTTCTATTATACCAAATTTTGTAGAGATTTTAACAGACAGAAGGCCACTTTCACAAAAGGTTTACAAAGAAAAAAGACAGGCAGCCACCAGGCTGTCTGTCTTTCTTGTAGCTATCCTTACCAATTGCGGACCATGTTGTCCGCAAAGCCGTCAATAGACACGGCCGGCGCCAATATAACGGGCGCCCCAGTATCCGCTGAAGACACTGGATACCATTACGCCCTGGCTGGAAGATGCATGGATAAACTGGCCGTTGCCCACATAAATCCCGCAATGGGAAGCGCCGGGAGCATACGTCGTAAAGAACACCAGATCTCCAGGACGCAGGGATGACGAAGAAACACGGCGCGACGCATAGTACTGGCCGTCCGCTGTCCGCGGGATATGAATCCCGGACTGGGCAAAAACATAACTCGTGAAACCGGAGCAGTCAAAGCCATACGGAGACGTACCACCGAAAACGTACGGAACTCCCCGCATCGCATAAGCATTGCGAAGAATGTTCCGGGTCAGGGCACTGTTGCCGGAGCGGTTGACCGGCATTGCCCGGTTCATCAGGCTTCTGTACGTGGCTTCGCCGACGATACCATCAACAGACAGGCCACGGGCAGCCTGGAAATCTCTGACTGCTTTTTCAGTAGCCGGGCCGAAGACACCGTCCACGGAGCCGATGTTATAGTTCAAAGAAACTAATTGCTTTTGGATTTCAACAATTTCAGATCCCCGGTCACCAGCCGAGAAATCTGCAAACGTCACGGTAGCCGAGAAGCAGGAAAGCGTCACGGCTAACAAGGCCGAACAGACCTTACTCTTGGTTGACACTATCACGCACGCCCTTTCTGTGATTCTGCGAACAGACCTCCTCAACGGTCAGATTCAAATGACCGATGCGGAGAATTACAGTCTCAGGTTTTCGTCTCATGTCGTGCCACAGAGTGAACACACCGGCCGCGCCTACCCTCTGGTGCGGTCGCATACTCTCTCAAACAACACAACGACACAAATCAATTGAAAATCACCAAAATCTTTTTGTGTTTTACGAGGTTTATTATAGCACAGGGAGCATGGGAAAATGTGAAAAAAATGAAAAAAGCCGTGTTTTCACCATTTTGATGTCATTTCAACATCATTTTGCGCACGGCTTCGCAAAGCCGTTTTTAACGATTTTTATAAAAAAACTTGCTAAATCCGTCAAAATCTTTAGTACCTGGAATTTTTTCAGGTCATAAAATTATTTTCTGCATGCATAATCAAAAACTGTAAAATATGTTACAGTATAGCGCGGTCATTTCATGAAAAAAGGCCGCCGGATTTTTCCGACAGCCTGTTTTCTTCGGTGTGAGTAGTCAATAAGCCGAGTTCTGTACCGACAAGCGGTGGCAATCATTTATCTATACCAGAGATTACTCCCCGGTTACAGCGACACAACCCGGAAGGATCAGCGGGCAACATCATCCCTTCCCTATTTGGTCTTACTCCGAGTGGGGTTTACCAAGCCAAGTAATTACTTACTTGCTGGTGCGCTCTTACCGCACCGTTCCACCCTTACCAGACAAAAGCCTGGCGGTACACTTTTCTGTGGCACTATCCCTGAGATTTCTCTCGCCGGACGTTATCCGGCACTCTGCCCTTTGGAGCTCGGACTTTCCTCACCGTCCTTAAAGGACGCCGCGATTGCCTTTTATACTCACACAGTCAGCATAGCATAAATTATTTTTTTTGGCAAGTTTTGGCACTGCTTCCAGATACAATTTCCGCCAACAGACAGCTGCCCGTTTTCAATCTTCCGGAGTTACCGGGTCCTCGCCCCAGAGGAAAATCACGTGGAAATGGGGCAATCGTTCCCCTGCCGTAAGCCCGTCATGTTTCTCCGTCCAGAGGTGGTACGAAACCGCAAGCGGTATCATCACGATGTTGCCCGGCATTTCCCGGTGGAGAAGTATCCGGTGGTATTGCAGGGCAATCCCTACAATATCCAATATGGCATCCGTGTCGTCCCCGAACAGATGTTTTCCCCGCCAGGCGAATTTCCCGTCCGGGCTGACGAAATCAATGCGGACGGATGAGAAGTTCAACCCGTGTTCCCGCCAGAACGACGCCATATTCGTCAGATAGGCCACGTTGCCCATGGCCGCCTCCTCATAAGACCCGTCAGTAAACGGCTGTCCTTCATCCCCCAGGGGGAGCAACGGCAGGGATTCGTCCCAATCGTGCCAGAGCACCGTCCCTGGAAATTCCATGGTGGCACCGAGGTCGTATACGACGATGTCTTTCAGGTATTGCGGGATATCTTCCGGCAGAATGTCTTCCCGGCGCAACCGGATTTGAACCATGTCGTCCTTCTCCAACTGCCAGAGGACGCTGTCACGGCCCTCGTCCCTGATTTTCTCGTATCCTTCGCCAAGCCCCAGTTCGTCCAACAGTTTCTGTTCTTCAACCGCCTTCTGTGCCTGATTCAATTCCATCTCGTATTCTCCTTCATCCTAGAAATGAAAGCGACCCGGCCGGAAAATGTCGCTTCGAACGTTCTGTTAGTATTATACCATTCCAGATCGCTGTTTTTACGGCACTGGAATGAAATAAACAGACAAACGGAAGCTAAAAAAGTTTCAAAAATATAAAGGGAAACGTAAATTGAAAGTATTTTTTTCTTTTTTTATACAATTACCCTCTTCCTGCACAAGCATAAGAGAGGCAGCGCAGAAAAATACAGATTTTTTTTAATGGCTTGAAAACTAATGACATATCTTATCTAATCTTGTGATATAATACAGGTATGGCAGGATTTTGCCTGGCGATGTGAATCGAGTGGCTTCCGTTGTCAGAAACACCAAACCGCGGAGGAAAGAACCGTGCAGTGGTGAAAATGTATAAAGGGGGAGTTTGATGAGGAACGGAGAAGATACAGACAGTATTGCGTATCGTCTGAACTATCTGATGCATGAGAAAAGACTGACGGCAAAGGAGTTTAGTTCTTTGTGTCACATTCCCATGTCCTCGCTGTTTGGCTACACATCGGGTAAAACAGAGCCGAAGGCTTCCACGATTATGCGGATTGCCGAAGCCCTGCGTGTTGATCCTCGCTGGATTCTCGGGGGAGGAACTTTGCAGGATTATCGGGAAACCGGTGGCAGGAACAGTACGACAGCACCAATGGAACGGGAACTGTTGAGCAGTTTCAACCGCCTGGACCAGAATTTGCAGCTGTCCGTCCTGCATGTAGTCAAGGCATTGGAACCCAAAAGCTGATTCACAAAAATAGGAGCGCGTCTGTACAGACACGCTCCTATTTTTCCATACACCGGATGATTCCCACACTCACCGCTTCACATAAACGCGAAGGTATTCCTGGTAGTGTTCCAGCGCAGCCAGCAGGATGTCGCTGGTCGTTGAATACGGAAAGCCTTCTCCCATGATGCGGGCGTAGGGCAGCATAGCCTTAATCTCTTTGACAGATTGTTTCAGCTTTGCCAAATCCTCCGGACTGGTACGGACCTGGTAGAATTTCTCCATGACTTCCCCATGGACGGGCTGCCTTTTCTTCCTCTCCATCTTAGTTCCCCTTTCTTCCCGGCACTGTATGTTTTGTCCAGGATTTTGTTAAGCCGGACCATTGGACTCCCATATCCTCCGATCCGGATACTGCGGGTCTCTCGATTGGCACTACTGCACTGGGGTTCCTATCAGGATTTTACTGTTTCGGGGATCTACTGCCGGATTTCCCTGTGGGAAATCCGGTAATTTTATCTGATAAAAAGGTCGCGATGCAACATGAAATTATTGCACCACTGTCCCTTTCCATCCGCTGTGTCAAACTGATTCATGATAGCATTCACTTCGTCGGCGTAATGGACGATAAACGCTTCCCGGGTCACACACTCCATAGGAGACCCTTTATCCCGATCTCCGTGGTGCGACAGGATAATGTGTTCCAGCTGCTGCAGGGAACTGTCGGGCATCTTCAACTCCGCTGCCGCTTCCCGTACCATCATTACCGATAAGCTGATGTGGCCCAGCAGCTTTCCTTCCGTAGTGTAGGGAAAGCCAATGCTGGAACTGATTTCCTTGACTTTACCGATGTCATGCAGCAGAGCGCCGGCAATCACCAGGTCTGTATCGGTGTGGCCGATGGTCTGCGCCATTGCCAACGCGAGTTCCGCTACATCCACCGTATGCTGCAACAGCCCGCCCATATATGCGTGATGCATTTTCATTCCAGCAGGCGCACGATAAAAACGCTCGCAGAAAGACGAATTGAAAATTCGCTGCAGCAGGCTCCGTAAGGTCGGGACTTTTACCATCCCGATCAACGTTGCCAACTTATCCTTATACTGTTCCATGTTGAAGTTTCCGCAGGGAATCAACATGGAGATGTCGTCGTCGGATCGTAAATCCTCCAATTTGTCGATGACAATCTGCATTCCCATGCTGTCCCGGGCATATTTGGATAAATCTACTTTGCCCGATACCAGATATACCGATGATTTGGTACGATCCGGATTGCGCAGCTTGTCAACGATTTTTGCCTCAAAGCTGATAAACGGCAGGCTGCCACTGTTGTCTTCCACGGTACCACGGACAAATACACCGCCGTTGGATGAGTTTCCGGCCCGTACCGGCCGGACAATCAAAGGCTGACAGATTGTCTGCCCCGCCTTCATATCACTGATCATATCGAGTCACTCCTAAATTCTGTCTTTATTCCTCAGACGTTCACAGGACCTGGAACAAGGGCGTTTCTCTCGCCACAAGGACCTGAGTCGCATAACTTTCCTTGCTGAGACGCAGTGCCAGGCGATCTGCCAGATGATTCATCATGATGATTTCCGTCGCCTGGTGCGTACCATCGACCACGTTGATGCCTCTCCCTACGGCATCCTGTGCGTCATGGTACTTGATATCTCCGGTCACGTACGTATCGGCGCCGGAACGGACTGCTTCCGCGAGAAAATCCATTCCTGCCCCGCTGCACACGGCCACCTTATGTACCATACTGCCGGCCGACGCATACGTAATATGGGACAGGCCCAACTTTTTTCGTGTCAAGTCTGCAAAAGCGGTCAATTCCATTGGTTCCGGCAAAAAGCCGACGCGACCAATTCCCGCCAGCGTTCCTTCTTGTTCGCGCAGTGTTTCCAAGCCGTCCAGCCCCAGCAGCTCTGCCAATACATCGTTGACGCCACCGACGGCACTGTCCAGGTTGGTATGGGCACTGAACACGGCGATATTATCCCTGGCCGCTTCCAGCAACAGGGCAGTATGCCAGTCCTCGTCCGTCAAATGCCGGATTCCCTTGAAAATAGCCGGATGATGGGTCACAATGAGGTTGGCATGGAGATCCCGGGCTTGCTGCAACACTTCGTGAGAGCAGTCAAGTGCACACAAAATGACACGCACCGGTTCTTCCGTGCGCCCGACCATGAGGCCCACGTTGTCCCATTCTTCCGCCAGCGACGGCGGTGCTATTTCATTCAGGATCCGAACGACATCCTTCACTGCGGCTAGCATCTATCCATTCCTCCAATTGCGCTTCCAATCGTTGCCAGTCTCTGTATTTTTTCGTTGCCAATGCTTCCTGGCTCTGCCCCATCTGGTGCAGCAGACGTCCGTAGTGACGGTGCAGCTCTTCCAGGTATTCCCGGCGATACGGCCTGTCCTCGTGAAGCAGTACTGGACCAACCAGGGTCTCCAGTTCTGTCAGGGGACGACTCACCCCCGGTTCTGCTATCAGGATTGTATACAAACGATCCCGGTCTTTACACAACTGTTCCTCGCAGATAACATACCCGTGCTGCGTCAGCCAGGTCCGCAGTTCGGCCTGCCCGTTCATCGGCTGCAGTACAAACGTTTCGATCGTCCCGGCAACAGCCGGACACTCTTCGATAATGCTGCGGATGGTCGATCCGCCCATGCCGGCTATCACAACCACCTGCACTTCGTGCGGTGCCAGTCCCTGCAGCCCCGGCGCCTGCCGTACTTCGACAGCCCCGCCTAAATGAAAACGGGCCACAGTTTCCCGGGCGGCATCACACGGACCGGCAGCAATATCCGACGCAATGACCTTGCGGCACCGGCCGGATTGTATCAAAAGGGCCGGAACATAGCCGTGATCTGTTCCTATATCCGCCGCCGCCTCGCAAGGGGGCACCAGACCGGCTACAGTTTCCAGTCTCGTTCCTGCATTCATAAAAAATCCCCTGTCCGCCTTCTTTTGTTATCTTTATTATAACAAAAAGGCAGGACAGGGGAAAGCCTTCCCACGTATTTTTACTCATCCCTGCTTCCGGCTTCATTTATTGACCGGCAAGATTTCGCATACCTCCGCCGGTATAGAGGTCGTATGCCCCCTGGTACCAGGCGATGGCATGTTCCTGCAGGACGGGGTTGACAGGTTCTTTTTCGTATAGGTTCTTTTCCCAATCCAGGATGCGATACGTCTCCACCTTTTTCCCTGGCTTTAAAATCAACAGATGATTGTTTTCGATATAGCCCAGACTCTGGTAAGTACTGATGAAAATACGTTCCAGTCCCGGCGTTGTCTTCTGGACGTCCTGTCCCATAAAGCGGGACGTATAGGAAACGCCCAGAATTCCGAGCAGCGTCGGCGCCAGGTCCATCTGGCTGATCAACCGGTCATTAACGCCGGCAGGTACCAAACCAGGCGCATAAATAATGCATGGAATGTGATATTTATTGACAGGAAGGGCCATCTTCCCGGCTGCAGAAGCCTGATGATCCGCGACAATGACAAAGACCGTGTTCTGGAACCAGGGCTTTTTGCTTGCCTTTTCCAAAAAGTTCTGAATGGCCCAGTCTGTGTAACGGACACCGCCTTCCCGGCCCCCCTGCTTCGCCTGAACGCGTCCAGCAGGGAAAATAAAGGGACGGTGGTTGCTGGTTGTCATGACAACTTCCAGCGCTGGCTCATGTTTTGCCGCATGGGCATCCATTGTCTCCAGAACTTTGTCGAACAGGATTTCGTCCGCAACTCCCCAGATGGATTCGCAGAAGATTTTCTCTTTGGGGATGCTCAGTCTGTCATAGACTGTGAAACCATTGCCTTCATAGAAGGCATTCATGTTGTCAAAGTACCCATAGCCGCCGTACAGGAAATCCGTGCGGTATCCAGCCTGATTCATTGCATTTCCCAGGGTAAACAACCCGGCGTAATCCGGACGGCGCAAAATAGATTGTCCCGGCGTAGGGGGCACGGCCAGTGCGATTGCTTCCAGCCCGCGCACTGTACGCGTACCGGTCGCATACATCCGGGAAAAAACGAGGGATTTCCTGGCAATCTTGTCCAAATTAGGCGTCCAATCGTTTGTCCCGTTGAAAGCTGCCATGTATTTCGAACTCAGGCTTTCAACCGTAATCAGGACGACATTCGGTTTCCGGTCCGTCAATGCGTTTCGATTTTCGACACGCCGCGTCACGTCCATCTTGTCTGTCGATCCGGTGAACGTAACGTTGGAAGCAGACAGTGCATTCCGTAAATATTCCCGGACGTGGGATTCATCCTCCTCCAGATAGTAGCGGTTGTAATCCAGCGAATTATGGAAAAAGGCATAGACAAACCCATACGGCCCGTTTCCGGACAACTCCACATTATAGACGTTCTCACTCACCTTCTCCCGCCAGACATCCTTCGGCACCGTCACTGCCACCATCGGCAGCAGGATCAGCAGCACCGCCCCGGCAAGACATCCCTTCTTCCCCTTTGGTGAAAAATTCCGGGGGAAGTAACGCATCTGCCACCAGGTCAGGAGAGCCGCAACAAGCACCACGGCGGGCAATATGATTTCCACCGGGAAGGACTGTCGGATTTGTCCGATCATCTCCTGCGTGTAGACCAGATAGTCGACCGCCACGAAGTTGAAATTCGTATGGAACTCCTGCCAGTACAGATATAATGCAACCAGGGAGAAGACCATCAACGTATTTAAGAATAGCGTAACGAAGGCTACGATACCGCGTCCAATTTTTCGATTCAGGCAGCGTGCGGAAAGGATCCACAGCAGAAATGCCAGCGGCAAGGCGAAAAAGACCCCGGATGCCAAATCAAACAAAAACCCCATCAAAAAAGTTCCCAGGACGTCCGGTACAGCAAGAGACACCTCATTCAGGGAAGTACACATATTCAGAAGGCGCAGTAGACTTTGCGCTGCCACGTACGTGGCAAAAAAGCGCAAAATCCAGGAAACGCGCGCCGGCAGGTTACTCAGTATCTTCTCCATGGTCTTCGACTCCTCCTGTCACAAACGCTGCCTGTACTGCGCATACATTGTGACATCGTGAGTGTACCAAAAAGTCTTAAATTTTTTCCTGCCAGCTTTTAAGCTATTTATAAATTAACAGACAGATTTTTTCTTAAAACATTGAAGTACCCTTCCAGACCCCTTATAATGGAAGAAATAAATGGTTTATTTGATGTAAGGACGGTTAGTTTGCCATGACCATTACCAAACGGCTCGTTTTGTCGCATATCCTGACCTTCTTTCTGCCGTGGCTCTTATTTGGTGCTGTCATCCTGCTGAGTATTGGAGGACTGGCCCTGTTTGCTATGAGCGGCAACAAGATTTACGCTGAAACTCCGACCCAATTCCAACGGATTTCGATGGCAGTCCATCATTTTGCCTTTCAAGGAATCCGCGATGTCGAACGCGGCGAAGTAGAACCATCCTGGGTTCTCGAGCTCCTGGACGGAGAGTACAACTATTTTACGCTGGTGCGCAACGGAGAAACAATCTATTCCTACGGCAACCCGGTACTGAAAAAGAACGCAGGAGAAGATGCTGAAAGGGCCAAGGCGGAGCTTGCCGATTCCCCCGGCGGTTCGACCCGATATATTGCAGAAGGGAAAAACAACTATTATATGGAGAAGCGCGTGCTGGATGGTGTCCCCGTGTACCTCTATTACTACAACCGGATCGCCCCTCACGCTTCCGACGAAGCCTTTGAGCATGCCTTGCACGGAACAGAAGCATTTCTCGCCCTGGCGATGCTGGTCTTTATCATCTTGAGCAGCTGGTTTCTCTCCCGGTTCGTCTTGCGCCACATCGTGCCACCACTGCACAACTTGAAAGAAGCGTCCGAAAAAATTTACAACGGAGATTTGTCGGTCCGCATTGAACATCCCGTCCAGGACGAATTCAGCCCGGTTGTGGGGGCTTTCAACTTGATGGCCATACGCCTGCAGGAATCCCTCCGTATCCGGGAAGAGCATGAAGAAAACCGCAAGGAATTGATTGCCAGTATTTCCCATGACATCCGTACCCCCTTGACTGCCATCAAGGCCTATGTCGAAGGATTGAAGGATAACGTTCACAAGACAGAAGACATGAGACATCATTACCTGGATGTCATCGACCATAAGACAGATGATTTGAACCGCATGGTGGAACAGCTTTTCCTCCTTTCCAAACTGGATTTGGGGGAACGGGCCGTCCCGATGGAAATCCTGGACTTAGCGGCAGCCCTGCGCCGCATCCAGGAAGAAAACGAACTGGCCTGGCAGGAATCCGGCGTTGTTTTCACCACCGTACTGCCGGACGACCCTGTACCCGTCCGTGGGAATCACATGTTGTTCGCACGGATTTTGCAAAATCTCGTCTCCAATAGTGCCAAATACAAAACGCAGCCGGAAGCCCATGTTTTGTGCCAATTGCAGAAGCTCGGCGATTCGGCGGTATGGACTGTTTGCGATGACGGTCCCGGCGTACAGCCGGATCAGCTGGCAAGATTGACGGAACCATTTTACCGCACGGACAAAGCCCGCTCCCATACATCCAACGGGAGTGGCATCGGCCTGACCATTGTAGAACGGTCCGTCGCTTTAATGCAGGGTACTATCACGATTAAAAATGCCGTGCCATCAGGTCTTCAGTTTACTATCACGTTTCCCTTGACACAGGAGGATCCACAATCATGAACGAAACCATTTTGATTATTGAAGACGATATCGATATCGGAGCCATTGAAAAAGATTACCTGGAAATCAACGGGTACAAGGTGGCTGTCAAAACAGATGGAAACGAAGGATTACAAGCCGCCTTGACAGAAAACTTCGACCTGATTCTGCTGGATGTCATGCTGCCCGGCATCGATGGATTTGAAATCTGCCGGCGCATCCGGGAAAAGAAAGATACGCCGATTCTGATGGTCACGGCCCGTCAGAGCGACATCGACATCATCCGCGGCCTGGGACTGGGAGCAGACGATTATATCGTCAAACCGTTCTCCCCCGCCGTCCTGGTGGCCAGGGTGAAATCCCATCTCGCCGCCTGCCAGCGGATGCGGGGAACTAAGAAACTTCGCCGTATCACACTGGGAAACATTGCCATAGAGCCGGATACTCGGCTTGTCTATGTGTCCGGAACGCCAAAGACCTTGCCGAACAAGGAATTCGAACTGTTGGAATTCCTCATGGAAAACCCGGGCATCGTTTTCAGTCGGGAAACCTTATATACCCGCGTATGGGGCATGGACTCCCTGGGAACGACAGACACGGTCCCCGTCCATATCAATCGTCTGCGCGAGGCGGTGGAGGCTAATCCTTCCAAGCCGGTCCATATTATCACCGTATGGGGCGTAGGATATAAATTTCAGCCCTGATTGCGCTGTCCAGGAGCTTCCTGTAACATCCGGGAAAAATTCTTCGGAAGCAAAGAAAAAGAGACCGTTTCCCTCTTCGGGAAGCGGTCCCTTTTTTTGCTTCATTGCCGCAGAGATCTTCAGCCCTGCTGCAGCAGGTCGAGGCGATTCATGCGAAAGTCCTCCACCACCTGCATAAAAGCCGGCAGATGGATAGGATTTTCCGGGAATAAGAATAAGTGACTTTCACAATCACAGTCCGTACAGCCAAAGTGTGGCACGCAGGATGGAGCAATACGGTGGACGGACGACGCCAATTGGTGCTCCAGATCCTCTGTCGTCCTAACGGGAATGGCTGCCACTACCGATGCCTTGTCCCGCAGATAGTCGATATGCCAGTGCATCTGCTTACGAAGCCTGCAGTGGCGGGCCAGACGGGCAGCCAGATTCCGTTTGGCAGAACCGACGTAGACATAATACCCGCCGTGGTACGCAACCGGGCCCAGACGGCCCGTCTCAATCTCCTGCCCATTCTCGAGCTGAAGGACGAACAGGTATACACCTCCATCGTGATTCTCCCGTTCCAAAATAGAAGACGGGTACGATAACAGGCCTCGTGGGACCGGCCTGGTAAACGTGCCGTCCCAGTGAAGAGAGAAAGCTTTCCAATCGAGGTGGGGCGCCGCTTCATAAAATGCAGCGGCAAAGGCCGGATCCGTATGATAATCCGGCAGAAACCAACGTGCCCGATCCCAGTGCACCAGGAACAGGATTCCTGTATGAACTCCCTGATCCGCCATTGTCGCAGGTTCCAAAACGTGCTTCCGGCCCCGCTCCGTCACCGCATCGGGGAACATAGCCCCATGACGGCTGAAAAGAGTGCACGACTTCACTTCCACATAAAAGGGGGATGTCCCCCGCTGATCGTCCCGTTCCAGCAGCAAATCGAAGCGGCTGTCTCCGACAGTAACTTCACGGCGGACCAGATGATAGTCTTCCCAGCCGGGAATCTGCTTTGTCTCCACCAGCCAGGCAGCAACGTCATTGTTGTATTGTGTGTCCAGCAAGATTGGTATTCCGTCCCGCTCAATGCCAACCACATCATATGGGGTCTTGCGCCCGGGCTGGACAGCCGCGCGCAAATAAAGAACCACATGGGGGAACAGGAGTTCCCACATGCGGCCGGGATTGGGAAGATGGCACGTGACAAGGGTGCCATCTTCCAGGCGTGCTTCCGCCAGAAACCGGTTGGGACGGCGTATAAAAGCCGCCTTTACCAGGTTTTGCGATGTCCGTAACATGCTTTATTTATCTCCTGCCGGTGCCTCCGGCGCTGATTTACCGGAAGAACTCATCTTTTTCCGCTGCTCCTTGGGAAGAATCACAACGGAAGCGTCTTTTGGCTTCTGTTGTCTGCGCGAGTTACGCCGCGGGCGCGGTGCCAACCGTTCTCCCCGCGTCGGCCGCCCTCCCCGGCGGGCATTTTCGTCAATAAAATCCTGAACGATAAACCGCGGACGGTGCTTGACTTCCAGATAAATCTTGCCGATATATTCCCCGACAATTCCTACGGAGAACAGAATCAGGCCGCCAAGGAACCACAGGGAAACAATGAGGCTGGTCCAGCCTGCAATCGTCATACCGCGGAAATGTTCGACCAGCGACCAGATCAGCACGATGCCGGAAATCACAGATATGGCAAGCCCCAGCTTGACAATGTAACCAATCGGATTATTTGTCAGGGAGGTAATGCCCTGCCATGCCAGGGCCAGCATCTTCCTCAGCGGATATTTGCTTTCACCGGCCAGGCGTTCCTTCCGTTCATAATATACGCAATCGTGGTTCAGGCCGATCATCGGGATGACACCGCGAAGGAACAGATTGACTTCTTTAAATTCCGAAAAAGCCTTCAGGGCCTTTTTATCCATGAGGCGGAAATCGGCGTGGTTATAGATAATGTCGGCTCCCATGGCCTGCATGAAACGATAGAAGCTCTGGGCCGTGAACCGTTTGAAGAACGAATCGCTCTTACGGCTCTTACGGACACCGTAGACGATATTATACCCTTCCCGGTACTTTTCCACCATCTCATCGATGGCGTTGATATCATCCTGCAGGTCTGCGTCCATACTGATAGCAGCGTCGCAATATTCAGCGACAGTAAGCAGACCGGCGGTAACCGCATTCTGGTGTCCCCTGTTGTGGGCCAGATTGATGGCAGAAAAAAGGCTGTCCTTGCTGCACAGGTCCCGGATGATGTCCCAGGTTTTGTCCTTGCTTCCGTCATTGACAAAGCAAATCTTGCTGCGGCGGTGAATCTGGCGCGCCGCCAGAAGGCTTTCCATTTTCTTCTTGAGCTTCGCCGCAGAATCCCGCAGCACTTCCTGCTCGTTGTAGCAGGGAATCACCATGTATAAAACCGGTTGTTCTCTCATACCTTCATCCTTTACTCTTCGCTTTTGAACAGGCAGATCCCCTTATGTTCCTGCACCAGCTGCCAATCGGCACCGCCCATGACATCCTTTTGCTTACGATACATGTAGCGGCGCATCAAAATGTATTTGGGACGCTGGTCCTCTTTCAACCGGGTCAGCGTATCTGGATTGTTCGTATCCGCTTCGATGCCGGGAATGTCCGTATAGAGCATCATGCCCGGGCGGAGCTGCTTATCCACGTACAGAACGCGATTCGTTTCTGTCGCCAGTGTCTTATACCGCAGTGCCATGGTCTTGACGCTGAAGTGGTCCTGGGCCAGCGGAAGAAGAACAACGAAAGCCATGACCATCGTAAAGAGCCCCGTCACCACATGGAGCCAGGCAGCACCTTCTCCGCTCCGGCGCCGAAGCAGGACGTACAGAATGGCCAATCCCAATACGAGTGTTCCTGCGCCAAGGATCACTCCACCGGAGGCCAGTTCCGGCAGGGAACGGCCGCCCAGGATCCAGCCGGCCGCCATCAACAGAAACATAACGCCGCTGCCAACAGCCCAGGATGTAAATACCGGCTGTTTAGCCCGGAACATCCGGTCCATATTCCAACCGATCAGGCCCGACAAGGCCGGGGACAACACAAGCATATACGATACCTGTTTCGTCTTGGCAACGCTGAAGAAAAGGAAGACAAAAGCAGCCCATATTTCCAGAAAGAGCAGGATTTCCCGCTCGTTCTCGCGGGCTTTCGTAAGTCCGTTTTTGATGGACTGGATCAAAAGCCCTGTCCAGGGGAACATACCCAGAATGATTACCGGCAGGTAGAACCACCAGTGCATGCGGTTCGGGTGCAGCGGTTTTGCGAAGCGCTGCAGGTTGTGAAAGCCCAGAAAATCGTGGATAAACTGCCAGCCGTGCGTCAAGTACATGTAAATGTACCAGGGCGACCCGACGAGGGCCGTCAGCAGCAGGCCTGGTATCACGTGCATACGCAGGAGCTCCTTGAGATTCCGCGTTGCCAGCAGATAAAAGAAGATGATGCCACCGGGAAAGACGACCCCGATGGGTCCTTTAGTCATAACGGCCAGCCCGCAGCAGATATACATGATCCAGTAGTGACGGTGCAGGAAACACAGGAGGGCCGCCGTCATAAAGAAGAGAAGTGTCGTGTCCGTTACCGACGCCTTGCCCATGTACATGAGCATGACGGACGTGCCCATGACCATGGCAGACCACCAGCCGGCGCGCGGGCTGAGGAGCTTCCGGAAAGAAGCGTAGGTCAGGAGAACGCTCAGGATAGCCATCAGGGACGCAGGCACGCGTGCCGCGAACTCTGAAAAACCACCGAACAATTTCAAACTTCCGACTAGGAGCCAATAAAAAATCGGCGGCTTGTCGTACCAGAATTCATTGTAGATCCGTGGTGATAAGTAGTCGTGAAACCGGATCATTTCCTTGGCCGTCTCGGCATAGACCGGTTCATCAGGATCCAGCATGGCGACGCCGCCGATGCCGCAAAGGATATTGAAAGCAACCAAAATCAGAAGAATCCAGTATGCTTTCCGGGAATCGTAATTCACGAGTCGATCTTCCTTTCCTTACTTCTTCACTGACGTATTGATTTACTTGTCCCACCCGGGAACAGCCGGCGGCTCAATAGCCCAGGTCTTCGTCAATCAGGAGGACCTCCATGTCCATATGGTTCATCTTTTTCCAGTAAATGGTTTGGACACTGCAAATCCGCTGGGGGCTGCGGCAATCGTAGCAATGATCCATCCGGATGGCACAAGGGGTCCGATAGCCATGCCGCGCCGCATTCCGGGGGGCAGCCACGTTGCGGGCCCGGTAGCACGCTTCTTCCAGAGTCGGCACCAGTTTATTCCGGCCGATGACGAAGTATACTTTTTCGTGTCCGAAAAGAGAACCGGCGATCCTGTTTCCCGTGCCGTCGATGTTTACCATCTCGCCCGTTTCTGCGAGACCATTCACAGACGTGAGAAAGATGTCAGTCGTCAGGCATTTGCGGGCCGTGGCGTAAAAATCCTGTCCTTCCCTCGGATGTTTCGGGTCGTACACGTCATTGTGACGGGACAGCACTGCGTACAAATCCATGGCTATCATGGACTCGGAATCGCCAAATCCTACGAGTTTGCCGTCAATACTGTTGTCCAGGTACTCTGTGGCTGCGGCAGCCGTGTCAAAGCAGCGGACGGTGTACCCCCGCTTTTCCAGTGCGCTTTTCACCTTGGCAAAATCCACGGGAACGCCTCCTTTCCAATTCTTCCCTATTATAGCATGAGGACAAGGGAAACTCAAAAAAAGGCCGGCAGGCATAAAAAAAGGGATCCGCAAAGGACCCCTTCTGGCATGTCTTTTGATGCCGCTCAGCCTTCGAGCATTTCTTTTTCCATGGCAAGAAGAGCCGCACCCGCCTGGCACGCCGGACAGAAGCAGTATTTGCCGCCGGCCTTCTTCGTTTTGACCGCCAGGGCTTCCAGTTCTGCCGCTTTCTCCGCGCCAAACACTTTCTTGCCTGCGTCTGAACGGAAAAATTCCAGGACTTCGTCGATGGTCTGTACATCTTCCCGCAGCTCTGCCAACAGTTTCTCCGCTGCCTTCTTCTCGTCCTGGGTTCCCACAGCCTGGACGTAAGCCTCTGCCACCGTCTTTAATCCGCTGTAGATGCTCGGTGCAGCCAACAGTTCCTGTACTTTTGCCAATACTGCCTTCGTTGCCATCCGGAACGCTCCTTTCCTTAGACGCCTTTCACGCGCTGCACACCGGCCGCGTTATGTTTCCGCTGGGAAACTATGTTCATCAAGGCTGCCATGGCAGCCTGTTTTTTGTACTGGTGGGCCTACAAGGATTCGAACCTTGGACCAATCGGTTATGAGCCGACGGCTCTAACCACTGAGCTATAGGCCCGTGACAAAAGATATTATACAACAAGGAAGCGGAGTTGTGCAACACCGCTTCCTTGTATTCAACGCCACTTAATCTACCACAAAATCCCGTAACTGGGCAGGACGTTTGCTGCGCAGACGCCGCAACGCCTTGGCCTCAATCTGGCGGATGCGTTCCCTGGTCACACCGAAATGCTGTCCCACTTCTTCCAGCGTACGCTGGCGCCCATCCTTCAATCCAAACCGGAGTTCAAGGACTTCCCGCTCCCGCGTACTCAAGGTGTTCAACACCTCGTTCAGTTTTTCGCGCAGCAGCGCGAAGGATGCTGCATCTGCCGGAGCCGGTGCATCGTGGTCCTCGATGAAGTCCCCCAGATGGGAATCTTCTTCTTCGCCAATCGGCGTTTCCATGGAAACAGGTTCCTGGGCAATCTTCAGAATTTCCCGAACCCGCTCTTCTGTCGTCTCCATCTGCTCGGCAATTTCTTTCGGAGTCGGTTCCCGCCCCAGTTCCTGCAGCAGCTGCCGGGAAATACGGATCAGCTTGTTGATGGTTTCGACCATGTGAACCGGAATGCGAATCGTACGGGCCTGGTCCGCAATGGCACGGGTAATGGCCTGCCGAATCCACCAGGTGGCATACGTACTGAATTTGAATCCTTTGTTATAATCGAACTTCTCTACCGCCTTGATTAAGCCCAGGTTACCTTCCTGAATCAGGTCAAGGAAGAGCATGCCGCGGCCTACATACCGTTTGGCAATGCTGACGACCAGACGCAGGTTTGCCTCGGACAGACGCTGTTTGGCATCTTCGCCCAACAGTTTGTAGCGGTTCAGGAGCTTTGCGAAAGCCTTCGAGTACTCATCATACTTCTTGTGGATGGTTTTAGACCTCGACTTGGACACCTTTCCCTGCAAGAACTGCAGCAGAACCTGAAGTTCATACAGATTCCGCGTCGCAGGCTCGCTGGCGTCGTCACGCCGTTCCACCGCACTGTTCCAATCATCGCAAGGGATATGTTCCGCCTCCATCAAGTTGTGCAGGCGTTCCCTTTCGTTTTGTGTGAAATACCGCGTCAACGAGGCAAAATCTTCTGCCGTAACGGTCTCGCCGGCCTTGTGTTTTTCCTCCATGGCAGTCAGTGCCAGGGGGATGGAACGTTCATCCGCCAGCCGGGTTTCTTCTTCCAGCAACGCAGCAATCCGCTTGCAGATCTTATCCTGTGAAGACTTGTCCGTCAATTCTGTCACGTCGGCAGGGATCTTCTTCCCTGCCTCAATGCGCAAGGCCTGTTTGCCTTTGTCCATGCGCTTGGCAAGTTCCACCTCGTCTTCGCCCTGCAGCAGGCTGACACGGCCGATTTCTTTCAAATACATGCGGACGGGGTCATCGATGGCGACATTCTCCGAACCTGTCGTTTCCGTCAGTTTCCGGGCTTCTTCCAGCTCGCCTTCATCGTCTCCGTCTTCGTCTCCCGCCGCCAGAAGATCTTCCTCTTCTTCGCCCTCGTCAGGGATGACCGTATAGTTCCGTGCTGCGAGGTAGTCATACACGAAATCCAGGGCATCGTCACTGGTAACGTTGGCCGGCAGCAGGTCGTTGATCTCACTATACGTAATCTGCCCGCCGTTTTTGGAAGCTTTCTGTTCCAAATCCGCCAATTTATGCAACGGAAAATCCTTCGGCGCGTTGGCGAGCAGCTCCTTACTCACAGTGTCCGGAGCTACAGCCTTGTCCGGTTTTTCCGTTCCCTTTCCCGCTCCCGCCTTGGCAGGCTTCTTGCCCTTGCTCGTCTTCGGAGTTTTGGATACTTTGGGTTCCTTGCTCTCTTTGCCTTTCCGGGCACTCTTGCCCGTTTTGGCTTCCTCCGCTGCGGCGATCTTCGACGTTTCCGCCTTTACCGCCTTTACCGTCTTGGCCTTGGTTCTGGAGGCTTTCGTCGTTTTGGCACTGGGTTTGGAAGCAGTCTTGGCTTCTTCCCCCTTCTTTTTCTTCTGGGAAACCTTGTGGGAAGATTTTGCTTCCGCTTCAGCCATTCCTGCCATTTCTTCCTTCCGCTCCGTCAGAGCATCCTTCGGCTCGGCCGGTTTTTCCTTTTTGCGGGAACCGGTCGTCGTGGTTTTGGCCTTCTTCTGCTTCTTTACCTGCGATTCTGCATCAGCGGCTGCCATATTCTTTTTTTTGTTTGTTTCTTTCTTAGTCGTTGCCATAGAGTTTTGTAATCTTCCCTCTCAACTCATTACATATTTGAAGCTCTTCACTGAGCCTCGGGTCATTTTCCTTTGCATAGCGTTCCGCCAAGGCGCTGTGCCGTGCGTATTCTGCCTTCAAATGGTGTAATTCCATGAGGCGGAGACAGTCGGCAGCAGACTGTTGTCTTGCTTCCTCTGTCATGACGCCCGTTTCATCAAGCGACAGAATCCGCGCCGTCTCGGCGCGTACCGCTTCGTCTCCGTCTTCCAGCAATGTTGCCCGGATCTGTTCCGGTGTCTCCTGTTGCAGGTTCAGCAGCTTTTCATAAATCCGCTGGCGGACTGGAGAAGCAAAGCCTGTTTCCCATAACTTGTCTCCCCAGCGGGACAACAAGTCGGGGTGGTGGAAAAACAAGGACAAAAGGCCTCCTTCCGCCTGCACCAGCGCATCGGGAATTTCCCGCTGGACCGCCGGTACCGGCAGCGGCGCCGGACCCTCCGGGCTGCGGCGCGGCTTTCCCTTTCGGTATTCACTCAGAATGAGGCCCTCGTCGATTACGAGGAGCTGGGCCGCTAATTTGATATAACCAGCGGCTTCGATTTCATTTCTGCATTCCTGCAGGTAAGGTACTATATTCGACACAGCGCGGACTTTTCCTGCCAAATCTGCCACATTATTGCGGCTGATGACGTAACGGATTTGAAATTCCGTTCCGTCCCAGGCATGCCGCACCAGGTCTTCGAAAGATTCTTTCCCGGTTTTACGGATGTATTCGTCCGGATCTTTTCCGTCCGGCACATTAAGAACTTTCACGGCAAGGCCGGCCGCTTTGGCAATGCTGACGGCCCGCACGGCATTCCGCCGCCCCGCGTCGTCACTGTCGTACGCAAACACGACCCGTTCTGCCAGGCGCCGCAGGATTTTCGCGTGATCCCGGCTGAAAGCCGTGCCCAGGGAGGCAACGGCCCGGTCCACGCCTGCCGCATGGAGGCTGATGGCATCCATGTATCCTTCGACGACGATGGCCTCTTTCGCGGCCCGGATAGCCCGGATTGCAACATCAAGACCGAACAGCGTATCCCGTTTCTGGAAAATCTCTGTTTCGCCTGTGTTGATATATTTGGGGAGACCGTCGTCAAGGACGCGGCCTCCAAAGGCGATCACACGCCCCCGGGGATCCTTGATGGGAATCATGACGCGTCCGATAAAAGCATCCAGCAGCCGGCCGTTTTTTTCTCGAATCAATCCAGCCCGCAGCATCTGGTCGTCCGTTGCACCTTTCTTCCCCAGATTCCGCCGCAGGGAACCGTAGCTCGGCAAGGACGTCCCCAACGAAAAGCGCTGGATGATTTCGTCCGTGATTCCCCGACCGTGCAGATACGCCAATGCTTTCTTCCCGTACTCCGTTTTCGTCAGGCAAGCCTCAAAATAACGCTCCGCCAGAGCATTGACGTTGTACAGTTCCTCCCGGGCTTTGGCACGGCGGATATCCGCTGCGGTACGGTGGGTTTCCGGAATGGGGATATTGGCCCTTTCTGCCAGCTGCCGCAGCGCTTCCGCAAACGAAATGTTCTCTATCTTCTCTACGAAAGTAAAGACATCTCCACCGGTGTGACAGCCGAAACAGTAGAAGAACTGCCCGTCGCGGTTCACGGAAAACGAAGGGGTCTTTTCCCCGTGGAACGGGCAGCAAGCCCAGTAAGAGCGGCCTCGTTTCTGAAGAGAAACGTAGCCGGAAATCACATCGACAATATCGGAGCTGTCTTTCACTTTTTGTTTAAAATCCTCAAAATCCTGGTTCATAGCAGCTCCTTTACCTCTTCTACCCACTATAATTCTAGACTCTTGAAAAAAATCCTGCTTATTCCACGATTTTTTACTTGACAATCCACCTAAAATATGAATGACCCCGGAGTGGGCAGAACCATGTTCAATTCACCTTCGGCACGAAATAATCATTGAACGCGGCGAGGGCGCTTAAATCCGTCAGGCCCGACACATAGTCGATAATGGCCTGCTCTTTCCCGAAACGTGCAAACGAGAGCTGGACCTTCTCCGGAAGCAGGGACGGGTCCTTCATATACAGATCCAGAATAGAGAGAACGACGTGTTCTGCCTTCCGGTGCTCCTTTTGCAGCAATGGTCCTTCGTAAACATACGCGAACATAAAGTTGCGGAATTCCTCGACGGCTTCGTCATAATACGTATCCAGCCGGATGTCCTGGCCGCCCTGTGAGCATTCGACAATATTGTGGACCAGAATGTCCAGAATCTGCGATGGTTCCGTACCGAGACGCATAGCCACCAGCCCTGGCAAGGTTTCTTTCCCTATAATTCCTGCTTTGACAGCATCGTCGAAGTCATGGCACAGATAGGCAATACGGTCGCAGCGGCGCACGACGGCTCCTTCGGCAGTGTCCGGCAGCTTCTTTCCCGTATGGCACAGGATGGCATCCTGCACGACGGTTGTCAAGTTCAGGCCCCGCCCCTGCCGGCCGTAAAACTGGACGACCCGCAGACTCTGCTCGTTATGGTTGAAGTGGCCCATGTACTTGCGGATGGCTTTTTCCCCGGCGTGGCCGAAAGGCGTATGCCCCAGGTCGTGCCCCAGGGCAGCCGCCTCTATCATATCCTCATTCAAACCCAGGGCGCGGCCGATGGTACGGGAAATTTGGGAGACTTCCATACTGTGAGTCAGACGGGTCCTGTAATGGTCACCCGGCTGCAAGTAGACTTGTGTCTTGTGCTTCAGCTTTCGGAAGGCGCTGCTATGGATAATGCGGTCCCGGTCCCGCTGAAACTTGGTGCGTAAATCATCATCCGCCTCCGGAGTGAGACGTGTTGCTTCCCGACTCTTGGCGGCCCAAGGCTGCAGCAGCTCGTATTCCCGTTGTTCTGTACGTTCCCTGATATTCATGAAGTTCCTCTTTCCTCTGTCTGTTTCGTTCTTTTCCCGGACACCCCGGACAGGGGTGTTTTGGAAGGCAAAAATGCTCTCTCCGTCCAACGGACGGAGGGAGCAAGTAGACCGTATTAAGCTTCGCCGTGATACCGTTCTTGATTCTTGTGATAATAATCGAGGACAATGCCGGCCGTTTCCTCGATGGCGCGGTTCGATACGTTGATGACCATGCAATGAACCCGGCGCATGATTGCTTTGGCATATTCCAGCTCTTCGTTGATGCGGTTGATGTCGGCATACACTGCCTTGTCGGACAGGCCCATGGTCTTGAGGCGTGTCGTCCGGATGTCTATCAGCTTGTAGGGATCGATCAGTAAGCCGATGATGCGATGCGGCGGTACTTTAAAGAGCTCCGGCGGCGGTGCGATTTCCGGTACCAGCGGTACGTTTGCCACCTTCAGCTGCTTGTTTGCCAGATACATGGACAACGGCGTTTTCGACGTACGGGACACGCCGATAATGACGATATCTGCCTTCAGAAGGCCCAGCGGATTCTTGCCGTCATCATATTTGACGGCGAATTCAATCGCTTCTACCCGCTTGAAATACTCATGGTCCAGGGCATGAATCAAACCAGCCTGATTCTTCGGGATCAGCCCGGAATTCTTTTCAATGGCCCGCAGCATCGGTCCGAGGACATCCACTACCTGCAGATTCAGCTCCATGGCCCGGTCAGCCAGATGCTTGCGCAGCTCGGCGCTGACAATGGTGTAACAAACGACGGCATGATTCTCTGCCGCCTCCTCCAGGGTCCGGTCAATCTGCTCCCGGTTGTTGACATACGGGACGCGGATGACGTCAAACTGGGTTTCCGTAAACTGGCTGACTGTCGCCTTAATGACCGATTCCGCCGTCCCGCCGATGGAGTCGGACAAGGCGTAGATAATGGGATTTTTCGCGTTATCTATGATCGTTCCCTCCTTTTCCTTCGGCTATATCCACCAACAGCCGCGTGAAATTTGTCTTTGTGATGCGGCCGGTAATTTCGTAGCTTCTTGTTTCTTCGTCCACGCAGCGTACCACCGGCAGGCCGTCGATTTCATGGTCGATTACCTTGCGGGCGGCAGCAGCGACAGATTCCTCTGCCGAGACCATAACCATCTTTGACAGCGGCGTCATGACCATGACGACAGGGACGTCCTTTAAATCGCCGCTGTTGTTCGTGGCTGCTTTCAAGAGATCCTTGCGGGACACGACCCCGACCAGGAGATTCTTCTCATCCACGACGTACACGGAGCCGACGTCCTCCAAAAACATTGTAACAACAGCCTCGTAGGCGTTCTTGTCATTCGTAATAGCGACAGGCATAGACTGGATGTCTCCCACGCGGATGGCGGAAATTTCCTCCATCAGCATTCCCAGGGTATTCTTTCCTGTATAAAAGTACCCTACTTTAGGCCGTGCGTCAATGATTCCCCCCATGACCAAAATGGCCAGGTCACTGCGCAGCGCTGCCCGGGTCACATTCAACTGCTTCGCAATGTGGTCCCCCGTAATAGGTCCGCTCTGGCGAACGATTTCGGCAATGCGTTTCTGTCTGTTGCTCAATGCCACTGTTTTCACACCCCTTCGAATTCTGCCAGACCAATCCTGACGGACAGGTACACCTGTCACACCAGGAAATAGGACGAAATGAATAAATTACACACATTTAGTATACACTGATTATAAAAAATTTTACGGTATCGTGCAACTTATTTTTTGAATTCGAAGGGAAAATCACGGAGGTCACCAGCCACGGCCGGCACCGCCGCCGCCACCGGAACCACCGCCAAATCCTCCACCGGAGCCGCCACCGAAGCCGCCGCCGCCAAAGCCGCCGAAGCCGCCACCATAAAAGATGCCGCCGCGGCCGCCCCGACGAAAACCACCGCCGCCGGAACCGCCACCGAAGCCTCCCGTGAAGAAAATGAAGAAGAACAGGACAAACACCGCCACTGCCATCAAGTCTGACAGATGAAACTCCTGGCCGGCACCGGTATCCAGCCGGTTTTGACTGGAGACATCAAGATTCTTGATCTCAAGCCCGTATTCTTTCAGAACGGTTTCCAATACGGCTTTGTAACCTTTGACAACCCCCTGTTCATAATTCCCCTGCCGAAAATACGGCAGCATATACTGGTCCTGGATCCGGCCGGCTGTTCCGTCCGTCAGTGTTCCCTCCAGACCGTACCCGACCTCGATCCGGGAACGGCGGTCTCCGACGGAGACCAGAATCAGGACCCCGTTGTTCAGTTTCTTATCGCCGATGCCCCATGTGCGAAATACGGACAATGCGTATTCTTCGGGGCTTTCTCCGCCCAGGTCTTTTACAGTCAGGATTGCAATCTGGGCCTTGGTCCGTTTATCCAGCGCCCTGCTGTAGACGTTGATTGTCTTTTCCATTTCGGCCGACAGGATGCCTGCCTGATCCAGGACATATTCCCCGGCAGGAGGTTTCGCCGGAATTTCCGCCGCCGCATCCGCCGCGGCCAACGGCAGAAGGATTCCCTGCAGCAGCAGCACGGCGAGGAGCAATATGCGTTTCACTGTCAGGCCTCCTTCCGGCTCACTCAGAACGAAACTTTCGGTGCTTTCTGTGCCCCTTCGTCGGCTTTGAAATAGTCACGGGCGCTGAAACCCATAATCCCTGCCAACAGATTCGTCGGGAAAGATTTGATTTTCGTGTTGTACTGCTGGGCTGCCGCATTGTAGTCACGGCGTGCCACGGCAATCCGGTTTTCCGTACCGGCCAGCTCATCCTGCAGCTGGATGAAGTTCGTATTGGCTTTCAACTCCGGATACGCTTCGGATATCGCCAGCAGGCGGGAAAGGGCGTTGCTCAGTTCTCCGTTGGCCTGCGACGCTTCGCTTACTGTCGTGGCGCCGGCCAGTTTGGACCGGGCATCGGAGACATCACGGAAGACCTTCTCCTCATGGGAAGCGTAACCTTTCACAGTATTGACCAGGTTCGGAATCAGGTCATTGCGGCGCTGCAACTGATTTTCCACCTGGCTCCACTGGGCCGTCACTGTCTCATTGGCAGCGACAAGTCCGTTGTATGTGCTGAAGAGCAGGCCGCCGACAATGACGATGACAGCCAGCAGGGCTAACAAAAATTTTTTCATTTTCTCTTCCTTTCTTTGCGGATTGGTTCACAGTTTTTGGTTAGTTTTCAGAGAAAACCTTTCATGTTAACAAAATAATCGTACTGAAAAGGACAGAACAAGTCAATAGTATGGAATCGCAATTTTGTGAACAGATTGCAAAACAAGGGAAAAAGCCGCCGGTCACCGGGACCGGCGGCTCAAAGAGCTCCGTTTTTTCCTGCAGGCGGGAATCAGAGGCCTGCCTGTTCCTTCAGCGCTGCCGCTTTATCCGTGTGTTCCCACGGCAAATCGACGTCCGTCCGGCCAAAATGACCATAGGCGGCAGTCTGCTTGTAGATCGGCCGGCGAAGATTCAGTTCGCGGATGATGCCCGTCGGGCTCAGGGCGAAGTTCTTGACGACCAGTTCCGCAATCTTGTCGTCCGGTAATTTGCCCGTCCCGAAAGTGTCGACGAGGACGGAAACAGGCTTGGCTACCCCGATGGCGTACGCCAGCTGGATTTCACAGCGGTCTGCCAGCCCGGCAGCCACAATGTTCTTTGCCACATAGCGGGCCGCGTAAGCAGCGGAGCGATCTACTTTGGAAGGATCCTTGCCACTGAAGGCACCGCCGCCATGACGGGCCATACCGCCATACGTATCGACGATGATCTTACGACCCGTCAGACCGCTGTCACCAGCAGGTCCGCCGATGACGAAACGACCCGTCGGGTTAATGAAGTATTTTGTCTTGTCGTCCAGCAGTTCCGCCGGTACGACCGGACGGATGACATGGGCAATCAAATCCCTGCGGATCTGTTCCTGCGTGATGTCCGGATCATGCTGTGCCGAAATGACGATCGTATCAACGCGGACCGGTTTCCCGTCATCGTATTCGACGGTTACCTGTGTCTTTCCATCGGGGCGGAGCCAGGGCAGCGTGCCATTTTTCCGGACTTCTGCCAGCCGACGGGCCAGCCGATGAGCCAGGGAAATCGGGAGCGGCATCAATTCCGGCGTCTCATTGCACGCATACCCGAACATCATGCCCTGATCCCCGGCGCCAGTTTCATCGTCCTTCGCTTCGCCCTCTTTGGCTTCCAGCGCTTTATTGACGCCCATGGCGATATCCGAGGACTGTTCGTCGATAGACAGGAGGACGCCGCAAGTTTCCCCATCAAAACCATATTTGGCACGATCGTAACCGATATCCAGCACTGTCTGGCGCGCAATTTTCGGAATATCAACGAAACAGTCCGTGGAGATTTCCCCAACGATGTGGATCTGCCCCGTCGTGACCAACGTCTCACAGGCCACGCGGCCGTTCGGGTCCTTTTCCAGGATCGCATCCAGAATGGCATCGGAAATTTGGTCTGCCATCTTGTCAGGATGGCCTTCCGTTACGGACTCAGAAGTAAACAATTTACGCATATCTTTTTTCTCCTTTCGCTGCCAGGCAGCTTCTACACGATGAAAGCAAATATCACGACAGTATATGGCTGGACTCATCTCCGGGGAAGGGCCAAAAAAAATGCCCTCGCAAGACTTGTGAGAGCATCGGATATTACAGTTCTCATCTTGCGATTTCTCGTAAGGACTTAGCACCGTTGCAAGACCTGCCGGGTCTTCCATGGTTGCTGCGGTTTCACAGGGCCAGTTCCCTCCGCCGCTCGTGATGAGATATTCACTTTTCGGATTTCATTATAACAGGTTATCTACAGATTGCAATAGGTTAACAAATTAAAAAGTAAGAATTTACAATCAGGACACAATCCTGCTCTGCTTCATTTTTCGTTTCTCCGCTCCACTACGCGGTCTAAAAGACGCAGGGCAACGTCATCCTTCGACATCATATCCAGTGCTTCCACCGTTCCATCGGGGTACAGGAACTTGACAATGTTCGTATCCGTGTTGAAGCCGGCACCGGCCTGGGACACATCGTTGGCAACAATCATGTCCAGGTTCTTTTTCTGCACCTTGGCAGCCGCATTCTCGAGCAGGTGTTCTGTTTCCGCGGCAAATCCGACGAGAAACTGTCCCTGTTTCCGGGATCCCAGAATCTTGAGAATATCCGGATTCTGGTCCATGACGACTGTCATTCCCTCTTCCGGGTTGACCTTTTTGATTTTTTGGTCCGCCACGTCACGCGGCTTGAAATCCGCCACTGCCGCAGCCTTGATGACAACGTCCACGCTGTCGTACACGGACAGGCAGGCATCCAACATCTGCTGCGTTGTCTCCACGCGAATCACCTTCGCAAAAGGAGGCGGTGTCAGGGCACTCGGTCCTGTCACCAGTGTTACATCCGCTCCCTGCAGCAGTGCTTCCCGGGCGATGGCATACCCCATTTTGCCGCTGCTGCGGTTGCCTACATACCGCACGGGATCAATGGGCTCCCGCGTACCTGCCGCTGTCACCAGAAAACGCAGGTGCCGAAGCCGGCCCTCCCGTTTTGCCAGAAAATGTTCCAGGAATGCTACGATTTCCGGCACCTCGGGCAGCCGCCCGGGACCGCTGACTCCACACGCCAGCTGTCCCGACGCAGGTTCCATGACGGTGATGCCACGACGCCGCAAAGTCGCCAGATTTTCCTGTGTTGCCGGATTTTCGTACATACCCGTGTTCATTGCCGGAATAACGACTTTCGGGCATTGCGCTGCCAGAAACGTCGTGCTCAGCAAATCGTCGGCCAGGCCACAGGCAGCCTTGGCGATGATGTTGGCAGTCGCCGGGGCCAGGACCATCACGTCTCCCCACGACGCCAGGGCAATATGCTCCACGCTGGCGTCCGGCCGCACGTTGTCCCAACTGGAAACGGCAGCCGGGTACCCGCTGATTTCCGAGAAAAGGAGCGGGGAAACGAATTTCGTCGCGTGTTCCGTCATCACAACTCGAACCTCAGCGCCTTGCTTGCGCAGCTTGCTTACCAGGTCCACTACCTTATAGATCGCGATTCCGCCGGATACGCCCAGTACAATCTTCTTTCCTTCTAACATTGCAGACTCCTGTCCTTCTGTGTGCCAGGGCACTTATTTTTTGCGGGTGTAGGTAATCTTTTTCTCTCCGATTTCCCGGAGGGCAATGCTGACTTCCTTTTCCGGCAGTACACGGCCGGGTTTTGTCAGTTCACGTGCCCGTTTCGCGGCCAGGATGGCCAGGGTATACTTGCTGTCTACGAGTGTTGCCAGATAATCGATGGAAGGATCTACCATGCTCATGATTCTCATGCCTCCGTTTGATGATGAATGATATTATCGACGATAAAATAGGTACGGGCTGCCCGGTACCGCTCTGCTTCCAGGAGCGTCAGCACCTTGCGTGTTGCTTTTTCCGCCACATCGTTGACAATGATGTAGTCGTATTCGCTGGCGTAGGTCAGCTCGTTCGATGCGGATTTCAGACGTTTTTCGATGACATCGACCGAATCCGTGCCACGTTTGTAGATGCGGGCGCTCAGTTCCTCCAGGGACGGCGGAACGATAAAGACGAACACGCCTTCCGGAAATACTTTCTTGATCTGCAGGGCGCCCTGGATATCAATTTCCAGCAGAACATCCTTGCCTTCGTCCAAAAGTTTTTCCACGTACGGACGGGGCGTCCCGTAATAGTTGTCGTAGACCTTGGCGTACTCCAGGAGCTCGCCCCGGAAGATCATGTCTTTCACCTGGTCCACGGTCTTGAAGAAGTAATCTTTCCCGTCCACTTCTCCGGGACGGGGCTGACGGGTCGTAACGGAAATCGAATATCCCAGCTCCGGCAGGGCTTCCCGCAGTTTCGTGCAGATGGTGCCTTTGCCGGCGCCGCTCGGTCCGGAAACTACGAGCAGGATTCCCTGCGGTTTAGTAACCTTTTTGCGCATTATCATTTCGCGTCGCCCTCTTCATCGTTATAGACACGGTTTGCCACTGTTTCCGGCTGTACCGCCGACAGGACGACCTGACCGCTGTCCGTCACGAGGACAGCACGGGTACGGCGGCCATACGTCGCGTCGATGAGCATTCCCGATTCCCTTGCTTCCTGAATAATCCGTTTGATAGGTGCCGATTCAGGGCTGATGATGGCAATGACACGATTCCCCGAAACGAAGTTCCCAAAACCAATGTTGATCAATTTAATTCCCATGAGTTCCTCCTCATTCGATATTTTGGATCTGTTCGCGGATTTTTTCAATTTCCGCCTTAATTTCTACGACTGTTTTCGCAAGTTCAAAATCATTCGCCTTGGAAGCGATGGTGTTGGCTTCGCGGTTGAACTCCTGAATTAAAAAGTCCAGCTTGCGCCCGACCGGTTCCCCCGACTGGAGGAACATCCGGAACTGGCGGATGTGGCTCTTAAGACGGACAATTTCTTCCGTGATGCTGACACGGTCGGCAAAGATAGCAACCTCCTGCAGCACCCGTTCCGGTTCGATGGCCACCCCCGTTTCCGGCTGCAGTTCCTGCAGACGGTCTTTCAGGCGGGCCAGGAGTTTTGTCTCGTACTCCTTGACGACCTGCGGTGCCCGCTCTTCAATGCGGTTCACATCTTGCTCGATGATGTCGAGGCGGCGATAAAAATCTCCTTCGATGTTCCGGCCCTCGTCTTCACGCATTTTGACGAGAGACGCCACCGCCTGATCGAGAGCGGTTTTTACTTTCGGCCACCAGTGGTCCTCGTCAAAAGGCCCCTCCACGGTCTGGATGACATCCGGCACGCGGCTCAGATAGAGAATTTCCGCCTGGTCGTTGAACACGGGATCGGCGACACCAATAGCACTCCCCACTTCCAGAAGCGCCTGATGGTAGGCCCGGGCCAGGGGCTTGTCCACGTGGACCTGTACCGCATCTTCGCTGGTATAGGACGCCGTAATGAACACGTCAATCCGGCCCCGCGCGACGGAAGCAAGGATTGTCTTGCGGATTCTGTCTTCCAGGGGATTCAGAAAGCGGGGCATGCGGATGGAGGTTTCCGTGTAACGGTGGTTCACCGTTTTGATTTCAATGACTATGGAAAAGTTTTCTTCTTCGTAAGTACCCCGGCCGAAGCCGGTCATGCTCCTGAGCATGGAAAAGCCCCCTTACGTATGCTATACTACTATTGTTAAACTGTTCATCAATTATACAACATGACGCGGCCGAACGCAACCGAGCGGACGCAAAAACGAAAGATAAAGGAAGCAAAATCATGAATTTGGAAGGAATTACCTTATACGCCCTTACCAAAATGTTGCAACGGGAAATCATTGGCAGCCAAATCTACCGTATTGTAATGCCTTCGTCCCGCTCTCTCCTGCTGGGCCTGCGGCGCAGCAAGGATACGGTGCAGCTTCTTATCGACGCCAACGGCTCTGCACCGGCAGCTTGGCTGACGGATCAGGCGCCGGACAATCCGGCGGAACCGCCGGCCTTTTGTATGCTCCTGCGTAAGCACCTGGAGGAAGGGCGGATTACGGACGTAACCCAGCTGGGCCTGGACCGGGTTCTCGACCTGGAAATCAGTCTGTTGGGAAGGAACAGCCAGATCCTTACAAAGCACCTGCTGTTGGAATTGACGGGCAAAAACGCCAATATCATCTTCACCGTCGACGGAGAAATCAAGGACTGTCTTAAACACATCAGTCCTTCCGTCAATTCGCACCGGGCAGTTCAGCCAGGCGCTGCGTATCTGCCGCCCCCGCCCCAGGACGGCCTGGATGTACTGCACACCGCGGCCGGCGCCATTGTTTCCGCCGTTCCCGACGAAGTGGTAGACAATCTGCCCCGTGCCCTGATAAAAGTAACCACCGGCATCGGCATGGTGACGGCGAACCAGCTTCTGGCCCGGGCGAACATTCCTTTGGAAGCGACGTACCTGACGCCGGCAGACCGGACACGCCTGGCCAATGCCCTGTCGGAACTGCAGCAGGAGGTGCTGGCAGGCCGGATCTTCACGTCCATGATTTCGCGGCAGAACCGCTGCCTGACCATCCTGCCGTATCAGCCAGCCTGGACTCCGCCCGACACCACGTTTCGCCTCTTCACGGACTTGAACCGTGCCCTCAACGAAGCCGCCCGGCTGGAACCCATCGTCCTGCCGGAACGGGAAGTGCTGCAGAAGACCGTAAAAAACGAATTGTCCAGGCTGGACCGGAAAATCAAGGCCCTGGAGAAAGACCTGTCCCAGGCGGAACAGGCCGACAAGGCGCGAGTCGCGGCGGACAGTCTCATGGCTTCGCTCTACCAGATTGCAAAAGGCGCAACACAATGCACCATCCCGAATCTGTACGACGGAACGCCGCTGCACGTGTCCCTGTCCCCGGTGTTGACACCGGCGGAAAACGCCCAGCGTTACTATAAAAAATACAACAAGCTGAAACGGGCCCAGGAAGCGGTAGCAGAGCAATTGCAAGAAACGAAGGACCTGCGTGATTACCTTGATACCGTCGGGGAAAGTCTTGTCTTTGCCACGTCGCGGCGTGAAACGGCAGAAATTAAAGACGAACTGGAGAAAGCCGGCGTCTTGAAAGCTGCTAAAAAGAAGAATATCCCCCAGGCCAAGTCGGAGCCCTTGAAAATCCGGTATTCCGAGGATACGACCATTTATGTCGGGAAAAACAACCGGCAGAACGACTGGCTGACCTTCAAGATAGGCAGCGGATCCGACCTCTGGTTCCATGTGCAGAAGATAGCCGGCAGCCACGTACTCCTGAAAACCTCCCGGAAGGAACCGGAGCCGGAAGCCATCGCAGCAGCCGTGCAGCTGGCAGCATACTTCAGCAAGGGCCGTACAGGCAGCAACGTCCCCGTGGACTGTGTGCCCCGGCGGCAAGTGAAAAAGCCTGCCGGTGCCAAACCGGGCTTCGTCATTTTCACGGGCCAGACCACGTATTATACGACACCGTCGGAAGAAACCGTGCGCCGGCTGCTGGAACGCGGCAAATAAGGCTGGCGTACAGGATTCCACCCTGCTTACGACTGCAGCTGCAGCACATTACTTTGATAGAAGAAGCCCTGTCTCTCCTTACGTGGAAAGACAGGGCGTTCGTTTGTCCGGAGGGAACTTTTCTAAATCAGTCCCCGGCTGCTTCTCTCCGTTCCCCGACAATGTACTGTGGAGTGCCTTTCAGTCCACCCGGTGGATACGCGTGGCGTCGAACCGATCCCGCTGCTTTGCTTCTCCCAGGGGATACCCGACCGGCAGGATGGCAAAGACTTCCTGGTCGTCCGGCAGGCCGAGGGCAGCCTTCGCTTTGGCCATCCGTTCCGGCACCGGTGCCACGGAAATCCAGACAGACCCCAGGTGGAGATGGGCCGCTTCCAGAAGCATATTCTCCACGCAGCAGCTCATGTCCATGGGTACCATTTCCGGTACTTCGAGGTGAGTTTTGCGGGCAACAGCCACAATGGCCACGGGGGCTTTGGCAACCGGACCGGCGTACGGACTGCATTTCGACAGGGCGTCCCGCACTTCCTTTCGCGTCACCACGTAAAACTCCCACGGGCGCTGGTTCACCGCAGAAGGCGCCTGCATCCCTGCACGGATGATTTTCTCCAAAGACTGATCCTCTACATCAATATCCAGGTACGTACGGACACTGACACGTTCAAAAATAGCTTCCATTTGTCAAGCTTCCTTTCTTTCCCAAGTTCTTCCAGGAATCTTTCCAGGCTTGCATCCCGAAGAAATGGCCCTGCGACGGAATGAATTCCGCCGTCAGGCCCGCCACCAGCGGCCGCGAAGGCACAGGCCCCGCGGGGAGGGCAAAAGAATGATTGCGGATGCTGCCCAGCTTCACTGTTCCCACGTAGTAGACAGCGAGGTCCGATCCCCAGGCAGCCTCCAGACAATATCGGTAGGTACCGTCCGGCAGTGCCTGGCTCCCGTTAAAGGTATCACCGTACCAGACAAATGTCTGCTCCGGTTCCGCAAAAACAGAAACAATGGTGGCATTGACGTCTTTCCACTGCTCCCGCGCCTGAAAGCCCGCTTTGGCCTGCCAGTGCGGCAAGGTGGAGGGACGGCCGTCCCAACCCCGTAAGGCGGTATCTTCTGTGACGGCCAGCGTGCGGATGTACTGTCCCTGCTCCGTCTCCAGCCACAGCGCGAACTGATTCGGATCCTGCCGATCCCGGGACTGGACGAGAGGCAGGTTCTGCCGCGGAGACAGTCCCCTCGGATTCCAGTCAAAGCGGAAGACCGTATAACCAGACGTTTCTGCGGACGGACGCATCACACCGCCCGGAGCCCGCTGCACACCGCAGCCTGCCAGGAACACTGCCAGGAACAACATCCCGCAGAATGCTGCCAGGCAGGCCCTGCCCCTCTTTCGCATTTTCCATCGTTCCATTGTCACGCCTCCGGCTGTGCTTTCCTATATGGAATCCTGCTCTAATACAATTTTTTTGTATCACCGCAGGCACTCAAATAAAAATCAAATGCATCCTCGGCGTCATGCCAGCCTTTATGATACAACTTTCTGATCGGCTTAACATTATGACTCAGTGTCTTCATATTACCAATGGAATCCGGGGCGATGATCTTGACCTTGCTTTCTTTTTCCAGTCTCTGACACAGGGCCAGTTCACGGTTATACACATCAGCTCTCCTGGCAAGATCACGCGCAGCCTCGGGATATTTCCTTCTAATCATTTTCGCCAGCATGACGTCAAGATCGGGCGTACGGAAATAATCTCTCGGCCTTGTCAGGATGACAATGACCTTATCACATCCATCCCGCAGTGCCTTCTCTACCGGAATCGGGTCTGATATGCCACCGTCATAATACAGACCATTTCGCCATGCGTACGGCTCATTTACTACCGGCACATTCGAACTTGCTTTCAGGGCTCCGAAGTCATCCTGAGCCATATCTTTTCCATTGAAATACACTGGCAGACCGGTTTCTGCATCTGTTGCAACAATCCACCAGGTGCAGTCAGACTTCTGTATTTTTTCAAAGTCGAGAGGATCCTCCCCGCCTTTGTTAGAAACAGTGCCATAAATATATTCCACATCTACCATATTCTTCTTATGAATAAGATTATGTAGACTGATCGCCTCTTGCCTTAAGTTGTATTTCGTATAGAACCGATAGTTTCTTCCCTTTTGTCCAGAAAAATACGAAGCCAGATTAGCGCTTCCTGCCGATACACCGATACCGTACGAAATATGTATGTTCTCACTGAGAAAACGATCCATAACACCGCAGCCGTAACACCCTCTGTTACCGCCTCCTACATCTATGAGTCCGATCATTTCTTACCCTTCCCGCAAGAGTGCAATCGTCCATGAATTTTTACAGACGACTCTGCATGCTATGTGTTTTCCTTTATTCTCCATTACTTTATTATCATACCACATTTTCTTACAGCCGTATGTGCCGACGGGAAAATTCCGAAAGAGGCACAAAAATAATGAGAATAAAACCTAATAATAACATCATCTCATTCTGAACATTTTATGACAGAGCATTTACAGCAAATAATAAATTGTGCTAAAATAGACAAGAGTAAATGATATCAACTATGTTTCGTTCGATACAGTAAGGAGTTGTCGTTCCTTGGCTTATTCTCAGTTTCGCTATGCCGTGAGCCTCTCTTTGGAAAAGCGGCCTTGCGTTGTCGTCGGAGGAGGGAAAGTCGCCCTCCGCAAAGCCCGGTCTCTCCTGGAGGCAGGGGCTGTGCTGACGGTAATTGCACCAGCCTTGGATACGGGGTTCGCCACCTTGAAGAAGGAGTGGCCTTCTCTTGTGCTGCTGGAACGACCCTACCGCGCCGGGGATCTTAAGGGCGCTTTTTTAGTGATTGCGGCGACAGACAACCGTACCGTCAACCAGGCGGCTGCCGCGGAAGCTATACAGCGGCATTGCCTCTTGAATGTCGTCGACAATCCGGAAACGGGAAACTTTTCCGTTCCCGGTTCCTACGAGACAGGGCAGGTCCGCTTTGCCGTCTCCACCGGCGGCAATCCCCGGTTCACCCACCTGCTCCTGACCGATCTGGCCGCGCAGTACGGGCCGGACATCGGAGCGTTCGCAGCATACCTTGATATCGAACGGGAACGGGTCAAGCAACGTATCCCCGATTCCGACGCACGCAGGAAATTCTGGCGTGCTATATTAACGGACGACTTGTTGGAAGAACTTCGCACAGGTCATCTGGAGCAAGTAAAGGAGCGCATCGCAAATGAAATTGATCGTTGTCGGGCTGAATCATAAGACGGCACCCGTGGAAATCCGGGAACGCTTCAATTTTTCACGGAACCGCATCAAACACATCCTGCGTATCTTGCGGGATTCCGATGATTTTGCCGAATCGGTTCTCATTTCCACCTGCAACCGGACCGAACTCTACCTCGTCGCCATCGAGCCGGAAGAGAGCCTGGAGGAGCTGTTCCGGAGCATCCGGCGCTACGCCGGCCCGGCGTTCCGCGATTCCTATTTCTATACCTATCAAGGGCGGGACTGCATCACGCACCTGTTGAAAGTAGCGAGCAGCCTCGATTCCATGATTGTCGGCGAGGGGCAGATCCTCAGCCAGGTCAAGGACGCTTACCATCTGGCCCGCACGGCGGGCAATACCTCGACCATTTTCAACACGATTTTCAATCAGGCCATTGCCACGGGCAAGAAAGTCCGCACGCAGACCCATATTGCCTACCGCAGCGTGTCTGTTTCTTCCGCCGCTGTGGATTTGGCCATGAAAGTAGTCAGTGACCTTTCGACTGCGGATATCCTGGTCATCGGCGCCGGCAAAATGAGTGAACTCACGGCGCGACATCTGCTGGACAAAGGGGCACCGTCCATTTTCGTCTCCAACCGCAATTACGACCATGCCCTGCTGCTGGCCAAAAAGTTCAACGGATCTGTCATCCGCTTCGACAGTTTCCTGGAACATGCCGCCAATGCGGACATTGTGATCACTTCCACGGGAGCTCCGCATTACATCATTGAGCACCAGGCGCTGGCATTCGCGTTGCAGAACCGCCGCAAGGCCGCTCCTCTGGTTCTTATCGACATCGCTGTTCCGCGGGATGTCGATCCCGAAGTAACGGACTTGTCCAACGTGGTTCTCTACAATATCGACGACCTGCAGAATGTCGTGGCGGAAAACAAGGAAATGCGCGCCCAGGACGCGGCATCGGCTCTGGAAATCATCCAGGCGGACGTCGACGCCATCCGCGACCGGCTTCGCTATCTGTCTATGCGTCCGGTCATGGTCCGACTCCACGACAAGTTTGACTTCATCCGGGACCATCTGGTGCAGAAGACGCTGCGGAAAATGCCGGAACTGACAGAGGCGCAGCAGCGGAGGATTGTCGGCATGAGTGAAAAGATGCTGTACAAGTTCCTGCGCAACCCCATGATCAACATGGTCAACGCCGCCGGCACGGAAGCGGAGGGAAAGTATAAGGAAAGCATCAACCAGCTGTTTTTGCTGAATTTAAAAGAAGAGGATGATTTCACGGATGAAGAAGTCAATCATTATTGGGACTAGAAAGAGTCTGCTGGCGCTGTGGCAGAGCAACTACATCAAAGACTGCTTGGAGCGGCGCTACCCCGGCCTGACGGTGGAACTGCGGAAAATCGTCACGACGGGCGACAAGATCCTCGATGTCCCCCTCGCCCAAATCGGGGGCAAAGGGCTGTTCACCAAGGAAATTGAAACGGATCTGCTGAATGGCAGCATCGACCTTGCCGTCCACAGTTTAAAAGATATGCCGACCAAACTGCCCGACGGGCTCTGCCTGACGGCGATTACCGAACGGGCTGCCGTTGGCGACGCCTTCGTCAGCAATAAGTACGATCATTGGACCGACCTGCCCCAGGGAGCAGTCGTCGGTACCTCCAGCCTGCGCCGCAAGGCACAGCTTCTTTCCAGACGGCCGGATCTGGACATCCGTGACCTGCGTGGCAACGTGGATACCAGACTCCGGAAGCTTGATGAAGGCAAATACGACGCTGTCATCCTTGCCGCCGCCGGCCTGACCCGGCTCGGCCACGGGGACCGCATTAAAGAAACCCTCCCCTACGACCTCTGCCTGCCGGCTGTCGGCCAGGGAGCTCTCGCCATCGAGTGCCGTTCGGACAACCGGGAAGTACGGGAGCTGCTTGATTTTCTGAATCACCGGGAGACGAAGATCTGCACGTCGGCGGAACGAGCTTTCCTGGGGCTGGTAGAAGGAGGCTGCCAGGTTCCCATCGGCGTTCATGCCGAAATTTCCGGTGACACGGTTCACATCGACGCCATCATCGCTTCCCTCGACGGACAGCGGCTGATCCGGGACAGCCTGGACTGCCCTGCCGGCGATGCCGTCCGTGGCGGCCAGACCTTGGGAACACGCATGCTGGAACACGGTGGGCGCGAAATTTTGAAGGAGATTCTGTAATAACATTCCACATAAAGGAGTCAGATTCATGGCAACAAAAGGAAAAGTGTATTTGATTGGTGCAGGCCCTGGGGATCCGGGCCTGTTGACGTTGAAGGGACGTGACTGCCTGGCCCGTGCCGATGTCGTCGTCTATGACCGGCTGGCGGATCCCCGCATCCTGGGCTGGGTCCGGGATGACGCGGAGCGGATCTACGTGGGCAAAGCCTCGTCCCACCATACGATGAAACAGGAAGATATTTGCCAGCTTCTGGCCAAACTGGCCGGGGAAGGCAAAATCGTCGCCCGTCTGAAAGGCGGCGATTCTTTCGTGTTCGGCCGCGGTGGCGAAGAAGCCATGCTCCTGAAAGAAAAAGGTCTGCCCTTTGAATTCGTGCCAGGCATTACGAGTGCCATCGCCGTGCCCGAATATGCCGGCATCCCGGTGACGCACCGCAAAGTAGCTGCTTCTTTCGCCGTGGTTACGGGCCATGAAGACCCGACGCGCACCCATTCCGGCATCAACTGGGCCGGCCTTGCCACGGGTGTGGATACGCTCGTCTTCCTCATGGGCGTGGAAAATCTGAAAAACATTACGGCCCGGCTTATCGAAAACGGCCGTCCGGCCGATACGCCCGCTGCCCTGATCCGCTGGGGTACCCATCCGGAACAGCAGACCCTTGTTACCACGCTGGGGCAGGCCTATGACGACGTACAGAAGGCACAGCTCAAGCCGCCTGCCATCTTTATCGTCGGCAATGTGGTCAAACTGCGGGACCAGCTGAGCTGGTTTGAAACCAAACCGCTCTTCGGCAAAACCATCGTCGTCACCCGTGCGCGCGCACAGGCCAGCACGCTGACGGCCCGGCTCGAAGCAGAAGGGGCAAAGGTCCTCGAAATACCGGCTATCCGCCTGACGGATCCCGAAGACTTCGGCCCGCTCGATACGGCTCTCTCCCACTTGTCCGACTACGCCTGGATTGTCTTCACGAGCGCCAACGGCGTGGACCGTTTCTTTGAACGGCTGCGCTCCCGCGGGCTCGATGCACGCGCCCTGGCATCGTGCCGCGTCGCTGCCATCGGTTCCGCCACGGCGGACACGCTCGACGCATACGGCATCTGTGCCGATCTGGTTCCTCCGTCTTTCAAGGCCGAGGATTTGACCGAAGCCCTGCTTCCCCAGCTCCATCAGGGCGACAGGATTCTTCTGGCCCGTGCTGCCGTGGCCCGCAATGTCCTGCCGGATTCCCTGCGCGCTGCCGGTATGTCCGTCGATGTTGTTCCCGTCTACCGTACCGTGGCAGACTGCGAAAACCGGGACGAACTTATCCAGGCTCTGCGTGACAAAGAAGTCGATGCCATTACCTTTACGAGTTCTTCCACCGTGACCAATCTGCTGGACAGCCTGGGAGACGAGAAAGCGCTGCTCGCCGGTGTCCCCCTCGCCGTTATCGGCCCTGTTACCGCCAGGACCTGCCAGAAGGCAGGACTGGAGCCGGCGGTGACCGCAGAAACGTACACGATCGACGGACTGGTCTCAGCCATTCAAAAATACTTTACGACGGCCCGGTGACCGGGCATGCCGCAAACCCTGTCATTTTATAAGGAAACTGCATGGATTAAAGGAGATGTTGACAACATGACCGGTTTTCCCATTTATCGTCCCCGCCGCCTCCGCGCGACGGAAAATCTGCGCCGTATGGTCCGTGAAACGACCCTGGGCGTAGAAGATCTTATTTTCCCGCTCTTTGTCGTCCCTGGTACCAACGTCAAAAAGGAAATCGAAACGTTGAAAGGCAATTACCAGTGGTCGGTGGACCGTGTCCTGGAAGCGGTGGATGAAGCCGTTTCCCTGGGCATCCCTGCCGTCCTGCTGTTCGGCATTCCGTCGTACAAAGACGCCATCGGCAGCAGTGCCTGGGATGACACGCAGCCTGTCCAGATGGCCACCAAAGCCATCAAAGCAAAATACCCCGACCTCGTCGTTATCACGGACGCCTGCTTCTGCGAATACACGACCCACGGCCATTGCGGTGTGCTCGATTCCAAAGGGGATGTAGACAACGATCCGACGCTGGAAAATTTGAAGAAACTCGCCGTCAGCCAGGCGCGCTGCGGTGCCGATATCATCGCTCCATCCAACATGATGGACGGATACGTGGCCGCTATGCGGAAAGGCCTGGATGATGCCGGTTTTACCAATGTCGCCATCATGGCCTACAGCGCCAAGTTCGCCTCCGCTTTCTACGGTCCCTTCCGCGCAGCAGCCGATTCTGCTCCGGACCACGGCGACCGCAAAGGGTACCAGATGGATCCCTGCAATGGTGACGAAGCCTTGCGGGAAGTCGCCCTGGACATCGAAGAAGGCGCCGATATCGTCATGGTCAAACCGGCCATGGCCTACCAGGACGTGACACGCCGTGTCCACGACACCTTCAACCGTCCCCTCTGCGTCTACAATGTCAGCGGCGAATACGCCATGATCAAAGCGGCAGCCGAAAAGGGCTGGATCGACGAAAAACGCATCGTTATGGAAACCATGCTCAGTTTCAAACGGGCTGGTGCAAAGATGATTATCACCTATTTTGCTCTCGAAGTGGCCAAATGGCTTCGCGAGGAGCATTGACCGTTTCCGGAGGTTTAGAATGAAACTTACCCAATCCGAAGCACTCTTCACGGCGGCGAAGGAAGTCATGCCCGGCGGGGTCAACAGCCCGGTCCGTTCCTTCCGCAGCGTCGGCGGCGTACCGCCGTTCCTGGTCAAAGGCGAAGGGAGCCACGTAACGGACGCTGACGGCAATCGTTACATCGACTATGTTCTCTCTTACGGTCCTCTTCTGCTGGGCCACGCGGCTCCCGTCATCGGCGACGCTGTCAAAAAAGCGACCGACAATGGCACCAGCTACGGTGCCCCGACACCGGACGAGGTAACCCTAGCACAGCTCGTGACGTCCCTCGTCCCGTCCATCGAAATGGTCCGTATGGTCAACTCCGGTACGGAAGCGACCATGAGCGCCATCCGTCTGGCCCGTGCCTACACGGGCCGGGAATACATTGTCAAATTCATCGGCTGCTACCACGGCCACAGTGATGCCCTGCTCGTGCAGGCCGGTTCCGGTGCGTCGACGTTCGGCGTCCCCGACAGCCCCGGCGTAACGAAAGGTACGGCGGCCACGACGTTGTCCGTCCCCTTCAACGATCTGCCGGCCCTGGAAAAAGTGTTTGCCGAAAAAGGCAGCGAGATCGCCGCTGTCATCATGGAACCGACACCCGGCAACATGGGCCTTGTCCTGCCCCGCGACGGGTATCTGCAGGCCGTGCGGGATTTGACGAAGCAATACGGCAGCCTGCTCATCATTGATGAAGTCATGTCGGGATTCCGCGCTGCCCAGGGAGGCAGCCAGTCCCTGTACGGCATTGACCCGGATATCACGTGTCTCGGCAAGGTCATCGGCGGCGGACTGCCTGTTGCCGCATACGGCGGAAAACGGAAAATCATGGAAATGGTTTCTCCAGTGGGTCTCATGTATCAGGCCGGTACGTTGTCCGGCAACCCTCTGGCCATGGCAGCCGGCATCGCGGCTCTGACGTGGATGCGGGACCACAAGGTCTGTGAAACACTGACGAAGCGCTGCACGACCCTTTGCGACGGCCTGGCGAAAGCAGCAGCAGACGCGGGGGTCCCTGTCCGGGTACATCATCTGGGGTCCATGTTCACTGTCTTTTTCACGGACAAAGACCCTGTAAACTACGACGACGTCTGCGCCTGCGATCAGGAAGCCTTCAAACTTTATTTCCACACCATGCTGGAAAACGGAGTCTACCTGCCTCCGTCCCAGTTCGAGACGAATTTCATCTCCTACGCCCACACGGACGAAGACTTCGCCCAGACCATTGCGGCAGCCAAAAAGGCATTTGCCGCCATTGCGGCTCGCTGAGTAAATCGTGCTTCAGGTGACAGGAAATCGTCCCTGAAAAAGTTCACGTATAGACAAAAGGACGCTCCCGGAACATTTGTTCCGGAAGCGCCCTTTTTTATTTCCCGCAGCTCTTATACTCGCTGTGCCCGTTTTAAGAAGGCTTGATAACCGCGCATGGTTTCGTATACGTCTGCCTTGCTCGTCGCTTCCCAGGGGGAATGCATGCTCAGGACGGCAACGCCGCTGTCAATGACGTTCATTCCGTACAGGGCCATGATGTAGGCAATCGTACCGCCGCCACCCAGATCCACCTTGCCCAGTTCCGCCATCTGGAAGTTGACATGTTCCGCTTCGTAAATGCTGCGGATATGGGCAATATATTCCGCATTGGCATCGTTGGATCCGGATTTGCCGCGGGCGCCCGTAAATTTGTTCAGCACCATGCCACCACCCAGATAGGCCACATTCTTTTTGTCGAAAGCCGATGCATACAGCGGATCGAAAGCGCTGCTGACGTCGCTGGATAACATGGTACTGTGTGCCAGCGTGCGACGCAGGGCCAGGTCCCCCTGCTTTCCTGCCAGCGCCAGCAGTTCCGCCACCGTATTTTCAAAGAAGCGGGACTGCATTCCCGTGGCACCCACGCTGCCGATTTCCTCTTTATCCACCAGGATGCAGCACGCCGTACGCTGGACTTCTTTGACAGACAGCATCGCTTCCAGGGAACCGTAAGCACAGACACGGTCATCTTGCCCGTAGGACAGGATCATGCTGCGGTCAAAGCCCGCCTCACGCGCCCGGCCTGCCGGCACGACTTCCAGTTCCGCGCTGAGGAAATCTTCCTCTTCCACACCGTACTGCTCTTTTAAAATCCGCAGGACGCCCTTCTTCACGGCCTCTTTTCCGGCGGAATCTTTGTCGTCCTTCTTTTCTGCTTCCTTGTTTTCCTCTTTACCATATTTCAAGGGAATATTCCCGACAATGACATCCAGCGCCTCGCCTTCCACGACTTTAGCAGCGCTCTTCGTCATCTGTTCCTGTGCCAGATGGATCAGCAGATCCGACACAAAGAAGACTGGATCTTCCGGTTTTTCACCAATAGCGACTTTTACGACCGTACCGTCTTTTTTCACGATGACACCGTGGATGGCCAGAGGAAGCGTTACCCACTGGTATTTCTTGATGCCGCCGTAATAATGTGTGTCCAGCAGCGCAAATCCGCCGGCTTCATACAACGGGTTGGACTTGACGTCCAGACGCGGGCTGTCGATGTGGGCACCCAGGATATTCATACCGTTTTCCAAATCGTCCCCGCCGATGTTGAAGAGGATCACGCCCTTTTTCATGTTGACGCGGTAAACCTTATCCCCCTTCTGCAGGCTCTTGCCCGCGGCGATGTATTCGTCCAGCGGTTTGTAACCGGCAGCTTTCATTTCCGCTTCCATGCGTTCCACACATTCCCGTTCCGTCTTGGCCTCACTTAAAAAATCAAGATAGCCCTGGCAGAATGTATTGCACGCCTTCACTTGTTTTTTCGTATATGTTTCCCATGTATTTTTCTTTTTCAAAAAGATCGCTCCTTTCTTTTTTCTGCTCTCTGTCTTCTACCCTACAGGACAGACTGGGCATGGTACAACTGCCGGAACCGTTCCAGCCGGTCCTGCGTGGACAAAGCGTCCATTGTATTTAAAATGCTGTACCGTTCCTTCCGAACCTCCCGGGCAAACATCCAGGCCTTGACAAACATGTCTTCCGTAATGCCCCAGTGAGCCGGGTGGCAGTCAATGCCATAGGAATGCAGCAGGTCCACCAGGAGTCCCGGATCCCGCCCCTGCAGGATGCACGCCCCGATGGTCCCGATGCCGACGACGATTCCGTGCGGCAGGCCATGGGAATATAACTCATCCATGGCATGGCAGAACAGATGGTCTGAACCGCTGCAGGGCCGCGAATTTCCGGCAATCTGCATCGCCAGCCCTCCCAGTACGAGGGATTGGGCCAGCATCTGGATTCCTTCCGGTGTATCGAAGTTCTGCACGTTGGAATACAACAAGGCGGTCACGGCGCGTTCGCTGAGCATATACGCGAAGTCCTCCGTGTGGCGGCCATTGTGCCGGCAGTCCAGTGTCCAGTCATAAAGAGCGGTGTAATTGCTGATTACATCGCCGACACCGGCCTGCAGCAGCAGACGCGGCGACTGCAGGATAATGTCTGTATCAATCAGAAGCCCGTCCGGTGTTTTCGACGTAAAGGAATGACTGCGTCCGCCCCGGGCGAGGAGAACCGAAACGGGCGAACAAACGCCGTCATTGCTTAGTGCCGTCGGAATTGCCACGTATGGCACGCTGGCGACGAAACCGGCGTACTTTGCGGTATCAAGGGCCGTCCCGCCGCCAAATCCGATAAGGAGGCCGTAGCCTTCCATGCTGATCTTTTTCGCCACGGAAACGGCGAAATCGAAAGAGCTTTCCGGTACCGTGATGATCTGGTAGTCCGGCAGCTGGGACAGAAGCTCCACGACTTTATCCTGCAGCCGTTGCAGAAGTCCTTCCGTCGTCAGGATCAGCACCTTTCCCGCTGCCTGCTGCGGCAGGTAATAATCCAAATTTTCCCGCAGGGTGCCAACGGCATCCGGTTTCACCTTCATGAATAACGGCAGGTTGAATTGGTTCATCCTCGTCTCCCTCTTTCCGGAACCAGCCGCCCCTTGTCCTAACGCCCGTCTCCAGAACGTCCGGCCCGGCGGTTCCTCTTGTTTGTATCATAGCCCCGGCTCTGCATAAAGTCCAGCAAACTTCCTGTAAAAACCAGCGGCACGGCGTGAAGGGCAGCAATATTGCGGGCTCCTGTCAATACCATGATATCCCGCACATCGGCCAGGACATCCTGCAGGAAAGATGCCGCCGCTTCCGCTCCCTGATGCAGGACACGGGCCAGGATATTGCCGCTCATGGAAGCCGCATCGGCCCCGAGGGCCAGGGCTTTCGCCACATCGCTTCCGGTCCGCAGGCCGCCCGACGCGACCAGTGTATCGTACGGCGACATGGCTGTCGAGGCTCCGATCAGGGACCAGGCTGTGGGAATTCCCCAGTCCGCGAGGACGGACCGGTGTTCCTGCCCGCTGCGGGCCGCTTCAATGGCAGGAAAACTCGTACCGCCGTGGCCGGCCACGTTGATGCACGTAAAGCCCATGCGGCACAATTCTTCCACCTGTTCCCGCGCCATGCCGCAGCCCGTCTCTTTGATCAGAACCGGCACAGACACGGCGTCCTGCAGACGCTGTAAGTTTTCCCGCAGGGCCGCAAAATTCCGGTCTCCTTCTGGCATGCAAAGCTCCTGTGCCGTATTCAGATGGATTTCCAAAACCGCCGCTCCGAGCATATCCACGGCCTGCCGCGCTTCGTCCGGCGTTGCCAGAGCACTCATGTTCGCAAAGAGGATACCGTCGGGGTACTCGTCCCGAACCACCGTATACGAGGCGGCGTCCGCCTTCCCGTGGACCGTTCCGTATTGAGAACCGACCGCCATGGCGCAGCCTGTCAGACGCGCAGTGCGGGCCAGCAGGCGGTTTATTTCTTTCACCTGCTCCGCACCGCCCGTGACTGCATCCAAAAAAACCGGCTGCGGCAGGCGGACGGCCCCGATATGCGTCGTCATGTCGACCGATTCCGGATTGACCGGCGTCAGACAATGGTGCAGGAAGTGTACTTCGTCAAGTCCCGTCTGACGGATTCCATCCCCCAGTTCCAGGGCGTAGCGGATATGATCCAGTTTGCGTTGTTCTCTAGAAGTCATGGTTATTTCCTCGTCAAAAAAAGAGGACGGTGTGTACCGTCCTCTTTGCAGGTAAGTTTAGCCTTTCAGGCCTTCCAGCTGTTCTGCCATCGCGTTATTCGTTAAGGCTTCATCGCTATTGTGGCTCATATAAGCATCCATCTGGGCTTTTTCAGCGTTCTTCTTGGCGCGGGTCAGAGACAGGCCGATCTTTCTGTGGGCACGGTCAATCTTGATAATCATCGGGTTGACAACCTGGCCGATCTTCAGCACATCTTCCGGTTTTTCTACCCGTTCTTCCGCGATTTCGGAAACGTGAATCATGCCTTCCACTTTATCGTTCAGACGAACCAGTGCGCCGAACGGCAGGAAGCGGTCGACGGTACCTTCCACCATCTGGCCTTCCTTAAAGTCGGCAGCGGCAGCAATCCAGGGATCTTCCATGGTTGCTTTGATGGACAGGGAAACACGATGGTTTTCCTTGTCGATCTTCTTGACGAAGACCTTGACCATGTCGCCTTCTTTGGCTACATCGCCGGCTTTGACGCCGCGGTCATAGGACAGTTCGCTGTTGTGGACAAGGCCGACAAGACCGTCGACCACTTCCACGAAGAGGCCGAATTCTGCAACTTTGACAACTTTGCCTTCGTAGATTTCGCCTTCCGCAATCTTTTCGTAAGCAGCTTCCTCTTTGGCTGCACGAGCTGCACGGGCTGCTTCACGGGCGGCTTCGCGGTTGGCAAGCCATTCTTCATGTTTCCTGGCTTTTTCCGCTTTCAGCAGGTCACGGCGGGAAACGACAATGCGTTTCTTTTCCGGATCCACTTCAATGATTTCCGCATCCAGTTCCTGACCAACGTAAGGAGTGAAGTCATCAATATGGCGCAGTTCCACATGGGAGGCCGGCATAAAGCCTTCCACGCCTTCCACGGCTACTGCCAGGCCGACAACGGGGCGTACATTGGCATTTTCCGCATCGCGGTCGCGATTGCGTTTCTTAATGACGCGCAGGACTTTTACCTTCGCCGGACGTTTTTCACCTTCCGCCAGCGGAGCAATATTCTTCCAAGCGGCTTCTTTTTCTGCGCGGATCTTGGAGAGACCTACAAAATCCTCGGAGCTGGAAGGGATGACAACGGCTTCCACATCGTCACCTTCATGCACCGTATCCATCAACTTTTCATAATCTGCATCAACAGCCCAATCTTTCCAGGCGATCAAACCATCGCATGTATAACCGAAATCGACATAAACGCCGTCTTTATCTACCTGACTGACCTTACCGTTGACGAGCTTGCCGGGATGAACGCCAAAATCCTCCATGCTGGCGTCGAGCATCGCTGCAAAATCGCCTTCCATTTTCTTGTTTTCCATGTTTTCCATTGCCATGACAGCCTCCTTAATTATGCGATCCGGAGTTGATGCTCCGGCCGTAATGCCTATTTTATTGCACCCCCGGAACATTTCCGGAGAAAGTTCCGCTGCGGTTTCCACTTGGTAACACCGGGGGCAGATGGCGCTTACCAGCTCGGTCAGATGCCTCGTATTGGCACTGTTCCTCCCGCCAAGAACGACAAAGGCATCCACCTCCTTTGCCAGCTTCGCAGCGGCTTGCTGCCGCTCCGATGTTGCAAGGCAGATAGACTTTTCCACCCGGTATTCACCAGGTCTTGATTTTTGCAGAAACCCCAGCATTTCTTCGAATTTTGCCAATTCGTAAGTGGTCTGGCTGAGAACACAATACCTGCCATTCTGGGGCAGTTTGCCAATATCATCCTTACATTCTAAAATAATACCATTATTTCCGCAAAATGCCAATACACTTTTTGTCTCCGGGTGGGCATTTTCGCCGATGATAACGACGAAATATCCCTCAGAAACGGCCTGTGAAGCCTTTTTTTGATTCATTTTTACATTCGGGCACGTTGCGTCCAAAATTTGTAAATTTTTTTTGACAGCCTCTTCGTAGACCGACGGACCAACACCATGAGACCGGAAAATGACCGTTTCTCCCGGTGAAAATTCATCTAAACTGTCCTTACAAAGAATTCCTTTTTCTTTTAATTCTTCCGTAACCTGCGGATTGTGGATCAGCGGACCCAGGGTTGCCGCCGGCAAGTGCTCCACCGCGCTTTCGGCGATCCGGACTGCCCGTTTGACACCATAACAGAAACCACAGGGATTTGCCAGGATAACTTCCATATACGTATACACTCCCGACTCTTATTTCGGAAACCAGTTGGCTATCCTCTTACTGCTGCTCCGGGTTCCGTTTTTTGGTTTCCCGCTCCGCCAGCCGCTGCAACCGTTTCTGGTGCGCTGCTTCCACAGCGGCAGTCAACGCTTCGAACCGTTCGCGTTCTTCCGGCGGGACAATCTGGCGCTGCAGCTCTATCACACGGCGGCGCCACTCTTCCCCGACGGCCTCCAGATTTTCCCGGCCGATGCCAGCCGCTGCGTCATATTCCAGGGGTTTGCCAAACAGAATACGGACCTTGGGCCAGCCAGGATGCCGTTTCAAATCGCTTCCCCAGATTGCAGCCGGAATCAGGACGGCCTTCGTTTTGACGGCCATCATGAAAGCACCGCCGCCGGCCTCTTCCAGGACGCCGGTTTTGCTGCGTTTTCCTTCCGGGAAGATGGCAAGGATTCCGCCCCGTTTCAACACACCAAGGCCCGTTTTGATTGCTTCGCGGTCCGCGCTGCCCCGTCTGACCGGAAAAACGCCCAGGTGGCGGATGATAAAGGCGAACACGGGGTTGTGGAAGAGTTCCGCCTTTGCCATAAAATTGACTGGCCTCGGGCAGGCGGCTCCGATCGTCGGAGGATCCAGGAGGCTGATATGGTTGGCTGCCAGAACAACCTTCCCTTCCTTCGGAATATTCTCCGTCCCCGCTATTTCCCAACGAAGCCAGATCTTGAACAGCCACGGAAAGGTAACGTGGCAAAATCCGTATAAACTCATGCTTTTGGTCTTCTTTCTCCGGCGAGACGTAAAATTGCACCGGTCACTTCATCGATGGACATATCCGACGTATCCAGGTAGATGGCGTCGTCTGCCTGCTTCAGCGGACTGACGGCCCGCTCCATGTCTTGTTTGTCCCGGGCGGCAATCTCCGCCTGGAGCGCCTTGTAATCCACGGCCTGCCCTTTTTCTTCCAGTTCTTTGCCGCGGCGGCGAGCCCGTTCTTCCACGCTGGCCGTGAGGTAAATCTTGCAGGGCGAATCAGGGAATACGACCGTACCAATATCACGGCCGTCGAGGACGACATTGCCTTCCCGCCCCATCCGGCGCTGTTGATCCACCATGGCTTCCCGTACAGCCGGTACGGCCGCTACCCGGGAGACGAGTTTCGTAACCGCGGCAGAGCGGATATCTTCCGTTACTTCCGTCTCGTCGACAAAGACCCGGTTGCGGTTTCCTTCCGGCCGGAAAGAAATGCGGATTTCACCGGCCAGCCTGCCGGCCAGCTGTTCCGAAAAGGGCTTCCCCGTCTGGAGCAGTTTCCAGGTGACAGAACGGTACATGGCGCCAGTATCAATGTAGGCAAATCCCAGGGCGGCAGCTGCCTTCCTGGCGATGGTGCTCTTTCCGGCGCCGGCCGGCCCGTCGATGGCAATGACAAATCCTTTAGTCAAAACAATCACCTTTTTCGTTTATTTTTCTGTGTTAACGGACGGCGTCGCACGCCCGGTCCGCCGCGGCCTCACCGGCCGCATGGCCGCTGCTGAACGCGGCCTGCAGGTTGAACCCGCCGGTATAACCGTCGACATCCATCACCTCACCGGCAAAATACAGGCCCGGAGCCAGGAGAGACGACATATCCTTCGGGTTGATTTCTTTCAAACTGACCCCTCCGGCCGTCACAATGGCGGCCTCCAGAGGCAGTGTCCCCGTCAGGGGAATGGTAAAATGCTTCAACGCATTACGCAGCGCCAGCCTTTCTTCCCTGGAGACCTGGCTGACAGTCTTTGCCCCGTCCAGATACGAAAGATCCAGAAGTACCTCCACCAGCGGCTGCGGAACCAGTTTTCGCAACGCCTCTGCCAGGGTTCGTTTCCCATCCTCCTGGAAATCCCGCAGGATGCGGGCATCCAGCTTTTCTTCATCCAGGGCCGGTTTCAGGTCGATGTCAAGATCCAGGCCCCGGTTGCCAAAATGGGCCAGACGAGCCGCTTTCCGGCTCAGCGTAAGGGCAATGGGTCCGGCAATCGTTCCCCGCAGGAACTGCACTTCCCCGAACTCGCTTTCCACCGCTTTTCCGTTGTCGCACAGCGTTGCGCGGACATTGCGGAGAGCCAGTCCTTCCAGCCCGTCCAGAAACCCTTCTTCCGGCTGCAGGGGTACCAGGGCCGGCAGCAGCGGTTCCACCGTATGCCCCAGCTTCTCCAGGACAGGGACGAAATTTCCGTCTGAACCTGTCCCCGGATAGGAAGCACCGCCGGTACACACGATGACAGCTTCCGCATCCAGCGTATGTTCCGGTCCCAGTTTTTCCTTCCGTTCTGACCGGGATCGGTAGTCCTGCCCTTCCTTGCGGCCGTCATCTTCCACCCGGCGGTACCGGACGCCGGCCACACCACCGCTGCGGAAAACAAGGCCTGTCGCCTGGCAGTTCGTTTCCAGGCGGCCGCCTGCCTCCTGCAGCAGGCGCAGGAACGTATCGATGACATCCTTCGCCTTCCCACTGGCGGGAAAGACGCGGCCTCCGCGTTCTTTAACGAGCGGCAGTCCGTTTTCTTCCAGCAGGCGCATGACATCCTCGTTGGTAAAGCGATGCAAGACGCCGTTCAGAAACTTGCCGTTACCCGGCAGGTTCCGGATAAACTCTGAAATGGGACAGGTATTGGTAATATTGCAGCGTCCTTTTCCCGTAATCATCAATTTTCGGCCCGGCGTCGCCATGCGTTCCAGCACGACGACCGAGGCGCCGCGGCGCGCTGCCGTAATGGCAGCCATCAGGCCTGCCGCACCGGCGCCGATGACGATAACTCTTGGCTCAGTCATAGAGGCCACACGCTTTCTTCAATGCCTGCACTTCGTCCGGATTCAAATCGCGGCACCGTCCCCGGCCGACTCCCTTCAAGGTCAGGGAACCCATTTTGATACGCCGCAGCGTCCGCACGGGGAAGCCGATGTAATCGCACATCCGCCGCACCTGCCGGTTCCGGCCTTCGTGGATGGTCACCGTAAAATGGGTCAGATTCTTTCCATGGTCGTACTGCGTCAGCTGTACGACAGCAGGCGCAGTCATGCCATCCTCCAGAGGTACACCCATCCGCAGCTGGTCCAGTTTCGCCTCCGGCACAATGCCGGGCACGGTAACTTCATAGGTTTTGTTGACGCCATGGCTCGGATGCATCAGGGCCTGCGCCAGATCTCCGTCGTTCGTCAGGAGCAGCAGTCCTTCCGTGTTGTAGTCCAGACGGCCCACCGGGAAAACACGTTCTGGTACATCCCGGACGAAGTCCGCTACCGTACGGCGCCCCTCGGGATCCTTCATAGTGGTAACGACTCCGCGCGGTTTATAGAAAAGCAGATACACTTTCTGTTCCCGCTTGATCAGCTTGCCGTCTACCTGGATACGGGCCCGTTCGTCAACCTTTGTCCCCAGTTCGCGGACGGTCTTTCCATTCACCTTGACACGGCCCGCAGTAATATATTTTTCCGCTTCGCGCCGCGAAGCAACACCAGCCTGAGCCAGTACTTTCTGTAAGCGTTCTTCCATTCGCTCCCGTCCTTTTCTTCCCGTCGTCAAGCTTGCGTTTCATCCGCTGCCATTGTTTCTTCCGGCTTCTCTGCCTGGTCCGGCTCCTTTTCACCGGCCGGAGGAACTGTCTGCTCCCCCGGGTCCAGCAAAGACAACTGCTGGGGATGACGGTCCATCTCTTCCTGAACCAACTCCGGCAAGGCCGGCAGATCCTCCAGGGATCGCAGTCCGAACACCGTGAGAAAACGGTCCGTCGTCTTGTACAGGATGGGATGGCCCACGGTCTGCTTGCGGCCGGCTTCCGTAATCAGCTGCCAGTCGAGCAGTGTATTGACGACGCCATCCACATTGACCCCGCGGATGGCCTCTATCTCTGCCCTTGTCATCGGCTGGCGGAATGCAATGATAGCGAGGGTTTCCAACGCCGCATTGGATAATTTCAATTCCTGTGTCGTCGCCAGCTGTTCCACCACACGGTCGAATGCCGGTTTCGTGCACATCTGGAAGCCGCCGGCCACTTCACGGATCATAATGCCCCTTCCGGCTGCTTCATACTGTTCCTGCAGCGCCGTCACAAGTTCCCACGTCTGCGGTTTATTCAAGCCCGTCAGTTCCGCCAGCTGGGCTACACTCAACGGATCTCCGGCCGCGAAAAGAAGTGCCTCCAGTTTCGCCAGCTCAAACTCCCTCGGTAGTTGCGCCATGACTGTCTCCTCCTTCGCGCAGGAAAATATAAATCGGATCAAAGGCATGACTCTGGCTGATGCGGATGATCTTCAGGCGCAGCAGCTCCAGCACGGCCAGAAACGACGCGATGCGCTCGCTTTTCAAACCTGTCCGCACAAAAGCCTCGCTGAGTTCCACTCCCTGCGGGTGCTTGTGCAGGTACGACACCATGTCCTCCATCTTTTCCCGGATATCGAACTCCTGCCGTTCCACCACAGCCAATTCCTCAATCAGGGGACTGGTGAGAGACGACATGGCTTCCAGCAGGGATTCTACGGAATAACGGTGCAGGCGCCGCAGCTTGCTGCTGCCGTACATGGGACGCCGTGTGTGGTACTGCGCCGCATCCCGCTGCCGTTCTGCCAGTTCGCGGGCAATCTTTTTGAAACGCTGCAGCTCCACCACCATCTCAATCAGTGCCTGCCGCGGATCTTCTTCGTCCTCTTCGTCATTGGAGGGCAATTTCGGCAGGAGCATGCGGGACTTGATTTGCAGCAGCCGCGCCGCCATGACCAGGAAGTCGCTGGCCACTTCCAAATCCAGTTCCGCCATGGAATCCAGAAACGCCATGTACTGGTCGGTAATGGATACGATAGGAATATCGTAGATATCGATTTTATCTTTTTCAATCAAATGGATCAGCAGATCCAGCGGTCCTTCAAAATCGAGGACCTTGACAAGAGGTTCCGCCATAAGGTTGCACCGGTTTCCTTCCCGTCCCGAATCAGATTGTCGTGCGTCGTCAGAAAATCATCTGCGCCACCAGGAAGCACAAGGACAAAAAGCCCTGTGCCAGGGGGCCGAGCACGATACTGGCCAGACCCGTGTAGCACACGATCAGCAAAATCCAGAAACCGTACCGGGAAACCGTTGTTTCAAACACGTAGGCTGTCCGGTAACTCAGGAACGTCTCGACAATCTTCGAGCCGTCCAGCGGCGGGATGGGAATCAAATTGAAAAATCCGAACCATACATTGTAAAGCATCATCCAGTACAAGAACTGGCTCGCCAGTCCGCTCTGGCCGAACCCGAAATGGGAGCGACCCACCAGCAGCAGGACGCAGAGGAACGCCAAGAGAAAGTTGGCCCCAGGTCCGGCAAAGGCTACTTTCCGCATACCGGAGCGATAGTTTTTGTAGTAGCGGGGATCCACCTGAACCGGTTTGGCCCAGCCAAAACCGACCAGGACAAGGGCAATCGTGCCGATGATATCCAGATGGGCCAGCGGATTCAGTGTCAGCCTTCCCGTCATGGACGGCGTCGGATCGCCCAGGCTGTCCGATACGCAGGCGTGGGCATACTCGTGGACGGTCAGTGCTACCAAAAGGGCCGGTGCACGGAACAGCAGCGATTGAAAATCAAGAAACACAGTCATACCTCCGTTTCAAAAGCGGAATCCATGGCATCAGAACGGTTTGGCCAGTAAGCCGAGTTTTTTCTTCACTTTGGTCAGTGTGCGGTTGGAAATATATTCGGCCCGCTCCGCGCCCATTTTATAAGTTTCTTCCAGATACTTTTTATCTGCCATAAGGCGGGCAAAATTCTCACGAATCGGCCGCAGCTCTTCCGCCACAGCTTCTCCAACGGCACTTTTGAAATCACCGTACCCTTTTCCGTCGAACTCGTCTTCGATGGCTTCGTAAGATTTCCCGGTCACGACGGAATAAATGGTCATAAGATTACTGATGCCCGGCTTATCTTCACGGTAGCAGACATGAGCCTCGCTGTCGGTCACGGCGCTGCGGAATTTACGCAGGATCGCCGCCTCGTCGTCAAGAATGGAAATTCGCGACTTGGGATTTGGATCCGATTTGGACATTTTCTTCGTCGGATCCTGCAGGGACATAATCTTGGCCCCTTCCTTGGGCAGATAGGCCTCCGGCAGCTTGAACACGTTGCCGTACAGGCCATTGAAGCGAGCCGCCACGTTCCGCGTGAACTCCAGGTGCTGGGTCTGGTCCTGCCCGACCGGCACCAGATCTGCCTGGTACAGCAGGATATCAGCCGCCATCAGGGACGGATAGGTAAAGAGTCCCGCATTGACGTTATCCGAATGCTTGGCAGCCTTGTCTTTGAACTGTGTCATCCGGGACAATTCGCCGAACATGGAATTGCACGCGAGGATCCAGCCCAGTTCCGCATGGTTGTGGACATGGCTCTGGATAAAGACCAGACTCTTTTCCGGATCGATGCCGGCAGCCAGGAGAAGGGCAAAAGCTTCCAGGGACTGCCTGCGCAGGTCCGCCGGGTTCTGACGGATGGTCAGGGAATGAAGGTCCGCAACGAAATAATAGCAGTCATAATCTTCCTGGAGCTGCCCCCAGTTCCGGACTGCCCCGATATAGTTGCCCAGCGTGAAAATGCCCGTCGGCTGAATCCCGCTGAGGATAATTTTCTTTTTCGCCGGTTTCTGTTCCACCGGTGTTGTGGTTTGTTCGTTCGTCACAATGAGTCCCCCTTTAAGGAAATCGATGTTCTTTTCGTCCCGCTGTGGGCAGGAGAAAAAACGGAAAAGATACACAGTATCTATTATACGCTATTTTCCCGCCGGACGCCAGTTTTCCCGACAGATTCCCTGCTTTTTGTCCGGAATTCTCCCAACCATCCGCCGTGACAAGGATTCATAAAAATTTCAAAACAGCATACACTGTTTCTGATAAGATGTGCTATAATGAAGTCATCAAGGAGTACCGAATTTCTCAGAGTTAAGTGTAAGGAGGTTGTCCACATGCCGCTTATTGATACGAAAGAAATGTTCCGCAAGGCCTACGAAGGTCACTATGCTGTCGGGGCGTTCAACGTCAACAACATGGAGATTATCCAGGGCATCGTCGAGGCCGCTGTCCAGGAAAAAGCGCCCCTCATCCTGCAGGTTTCTGCAGGCGCGCGGAAATACGCCAAGCACATCTACCTGACCAAGCTCGTCGAGGCTGCCGTAGAAGATACGGGCCTGCCCATCGCCCTTCATCTGGATCACGGTGCGGACTTTGAAATCTGCAAGGCTTGCGTGGACGGCGGGTTCACGTCGGTCATGATTGACGGATCCAAGTATCCCTTCGAAGAGAACATCGCGTTGACGAAGCGCGTCGTGGATTATGCCCATGATAAAGGCGTCGTCGTCGAAGCCGAACTAGGCAAGCTGGCCGGCGTGGAAGACGCTGTCAAGGTCAACACCCGGGAAGCGACGTATACGGACCCCGACCAGGCCGTCGAGTTTGTGGAACGGACCGGTGTCGACAGCCTGGCTATCGCTATCGGTACCAGCCACGGTGCCTATAAGTTCAAGGGCAAACCGGAACTGGATTTCGCCCGCCTGGAAAAGATCACCAACCTGCTGCCAGGGTTCCCTCTGGTTCTGCACGGTGCTTCCACCGTCATTCCTTCCTTCGTCGCAGAATGCAATAAATACGGCGGAAAGATTGAAGGCGCCCAGGGCGTGCCCGAAGAGATGCTCCTGAGAGCCGGCAAATTCGGTGTCTGCAAGATCAACATCGACACGGACCTGCGCCTCGCCATGACGGCTTCCATCCGCAAATACTTTGCGGAACATCCTGCTGATTTCGATCCCCGTCAGTATCTGGGGCCTGCCCGCGAAGCAATCAAGGCTATGGTCGCCCACAAGATGCGCGATGTCTTGAACTGCTCCGGCAAAGCCTGACAGACGTATCTTCGTTTTTAACACAAAACGGGACTGCAACCTGTGTTGCAGCCCTGTTTTTTATTTGCTGCCAGACTGGTTTTGCGGTGGCAGGACAGCCCCCTTCCCGCTCAGGGCAGGACAGAAGCCCCGGCCTTTTTGCCAAGACGGGGTGCCAGATAAGTTTGTGCCTCGTGCAGGTCCCGCACAATGATCTCCGCAAGATGATGCATTTCTTTTCCCGGCACCTGCAGATCCGGAATCATGATGGGATGCATACCTGCCGCGGCGGCTGCCCGGATTCCATTGGGGGAATCTTCCAGGACAAAGCAGTCCGCCGGAGGAAATCCCAGCTGGTCTGCTGCCAGAAGGAAAATATCCGGAGCCGGCTTCCCGTGGACCACATCATCACCGCCTTTGACGACCTGGAAAAACGGCAGCAGCCCCGCTTCGTCCAGCTCCTGCCGAACCGATGCCAGCCGCGTGGAAGACGCCAGGGCGACCGGAACCTTCTTTTCCTGGAGCCAGCCCAGAATTTCCCGGACGTAGGGCTTGGTCGGCAGACGGCCACCGTCGTAACGGGCGTGGAACAAATCGGATACCTCCTGCTTATACCGTTCATAGGGATAGGCATCCCCATAGCGGCGGCGGTACACCCGCTCCGTCGCTTCGTAGGTCAGTCCCATACATTGATAACAGACCGACTCGATATCCGGGATACCGTATTTGTCCGCCACTACCTTCCAACAGTCTATGACAAGCCGTTCCGAATCGAAAATGACGCCGTCCATATCGAAAATGACCGCCTTGCCGCGGTTTTTTTGTTCCATGTCGTCTCTCTCCCTTCTCCGCCGCACCCTGTTTGTCAACGGAGTTTCAGCACAACAATTTCCGGCCGGTTCCCAATACGAACAGGCGATCCCCAAAGGCCATATCCGCTGGACACGACACCCAGCATAGGGCCGAAATACCGGGACCCGTTATCCAGCAGATACATGCGCCGTGTAATCAAATTCAATGGAGCCTGCTGCCCTGCATGTGTATGACCTGCAAGATACAAGTCGTATCCGGCGTCGCGGGCTTCCAGGAAACGCCGCGGCTGGTGTTCCACCAGGATCTGGACCTGCTGCGGATTCGTCCCGGCCAGGGAAGCCAGATACGGGTTGACAGGCTGGGACCGGTAATCTTCCAGGCCCACTAAATGCAATCCATCCGGCAGGTCCACGGCTTCATTTACCAGGAACCGGAAACCGATGGAGCGGAACAACATTTCTTCCTCCCCGATGCGCCCGTCGAGGTGGTCGTGGTTTCCCCGTACGGCATAGACACCGTAGACGCTGTGGATGTCCTTCAGTGGTTCATAACTCCGTTCCCGCCGTACCCAGAGGAGCCGGTTGTCCACCAGGTCCCCGCCGACCAGGACGACATCAGGCTGCTGCGCGTTGATCGTCGTCGTCAGTTCTTCCGCATAGGAACGGCCGAAAAGGCTCCCCAGGTGCATATCCGTCACAAAGACGACTGTCTGCGGTTTCGCCAGGCGGCCGTGTGTATCGAATTCTACCGTGCGGACCCGGGGATGCAGGGCGTTCCAGCCGCCTGCCACGACAAGCAGCAGGACAAGGAATAAGGCCACACATAGATATCGCGACAAAAAGACGGAGGCATCCACCAGACCCGGCTGGAATGCGTTCACAGCAAACAGTCCCACGCGAAGCAGGATATAGAGTAAAAGCACATATAAAGAATAGTGGAAAAAGGCCAGCCAGTAGCCACCGATGTAGGCAATCACTCTCAACACCGGCATTGGCAGTGCCGAATCAGCGCCGTACATCTGCAACCAGCCAAAAGCCAGCGGCAAAAGCAGGATAAACAGCGAGGCATTATGTCGGAACAACGGGACACCTGTCCGGTACATCAGCCAATAAAAAAAGGTCAGGAACAGACCTACTCCTGTCACCATATAAAAGAATCGATTCATTGTTCCACCTCGATTTTGTCCCCGGCTTCCGCCGGAATGCTATTACTTATTTTAACACAGGCGGGGACCGGCAAAGCGAATTTTTTGTGATATATCCTACTATTCAAGTAAGGTATCTCGCCGGCAGAACTGGAAACTGCATAAAAAAACGGACCCGGCGGGACCGGATCCGTGATAAGCTGGCGTTACCGCGCTGTCAGCGGCGGTGTCTGCGATTCCAGAACTCCGAGTCATAGGACTGTTCCGGATAGGTATGCCCGTCCAGATGCAGGTCAGGGCTGACCTCTTTGGCATGTTTCTTGATCTCATCCAGCAAATATTCGTTGCGGATCTTGATATACGTTCCTTTCATGCCCAGCGATTTCGTTTCAATCAGGCCGGCACTCTGGAATTTCCGCATGGCATTGACAATCACCGAGCGGGTGATATTCAGACGATCTGCCACTTTGGACGCAATGAGGATTCCTTCGTTCGATTTGAGTTCCGTCAGAATTCCCACGATCGCTTCCCATTCCGAGAAGGACAAAGTCGTAAAGGCAATCTTGATGACTGCTTCTTTACGAATTCTCTCTTCCATGGCGGCTTCCCGGTTGTGGAGCAGCTGAATGCCAATGACAGCAGCAGCGTATTCTCCCAGCAGCAGGTCATCGTCGTTGAAATCGCGGTCGTACCGGGCGAGGATCAGGGTTCCCAGCCGCTCGCGGTTGCCCCGGATGGGGATAATTGTCGTCCGTTTTTCGCCGTATTTGCAGGCTTTTGTTTCGTCAAAAGAGCACATATGTTCCTTATGACTGATGTTGGAATGCGTTTCCTGCATCCCGTTGACGAAATCCATATACTGGCTCGGGAACTTCATATTTTCCAGTACCAGATTCCGCATGACATCGCACTCAAAGCCATCCTGCAGCGCATAGCCGAGGACCGCCCCGTCATTGCCGACCACGTAGATGTTGCAGGACGTCAAATCCCGCAGCAAATCTGCTACTTCGTCAAAAGAGACGTTACCTCCGCGCTGCATCAGACTGTTTAATTTTCTAGCTTTTTCCAGTAATGGCGTCATGATCGTTCCTCCATTTCGGCACTGCTGCCTTCTCCTGATAGGTTGCGCTTTATCTATTCCCTTTCCGGCCCCGGCTGGAAAATCCGTCTAAGCCCTGGGGAAATTTTTCTGATACACTTTTTGGATGCGTTCGCTCGTCACATGGGTATAAATCTGTGTCGTCGACAGACTGGCATGTCCCAGCAGTTCCTGCACAGCCCGCAAATCGGCACCGTGATCCAGCAGGTGCGTTGCAAAGGTGTGACGGATCGTGTGGGGACTGACCTTTTTATGCAAAGCCAGCTGCCGGACGTACTTGTCCAGGATACGCCGCACACTGCGGTCCGTTAACTTGCCGCCGCGGCTGTTGACAAACACATACTGATGATCTTCAACGCCATATTTCTCCAACAGGACAGACCGGCTTTTCTGGTAATAGGCCAGGAACGCCGCCCGACAAGTATGCCCGATCGGGACGATGCGATCCTTGTTTCCTTTGCCGTGGAGTAGCACGAAGAGACTACCCAGATCGACATCCCCCAGGCGCATTCCCGCCAGTTCGGAAACACGGCACCCCGTTGCGTACAACAATTCCAGGACGGCCCGATCCCGCAGTCCCAGCAGGGAATCGTCCGGTAAATCGAGAATCGCGTCGATTTCTCCTTCTTCAAGAAAAACAGGAAGCCGCTTGTCCAGTTTCGGCGTGCGGACACTGGCAAAGGGATTGGCCGTCACCAGTTCTTCCCGCAGGAGATACTTGTAAAACGAACGCAGGGAGGAAATACGGCGCGTCACAGTCCGGCGCGCATAATTTTCCTTGTTCAAAAACGCGAGATAGGAACGAATGTGGAGCACTTCTACCTGTGGCCATGCGAAAGACGGCCCGGCCTTGGTAATCATGAACTTTTCAAAGTCCCGGATATCCCGCCGGTAGTTCTCCCCCGTCAGGGCCGAACCATTTTTTTCGACAAACAGGTAGTTGAGAAAAGCCTCGACCAGCTGCTGTCTCTCTTTTTCTGTGGCCACGATGTGTTCCTGCTTTCTGTACCCGTACCGCATTGTCAGAATTTTTGAAAGTGGCACCATTGTGCCTAATTTCAAAATACTTACGGTTAACTTATATTAACATAGATGTTTGAAAATTACAATTATACAATTAAAAATTATAATAATTATTTTCCTGGCTGATCATCCACGTATCCTTCAGGGCGCAGGTCTTCATTACACAATTGCCGGACAGCTGCAAAAGCAGCCTGTGCCCGTTCGGAGTACATGGCATTACGTACCATTTTTTTATGGACCCGTTTTCCCAACGGCGGCATCAGCCCGTAATTGACATTCATGGGCTGAAATTTCTCTACGTCGGGGTTGCTGATGTAGTGTGCCAGGGCACCCATAGCGGTAACCACAGGAAACTCGATGGTGCGGGCGTGGCGGTACGCGCGGGCCACGTGGATGCCCGCCATCAGTCCGGCTGCCGCTGATTCCACATATCCTTCCACGCCGGTCATCTGGCCGGCAAAGTAAAACCGCGTATCGCTGCGCAGACGGAATGTCGGCCACAGCACTTTCGGCGAATTCATATATGTATTTTTGTGCATGACACCATACCGGACGAACTCCGCCTGTTCCAGACCGGGAATCATCCCGAAGACGCGGCGCTGTTCCGGCCATTTCAAATGAGTCTGGAAGCCTACCAGGTTAAACAAAGTGCCGGCCGCATTGTCCTGGCGAAGCTGTACGACAGCATAGGCTTCCTTCCCATTGCGGGGATCTTTCAAACCCACCGGCTTCAGGGGGCCGTAGCGCATCGTATCTTCCCCGCGGCTGGCCATTTCCTCGATGGGCATGCATCCTTCGAAGACATTTCCCTTCTCAAAATCCTTCACTTCAGCTGTTTCCGCATGCTGCAGTGCCTCCCGGAAAGCCACATACTCTTCCTTGGTATAGAAGGGGCAATTCAGGTAAGCCGCCTCGCCCTTTCCATAGCGGGAAGCGCGGTAAATGACGTCGTAGTTCAGGGAATCACCGGTCACGATAGGGGCCGCCGCATCAAAGAAATGCAGGTACGCCGCGTGAATCTTGCGGGCAATGGACGCGCTCAGGGCATCGCTCGTCAACGGACCGCTCGCGACAATCACATAACCAGGCAGGCTGTCCAGATCCTGTACTTCCTCGCGAACCACAGTAATCAAAGGATGTTCCGACACAGCTTTGGTAACCGCCTCGGAAAAGGCCGCACGGTCTACGGCCAGGGCACCCCCGGCAGGGACGCGGTGCGCATCGGCAGCCGCCATGATAACGGAACCGAGCTGCCGCATTTCCTCCTTCAAAAGGCCGACAGCATTCTCCACATTAGCAGCCCGCAGGGAATTGCTGCAAACCAGTTCCGCAAATCCATCCGTTTTATGGGCCGGATCCGACCGGACCGGGCGCATTTCGTGCAAAATCACAGGAATACCGCGTCGCGCCACCTGCCACGCTGCTTCACTTCCTGCCAGGCCTGCGCCGATCACGTGGACCGGAGCCATGGTTTTACTCTCTTCCATATCGTACCTCGTTGCTTTTCACTCGTTCTTCAAGGGGTATTCCGAAGGGCAAAAAAGAGGCGTTGGCACGCCTCTTTTTTATAATCCGGCAGTGCCGGTTCTTATTTCGCTGTCTTGGCCTTCGTCGTCCCACGTTTAGCAGTCTTCCGGCCCTTGGCTGCCGTCTTCTTCGCGGTCCTGCGGCGGCCTTTGACAACGTTCTTCACTTTCAGCAGGTCCGCCGTCGTGGTTTCCTTCCGCGAAGTCCGCTTCGGAAGGGCGTTGGCACAATCCGGATTGGAGCAGACCAGACGGGTCTTTCTGCCCCGGTCCGTATGTTCCAGCATCATCTGCCCGCAAAGGGAGCACTTCTCTGTCGTCGGCTTGTCCCACGACGTGAAGTCACAGGACGGATAGTTGGAACAGCCGTAGAAGGTACGGCCGGTCTTCGTATGACGGACCGTAATGTCGCCGCCGCATTTCGGGCAGGTCACGCCGATTTTTTCCAGGAGAGGCTTCGTGTTCCGGCATTCCGGAAAACCAGGGCAGGCCAGAAATTTCCCGTACCGCCCTTCACGAATGACCATCTCGCGGCCGCATTTTTCGCAGAAGACACCGCTCTTTTCCAAGGGAGGCGGGTCCTTCGGGATGACTTTGTCTGCTTCTTCCAGCAATTTCTCAAACGGAGTGTAGAACTGCCTCAGAATAGTCAGCTTGTCTACCTTGTGTTCGGCGATTTCATCCAGCTCCGTTTCCATCTTCGCAGAATACGGAATGTTGATGATGGACCCGAAATAGGTCGTCAGCAGATCGACTACTTTCTTGCCCAGTTCCGTCGCTGTCAGTTTTTTCCCTTCCTTGACCACGTAACCACGTGTCTGGATGGTTTGAATAATGGGAGCATACGTCGACGGACGGCCGATTCCCTCTTCTTCCATTTTCTTGACGAGAGATGCTTCCGTATAGCCTGCCGGCGGTTCCGTAAAATGCTGGACACCATTTTCCACTTTATAGAGGATCAGCGGCTGTCCCGGTTCAATATACGGAACCACGCCTTCTTTCTTCGCGTCTTTCTTATCTGCCAGACGCAGGAAGCCATCAAAGGTCATGACGGATCCGCTGGCCTTCAATTCATAAGCGCCGGCACCAATCTGCAGGGTCGTCTGGTCAAAACGAGCCGCTGCCATCTGACAGGCCATGGTGCGGTTCCAGATCAATTCGTACAGACGGAACTGCTCCTTCGTCAGGAACGGTTCCACTTCCGAAGGAGTCCGTTCAATGGACGTCGGCCGGATGGCTTCATGCGCATCCTGAGCATTGTTCTTGTTCGAGAAAAAGTTGGGCTTTGCCGGGCAGTATTCCGGCCCGTAAAGCTGCGTCACAAAACCGCGGATCGATGTCAACGCTTCGGCGGCAAGACGGGTCGAGTCCGTTCTCATGTACGTAATCAGGCCGACATAGCTTTTGCCGATGCTGACGCCTTCGTACAACTGCTGCGCCACCAGCATGGTACGCCGCGTCGTAAAGTTCAGGCGATGGGCTGCTTCCTGCTGGAGCGTGCTGGTAGTAAACGGTGCCGGCGGGCGGCGGGTCACGTTCTTCTTCGCCGCATTCAGCACCGTATAAGAAGCTGCTCTCAGATCTTCCTCCACGGCCACTGTCTCTTCCGCGTTGTGAAGAACCAGCTTTTCTCCGTCCTTCTTGACGACTTCCGCTTCAAAGAGAGGGGCTTTTTCCTTTTCACGCAGTTTGACCCTGAGGGTCCAGTACTCTTCCGGGACAAACGCTTCAATTTCCTTGTCGCGGTCCGCCACGATCTTGACGGCTACAGACTGGACACGGCCGGCCGAAAGGCCTTTCCGGATCTTGCGCCACAGGAGCGGACTCAGCTTGTACCCTACCAGACGGTCGATGATGCGCCGCGTCTGCTGGGCGTCGACCATATCCATGTCGATGGTGCGGGGATGTTTCAGGGCATCCTTGACAGCACTCGACGTAATTTCATGGAACGCGATGCGGCACGGTTCCTTTTCGTCAATCCCGAGAATATGGGCCAGATGCCAGCTGATTGCTTCCCCTTCCCGGTCAGGGTCCGTTGCCAGATAGACCTTGTCGGCCTTCTGGGCTGCCGTCTTTAATTCCCGGATCAAATCTCCTTTTCCGCGGATGTTGATATACTCCGGCTTGAAATCGTGTTCCACGTCCACGCTGAGGGTGCTCTTTTTCAAGTCCCGCAGGTGGCCCATGGAAGCCTTGACAGTATACCCGCCGCGAAGGAACTTCGTAATCGTCTTCGACTTGGTGGGAGATTCGACAATAATCAGCTTATTACTCATGGATCCTCCTTCAATCCGGATTTCAGCAACGCAGATACCACCGCCCGCCGGCGTCCCGGCCGGCCAGTTCTTTCAGCTGGAGCTGCAGCAGATAGACATGCACATCCAGCGGGCCGCGCCCGAGAGCGGCAGCGATTTCATCCGGCAGAGCCGGCCCCCGGGTCAGGTAATTGAGGATTTTCTGCTCCGTTTTCGTGCATTTCACGGCAGGCGCGTTGCCGGAGTTTGGGAACAGGGATGACTTCGTCGTTCCCTGCCATTCCGGATACAATTCGTGTAAGATGTCCGCCGGTTCCTGGACCAGCAGTGCCTTCGACTGAGCGATGAGATCGTTGGTGCCCTGGCACTTCTGGCTGAAAATGTTGCCGGGCACGCAGAACAGCTCCCGGTCCTGATCCATCGCACAGGCGGCTGTAATCAGGGAGCCGCTGTGCCGGGTGGCTTCCGTCAGCAGAACACCCCGGCAGAGACCGCTGATGAGGCGGTTCCGTCTGGGAAAATGATACTGGTACGGTGGTGTTCCCGGCGGATATTCCGACAACAATGCCCCCGAGCGGCTGATTCTTTCATACAGGCGCCGGTTGGCATACGGATAGGGGACATCGACACCGCAGCCCAAAATCGCAATGGTCACGCCCCCTGCTTCCAGGGCGGCCTCGTGGGCGGCCGTGTCGATCCCTCGTGCCCCGCCGCTGACAATAGTCAGCCCGACTTCGGCCAGGTCCCGTGCAAAAAGGCTGGCACTTCGTAAGCCGTATTCATCGGCGGAGCGCGGCCCTACAATAGCCACGCATTGATCCGTCGCCGGCAGCTGTCCCTTCAGGTACAGGGCCACCGGCGGATCGTGGATTTCTTTCAAGAGATGGGGATAACGTCTGTCTTCGATGGAAATGACATCGATGCCCTTCGTACGGCACTGTGTTTCGAGAAAGGCCGGCAGGCCAAGGTTCCGCCGCTGCAGGAATTTTTCCAGCAGGGTCGGTGCCAGTACGCGGGACGCACGCAACGCATCCTCCGAAGCCACGTAAAATTCGCGGACGCTTCCAAAACTTTCCTCTAACCGCCTCAAAGAAGCTGCGTCTCCATGGAATGTTTTGGAAACCCCCAATGCAGCCCAATAAAATCGATTCATTGAATCCTCCTTCCGCAGGCTGTCACTCCCTATTCACTTGTCTTGCCCAATCAGCAATTACCTATACTAATAGCATAGTCCTACAGGGAAAGTCAACAACTATCGCTTCTTTTCACAAGTTTTCTACATATATATAACCGAAACGGCAATATTACGGGCCGCGTCGGGATGTCCCTGTGTCTCCCGGCGCAAACGGCGCCGCCGGATCCGTTCATCCGCAGACACTGCCATTTCCTCCCGGAGACAGGCTGCCACCTCCGCCGTCGTGTCCGCCCGGCGGGCCATGCCGTGCGCGGTCAGGAAAGAACTGTTCTTTTCTTCCTGGCCCGGCAGCGGATGATATACCACCAGGGGAATTCCTGTCGCCAGTGTCTCTGCTGCGGTCACGCCGCCCCCTTTGCTGAGGACCAGATCTGCCGCCTGGTACAAGGGCGCCGGCGACGGAACAGAACCACATACTTCCAGGCGTTTCCCGGCATGCTGCGGCAGCCTTTCAAGACGCTGCCGAAGAGAGTTGTTTCGTCCCGTGACAGCCACAAAACGCAGGTGTTCCATTCCCGGAGCGTCCAACAGCCGGACCAGCTCCTCCATGGGCAGGAAGCCGTCGCCACCGCCGATCAGAACGCAGACAAAGTCTTCGTCTTTCCACCCCCGTCCGCGCCGCAAAGACTGCCGTTCCTCTTCGCTGCAGGACTCGGCAAAAGACGAGCGTACAGGAATGCCTGTGACGGTGACAACCGGTTTTTCTCCGGAAGGTATCCCCTCCTGAACCTGGGAGACCAGTTCCTCATGCGCCACAAAATAGGTGTCCACGCCAGAGCAGAGAAGCCACCGGTGAACGGTGAAATCCGTGACGACGACATTCAGCTGCAGAGAAGGCTTGTAGTTTCGCTTATACAGGGACACGATGCCCGTCGGCGTGGCATGGGTACTCAATACGATATCGGGAGCTTCTTTGTCCAGCCAGGACTTCGCTGCATGGCAGAGGAAGCAGTTCACGACGTGACGCAGCCACAGAGAGTGCCCCCCTTTCCCATTGCCCCAGCGGTACGACAGGGCATACAGAGCCGGGCAATGACGCAACATCAGGCCATACAGGCCGAGCAATCCCCGTCCCACCCAGCCTGGGAAAAGGCAGGACACATCGCCTTCTGTTACAGTCACTGCCGTGTTTCCCGGCAAAGAGCGCAGTGCTTCCGCCAGGGCACGGGAAGCCATGCGGTGGCCGCTTCCTACCGGCGCAGACAGAATCAGCACCTTCCGGACCTGCCGGGAATTGCTGGAATGCGGTGTCTCCGTGTGGGAAGACGAATACATTGTATGTTTGGTTACAAAAATGGGACGCTGCTGCACTTTTTTCTGCCCGTCCTTTCTCTTCCGGCAGCTGCTTTCGTGCACTGCCGCAAGGTTATGATATAATAGATTCCTGACAGAAAGCTCTCCAGATTACTATACTGGACGAAATACAATTTGGCAAGGAGGGTTCCCCATGAGCGGTAACAGTGGAATGAACGAAACCCCGTCGTCGGAGCGGGTGCATATCGGACTTTTCGGGCGCCGCAATGCCGGCAAATCAAGTTTAATCAATGCCTTGACAGGCCAGAATCTCGCCATTGTCTCCGATACGCCGGGCACAACGACGGACCCTGTTTCCAAGGCCATGGAACTTCTTCCCCTGGGGCCTGTCCTGTTCATCGACACACCGGGGATTGACGACGAAGGGACACTGGGCAGCCTCCGTGTCCAGCGGTCCTATCAAACCCTGAACAAGACGGACATCGCCGTCCTTGTGGTGGAAGCAGCAAGCGGCTTGTCGCCGGAAGACTGGGCGCTGCTGGACAAAATCCGGGAGAAGAAGCTGCCGGCTTTGCTTGTCTTCACCCAGGCAGACCACCTTGGCGATCCCGCTGCGTGGGAAGAGCGGATTCCCGACCTGAAGCGCGTGAAGGCCACCAACATTCCCTACTGCATTGTCAGCAGCGCAACAGGGAAAAATATAACAGACCTGAAAGAAACGCTGGCGCGCCTCGTTCCGGAAAAACGGGCTCCCTACCCGCTTTGTGCCGACCTCGTTTCCCCCGGGGATTTTGCCGTGCTCGTCATTCCCATCGACAAGGCTGCACCGAAAGGCCGGCTGATTCTGCCGGAACAGCAGGCTATCCGGGACCTTCTCGACGCGGGAGCCACTGCCATTGTAACGCAGGATGTCAAGCTGGAGCAGACCTTGAAAGCCCTGGGAAAAGATCCCCGTCTTGTAATTACGGACAGCCAGGCCTTCGGTATGGTCAACCGCATCGTCCCCCCGCGGATTCCCCTCACATCCTTTTCCATCCTCATGGCCCGCCACAAGGGTAATCTGGCTCAGGCCGTCGAAGGTGTGGCGTTCCTGAAACGCCTGCAGGACGGAGATCACGTCCTCATTTCCGAAGGATGTACCCATCACCGCCAATGCGGGGATATCGGCACTGTGAAACTGCCGCGCTGGCTGGCAGAATTCACGGGCAAGCGGCTCGAACTGTCCTGGACGAGCGGCACCGAATTTCCGCTGGATCTCTCGCCCTATCGCATGGTCATCCACTGCGGCGGCTGTATGCTGAACGAACGGGAAATGCAGTACCGGTACCGCTGGGCCGGGGACCAGCACATTCCCATTACGAACTATGGTATCACCATCGCCCACTGTCACGGCATACTGAAACGCTCTTTGGAACTTTTCCCGGACATACTGGCCAAACTGGACAAGTAAAGCAGTTCTACGGCCAGGCAGAAACAACAGGCGCCTGCCCTTCTTGCGGCAGGCGCCTGTTGTTTTTATGAGTTTTTCTTTTTGTCCAGCAAGTGCCGTTTTCCCAGATAAAATACGACCGCTGCCACAATGACCAGGATCGTCAGACGCACCGTATACTCGCGGAAGTTGACGATATCATGCCCGATGACGACTTCCAGGGCCGTCGAGGGGAATTTACCAATCAGGTTGGCAATAATGTAGTCCCGCACGCTCATGCGGCTTACCGCACCGACGGCTGTCAAAATTCCTGAAGGAAAATACGGCAGTGCGCGGGCAAAAGTCATCCACACAATGCCGTTCTTTTCGCTGGCCCGGTCGATGGACTCCAGCTTATTGGCCTTCCGAATGACACGCTCCGCCGTGTTGCGGAAAAAGAACCGCATTAAGAGGAAACTGAGGACAACGCCGACCGTTTCCGCCAGCCAGGAAATGGCAATTCCCAAAGGCAGGCCGAAAATCAAGCCGTTCGCTGTCGATATGAAGACAGACGGAAAGATACTTCCCATGTTGATCAGAACATCGATGGAAAAACTGACCAAAACGGCATACGGACCAAACGAACGGAAGTATTCCGCCAGTGCTTTGACGTTGCCGCTGACGGCAAGACGGAATGTCTTGTCCCAAAAATCCCCGCAGAACATGTACAGGCAGGACACTCCACACACCAGCAAAATCAGGGCGACACACTTGGTGATGCCGTCCGGATTTTCATACCACTTGATTTTTTTCACTTGTTCTTCCCTGGAGACAGGACCTTCCTGTCCTGAACGTTGATTCACGCTATTTACACCTCAGGAATTGAAAATCCCGGCAAAGCGGGAGTCAAAGAGATTCGCCGTCCCTGCCAGCAACTCCTGGCGCAGTTTTGGGTTGGTGAGTGCCTCCTTCGCGTCCTTGCGACACGTCAGGAGGACATCTGTATCTCTCAGTATATCAGCCAGCCGCAGATCTGGCAATCCGTGCTGCCGCAGGCCGAACAGCTGCCCGGCACCGCGCAGTTCCAGGTCTTTCTGGGCCAGTTCAAAGCCGTCGTCTGAGTTGTGCAGTACCGTCAGGCGGGCCAGCGTATCAGGGTCCTTGTTGTCTGTCAGGAGGACGCAATAGGACTGGTAACTGCCACGCCCCACGCGGCCCCGGAGCTGGTGCAGCTGCGCCAGGCCGAACCGGTCGGCATTTTCGACGATGATAATCGTCGCGTTGGGAACGTTGACGCCGACTTCCACGACGGTCGTCGTAATAAGAGCCTTGACAGTTCCTGCAGCGAAAGACTCCATTACAGCGTCCTTCTCGGACGCCTTCATGCGCCCGTGCAGCAAGGCACAGGGAATCCCTCTCAGATACGTGCGCTTCAGCTCTTCGTACACTTCCGTGACACTGCGGACACCTTCCTGGTTTTCCGATTCTTCGATGGAAGCACACACGACATAAACCTGCCGCCCGGCGCGAATCTGCCGTACCATCCCTTCGTAGACCTTGCGACGCATGTCGCCGGTATAACACAGGGTTTCAATGTGTTTCCGTCCCGGGGGACGGCCCCGCATGATCGTAGTTTCGATATCTCCGTAGACGGTCAGTGCCAGCGTGCGCGGAATCGGCGTCGCCGTCATAATCAGCACATCCGGCGCAAAGTCGGATTTGGCCGCCAGACGTCCCCGCTGATTGACACCAAAACGATGCTGTTCGTCCGTCACGACCAGAGACAAATTGCGGAACTGGACGTCCTCCTGCAGCACAGCATGGGTACCAATGAGAATCTGCAGAGAACCGTCGGCCAGGCCCTGCAGGATTTCCTTGCGTTCTGAGGCTTTCGTATTGCTCGTCAAGAGAGCCAGGCGAACCCCCGTCCCTGCGAAAAAGGATTTCAGTGTGTCATAGTGCTGCTGGGCAAGAATGCCTGTTGGTGCCATAATGCAGCCCTGATAGCCGTTTTCCGCGGCCTTGGCCAGTGCCAGGGCTGCCAGAACCGTCTTGCCGCTGCCCACGTCCCCCTGAAGGAGGCGATTCATGGGATGGATGTCCTCCATGTCTCCGGAAATGTCCTGCCAGGCCTGCTGCTGCGCCCTGGTCAGGCGAAACGGCAGATTGGCCAGGACCGCTTTGACGACAGCGCCGTCCCGGTCGTGATTGACGCCCATACGCCCGTCGTAGTTCCGCTCCCGGTTCAACATGAGACCGCATTGGAGCAGGAACAGTTCTTCATAGACAAGGCGCCGTTTCGCTTGCCGGAAGGCCTCCGGCGATGCTGGAAAATGGATATTCTGCAACGCTGTCAGGCGATCCGGAAAATGGTAGCGTTCCAACATAGCCCGGGGTACTGTTTCCGGCAGTCCCCGTTCTGCCGCCAGAGCCAATGCCTGCTTGACTGCCGACCGGATCTGCTGCTGGCTCAGGGATTCCGTCAAACTGTACACAGGCAGGATTCCCAGGGTGTGATGGAGGGAGTCTTCATCCAGTGGCGAAATATTGGCCTCGCTGACAGTCTTCGCCGCCGACCGGCCTGGTTTAACACGTCCCGTCACCAGGACTTCCATACCCGGTTTCAGGCGCCGCAGGTAATAGCGCTGCGCTCCGAAGAAAAACAACTCCGCATAGCCTGTGTCATCGCGGACGAGGACCACGGAATACTGACGGACACGGGGGGAATAACGGTCTGTTACGTTTAACAGTTCTGCCCGGAAAATCTGTTGCGATCCGTCGACGGCCAGTTCGCCGATTTTTTTGAGGTGGGAGAAATCAATGTAACTATCCGTCCGGGGATAGTAGTTCAGTAAATCAGCGATGGTGTGGATTTCCAGGCGTTCGAATGCTTCGGCGCGCTTCTTCCCGATTCCCTTCAGCGTCGTCACCGGTTCAGTCCACCAGGCTTCCATGTCAATCCCTCCCACTTGTGTCGTATAGTCAAATTATACATCATCCACCACAAAATAGCTGAAACTTTTTTTAAAATTCGCTTGCTTTTCCTACTTGGATGTGATAGTATACCTTTGTTAAACTTTTCAAATATAAGCGAAATGCTGATTCTGTGAAGGAGGTAGAACCCGATGGCAAATATCTGTGAAGTTTGCGGTAAAGGCGTGATGAGCGGCAACAATGTCAGCCATTCCAACCGCCACACCAAGGCTGCATGGAAACCCAACATCCAGTCTGTCCGTGCAATCGTCGACGGAGAAGTAAAGCGTGTCAACGTTTGCACCCGTTGCCTGCGTTCTGGCAAGATTACCCGCGCATAATCAGACGAAATAGAAAGCCGTGCCAAAGGGCACGGTTTTTTTATGTGTAAAACAGGTTGCACTCTTGCGACATTCCCTTGCCCGAATCTGTACAATTTTAAAAAATACATTGACAGAGATGGAAAAGAGTGTTACGATTCGACTAACAAGACAGAGACGTCTGATTGTCAGCACATGCTGGCAGTCAGGCGTCTCTTTTTGTTTTCCTACACTTCAGGATAAGAAAGGATGATCACGATGTACGGAATCTGTAGAAAACTGGTTTTCCTAACACTGTGGATGACGGGATACGCTTCGCAGGCTCTGGCGGCAGATGCCACGAACGTCGCACAAAAATTCTCGTCCGTAGACACCATCTGGGTCCTTCTGGGAGCCGCGCTGGTCATTTTCATGCAGCCTGGTTTCGCTATGTGTGAAACAGGCCTGACGCGGGCAAAGAATGCCGGCAACATCGTCATGAAAAATGTCATGGATTTTGCCATCGGGACGCCGGTCTTCTGGATCGTCGGCTTCGGCATCATGTTCGGCACGGATATTCACGGACTCATTGGAACACCGGACTTCTTTGTCTCCTCCTGGACCAGTGGGGACGCCGGGTATCCCACCATGGCCTACATCATCTTCCAGACTGCTTTCTGTGCTACGGCGGCGACGATCGTGTCCGGCTCCATGGCAGAACGGACCAAATTTTCCGCCTACTGCCTGTACAGCCTGGCTATCAGCCTCATCGTCTACCCTATTTCCGGCCACTGGATCTGGGGCGGCGGCTGGCTGGCGGCAGCTGGTTTTCATGATTTCGCAGGTTCCACGGCCGTCCACATGGTCGGCGGCATCTGCGCCGCCATCGGCGCTAAAATGCTGGGACCCCGTATCGGCAAGTATAACGAAGACGGTTCCGTCAACGCCATCCCCGGCCACAGCCTGACTCTGGCCTGCCTGGGTGTTTTCATCCTCTGGTTCGCCTGGTTCGGATTCAATGGCTGCTCCACCGTCAGCATGACCGGCGATGAAACACTGGAATCTGCCTCGCACATCTTTATGACGACGAATATGGCACCAGCCGTTGCAGCCTGCACGGTCATGTGCTTCACCTGGCTCCGTTACGGCAAGCCCGATGTCTCCATGACGCTGAACGGCTGCCTGGCCGGTCTCGTTGCCATTACGGCCGGTTGTGACGTAGTCACCGTCGGCGGCGCATTCATCATCGGCGTTCTTTCCGGTATCCTCGTTGTCCTCTCCGTCGAATTTTTCGATCAGAAAATCCGTATTGACGATCCGGTCGGTGCCATCTCTGTCCACGGCGTCTGCGGTGCCTTTGGTACGATGATGACCGGTCTCCTGGCAGAACAAGACGGGCTTCTCTACACGGGCGACCCCCACTTCTTCTTCGTCCAGGTCGAAGGCGTCATCGCCGTCGCTCTTTACGTCGGCATCATCATCTCCGTTATTTTCTACCTGATTGATAAAACAGTCGGTCTTCGCGTTACACCGGACGAAGAAATCAATGGTCTGGACTATGCAGAACATGGTCTCGCTTCCGCTTACGCAGACTTCCTGTTCGTTCCTGAAGTGCCAGGTTCCACCTCTGCTCCTGCACCGGTCGCAGGTTCTTCGAAGGGGAACGGAACAACTCCTCATGCTGTGTCCCAGGCAGTAGATATGCCGGCAGCCAAACCGGCAACCCCGGATGGACATCATTATTCCCTCGTGACCATCATTACCTCGCGGGACCGCTTCCAGACCTTGAAAGCGGCCATGGAAGAAATCGGTATTACCGGCCTGACAGCTACGGAAGTCAATGGCTTCGGCATCCAGCGTGGTTATCGTGAAATGTACCGTGGTGCCACCGTTCCGGCGCGTCTCCTGCCTAAAGTTCAGGTCGATATCGTCGTATCCGCCGTACCGGTCCGGACTGTCATCAACGCTGCCAAGAAGGCGCTCTATACCGGCCGCTACGGAGACGGGAAGATCTTCATCTCTACCGTCGACAATATCGTTAAGATCCGCACAGGCGAAGAAGGGTTCGACGCCCTGCAGGATTATCCCATGGAGGAAGACAACAAATAAGCGTTCTTCTGCTCGAACTCAAAAAACAACCCTGCTCCGTGCAAACCGGAGCAGGGTTGTTGTCTTTGTTAGTCGTGCTTCTTGAAGATTGCCTCAAAAAAGCCCGGGGCTTCATCGGAATTATCGGTGACGTCCTTGTTGAAGTTGAGCTGTTTGCCGCATTCAGGGCAGTACTTGTTGTTGGCCTGCACCCTGTACCCGCAATAGGGACACCGGATGCCACCGTGCATTTCTTCCAGCTGCGTTTCGTAGAACTTAAAGAACTGATCCATGGTGTTCGTATCCGTACGGAACGAATAGACCTCCATATGCTTCTTGTGCTGATCGAAATAAATCTGCACCGTGCCGTCCCCCATGTCACGGAGGGTTACGTCGTAGTACATATTCTTCTTCCGCGCATGAACGACATGATTCTCTTCATCCACTTGCTGTACTTCAATGCCACAGCGGTCCATAGCGCTGAAGATAAGCTGCCATGCCGTCTGGAAATCCGTTTCATAAGGGCGGATATCCTGACATCCGCCGCCTCCTTTGATGCGCATAGTTCCCACTCCTTACGGAAAAATAAGCCGCGAGCCTTCCGGTTCGCGGCCTGTTTTCATTTCGCGTAATCGACAGCCCGCGTTTCGCGGATAATGACAACCTTGATCTGTCCCGGATATTCCATTTCTTCTTCAATCTTCTTGGCAATATCACGAGCCAGCAAGACAGCCTTCGTATCGTCGATGACATCGGGTTTGACCATAATCCGGATTTCCCGCCCTGCCTGTACGGCGTAGCATTTCTCTACCCCGTCGAAGGACTCGGAAATCTCTTCCAATCGTGTCAACCGCTTCAAGTAGCTTTCCAATGTTTCCCGTCTTGCACCAGGCCGTGCCGCCGAAACGGCATCTGCCGCGGAAACCAGGACGGATTCCACACAAGTCGGTTCTGCATCACCGTGATGGGAAGCAATCGCGTTGATCACCTGGGCAGATTCGCGGAATTTCTTCGCCACTTCCACCCCAAGTTCCACATGGGACCCTTCCATTTCATGGTCGATTGCCTTGCCGATATCGTGCAGCAGGCCGGCGCGTTTCGCCAGCGTAACGTCGACACCGAGCTCGGCGGCCATGACGCCGGCGAGCTGGGCAACCTCGATGGAATGATTGAGGACATTCTGTCCATAACTGGTACGATATTTCAGGCGGCCCAGAAGTTTGATGAGTTCAGGACGCAAGCCGTTCACACCGACGGTGAACATGGCCTGTTCCCCCGCCTCCTTGATATTCTGTTCTACTTCCTTCTGCGCCTTCTCCACCATTTCCTCAATACGGGCAGGATGGATCCGGCCGTCGTTAATCAGTTTTTCAAGGGCAATACGGGCGACTTCGCGCCGTACTGGATCAAAACCGGAAATAATAACCGCTTCCGGAGTATCGTCGATAATCAAATCTATACCGGTCAAGGTTTCCAACGTGCGGATGTTGCGGCCTTCGCGACCGATAATCCTGCCTTTCATTTCATCGTTGGGCAGATTGACAACAGAAACCGTGGTTTCTGCCACCTGGTCGGCAGCACAACGCTGGATGGCAAGGGAGATAATTTCCCGGGCCTTTTTATCAGCCTCATCCTTAGCCTTTTGTTCTGCTTCCTTAATCATAACCGCTGCATCGTGTTCCACGTCATCGTGGACGACAGCCAGCAGTTCTTTCTTCGCATCTTCACTGCTCAAACCGGACATGCGTTCCAGTTCCTGCAGTTGTCTCTGATACAGGGCGTCTACCTTCTCCTGCGTCGCGTTCAGCTTGTTCTCCTTGGCAACGAGGACCTCTTCCTTCTTCTTAAAGGCTTCAATTTTGCGGTCCAGGTTCTCCTCTTTGGAAACGAGCCGGCGTTCCTGACGCTGGATATCGTTGCGACGTTCTTTATTTTCGCGCTCCACATCGGAACGGAGACGATGGATTTCCTCTTTGGTTTCCAGCAAAGATTCTTTCTTTTTTGCTTCAATCGCCGCTTCCGCTTCTTTCAGCATCCGGTCCGCTTTCTCTTCCGCAGTGGCCAGTTTTCCCTCGGCCACGTTCTTGCGGAACAGGTAGCCGGCACCGCCGCCGATCAGCAGTGCGACAATCCCCGCAATAATTTCAGTTCCTATTTTCTCTCACCTCCATCCTGTTCAGACATAAAAATAAGGCAGCCACATGGGTCAGCCTCGAGACTATTCCGTCGTATTTTGAATAAAATTCACACGATTGGCACTATATATTCTAAAGAAAAAATCCCTAAAAGTCAAGAAACCTCCATGGCTTTTAGGGATTTGACAATTTTCTTTCCAGACGGTCTTCCTGCTGCGAAAAACGCAGGGAAATCTGCCGTCAGCGGCTATGGTTTTTCAAGGGTTGGCCTGGTCTGTCACGTTCTGCAAAGGAGAATCTTCTCCCGCCGTAGCATCGTCCTCCAGATCACGGCGAGCCTGCTGGAGCACCAGGTGGATCAGAGAGCCTCCAAACCCACGCGCCGTCAGATACCGAATCAAAGCGGCGACGCCTTTCTCGGTTGTACAGTCATACCGGCCGTCCCGACGGTTCCGTGTCTGTCTGTACGCAGCCAGGGCACGCTCCCGTTCCTCCTCCTCCGTGAATTCATCCAGGAGAGCAGGAATATAACGGGCGTCCACGTTTTTTTTCTTGAATTCCGCCTGCAGATGCAGACGGCCGTAGTACTTTTTGCTTCGCCAGGCTTCAAAAACACGGCGCGCATAACGTTCTTCGTTGAGAAGATCACACCGGCGCAGCCGGGCCACGGTTTCCTGGATCAGATCTTCCGGCGCTCCGCGCTGGCGGAGCCGTTTTTCCAGGTCTACTGCGGCATAATCCCGACGATCCAGCAGCGTCAGGGCGTATTCGTAGACTTCGTCACTCGTCGTCAGACTTTTGCTGGCTTTCCGGAACATCCGCAGCAGCTCCTTCCGCGGCGTTTTCATCAGGCTTTGCCGTCTTATTGACTGTCAGGTCACGGATTTTGCCTTCAATCTCCGCGGCAATGTCCGGATTTTCGCGGAGGAAATCCTTTGCCTTTTCCCGGCCCTGACCGATACGGGTATCTCCGTAAGAGAACCAGGCGCCGCTCTTCTGGATGATATCATATTCCACACCCAGGTCGACGAGGCATCCCTCTCTTGAAATGCCCGTGCCGTACATAATATCGAATTCCGCCTGTTTGAACGGCGGCGCTACTTTGTTTTTGACCACTTTGACACGCGTCCGGGAGCCAATCATTTCGTTCCCGTTCTTGATGGTCTCAATGCGGCGTACTTCCAGACGGATGGTGGAGTAGAACTTCAGGGCACGGCCGCCCGTCGTCGTCTCGGGGTTTCCAAACATGACGCCTACTTTTTCACGAATCTGGTTGATGAAAATAGTGGCACATTTGGATTTGGAAATGATGCCCGTCAGTTTACGCAGCGCCTGACTCATGAGGCGGGCCTGCAGGCCGACGTGGCTGTCCCCCATTTCGCCTTCGATTTCCGCACGGGGTACCAGTGCTGCCACGGAGTCGATGACGACGATGTCGATGGCACCGCTCCGGACAAGGGCGTCGCAGATTTCCAGGGCCTGTTCTCCGTTATCCGGCTGGGAGATAAGGAGATTATCCACATCTACGCCGAGCCGGCGGGCATACTCCGGATCCAGGGCATGCTCCGCGTCGATAAAGGCTGCATAGCCGCCCATTTTCTGCGTTTCCGCAATCATATGCAGGGCCACGGTCGTCTTGCCGGACGATTCCGGGCCATAGATTTCAATGATACGGCCTCTGGGAATGCCACCCACTCCCAAGGCAATGTCGAGGGACAGGGCCCCCGTCGGAATGGTTTCCACGTTCATTTTCGCACTGGCTTCGCCCAGGCGCATGATGGAACCTTTGCCGAAGTCCTTCTCTATTTGATGCATGGCGCTGTCCAGCGCCCGTAACTTGTCACTATTAGTTGCCATGCAGGCTCAGACCTCCTTTTTTTCGCGAACTATCCTGCTGTTAATTATACAAACAACCGTTCGTTTTGTCAATAAAGGATTTCCCTCACTTCTTCGCCCGGTCCGCCAGAGACTGGATTTCGGAGCGGCTGAACGTATAGTGGGCGTTGCAGTACGGGCAGGTGGCTTCCGTCACTTCGTCTTCCGCCATGGCCAGGAGTTCCTTCTTCGGCAGCGTCTGCAGGACTCCCTCAATCTTTTCCTTGCTGCAATTGCAGGCAAACTGCAACGGATAGGAATCGAGAATCTCCACCGGCAGGCCCTTGCCCAGCATACGGATAATCTGTTCCGGTTCAAAGCCCATGTCAATCAGGCTGGACACATACGGCGTCTGCCGGACATTCTTGTCCAGGATTTCCAGGATGTCCTCGCCGCAGTTCGGCAAAGCCTGGATGAACCAGCCGCCGGCGGCCTGTACGTCTCCTTCCGGCGTTACAAGGACTCCCAGGGCTACGGAGGACGGAGTCTGTTCCGACGACCACAGGTATTGCGTCAGGTCGTCGGCAATTTCACCGTCCACCAGAGGCGACGTGCCCGTGAAAGGTTGCATTCCCTCGGTATAGCGCGTCACAGAAATCGTACCGTTCCCGACGGCACCGCCCACGTCAAAGTGGCCGTCCTTCGGCGGCAGGTATACATCGGGATTGCCGACATAGCCGCGTCCCTTCCCGTCCTGGGCCTCGGCAATAATCTGGCCGATGGGGCCGTCTCCGGCAATCTTGACTCCCACGGCTTCGTCGTTCTTCATGGTGGCCGCCAGAAGCAGGGCTCCCGTGACGGTCCGTCCCAAAGCAGCCGTGGCCAGGTGGGACGTATGGTGGTTCACAGACAAATGCCGCACGAGGCGGGTCGTCCGGGCCACATAAATCCGCACATCCCCGACCGTGGCACGGGTCAGAATATCTCTTCCGCTGCGGAAATTTTCTTTTGTCAGTTTCGGTGTCTCTTTGGTATTTTTGATATCTTTTGTTTCCATAATGGTTCCTCAATCAAGTTTTTCCCTTCCGGGATTGGTCACAGTTACAGTTTCCGGAACAAGTTGGCCATTTCGATGGCACTCATGGCGGCATCATACCCCTTGTTCCCGGACTTGGTGCCGGCCCGTTCCACAGCCTGCTGGATGTTTTCTGTCGTCAGGATGCCAAACGCGACAGGGACGCCTGTAGACAGGGAGGCCTGGGCTACGCCTTTGGCCGCTTCGGCACACACATAATCGAAATGGGGCGTGGCACCGCGGATGACAGCGCCAAGGGCGATAACCGCGTCATACTTGCCCGAAGCCGCCAGCTTTTGGGCAGCCAGAGGAATTTCAAAGGCTCCGGGGACCCAGACGAGAGTGACGTCTTCCATGTCCCCGCCCGTCCGGCGGATGGCATCTTCTGCGCCGCCCAGCAGCTTGTTCGTAATAAATTCATTAAAACGGGATACGACAATTGCCAATTTCAGGCCATCGGCCTTCAACATACCTTCAAGCGTTTTCATACTGGTTTCCTCCTCCATCTTACCGGTTCACATGCCGGTCGTTGATACGTTTCAAATGCAGATCCGACAGGTCGTGTCCCATCTTCTCTTCTTTCGTTTCCAAATAGAATTCGTTGTATTCGTTCGGTGCGATTTCAATCGGCACGCGTTCCGTAATCGTAATGCCGTAGCCCGACAGCCCCGCCCGTTTCGCCGGGTTGTTCGTCAGCAGGCGGATGCTGGTCAGTCCCAGGTCCGACAAGATCTGGGCGCCCAGGCCGTAATCACGCAGGTCCGGCGCAAATCCGAGGCGGACGTTCGCTTCGACCGTATCCATGCCCTGGTCCTGCAGGGCGTAAGCACGGATCTTGTTGGCCAGGCCGATGCCGCGGCCTTCCTGCCGCATGTAAACGACGACGCCGCAGCCTTCTTTTTCAATCATGCGCAGCGCACAGGCAAGCTGATCGCCGCAGTCACAGCGCATGCTTCCGAAGGCATCCCCAGTCAGGCATTCCGAGTGCACGCGCACCATGACGTTCTTCTTGCCGGCAACCTCTCCCTTGACGATGGCAACATGGCACAAGTCGTCCAGATCGTTGCTGTAGGCAATGATGCGGAAATGACCGTATTTGGAAGGCAGGTCCGCTTCGGCCACGCGGTGTACCATTTTTTCATGGCGTTTACGATATGCCACGAGGGAGGCCACTGTGATGAAGACCAGGCCGTGCTTCTTGGCAAACTCGATCAACTCGGGCGTGCGGGCCATATGCCCGTCGTCGTTCATGATTTCGCAGCAGATGCCGACCGGCGTCAGGCCCGCCAGGGTACACAAGTCCGTCGTGGTTTCCGTGTGCCCCGTCCGCACGAGGACGCCTCCCTTGCGGCTCCGCAGGGGAAAGACATGCCCCGGACGGCGGAAATCGCCGGGCTGTGCTCCCGGTTCCGTGCATTTCTTCATCGTGTAGGCCCGTTCATAGGCCGAAATCCCCGTCGTCGTATCCTTATGGTCGATGGACACGGAAAATGCCGTTTCGTGGTTGTCCGTATTGTTGGCGACCATGGCGCCGAACTGCAGCTTGTCCATGATTTCCGGCGCTGCGGGCATGCAGATCAGGCCGCGGGCTTCCTTTGCCATAAAATTGATATCTTCGCCCGTGCAGAACTGGGCGGCCATGATCAAGTCTCCCTCGTTCTCCCGGTCTTCGTCATCAGTCACCAGGACCATTTTACCGTGTTTGATGGCGTCAATGGCCTCTTCGACGGTATTGAACTTAAATTTTTCCATGTGGAACTCCTTTCCCGGACGGCCCTGCCGCCGGTCTATTTTTCCCTTTCCGGATGCTGTCCTGGCAGCGGACAGTCCGTTCGGAAACTATCAAAATCCATTCTGCCGCAGCAGATCCAGGGTAAGGCCGCCGGCGTCGCCGGCCTGTGCCGCACCTGTTCCGGCAGTACCGGTACCGTCCGGTCCCGCTGCTGCGCCAAAGCGCTGGGCGAGAAACCGTTCAATATAACGGGCCAGGATGTCCGTTTCCAGGTTCACCCGGTCGCCCGGTTTCTTCAAGCCCAGGGTCGTCTGCGCCGCCGTGTGGGGAATGAGGGACACGCCGAAGGACGACGGCCCCACTTCTGTCACCGTCAGGCTGATGCCGTCCACCGCGATGGACCCTTTCGGCACAATATACGGCAGCAGCGCCGCAGGTGCGTCAATCCCGTAGACCAGGGCATTGCCCTCCGGGCGGATCCGCACGATTGTCCCGACGCCTTCCACATGACCCTGGACAATATGCCCGTCCAGCCGGTCCGAAGGACGGAGGGCCCGTTCCAGATTCACGCGGTCCCCGGGCCGCAGCTCGTGAAGCGTTGTCCGGCGCACCGTTTCCGGCATCACATCGGCTGTGAAGCCGTTGCTTTTCCGTTCCGTCACGGTCAGGCAGACGCCGTTGACAGCGACGCTGTCGCCGATTTGCAATCCTTCCAGAACCTGCCGGGCCCGCAGGGACAATTTGCACAAGTCCGTGCCTTCCCGCAGGCGCTCCACCGTTCCCATTTCCGCTACCAATCCAGTAAACATAGGTACCTCCTCACCGTGCAGCCGGAGCCGCAAAACGGACACGCCCCGTCAGGAGCCAGTCCCGGCCCAGCGGCAGGCATTCCGTTTCCTCCACGACAGCACAGGCCGCCATGGTAGCAATGCCTTTTCCACCCACAGCCGACAGGGCACCGGCACCGCCAATCAGCTTCGGTGCCACGAAGGCATAGACGCGGTCCGCCAGCCCGGCATCCAGGAAGGAACCCAGTACAGCACTGCCTCCTTCGACCAGAACTGACGTCAGTTCCCGTTCTTGCAGGGCCGCCAGCAAGGCCTGTAAATCAAGACCGCCGTCCGGTCCTGCAGTAGGCAGGGACAAAACTTCCACCCCTGGCAGCTGCCGCAGGCTGGCCACTTTGTCCGGCGCCGCTTCCGGTCCCACTGCCACGAGAGTCTGGCCCTCCTCCTGCAGCAGACGCGCCGTGAGGGGAATCCGGGCCCGGCCGTCCAAAACGACGCGGACTGGATTTCGTCCCGGAACGAGACGTGTCGTCAGCGCCGGATCGTCGGACAGGACGGTGCCGCTTCCAACCAGAATCGCATCGTGTGTTTTCCGCAGATAGTGACTGTAGCGGTGTGCCTCCTCCCCTGTCACATAGCAGGAGTCACCGGTGTACGTCGCCAGTTTTCCATCCAGCGTTTCTGCGAACTTCAAACTCACAAACGGCCGTCCTTCCGTCACCCACAGGAGAAATTTCTCGTTAAGGCGCCGTGCCTCGGCCTCACAGACACCGACGGTCACATCGACTCCTGCGTCGCGAAGCCGCTGCAGGCCCCGGCCGGATACCTTCGGGTTCGGATCTACCATGGCTGCCACGACCCGGTGAAATCCCGCCCGGATCAAGGCGTCACAACACGGACCTGTCCGCCCGTAATGGGAACAGGGTTCCAGACTGACGTACGCTGTGTACCCCTTCCCGTGCCGTTGTTTCATATCTTCCATCGCCATAATTTCCGCGTGGGGCTGTCCCGCTTTATGATGCCATCCTTCGCCGACGATGTTGCCGTCGGCATCGGTGATGACACAGCCCACCATGGGGTTGGGACTGGTTTCCCCTTCGGCACGGCGGGCCAGTTCCAGGGCCCGCTTCATGTAAAATTCATCGGACTGCACTCTGCCACCTGCTTCCCTGCCGGGCATGCCGGCATACAAAAAAACCACAGAACCGCCTCGGGGGCAATTCTATGGTTTCTTTTCCAATTCGCCACGTCTTTTCTCATCCAGACTATACTGTCGGTACCGGAATCAAACCGGTTCGTGCGTCAGCACTGCGTGCCTCGGCTCGCGGACTTTACCGCCGGTTGGGAATCTTCCTTGCGGAATCACCCTGCCCCAAAGACCTGTATTCAATTACATACCAAGTGTACCCGGCAACGCCCTGTTTGTCAAGGGTCCTTACCGGACCCGCAGGGATGCGATGGCTGCCGCCGTATCCTTTGCGCCGTATACATAAGAACCGGCCACCAGGACCGTAGCGCCGGCGCCGACGACAAGTTTTGCCGTTTCCGCGTTGATGCCACCGTCGACCTGGATATCCGTCTTCAGGTTGGCACACTGCAGCATGCGGCGCAGCCGGCTGATTTTCGGCAGGACTGACGGAATGAATTTCTGCCCGCCGAACCCGGGATTGACCGTCATCAGGAGAAACAGGTCCGCATCCCCCAGCACTTCTTCCACCAGGGACAGCGGCGAGCCTGGATTCAGGGCTACACCGGCACGGATTCCCGCGTCGTGGACAGCCTGCAGGCAGCGGTGCAGGTGCCTGGTTGCTTCGGCGTGAACCACGATCTGATCGGCTCCCGCTTTGACAAAATCCTCGATGTACGTTTCCGGATGCTCCACCATCAAATGGCAATCAAAAAAGAGCTTCGTCACTTTGCGGATTTTAGAGACCACAGGAGCACCAAAAGTCAGGTTAGGGACAAAATTTCCATCCATAACATCGATATGAACCCAGTCGGCCCCTCCCTGCTCGATCTTCCGGATTTCCTCACCCAGGCAGGAAAAATCAGCAGATAAAATGGACGGTGCAATTTGAATCATGATTACAGATACCTCTTCTCTTGTGCGTCTTTCAATTCCGTCAGAATGGCTTGATACGATGCATACCGGCTCGGAGCGATTTGTCCGGACGCTACCGCGTCTTTCACGCCGCAGACCGGTTCGTGCGTATGGCTGCAGGGCTGGAATCGGCACCGGTCCGTAAAGCGGGCAAATTCCCGGAAACAGCCGGCCAGGTCCGCCGGATCCATGGCATCCATAAAGACATTCCCAAATCCTGGAGAGTCAGCCAGATACCCGCCGTTGAACGGGACCAGATCCGTAAAACGCGTCGTGTGGCGTCCCCGTCCGATCTTTTTGCTGACGGCACCCGTCACCCGGGGCACACCGGGCTGCAGGGCATTGAGCAAGGTGGACTTGCCGACGCCGCTGGGACCGCCGACAACCGTAATCTGCCCGGCCAGGCGTCGCTTCAACGGTTCCAGCCCTTGTCCCGTCTTGGCGGAAACGACATAGACCTCGTAGCCGATGTCCCGGTATATACGGGCCACGGCCTCTGCATCTTCCGGAGTCACCAGATCCGCTTTCGTCAGCACGATCGGGGCAGGGACCCCACCCTGGGCAGCCAGGACCAGCAGCTTGTCCAGAATCAGGAAGCTCGGCGCCGGGTTGGCCAGGGCCATCGTGACCACGTCCAAATCTATGTTGGCCACCGCAGGACGGGTCAGATGATTTTTCCGGGGCAGGACTTCCGTAATCATCCCGTCCGGTTCTCCCGCAGGCCGCGCGGGTCCTCGGGATTCTGCAACCGCCGGGGCCGTCGGATACGCTTCTTCCGTCGTTTCAAAACGGACTTTATCTCCCGTGCAGAGAGAGAAGCGTTCCTTTTTCAGATGGCCCCGGACCTTGCACGTGTAGACCGCCCCGTCGCACGCGACATAGTAATACCCGCTGTACGAACGGAGGACTCTTCCTTCTTTTACCAATTCTTTTCCTCTACGAGCTTCCCGTCCACGAAGAAGCGGACCGACGAAGCATTCCCATTGATACGCTGCCGCAGGCGGGAACCGCCGGGATATTTCCCGGAGACCTCCACCGTCTGGGACGAGCCGGTCGTCGAGATAATCTGGACGTGATGGGATCCCTTGCCAGGAACGATAAATTCCACATAGCGGGCCCTCCGGCTGCCCGACGAACTGGAGCTGCTGGAGCTGCTGCTACTGCTGCTGGTTGTCTCCTCACTGCCGCCTTGTCCGTTGGAAACGCGCAAATCGACGGAAGTTCCTTCGGTCAGCGCTTCCCCGGCAGCCGGCGAAGTCGACAGGACCGTATCTTCGTCCTTGTCACTGTCTACTGTGATAACACTGCCCACCTTCAATTTCAGGGATTCCAGCTTTGCTTTGGCATCATTCAGGCTCATCCCTGCCAGATTCGGCAACTCCGTCTTGGTTTTTTCCTTCTGGTTCACAAGCAGGTCTATGCTGCCACCTTCATTCAGGCGGCTGCCTGCCGTCGGCAGCTGGCGCAGCACCAAACCTTCCGGTTTGCTGCTATCCCAGGCCTTGGTCGTCTTGCCGATGCGGAAGCCGTTCTCCTGCAGCAATTTCTCTGCCTGGGTCAAATCCAGGCCGGTCACATCCGGCACCGGAGACAACTTCAGGCCTCTGGCAATCGTCAGGGTAATCTTGGCCCCTTCTTTCCGCTTGGTACCGGCGACAGGATCCATCTTCAAGACCGTGCCGGGGGTAACATTCTTATCCATGGACTCTTCCAGTTCGACGCGGAACCCTTTTTCTTCCAGCACTTTCTGTGCCTCTGCCACCGGCATGCCGTTGACATCGGGCACGTCGATTTCCGGCGTCGTGCTGTTGAAGTAATACAGGCAGCCCGCGAACAAGACGAGGAACACGGCCAAAACGCCCCAAAGCACCTTCTTCAGGCGCGGATGGCGCTTCAGGAAACCGGCCTTTTTCTGCTTCTTCGTGAAGGAAGGGCCCGGCGGTTCCATCGGATCTTCGTCTTCTCCATCATCCCGTTTGTCCCGGTGAGAATTCTCCTGGTGACGTCCCTCTTCGTCTGCCGGCTCCGATTCTTCGTCGACTTCTTCCGTCAGGAAAGACGGGAGCCGCATGATCAGCGTCTTGTCATCGTCGTCGTCTTCCCGCGGTGTTTCCGGCTGTTTGCCGACCGCCGGCGCTGCTGCCGCGGCACCGGCTTTTTCCAGCGTCATCGTATCCTCCAGGTACGAGCGGGATTCGTCAGGATAAAGTTCTTTCTTCGCCTGTACCAGATCGTGGCGCATTTCCGCCGCACTGTGGTAGCGCTTGTCCAGGTCCTTGGCCAGCGCTTTGTCGAGGATGTGCTGCAGCACCTCCGGCGCGTCGGGCCAGTCGTTGGTCAGCCGGGGCGGCTGCTCTTCCACCTGTTTTCGCGCCACGGCTACCGCCGTGCTGCCGTCAAACGGGACGTGTCCCGTGAGCATTTCGTAAAAAACGATTCCCAGGGAATAGATATCCGACTGGGCCGTGATTTTCGATCCCTGCGCCTGTTCCGGCGAGAAGTAATGGACGGATCCCACGACGGAGGCAGTAAAAGCCATCGTTTCGTTCGAGACAATCCGGGAGATGCCGAAATCGACAATCTTCGGCTGCATGTTTTCTGTCAGAACGATGTTCTGCGGTTTGATGTCGCAATGAATGATGTTATGGCTGTGGGCATGCTCCAATGCCGACGCCAGCTGTATTGTCAGCGTCACGGCCAGGGACGGGTCAAGGCGTCCGTGCTGTTCTTCAAAAGCCTTCAGCGTGATCCCTTCCACGTATTCCATAACAATGTAGTTGAGATCTTTATCCTCACAGACATCGTAAATATTGATGATGGAGGGATGGATCAGGCGGGCCGCCGATTTGGCTTCCCGTTTAAACTGCTCCATCTGCGCTTTGTTGTTCACAAACTCCTTGCGCATGATCTTGATGGCCACCTTGCGGTCCAGAAGCACGTCTCTGGCCAGGTAGACTTCCGCCATGCCGCCAAAACCGATTGGTTTCAGCACTTCATAGCGTCCGTTCAGGATTTCCCCTACCATGTCACCGCACCTCCTTTATCCGCCTTGTCCGCGCCGCTCCCGGGCGCCATCCGTTTCCCGCCGGGCGTTCGTTTCGTATCCGGCGCCGGCACGGTACCGGTTGTCTTGATCTCTGCCGTTTCCATCACGGGTTCTTTCTTCCCGTCCACCAGAATCAGGATAAAGGAAATGTTGTCCTTGCCACCTGCGTCCAGGGCACCTTTGATCAAATTGTCAGCAGCTGTCTCCAAATCATCCCGCAGCAGGATGTCCCGGATCTGGTCGTCCCGCAGCATATCCGACAGCCCGTCGCTGCACAGGAGCAGCAGATCTCCATTGAATACGCTGGTTTCGAACACATCGACGTCGACCTCCGGGTTGACGCCGATCGCCCGGGTCAGCATGTTCTTCTGGGGATGATCAAAGGCCTCTTCTGCTGTAATCTTCCCCTTCTCGAGCAATTCTCCGACGAGGGAATGATCCCTTGTCAGCTGCCGGAGTTTCCCCTCCCGCAGTAAATAGACACGGCTGTCCCCGACGTGGAAGATGTAGCCCTTTCCGGCTCCGTCAAGATAAATTCCCGTCAGCGTGGTTCCCATGCCATTGAATTCCGCTACGGAAGCAGCCTTCTGATAAATGACACGATTGATCTGCTGTACCAGGCGGCGCAGCGTCGGGATTAAATCCTCCGGGGCCGCATTCTCCAATTCCGGGCTGGCATCACGCAGACTGTACAAGGACAGCACGCTGGCAACCTCTCCCGCGTTATACCCGCCCATACCGTCTGCAATGGCGAACAGCTTGGGGTGGAGCAGCAGCAGGCTGTCTTCGTTATTCTCCCGTACTTTGCCCGTATGGGTCCTTACGACTACAGACATGTCGGTTCCTCCTGTTTAGCATAAGCGGCCCGCAGCTGCCCGCAGGCCGCATTGATATCCTGCCCCATTTCTTTACGCACCGTCGCCGACACATGATTCCGTTCCAGGGTATGGAGGAACCGGTCGATCTGGTGCTGTGACGGCCGGAAAAAGCCTTTCTCCGGCACGGGGTTCACCGGAATCAGGTTGACGCTGGCATGCTTATACCGCATATACTCTGCCAGCAGACGGGCATCGGTCTCGCTGTCGTTTTTCCCAGCCAGCAAAATGTATTCGTACGTCACCTGCCGGCCGCTGGAGACAGCATATGCCTCGGCGGCCTGCAAGACTGCCGGAAACGGATACCCCCGGTTGACCGGCATCAATTCCGTCCGCAGTTCCGGCCGGACCGCATGAAGCGACACGGCCAGGTTGACGGGCAGGCCCAGGCGGGTCATCCGTTCTATTCCCGGAATAATCCCACAGGTCGAGACTGTCATGTTGCGGTAACTCATGTTGGCCGTATCCGGACGGTGCAGGAACTGCAGGGCACCAAATACATTGTCGAAATTGAGCATCGGCTCCCCGCTGCCCATCACCACGACGCGGCTGACCCGCTCCCCTTCCGGGAAAAGGGACGCATTGAAAAAATAAACCTGGGCAACAATTTCTGCCAGCGTCAGATTGCGGACGGCTCCGTGAAGACCGCTTGCACAAAAAGCACAGTGCATATCGCAGCCTGCCTGACTGGAGACACAGACGCTGTACCCGTAATCATGGTGCATCAGAACTGTCTCGATGGTGTTTCCGTCAGTCAGGCGCAGCAGCAGCTTGCTTGTCAGGCCATCGGATGAATCGAGGCGCCGCAGCACTTCTATTTCACGGGGCAGGACCGTAAAGGACGCAGCCAGCTGTTCCCGCTCGGCCTTGCCCAGATTCGTCATGGCGGCAAAATCAAAGACACTCTTCCGGTACAGCCAGTCGTACACCTGGGCCGCCCGGAAGCGCTTCATCCCCAGTTCTGCCAGTAAAGTCTGCAGCTTTTCCAGCGGCAGACCGAAAATTTCCTGTTTCATAAGACTCCTTTTATTTGCGGTGCAGACGGGTTACATAGAATCCGTCCACGCCGTCCCGCTGCGGATACAGCTGCAGTTCCTCCACGGTTTTCCCCGTCCTGGGGTGGACAAACGGCGCCGCCTCCCACCCGGGATGACTTGCCAGGAAGGCTGTCCGGCGTTCCTGGTTTTCCGCCGCTTCGATGGTGCAGGTACTGTAGACAAGGTAACCACCCGGCTTTACGTACCGCGCCGCGTTGTCGAGAATTGCGGCCTGGACCGGCGGAAAGAAGGACAAGTCCTCCTCTGTTTTGGCCCAGCGTGCTTCCACGCGGCGCCGGAGCACGCCGAGGCCCGAGCAGGGTACATCGGCCAGAACCTTGTCGAAATGGCCTTCCCACTCCGGCCGGAACCGCGTTCCGTCGTTACGTTCCGTCGTGATAATAGACAAGCCCAGTCGGGCCGCATTGTCCCGGATCAAGGCCAATTTATGGTCGTAAATGTCACAGGCCGTGACAGAACCTTCATTTTCCATCAATGTCGCCAGGTGGGTCGTCTTACCACCCGGTGCAGCACACAAATCGAGAACCGTATCGCCCCGTTCCGGTGCCAGCACCCGGGCCGGCAGCATGGATCCTTCATCCTGGATATAAAAAGCGGACGGAAAGGCCTGAAACAGGGCTTCCAACCCGCCTTCCGGCATTTTTTCGAGGACGATTCCCTCGGGACACCAGCCGGAGGGCGTCCCAGCTCCTCCCATTTCCCGCAGGTTCTGCAAAAAGACATCCCGCCCCGTAACCAACGGATTGAGACGCAGTGTCAGAACCGGCGGTTCGTTGTCCCAGCGGCACAATTCCTCCGCTTCGGCGGCTCCAAAATCCCGCGTCCACCGGTCGATCAGCCAGCGGGGGTGACAGAGCCGCAAAGCCCGGTCCGCCTGCACGGACCGCCACAGTGCCTCCCGTTGGCGGACACTGTTGCGCAGCACCGCATTGACAAGCCGGTCGGCGCCGCGGTGGGTGTATTTTTTTGCCAGCTTGACGCTTTCATTGCACGCCGCCGAGGGCGGAATGCGGTCCATATAAAAAATCTGATACAACCCCAGGTGCAGAATCTCCCGTACGACCGGCTCCAGCCGTTCCGGCGCCTTGCCGGTCAGGGTGCGGAGCACGAAATCCAGCGTCTCCTTCGCCTTGACGGCACCATAGACCAGTTCTGTCGCCAGACGCCGGTCTGCCCCGCTGGCTTCTGCTCTCCGCAGGACCCGGCCCAGGGCCAGGGACGCATAAGCCCCTTCCTCCCACACGGCGTGCAGGACGAAAAGGGCTGTTTCCCGCCCGCCCGACGGTTTGCGGCGCGAAAAGCGGGAGTTGTTCGATTGCGGACGGCCGGACACGATCCGGCCGGATTCAGGCCTGTTGACTTCCATGCTCCGGGATTCCTTCTCCTAATAAACGAATAGCTTCTTCCACACGGGCAATGTCGACACGGGTATTAAAGCAGGGTCCAAAAGGACGCTCGTTGAAGATTCCGATGACCGGAATGGGGAACACGTCCTGAATCCCGCTTGTCAGATCCCGTTCGCAGGCTACGGCAATAATCGCCTTGGGACGGGCTTTCGCGACGAGCTGCCGCGCCAGGGTACCGCCCGTGGCAACGACAAGATGCATATCATATTTGTGACACAGCTTTAACAGGGCCCCGACGCAACAACCGCCGCACTGAGCGCAGTTTTCCACATTCCGCGTGATTTTGCGCGGACACGTGTCGAGCTGCAGGCAATGGGGTGTCAGGATCAACAGGCGGTTCGACGGTACCCGGACATGGTGCTGCTTCACCAGTGCGTTGTTGACCGCCACGAAGGACTGCTCCACCTTGCCGCGGGGCACATTGAAAATCCGGCCCAGGCCAACGGCAAAAGGAAACAGGAAATTGATGGCCTTCCAGGCCCAGAAATACAGAACCTTCGGCAGCGGCATTCCCAAAATCGCGAGGACAATGGCCAGTTCCCCCAGAAACAGGAACAGGATAACGCCGGCCACCAGCGCGCCAAAGACGGCCGGCAGCCACGAAACAATGCTCGCCAGGCCGAGGAAGGTAACCTTCCAGATCAAATATAAGATGATCGCAGTGACAATCGCACTGATCAAAACCAAAGCCAGAAATACCCTCTTCTTCGGGGTGTTGACCTGATCGACTGCTCCCACCATGATTTCTTTCCTCCAAGTACGGTGCTGTTTTCTTCCGTTCATACCATCGGCATCAACGGGTTGCTTACGCTTTCCGGCCCAGCACATCGCCGGATTCCACACCGCGGCCATTCAGGAAGACCGCCGCGGGCATCCGTTTCTTCGAAGCCGGTTGGATCGTGAGAAGCCGCAGCTCCTCGTCTCCGCAGGCAACACAAAAAGCATCTTTTTCCACGGCAGTCACCGTTCCCGGCGCCGCCGTCGTTTTCCGCCCTGTAACCCGCGATTCCCAAACCTTCAGCAGACGGCCATCCGGCAGGAACGTAAAAGCGCCCGGTACCGGATCGAACCCGCGGATCAGGTTATGAATTTCCGCCGCAGGCCGCCGCCAGTCGATTTCTGCCATGGCTTTCGTCAGCAGAGTTGCCTTCGTTGCCTCTGATTCCTGTTGTGGCACAGGCTGCAGTCCCTGCAGGATTTTCGGCAGGGTCTGCACGAGAAGGACAGCCCCCTTTTCCATCAGGACATCGTGCAGTTCCGCAAAACTCATTTCCGGCGGAATGGGCACGACGACCTTGCTGTACATGCCGCCCGTGTCCATGCCTTTTTCCATCCGCATGATTGTCACACCAGACTCCGTCTCGCCCTTTATGATAGCGTACTGGATAGGTGCGGCTCCGCGGTACTTGGGCAGCAGGGAAGCGTGGACATTGACACAGCCGTACCGCGGGATGTCCAGGATTTCCTGGCTGAGCAGCTGCCCAAACGCCGCGACGACAATCAAATCCGGTGCCAGTTCCTTCAACTTCGCCGTAAACTCCGGCGTTTTTACCTTTTCCGGCTGGTACACCGGCAGTCCCTGACTCAGGGCATAGGCCTTGACCGGCGTTTCCACCAGTTTGTGGCCCCGTCCCTTCGGACGGTCCGGCTGTGTGACGACAGCCACAATGTCATACGCCCCGGTTTCTACCAGCGCTTTCAAGGACCCGACAGCAAAATCCGGCGTGCCCATAAAAATAATCTTCGTCATTTCCGCCTCCGCCGGATTCATTCGTCCGGATCTTTCGGCATGATAGTCACAGCCTTGTCCGTGAAAAGGATCCCGTCCAGGTGATCCAGTTCGTGCTGCAGGCAGACCGCCAGCAGGCCGTCGGCTTTCAGGAACTGCGGCTGCCCTTTCCCATCCTTGTATTCGACTTCCACATACGTCGCGCGCTCTACATCCCCCTCGAAATTCGGAACGGACAAGCAGCCCTCCGTGCCGATCTGGGATCCTTCCTTCTTCGTGATAACGGGATTGACCAATTCGAGCAGACCGCTTCCGTCCTGCAGGTCGATCACGACGAGACGTTTCAAAATTCCCACTTGCGGCGCCGCCAGGCCAATGCCGTTGTGGGAGGCATACAGCGTATCCGCCATGTCTTTGAGCGTACGCCTGATTTTTTTATCAACACGGGCGACAGGGTCACAGACTGTCTTCAAGACCGGGTCGCCTGCCGTATGAATTTCCAATACTGACATTATCTTCCTCCTGAAATCTATGGGTTACGGAATCGACTGCCGGCATCTTTTCGAATCCCAGCAGTTCCATTCAATCGTTCTATTATACCATGAAAGGTTTCCTTCGGCTACCCACGTCCCCTCAGATGGTACGAAGGGGATCCACGTCGAAGTAAAGGTTCTTGCGATCCCGGTACGGGCTGTGCCAGAGGGCCTCCTTGACGCGTTCCATGTCACCGCTGCGGACGATAATGGTAAAACGGTACAAATCCCGTACTTTGGCGACGCCGGCCGGAAAAGGTCCTGTCACCGTCGTTTCCTTCCATCCTTCCCGTTCTTTGCCATGCCGCAGGAACGCCGCGGCGGCTTCCCCGAGCTGCAAGGCTTTTTCTTCTTCTTTATCAACAGAGGTCAGCTTTAAAATCCGGCTGTACGGCGGATAATGCAAAACTTTGCGCTGCTGCAATTCTCCCGTGGCGAAACGATCGTAATCCTGCCGGGCGGCGAGGCGGATAATTTCGTTATCCGGGTCGTACGTCTGGAGTACCACGTGCCCGGGCAGTGTGCCGCGGCCGGCCCGTCCCGCCGTCTGCGTCAACAGGTCGAAGGCCATTTCAGCAGCGCGGAAGTCAGGCAGGTTCAAAGAACTGTCTGCCGTCAGGATACCTACAAGGGTGACATTTTTGATATCGTGCCCCTTGGCAACCATCTGCGTTCCCAGAAGAACATTGGCCTCCCCGGCCTGGAAGCGGCGGATGATTTCTTCGTGCGCCATCTTGCCAGCCGTGCTGTCCTGGTCCATCCGCAGGACGCGGACACCCGGCAGTTCCTGCAGGGCTGCTTCCGCCTTCTGTGTCCCGCTCCCGAAAAATTTGATGCGGCGGCTTCCGCAATGCGGGCAGACATGAGGAACCGGCTCCTCGCGGCCGCAGTAATGGCAGCGCATGACTTGTTCCTTCGCGTGGTAGACCAGGCTGACGGCACAATGAGGACAAACAAGGGCCGTGCCGCAGTCCCGGCACATGACAAACGTCGAAAAGCCGCGGCGGTTCAGCAAGATGATAGCCTGTTCCCCCCTGCGGACCGTCTCGACGATTTCCTGCCGCAGGCGGCGTGACAGGACGGAAAAGTTCTTCTGGGCCAGCTCATCCCGCATATCCACCAGGGTAACTTTCGGCAGGACCGCTCCGGACGGCCGCTCCGTCAGGCGCAGTTCCGTCATGGCCCCGGTCCGCGCCAGGTAATAGCTGTCCAACGACGGTGTGGCGCTCCCCAGAAGCAGAACCGCCTTGTTCAGGCGGCAGCGGCAGCGGGCTACTTCGCGGGCGTGGTAGCTGGGTCGTTCTTCCTGTTTGTAACTCGTTTCCTGTTCTTCGTCGATGATGACGAGGCCCAGATTCTCAAAGGGTGCGAACACGGCGCTCCGCACGCCGATCAAAATCCGCGCCGTGCCGTTGCGCATCTTGTACCAAACGTCTCCCCGCTCGTTCTGGGACAGCTTGCTGTGCGCCACGGCGACAGCATCGCCGAACCACGCACGGAACCGCTGGACAATCTGCGTCGTCAGCGCGATTTCCGGCACCAGGACGAGAACCTGGCGGCCTTCCCGCAAGGCCTCTTCGGCGGCACGCAGATATACTTCCGTCTTGCCGCTGCCCGTAATGCCGCGGAGCAGATACTCTGCCGCCACACCCTGCCGCAACGACGTGCGGACTGTTTCAACGGCCTGCTGCTGCTCTGCCGTCAGCTGCAGCGTTTCCTTCCGTTCCCGCGGCCGATCGTAGCTGTTGCGCAGCACCCGCTTTTCCACTTTTTCTGCCCAGCCCAGCCGGGCCAGGGTACGCAGCATTTCCGCATGGATGCCGGCTGCCTCGGCCTCCTTGACCGTCACGGACTCCGGCGTCGCCTCCTGCAAAAGGACCAGTGCCTTGTGCCGACTCCGGAACCGGCTCTGTTCCGCCGTTTCCGTCACAGCCTGCCTGCCTTGTTCCGTCAGCGCATAGGCCAGGACGGTCCGCGGCTTCAGCCGTTCTTCCAGAGCTTCTGCCACAACCTTGCCGTCCTGATAAACGAGCCGCCGTTTGAGACTGCTTTTGCCAGGAATGAAGAGACGCATGGCTTCCGCTTCCGTACACATGTAGTACTGTGCCAGCCAGCGGGCCGTGGCGAGCATTTCTTCGTCAAACCAGGGAGCATTGCCGACGACAGCTGCCAGTTCCTTGACAGCCTGGACTTCGATCTTCGCTCCGTCCTGTTCCATCCGCCGCCGCGCCTCCGCCTCCGTATAGACGCGCACGACAAACCCTTCGGCCTTGCGGCTGCCGAAGGGTACCAGGACCCGCCATCCCGCCGTCAGTTCCGGAAATCCTTCCGGGACGCGGTAGACGAATTGTTTAAATAGATTTCGGACTGGCAGATTGATTGCCACCAATACATATTGCAAGGGAGAACCTCTCCATTTCTTTTCTGCCCGGCCCTCAGGCGGCATGATTCGTACCGTCGGCATAATTGATGACGACGCCGGGCTGCACATTGTAGACAAACACATGGAAATGGACGCCTTTTCCCTCGTCTTCGACGGACCAGGCCTCCATGACGACACCGCGGGCCACCAGGTCCTGTCCCCGGTATACCGGTGTTACCTGATAAAGAACATGGTGCCTTGTATTGCGGATGTAGTCCGCCACCCGGTTTTCAAAAGGAAGCATGCCGATGACGTTGAAATACCGGGTTCCTGTAATTAAATTCAACCGGTTGGCATTTTCCCCGCAGAGCTGGAAGGCAATCAAGTGGCACCGGTTATACAGGTACTTGCCGTCCACAAAGGAGTATTTGGACAACTGCCATCCCGAGGGCTTTACCATCCCGATGGGCTGCCGCTTGCCTTTCGGCAGCAATTCCGGTCCCAGCCGTCCCACGGCCGTGCCGCAGCGTCCCAGCGCATCACGGGGCGTAAACTGATAAAAGGCGTTTTTCCGGGACAGGAGGGCTTTGGAAAATCGCGGCCGGTTTCCTTCCAGTACCGCATACGGCCGCCCGGAATAGGCTGGAATCGTTTCCCACGCCGGGGTTTCGCTGCCGACAGCCGGCGTGCTGTTTCCGCCCTTGGTTGCCAGGGCCACCTGTGCTGCCGGAGCAGTTGGTGCCGCTCCCTCCTGCACGTAACCCGACACGAAAAAGAAGCCGAAAAAGGCTGCCAGCAGTGCTGCCAGTACCGTCACCAGATACCGGATCCACCGTCCCCCGGTCTTCCGTCTGCTCCGCCGTGTCATTCCCATGTCCCCTTCCTGCGTGATACACGTTCATTATAACACACTGCCTGACCGCCCGTTGCCATGAGTGACGGACCGTCCGGAGCAAACTGTTACGTATGATATAAAGTTCACAAAAAAATCACAGCAAAAATCCGTCCCTGCCGCAGAGTTGCGGAAACCGCTTGTCTTTCCCTGTTCCCCATGCTAGAATGAGTCAATGACGCTGAATTATTAGAAAACTTAGACATATCTGTTACGTCTGACATTTATCGTTTGGAAACTGCTGTTTCAGAAAGGAAAAGGATGGCTTATACACGTACGGAAGCAATGGATCGCCTGCTCCAGGCCTGCTGCCGGTACTACACAGTCACCCGGTTCGACGGCAGTCCCAGTCCGGTTCCGGACGAAGAAGGCTGGCCTCGTGAAGCCGGCCGGATTGCGCCGCCCACAGGAGATTCCGGTGCAGTCCTGACAGCTGTCGGGGAATATTATGAACGTACGGGGCAGCACTTGCTCCTCCGGCAGAACGAAATCTGGGCAGCCAGGCAGGAAGAATTTCTCTTCCTGTTCAGTGTCACGGAACTCACGCCGGAACGATTCGCCGCCTGCAGGGATTTTGCCTACAGCGCGGGGATGTCCATGGCCCATATCGGGCCGGAGCATATGTACACCTACATCTCTCCCCTCTTCGTCTGCGACAGCGTTCACGAAGAGGCGCGGCGTCAGCTGGAGCACTGCCGCATCTATAAGACATTCCGTTTCTCCTTTCGCGGCTGGCTCGATTTTCATGCCGCCTGCTACGATGCTTCCCGGGGTACCCTGTCCTACAACAAGGCTGGTACGTGCATGCGGGAGTCCCTGGAACGGATCCTGTTCCCGGAGAAAAAAGAGCGGAAAGGGTTGTCCCGCTTTTTTTCATAAATATAGAGATACAGGCAGCCCGTAAAAAAGACAAGAAAAATTTGCAAAAGGGAAAGAGGAGGATTTTGTATGAACACATTGGCATTGCTGCTTGTCTGTATGGCCATCCTGTTCGCAGGCTACGTCTTCTACGGCGGCTGGCTCGTCAAACAATGGGGCGTCGGGGAAGGCGACAGGCCGACACCGGCCCATACCATGACGGATGGTGTGGACTACGTCCCCGCCAAAGCCCCGGTTCTCATGGGACATCATTTTTCGTCCATTGCCGGCGCCGGCCCGATCACCGGTCCCATTGCGGCCGCTATTTTCGGCTGGGTCCCCGTCGCCCTGTGGGTGCTCGTCGGCGGCATCTTCTTCGGCGGCGTCCATGATTTCGGCGCGCTCTTCGCTTCTGTCCGGAATAACGGACAGTCTATCGGTGAAATTATCTCTTCCAATATGTCGAAGCGGGCCAAACAGCTCTTCATCATCTTCGCCTATTTGACGCTGATCCTCGTCGTGGCAGCCTTCGCGGCCATCGTCGCCTCGACGTTCGGCGCTACATACCGGAACGGTGTCCTTGATACGGCAGCCAGCGCGACCAACGCCTCCGTGGCCATGGTCTCCCTGCTCTTTATTGCCGTTGCCATCGTCTTCGGCATCTTCGTCTACCGCCGGCACAGTTCCGTTGTGACCTCGTCGATTTTCGGCGTCGCAGCCATCGTTTTTGTCATGGCCGTCGGCATGAACTGGCATCCGCTCTATTTCTCCACCAAGACGTGGATGCTGTTTGTCGGCATCTACATCGCCATCGCTTCGGTCACTCCGGTCTGGATTCTGCTCCAGCCCCGTGACTATCTGAGCTCCTTCCTGCTGTACGCCATGTTAATCGTTGCAATCGTCGGCATCTTCGGTGCCCATCCCGACATCGACCCGAACCTGTTCCCGGCTTTCACGGGATTTTCCGTCACCACGAAGAACGGCGTTCTTTTCTTGTTCCCGATTCTCTTCACCACTGTCGCCTGCGGCGCCATTTCCGGCTTCCACTCCCTCGTATCGTCCGGTACGACGGCAAAACAGCTGGATAAAGAATCCGACGCAAAACCCATTGCCTACGGAGGCATGCTGTTGGAATGTGTCCTCGCCGTCATCACCCTGTGCGCCATCGCCTACGCGCGTTCTACGGGACACACGAAGGGGGTAACGGATATCTTTGCCGGCGGCATTTCCGCCATGGTCAGCCAGATTCCGATGTTCGCAGGCATGGAAAACGCGTTTTACACGCTGCTCGTCCTGGCCTACTCCACGTTCTGCCTGACTTCCCTGGATACGGCCACCCGCCTGGCCCGCTTCATGTTCCAGGAATTCTTCCTGGACCCCGGTGAAACGCCGAAAGACATCAAGGAGGGCTGGAAAAAAGTCATGGTCAATCCCTACGTGGCGACCTTGATTACTGTCGTCCTGGGTGTGCTCCTGGGTATGAACGGCTTCCAGAAGATCTGGGGCCTCTTCGGCGCTGCGAACCAGCTGCTTGCCGGCATCGGCCTGCTGGCTGTCGCTACCTGGCTTGGCAATGTCGGGCGGAACAATAAGATGTTCCTCTTCCCCATGGCCTTCATGATGGTCGTGACCCTGTCTTCGCTGGTAATCATCGTCAAGAACCAGATTCAAATCATTGCCAACGGTGCGGCAGACTGGGGTCCCTACGCCCAGGCCGGCATCGGCACCCTGCTGATCCTTCTTGCCGTCGTCCTGGCCGTGGAAGGCTGCTCCACCATTGCGGCCCAGCGGCGCGGGAAATTGCGGAAACCAGAATCGGAACTGTCTGATTGAGGGCATAACGATGCCTCTTGACCCAAAACAACGAAGTTGAAAAAACAAGGACTGTCACAGGAACTTTCCCTGTGGCAGTCCTTTTTCATGGGGCAGCATGATTTTCCAGATTTTTTATTGCACGTTTAAAGCGAACATGTTATATTATATATGAACTGTTGTTCGATATTTAAGTGCTGTTGAAGGACCTGGTTATCGTGAGAAGTATTTTGCATGTCGATATGAATAATTTTTATGCCTCCGTCGAGTGTCTGTACCGGCCGGAAATCCGCAGTCATCCCGTTGCCGTCGCCGGGAACCCCTTGAACAGGCATGGCATCATCCTGGCAAAAAACGGAACTGCCAAAAAGCTGGGAGTAACGACGGGCGAAGCCATTTGGGAGGCTCGGACCAAAGCGCCGGATTTGATTCTCGTCCCTCCCAATTACGGGCGTTATCTGAAATTCTCCCGTCTGGCACGGCAGATTTTGTACGACTACACTGACCAGGTAGAAGCCTTCGGCCTCGACGAGAACTGGGCTGATGTAACAGGCTCCCTTTCCCTCTTTGGATCCGCGGAAGCGATTGCCGAAACAATCCGGCAGCGGGTAAAGACGGAGCTGGGAGTCACGGTCAGCATCGGCGTTTCTTTCAACAAGATTTTCGCCAAACTCGGATCGGATTTAAAGAAGCCCGATGCCATCACTTGTATTCCTGCCGACCGTTACCGGGACATCGTCTGGCCCCTGCCTGTAGCGGATCTGTTGTACGTGGGCCACCGGACGGCGCCGAAACTGAATCGTCTCGGTATCCTGACCATTGGCGACCTGGCACGGACAGACTGCACCCTGCTGCGGTCCGTCCTGGGAAAATGGGGCGAGGTCCTCTGGTGCTTTGCCAACGGCCTCGATACGGATCCCGTCCGGACCATCGATGAAAGCAGTGCCATCCAGAGCATCGGCAACGGCACGACCACACCGCGGGATCTCATCACGGAGCAAGACGTGCGCCTTGTCCACACCGTTCTGGCCGAATCCGTCGCCGCCCGCCTGCGGGACTGCGCCCTCAAGGCCACGGGGGTCCAGATTCAAGTGCGGGACGCACAGCTCCTGACCTACTCGCGCCAGTGCAAACTTCCGAAACCCACCAATTTGAGTGATGACCTGCTGCGGGCTGCCATGGAGCTTTTTCGGGAAATGTACGACTGGCACCGGCCCATCCGCGGTCTCAGCCTCCGGGCCATCCGCCTGGTCACAGCCCGTGGCGCTGTCCCCCTGTCCCTCTTTGAGAATCCGGAGCGGGAACTTCGGCGGGAGCAGCTGGCCCGCTCTGTGGACGACCTGCGGCGGCGCTTCGGATTCCGGTGCATCCGGCGTATGTCCTGCCTGCTGGATGAAGGGCTGACCTCCTTCAACCCCAAAGAGGATCACACCATTCATCCCATAGGTTTTTTCCGTTGAAGGGAGTGATTCCAGATGGCAAAAATTGAATTGGATATTGAAGTGGAGCACCAGAAGGACGGACGGGCCATCCCCCGCCGCATCCTTTGGGAGGACGGCCGTACCTTTGACATCGACCGGGTCCTCGACGTGCGCCGGGCCGCCGCGACCAAGTGCGGCGGCGTCGGGGTCCGCTACATATGCCGCATTTACGGGCGGGAGTTCCGCATTTTCGACGAAGATGGAAAATGGTTTTTGGAAAAGTAGAAGGACACCGGGCTTTCAAATCAGCGCTTTCCGGCGCAGTGCCGCCAGATCCTGCTCCAGGGTCTGCATTCCCAGGCGGCTGCCGGTCTGCATAAAATTACGCATCTGCTCCGTCCGGCCTTCGCGGACGAGATGGCGCATGGCATCGGTCATGACCAAAATTTCATACGCTCCGATCCGGCCCGTCCCGTCCCGGCGGCGCAGCAGACGCTGGGAGACGACGGCGGACAAACTGGCTGCCAACTGGGTCTGTACCTGCCGCGACCGGTCGGGAAACGCGTCCAGGACGCGGTGAACCGCATCGATGGCGCCGGACGTATGGAGCGTTCCCAGAACGAGATGTCCTGTCTCGGCAGCTGTCAATGCCGTTGCCATCGTCTCCTCATCCCGCAGTTCGCCGACCATGATGACGTCCGGGTCTTCGCGCAAGGCTGCGCGCAGGCCGCTGGCAAAGCTGCGCGTGTCCCGTCCTACCTCCCGCTGGTGGATCAGGCTCTTGTCCGGCCGGAAACGGTATTCCACGGGATCTTCGAGGGTCAGGATATGAACCGGCCGGGTCCGGTTGATTTCATCCAGGATGGCCGCCAGGGTCGTGGACTTCCCGCTCCCCGTCGCACCTGTAATCAAAATCAGACCCTGTGTCTGTTCAGCAAAGGACCGGATTACCGGAGGCAGTCCCAGCCCTTCACAGGTCGGCACCACACTGGGAATCAAGCGAATAGATGCTGCCAGGGTCCCGCCGCTGCGAAAAAGATGGATCCGGAACCGCTGCCCTTCCGGCAGCTGGCAGGCCAGGTCACACTCTCCGTCTTTGCGAAGACGCTGCCGGTGCTGTTCTGTCAGGACGGGACGAAACAGCTCTTCCGAAGCCAGCCACGCCGGATTTTCCTGCTGCAGCGGCTGCAGAACCCCGAGACAGCGGATCCGGGGCGGCTCATCCCCACATAAATGAAGATCCGACGCACCGGCCTCGACGGCCTGGCGCAGCAAAAACCACAAAGGGCATTCCATCATACCACCCCCAGGACACGGAGCAGTTCCTCCGCCGACGTGGCACCGGACAAGACCTTGCGGCGCCCGTCCTCCGCCAGGAAGGTGACACCCTCCTGGCGGGACGCCTGCCTCAGACTTTCTTCCGGAGCACCGTCCAAAATCTGCCGCTTCAGGGCCGGTGTCAATTCCACCACTTCCTGGATGGCCAGGCGTCCCCTGTATCCCGTTCCGTGGCAAAGCGGACAGCCTGCCGGTTTGTATAACGTCCCGTGCCATCCCGCCGGCAGCTGCAGATAGCGCCGTTCCCAGGCATCGGCTGCCGGCACGTAGGCTTTGCGGCATGCCGTACAAAGCCGGCGGACCAGACGCTGGGCTGCCACGCCCCGCAGTGCCGACGTAACCAGATACGGTTCCACACCCATATCCAGCAGACGGACGATTGCCCCCAGGGCACTATTGGTATGCAGGGTACTGAACACCAGGTGTCCGGTCAGCGCCGACTGGATGCTGATCGAGGCTGTTTCCCCGTCCCGGATTTCTCCGACCATGATAATATCCGGATCCTGCCGCAAGATGGACCGCAGCCCTGTGGCAAAAGTCAAGCCGGCCCTGCGGTTGACCGCCACTTGATTGACGCCTGCCAGCCGGTACTCCACAGGATCTTCCAGCGTAATGATGTTCTCTTCCGCACGATTCAGTTCTGCCAGCGTCGCATACAGCGTCGTCGTCTTGCCACTTCCCGTCGGCCCCGTGACGAGGACCAGTCCGTAACTGCCCTGATACAGGCGCCGGTACCGGGCCAGTGTACGGTCCTCCCAGTCCATGCTGTCCAACGCACACTGTCCCTGGTCTGATGCCAAAAGGCGCAGGACCACCTTCTCCCCGGCAATGGTAGGCAACGTGGAAATCCGCAGATCCGTCCGGATTCCGTCTTGTTCGATAAACGCGCGCCCGTCCTGTGACTGCCGCTTTTCCGCAATATCAAGTCCGCCAAGCAGCTTGATAACCGACACCAGGGGCTGATGCCGGAAAGATGGTATGATCTGTGTCTGCTGCAGTACACCATCGACCCGGCAGCGGATACGGGTGCCGTCTTCTCCCGGCTCGCAGTGGATGTCACTGGCGTTCCGGTGCAGCGCTTCCTCGAGGATGGAATCCAGCAGACGCAGAATGGGCGTGTCTTCAATTTTCAAGTTGTAATGAAACAAGCCAACACCTCCTTTGGGCCCTATGGTACCATAGTGAGTGAAAAAAGGACAATATAATTTTGAACTTTTAGAAACTTTTGGTTTCTCATCTCCTCTCCTGCTCCACCCCCTCTTCAGCCCCGCTCCAGCCCCCGTTCAGGTCCATGAACCCCGCCCCGCCTTCGTTGAAGTTCCCCTTTCCCGGTGCTATAATGAAAGCGACGGAAAACAGGAACCGGCGCGGATTTTTCCCTGTCGACGGTCTGTTGTTCTCCAGGGGAAAGGTCCAGTGGCGCCGAAATTTTTCGCAATTTTCATACAAATGATTGATGCATGAGGAGGTGTATCTACAAATGGTGGAAAAAGCGAAAATGGCGTACCGTATCGGGACGCCGGACCAACAGCAGTACATGCACAAGTACAACTACATTCCGCATGGCTACGGATCCGTGGAACCCGGCGTTACGGCGGCCGATGCGAAGGAGTACGTAGCTTTCAACATCGCCAAGTCCATGTACCAGACGCATCCGGACGTGTTCAACCTGCCCTACGTGGCCGAAAAACTGGGCATTCCGGCCAAAGAGGTGGGTGAGCGCATTGCGAAGATGTACAAGAACCGCTATCTGATGCTCGTGGCCAACTCGTGCGTGAACATTTCGGGCTGGGGCCTGTATTACTGGGTCGTCAAGCTGAAGAAAGGAACGACAGCGAAGGCCCGCAAAGACCTGAGCGACTGGTTCCAGAACAACGACCAGATCTGCACGGGCTACTCCATGGAACCCGGCGGGGACTTTGATTTCTACAACGGCAACCACATGCGCAACCTGGACAACCTGGTCTGCGGCGTCCTCGACAAATTCCGCTTCCGCGACTGTGTCGAGTACGTGCACATCGTGCCGGTGCGGCGCCTGCTGCGCGAATCGCACGTGAACATGTTTGACGCGCCGAAAGGCTACCGCCATTACAACTGGAGCGACGAGCAGAAAAAGAAGGTCCTCAAATTCCAGAAGAAGATGGACGCCACGGACTTCGCTATCATCGACACGCTGAACAACACGCCGTCCATCGGCGACATGTTCGACTACAAGGTACTGGCGGACCTGTCCGGTCTTGACGAGGCCGTCATGAAGAGAGACCTGATCCAGGTGGTCGACAAAGATAAATGCCGCATGCCGCTGATCTACTTCAATTACCGCGCCCTGGGGCTGAAGATGCACTTCTTCCTTGTATCCTGCTTCCAGGCGACGCCGACGTGGCGCAGCGAGGAAATCGCCGACGAGCTGGCTGAGAATCCAGCCTTCGCGAACATCTTCGACTTTGCCGACGCGCATCATAACTTGCTGCTCTCCGCGTACGAAGATATCACCGATATCGATGCCATCCGCAAGAAACTGCTGAGCTACGGCGAAGTGGCCGAAGTGCTCGAAGCAACAAGCGCCCGCCAGTTCCGCCGCTGGACGAACCGCCTCGACTACGAGGACGACAACTACGAAGAGGCCATCTTCACGGACGACCTGCTGCAGGACCGTTCCATGGATTCGAACGTCGTCTGCCCCGCCTGCAAGGACCCCGACACCGGGGCCGCCGCTGACGGAAAGGAGGCGAAGTAACCATGAAGATTACCGAAGCTCGTCCTTACGTCGTCAAGAACTTGAAATACGCCCTCAACCCCTCCAGCATCGCCGTCGTCGGCGCTTCCCGTTACCCTGCCAAGGTCGGCAACGCCGTCATCCGCGAACTCCAGGAGTGGGGTTATAAAGGCACCATCTATCCGATCAACCCGCGCGCGGACAAGGTGCAGGGTCTCAAGGCCTACCACCGCCTGCAGGAAATCAAAAAGCCCGTGGACCTCGTCTTCATCGCTGTCCCGGCTCATATCGTCAAGGCCATCATGGAGGACTGCGTCGCCATCAAGGCCAAGGTCGCCGTCATTGCGACGAGTGCCTTCAAGGAAATCGGCCGTGGCGATCTGCAGGACTTAATCACCCAGTACTGCCGGGACCACGAGCTGCCGCTCATCGGCCCGAACCTGGTCGGCCTCGGCACGCCGTATGCCCACTTCAACTGCGGCTTCATCCCCTACCTGCCCGTTCCCGGCTCGGTAGCGATGATTTCCCAGTCCGGCGCCAACCTGCTGGCCGCCCTGGGCACGTCGCAGGAGAACCACTTCGGCATGTCCTTCTTCGTCGGCCTGGGCAACAAGGCAGACGTGGACTTCGCCGAATTCATCGAGTACGGCGAGGAAGATCCGCACACGCACTGCATTTCCGTATACAGCGAAGGATTGGATTCGCCGGAAGCATTCCTGAAATCGTGCAAGAAGGTCACGAAACCGGTCGTCGTCATCAAGGTCGGCGGCTCGAAGATCGGCAACAAGGCAGCCTTCGCTCACACCGCGTCGGAGAACCCCGAATCGGATTCCTACTATGACAAGGTCATCCGGGACGCCGGCGCGTACCGTGCCACGACCTGGCAGGAGTTCCTGGACGTATCGCTCGCCCTGGGCCTGCAGCCCCCGATGATGGGCGACAACGTCGTCATGGTGACGAACGGCGGCGGCGCGGGCCTGCTGTCCTGCGACCACTTCGAACGGCGCGGCATGCCCATGCACGAGCTGAAGGACATTTCCCCGCTGCTGGTACAGCGCATGAAGGCCTACATGCCCATGTTCGGCAGCCCGCTGAACCCGGTCGACATTTCCGGCACGGCGACGCCGATTGCCTACAAGGGCGCGTTCCAGCAGGCATACCGCGATCCGAATGTGGATGCCCTGCTCGGCGCCATCTGCCCGACGGCCATTACGGACGTGGCGGCGGTTGCACAGGCGGCTATCGACGTGCACGAGTCGTGCAAGGCGTTGAACAAGCCGTTCGTGATGATCTGCCAGGGTGGCGGCGAATGCCACGACGCGATCATGCGGCTGCGTGACAACGGCATCCCGGCCTACGCCACGGCGGAACAGGCGGTCAACGCCCTCATTGCCCTGCGTCAGTACGGGAAGAAGGTTGCGAAGAAGTAATAAACCACTTCTAGGCTGAAATTCAGCTAAACCAAAAGCACTCTCCGGAGAAGGCGCTGCCGCCTCATCCAGGGAGTGCTTTACTGTGTCTTCCTTAAAATTTCGAATTTTTAGAAATTTTCGCTTTCTTATTTTCTCTGTTTGCTGTATACTGAAACTATCGTTAGATGATACACAGATAGGGACATTGCGTACGCATCGGGAGGAGCGTACGTTGCAGTTACATCACCATCAGTGCCGGCGGGACTGCCTGTCGGTAAAGATTCTTCTATACCGCGCGGCTGCCGCCGTGCTTTTCCTGTTCTGCCTCTGCGAGGCAGGGCACTTTTTTGCTGCCCTTTTTTCCCTGTGGCAGCCCGGCCGCCGCCTGCCGGCATGCCTCTGCGCCACCGCTGCCGCCGCGGAACCAGCCGCTCCGCCGGTCACACGGAATCCCTTCGTACTAGCCGTACCGGAAGCCTTTCTGCCGGGCGGCACAGGAGAATCCATACCCAGGGACAGGGACAACAGCCAACCAGGGAACGGTCTCCCCGTTCCGTTCCCGGGTGCCTCTTCTTTACCGCCCGGGAATCCCTATGGAACGTCCTCCTTTTCCGGCCCTCCTGCTGCCGGGAACCGGACGACCGGACCGGATTGTCTCGCTGTCCTCCCCATGGACTACCTCGATGCCGGCGATTTGCTGCGTTCCTTAAAAGAATTGCGCCTGTCCGGACGACTCTCCGTCAGCAGTGCGCGCAACGCCCTGCTCTACGCTGGTCCGGCGTCCGAACGGGACCGCATCCGTGCCCTGATTCACCGTCTCGACGTGCCGGGCCGCCAGGTCACCCTGCAGGCGACCATCCTCGCCGTTAACCGTTCCGCCGAACGGGATCTTGGCATCCACTGGACCTGGGACACCCTTCCGCAGTACGAAAAAAGCAGCGGCGGCACGACATCGGACACGAACGAAACCTACGCCGGACACTTCCGTCTCTGGCCGTCGTCATCGGCCCAATTTCATTTCAACGCTGCCCTGCACGCTCTGCTGACAACAGGAAAAGCCCGTGTCCTCGCTACTCCGAGCCTCATCACCCTGCCGGGCAAGGAAGCAAGCATCTTCATCGGCAGCCACATCCCGGTCGTCACGGAAAAACGCTCCGACGGAGAGTCGAACTATGCCACAGAGTACGTGGACGCGGGCATTAAATTAACCTACCTGCCTTTCGTAGGACGGGATGGATTGATTACCTCCCAGGTTCACACGGAAGTCAGCACACCCGTCCTGGTCAGCGAGCTGAAGAACTACCGCATCAACAGCCGTACGGCGGACACGACCGTACGCCTGAAAAACGGGGAAACCCTGGCTATCGGCGGACTCGTAAGTGAAGAGGAACAGCGGCAGCTGCAGCAGATTCCCCTGTTGTCGAAGATTCCTGTTCTGGGCGAATTGTTCAAGTATCGCTTCCGGAGCAAAACGAAGACCGAAGTCATCATCCTGCTGACACCGTATCTGACGGATGCCGGCCAGTCACCGGCTATCTACAACCCGTCCCTGCAGGACAACGCCTCCGGTCCATCCCGAAAAGCGGACTCTTGAATTTTAGAACTGACTTGTAAATTTGTGTACGGCCGCCGGGATATCAGAGGCTCCGAGAATAGCCGTCACCACAGCAACGCCCGCGGCACCGGTCGCGCGGACCGCCATATAATGCTCCGGCTTGATGCCGCCGATACCTACGAACGGAATCGTCACAGCTGCCTTGATAGAGCGCAGGTGCTGGATTCCCGTCGCCTTGACGCCCCGCTTCGTGTTCGTCGGGAACACAGCACCGCAGCCGAGGTAATCGGCCCCGTCGGCCTGGGCCTTGGCCGCTTCTTCCGCCGTATGAGCAGACACGCCGATGATAAAGTCCGGTCCGGCCACTTTGTCGGCCAGCCGGCGGGCTTCGTCACAAGGTAAATCGTCCTGGCCCAGATGGACTCCGTCCGCACCGGCTGCCAGTGCCACGTCCAGGCGGTCATCCACCAGCAGCGGCACTCCGTAGCGGTGACACAACTCCGTCAGCGCCTTCGCCTTGGCCAGCATCGGGCCGCCTTTTCCGTTTTTCTCCCTGTATTGTACCAACGTGACCCCGGCCTGCAACGCCTGTTCCACGGCATCCAGCAGGGTCACTCCCTCTGGCAGGCACGACTCGTCCGTGACCAGATACAACCGCAAATCCAACTTCTTGTCCATGGCATTTCCTCCCTTGGGTTCAACGCGGTCAATTTTCCCGCGTGGGATTCAGATTATCCTGAATCAGGCTCCATTTATGGACTACATGGTAAAGACAGTCCATGAGGCGCACCTTGAACATTCCCGGGCCGTCCTTCTTCTCCAGCAGGCCTGCGGACAATTCCGCCGCCTGTCCCATAATGACCATGCCCAAAATGGCTCCTTCCATTTTGTCATCCGCCACGGCCGTGCAGGCCGCCACCACTGTCGTGGCCATACAGCCGGCTCCCGTAATAGAAGTCATGAGGGGGTTGCCGCCGTTCAGCATGACGGCACGTTTGCCGTCACTGACATAGTCCACGGCGCCGCTCAATACAAAAATACAGCCGTAGTGGTCGGCACAATCCTTGACCAGCCGGAACGCCTCCGCCTGATCCGGGGCCGCGCCGCTGTCCACGCCACGCCCGCCGTTATCCGGGTTGGCCGGATCCAGCAGGGCACTGCATTCGCTGTAGTTACCGCGGACCACCGTCACAAACCCGCCTGTCAGGAGTTTGACGGCAAAATCGCGACGCAAGGTACTGCTCATGACGCCGACAGGATCCAGTACAACAGGAATACGGTTTTCCCGGGCCGTTTTGGCTGCCAGCTCCATTGATTCCAACGTTCTGGCATTGCAGGTGCCCAGATTCAGGACCAGTACATCTGCGTCCGATGTAATGTCTGCCACTTCGGCCAATTCATCGGCCATGACTGGAGAAGCGCCGATGGCCAGGGCAGCATCGGCGCAGTCCCGGGCCGTCACGTAATTCGTAATATGATGGATCACCGGCTTCGTGGCCAGCAGATCCTCAACGATGGTTTTGAAATCACCTTTCAGATTCATTGTTCGTCCATCCCCGCTTTCTGATACAACTCTACAAAATGATGCGTCGGCCCTACGCCATGCCCCAGGGCAATGCCATGTTCGATTGCTGTGGTAACGTACGCCTTGGCTGCCCGCACCGCTTCTTCCAGGGACATGCCACGGGCCAGGTCCGCCGCAAGGGCGCTGGACAGGGTGCACCCCGTCCCATGGGTGTTCCTGGAAGCAACGCGTTTCCCAGGAATCCAAATACTCTGTTTGCCGTCGTACAAGTAGTCATCCGAACGATCCGTCGAGAGATGACCGCCTTTGACGAGAACTGCCTGGGCTCCAAGTTGAACAATGGCCCGGGCAGCCTGCTCCATTTCCGGTTCCTCTGTTATAGAAAATCCGCAGATTTTTTCTGCTTCCGGCAAGTTTGGCGTCACCAGGGTGGCCAGAGGCAGTAGTTCCTCTATCAAGGTCCGGCAGGCTTCGGGATGCAGCAGGTCGTACCCGCTTTTCGACACCATGACCGGATCCAATACAACAATGGCGGGATGCCACTTCCGCAGGCCTGCCGCAATGGCCCGGATGCTTTCCGACCGGGATACCATGCCGATTTTTACGGCGTCCACCACGATGTCCTCAAATACGGCATCAATCTGGGCCGTGATGATATCCGGATCGATATCCTGCACCTTGGTCACGCCGCAGGTATTCTGGGCCGTCACCGCCGTAATCACGCTCATGCCGAACGTACCGTGGGCGGCAAACGTCTTCAAATCTGCCTGAATGCCGGCGCCGCCGCTGCTGTCACTGCCGGCGATAGTCAGTAGATGCTTCATAGGTCCTCCTTGCTTCGTATGCCGATTCTGGCTGCGGCCTCTTCCCGTGCAGCGTTTCGCACAGGAAGCGGTTGTGCAAAAAAGGCGAGCCTTCCAGCCCGCCTTTTGAGAAATTTCTTACAGGTTCGCTTTGACCATGGCCGCCACGTTGGCTCCCGTCATGCCATAGTGTTCCATGACGACGCCGCCCGGTGCGGAAGCACCAAATTTGTTGAATCCCAGGACGCGGTCCTCGCTGCCTGTGTAGCGGGCCCACCCCAGGGTGACGCCAGCCTCGACGGCGAACGTCGGCACATACTTCGGCAGGACAGACGCCTTGTAGGCATCGCTCTGTTTTTCAAAGGCTTCCATGGACGGCATGGAGACAACGGAAACGTCGATGCCGTCTTCCGCCAGCAACTTCTGGGCTTCCAGGCAGATTTTGACTTCCGAACCCGTGCCGATCAGGACGGCCTTGGCCAGATCCTTGGCGGGACTCAGGACATAAGCGCCTTTCAGCGCGCCCGCCTCGACAGTGGCGCGGTATTCGTTCAGGACCGGCAGATTCTGCCGGGACAGGCACAATTCCGTCGGGCCGTCCTTATGCTCCAGTGCATACTTCCACGCTGCCGCCGTCTCCAGTGCGTCGGCAGGACGGAAGACCGTGTTGTTCGGAATGAGGCGCAGGCTCATGATTTGTTCCACGGGCTGATGCGTCGGGCCGTCTTCGCCGACAGCGATGCTGTCGTGGGTCAGGACGAAAATCGACTGAATGCCCATCAGGGCAGCCATGCGGATGGTCGGGCGCAGGAAGTCGGAAAAGACCAGGAAAGTGGCACCGTACGGAATCAGGCCGCCGTGCAGGGCCATGCCATTGACCACGCAGCCCATGCCATGTTCGCGCACGCCGAAATGGAGGTTGCGGCCGCTGCGGTCATCCTTACTGTAGTATGCATATTTCTTCAGAACCGTCTTATTGGACGGACCCAGGTCGGCACTGCCGCCGACCAGTTCCGGCAGGGTGTCGGCCAGTTTCTGCAGTACATCCCCGGAAGCACCACGCGTCGCGATGGCTTCTTTGTCCTTGAACAGGTCCATCAATTCTCCCAAGGCAACCGTGCGCTGTCCCGACAGGGCTCCCAGGAATTCCTTGATCAGTTCCGGATAGGCTTCGCCGTATGCTTTCAGCATGTCGTTCCAATCCGCTTCTGCTTTGGCGCAGGCCGGCAGCTTTTCTTCGAAATAAACCCGCACCTGCGGCGGGACGACGAAGGTTTTGTCCGGATCCCAGCCAGCCTTCTCTTTCGTCGCACGCAGTGCTTCTTCACCCAACGGTTCCCCGTGGGCCGACGGACTGTCCTGTTTCGGGCTGCCGTAGCCAATGTGCGTCCGCACCATAATCAAGCTCGGCCGCTCCGTATCGGCCTTGGCTTCTTCCACAGCCGCTGCAAGGGCGTCAAGATCCTCCGAGTCGTCCACGCGCAGGACCTGCCAATGGTAAGCCTTGAAACGCATTTCCACATCTTCCTGGAAAGCAATATCCGTCGTGCCTTCGATGGTAATTTTATTGTCATCATACATGTAGATCAGCTTGCCCAGCCCCAGCGTGCCGGCAAGGGATGCTGCTTCCGACGCAACGCCTTCCATCAGGTCACCGTCGGAAACAATGCCATACGTATAGTGGTCTACAATGGGGAAGCCCGGTTTGTTGTATTTCGCGGCCAACATGGTCTCGGCAATGGCAAAGCCGACCCCCATGGAAAGGCCGTGGCCCAGCGGCCCCGTCGAAAGTTCAACGCCCGGCGTCACACCGTACTCCGGATGGCCCGGCGTGCGGCTTCCCCACTGACGGAATTCCTTCAATTCGTCCAGCGTCAGGCCGTAGCCTGCCAGATGCAGCATGGCATAAAGCAAGGCCGAACCATGACCGGGAGATAAAATGAACCGGTCGCGATTGAACCATTTCGGGTCCGCCGGATTGTATTTCATAAACTTGTCCCAAAACGTATACATCAGCGGCGCCGTTCCCAACGGCAGGCCGGGATGACCGGAATTCGCCTGTTCCACTTCATCGGCTGCCAGAAAACGGAGCGTCTGTACACATTCAGTCTGGATTGTTTCCATTTTTAAACCTCCCGGAGAATTAGATGGTAAAAAATTTGCATACACATTATACCATTATTTGCCTGCGAATACTATAAACGACGTGAAAAAGCCGTGAAATCTCCCCATGCTCCAAAGCCGAATCTTATTCCTTAAAGGCATTAAACATTATGAAAAGCAGGTATTTTTTCTATCTCATCCCAGCGGTTATAATAAAGGCGTGGAATGTAGTGTTTTCATTGTAGGAGGGATGAAATCATGAAGAAGAAAAAGATATGGCTGGGTGCCTTGTTTGGAATTCTGTGCATTGGTCTGTTCTCCGCTGCAATCCCTGGCGGCGAAGCGGCTGCAGCCGAAGCAACGGCTTCCAAGGCACCGGCAGAAACCATTTCTGCTGGTCAGTTGTCGAACGCCTGGGACAAGGTATTTCCCGAAGACCAGCGGGTACGCCATCACAAAGTCGTGTTCCACAATCGCTACGGCATCACGCTTGTCGGTGATTTGTACGAGCCTAAAACCCACAAAGCCGGGGAAAAGCTTCCGGCCATCGCGCTGGCCGGTCCTTACGGCGCCGTCAAAGAACAGGTGTCCGGCCGCTATGCCCAGGAATTGGCTGCCCGTGGGTTCCTGACCCTGGCCTTTGATCCTTCCTTTACGGGAGAGAGTGCCGGCGAACCCCGCAACACGACGTCCCCGGACATCAACACGGAAGATTTTTCCGCCGCTGTGGACTTTCTTTCCACTTACCCGGATACGGCAGAGAACCGCGTCGGCATCCTGGGCATCTGCGGCTGGGGCGGATTTGCCCTGAATGCTGCCGCCATGGATCCGCGCATCAAAGCCGTTGCCACTTCCACCATGTATGACATGAGCCGGAATATCGCCAACGGGTATTTCGATAATGGCAAGTCAGCGGAAGAGCTCCGCAGGACCCGCATGGAAAACCGCAGACAGATCAGCGCCCAGCGCACCCGCGACTACCGCGAAGGCACCTATCGGATGGCCGGTGGTGTCCCCGTAAAAATCACACCGGATCTGCCGCAGTTCGTCAGGGACTACCACGACTTTTACCAGACGAAGCGGGGCTATCATCCTCGTTCCTTCGGATCCACGACCGGTGCGACACTGACCTCTTTGCTTGCCTTCATGAACATGCCCATCAATACCTACCTGGAAGAAATCGAAGCTCCCGTCCTGATGATCCACGGCGAAAAGGCCCATTCCCGCTATTACAGCGAAGATGCCTTTAAACGCCTGCAGGGCAAAAACAAAGAGCTGTATATCGTTCCCGGCGCGGTTCATACGGACCTGTACGACCAGATGGATAAGATTCCGTTCGACAAGATTGAAGCATTCTTCAAAGCAAACTTGTAACAAGTACTGCATCACGACGTGCAGATAAAAAGAAAGGCAGGAAGCCAGGCTTCCTGCCTTTTTTCTATGCTGTTTCAGCCTTTCCGGATGCGGCTTACTTTTCCGCTTCCTTCGCCTTTGCTTCAGCGATGATCTTCTCTGCCATCTTGGGCGGCACGTCTTCGTAATGATCGAACTTCATTTCGAAGGTACCCATACCTTGCGTCAAGGCGCGCAGGTCCACGGCGTACTCCGTAATTTCCGCGTAAGGAACCTGGGCTTCCACCCGGCTCAGGCCGTCTTCAATGCTCTGCATGCCGAGGATGCGGCCACGCTTGGAGTTCAAGTCTCCGATGACGTCGCCCATCATGCTTTCGGCGCAGGTGACATACAGGTTGTAGTACGGTTCCATCAGGACAGGCTGTGCTTCTTCCATGGCTTTCTTGAAAGCAATGCTCGACGCCGTCTTGAAGGCCATTTCCGAAGAATCGACCGGATGATAGGAGCCGTCGACGAGCGTGATGCGGACATCGACGACAGGGAACCCGGCCAGCACGCCGTGCTCCATGCACTCCGTCATACCCTTCTCCACTGCCGGGATATACTGACGGGGCACGGCACCGCCGAAAATCTTATCAACGAACTCGAAGCCGCTTCCCGGCGGCAGAGGTTCCATATCAATGACGACATCGCCGTACTGGCCATGACCGCCGGACTGCTTCTTATGCTTGCCTTGTACGTGTGCCTTGCCACGGATGGTTTCGCGGTATTCCACGATAGGAGCCTTCAGTTCCGCTTCCACGCCGAATTTGCGTTTCATCCGCTCCATGATGATTTCGATATGCTGGTCACCCATGCCGCTGATCAACGTTTCCTTGGTCACAGGATTCCGCGTCACGATAATCGTCGGATCTTCGTCCATCAGGCGGTTCAGGGCGTTCATGACCTTGTCTTCCTCGCCCTTCTTCTTCGCCCGGATGGCACGGGTATACATCGGCAGCGGGAAATTAATCGGAGCAAACAGAACCGGTTCGTTCTTGTCGCTCAACGTATCCCCTGTTGCCGTAAACTGCAGTTTCGACGTCACGCCGATATCGCCGGCCGTGATTTCCTGCATGGGAATCTGCGTCTTGCCGCGCATCGTGAATACGTTGGCGATGCGTTCCTCCTTTTCCCGGCTGGCGTTGTACACCGTACTGTCAGCCTTGATGCTGCCGGAGAATACACGGATAAAGCTCAGCCGTCCCACGAAGGGGTCGGACATGGTCTTGAAGACCAGGGCAGCCATCGGTGCGCCGGCATCGCGGACTTCTTCCTTGCCGGTCGCTACGTTGGTTACCTTGAAGTCATTCAGGATAGCCGGATAGGTATAGTCGATAATGGCGTTCATGGTCCGCCCCAGGCCGATATTCTTGGCGGCGCTGCAGCAGATCATCGGGAAAATAATCGCCTGCCGGATACCCTTGATCAGGCATTTGCGGATTTCTTCGTCGCTGATCGTCTCGCCTTCCAGATAGCGCATCATGCAGTCATCGTCGGCTTCCACCGCAGCTTCCACCATCTTTTCATGCATGTCGGCGGCGTATTCTTTATATTCGTCGGGAATCTCGATTTCATCGGAACCGTTGCCGTTCTTCCGGTAGGCTTTCATGGCAACGCAATCGATAATGCCTTCAAAATTTGCTTCTTTACCCAGCGGCAATTCCAGCGGCAGCACTTTTTTGCCGAACTTGCTGCGCAGATTGTCCAGGATGCTGTCAAAGTCCGCGTTTTCCCGATCCATCTTGTTGACCAGGATAATACGCGGCAGTTTTGCCTCTTCCGCCAGTTTCCAGCACTGTTCTGTCCCAACCTGGACACCGGCTGTGGCACTGACGACAATCAAGGCACTGTCCACGGCGCGGAAAGCGCCCTTTACTTCGGCTACGAAATCAGCGAAGCCCGGCGTATCGATGAAGTTGATCTTCGTATCACGCCATTCGACAGGTGCCAGCGTGGCATTGACGGAAACTTTGCGTTTGATTTCTTCCGGCTCGAAGTCCGTGGTGGTAGCTCCATCTTCTACCTTGCACATCCGGTCAATTGCACCGGACCGGTACAGCAACGCTTCGGTAACAGATGTCGTTCCGGCTCCACCATGACCCACAATGGCCACGTTTCTGATTTTGTCGCCTGTATACGCTTTCATAAGGTGATTCCCCCTTTTTCGATATTTGCATACTTACACAATTCGCTATCCGGGTATATTCTCCTGCTAGTAGGTGGCACGACGGCCTTCCTTTTTTCAAAACTGTTACGACTGTAACACTTTCAAAGTTTCCCCAGCAGGGACGCCACTCCCAGGGCTGCCAGAGACTTGGCGTCGTACAACAGTCCGTCCCGCACGGCCGCACGGATTTCATCCACCGTAAAGGCTTCCAGTTTCAAAGCTTCGTCCTCGTCGAGATGCTGTCCGTGCTGGTGCAGGCCCGTCGCCTTGTACAAGTGGATGACCTCATCCGTGAATCCCGGCGTTGTCGCGATGGACGTCAAATATTCCCATTGCTCCGCCTCATAGCCGGTTTCCTCGGCCAGTTCCCGGCGGGCACAATGTTCCGGTTCTTCTCCCGGATCGAGTTTTCCCGCAGGAACCTCATACATGACCGTATCCAGAGCGTAGCGGTACTGCTTTTCCAGCAGGATACGTCCATCCGGCAGGACCGCCAGCACAGCCGCCGCACCGGGATGGCGGACCACTTCCCGCGTCGACGTGCGGCCATTGGGCAGTTTTGCTGTATCCACAAAGACTTTCAACATGCGACCCTGAAAAGCAGGTTCGCTGGAAATCCGGAGTTCGTCCAACTCCGGATCGGACATCTTTTTCATCCTTTTATCCTTTCCGGCCCCGCGGCCTCTTTGTTTGACGTGCAGAATCCGCCTCCTGCTTGAAACGGTCGGCTTCTTCCAGTAATTCCCGGGCATTCGCCTCGGCGGAGCGGCTCACGTGAGATCCCGTCGCCATGCGCATGATTTCCCGCACCCGCTCTTCCCGGTCCAGAACCGTCAGGCGCGTCACCGTGCGGTCCCCTTCGGCCTCTTTACGGATGCGGATCTGATGGTCTGCAAAGGCTGCAATCTGGGGCAGGTGCGTAATGCACAGCACCTGGTTCTCCCGCGAAATCAAGGCCAGCTTTTCTGCCATTTTCTGTGCCGTCACACCGCCTACGCCTGTATCGATTTCATCGAACACCATGGTCCGCACGCCGGACGTATGGATCAAAACTGTTTTCAGCGCCAGGGCCAGACGGCTCAGCTCGCCGCCCGAGGCTACCTGCACCAGCGGCTTGAGCGGTTCCCCCCGGTTCGCCGAAAAGAGGAATTCCATCTGGTCCCGCCCGTCTTCGCCGAAGTCCGGCTTTTCCGAAAATTGAATTGTGAATTTCCCCTCGGGCATAGCCAGATCCCGCATGTGGACCGTGACGGCCTCACACAGTTTCTTTGCCGTACGCTGCCGCACCTTTGTCAGTGCCGCGGCTGCCACCTTCAGGGCGTCCGTCTCCCGACGGCAGCGCTCCCTGGCCTGTGCCACGCGCTGATCCAGGTCCTGCAGTTCCGCGTACTGTCCCTTCGCCTTCTGTCCGTAGGCCAGCACGGCCGCTTCGCCCGCACCGTACTTTTTCTGGAGCCGGTACAGCAGATCCAGCCGGTCCTGCACTTCTCCCAACCGGGCCTCATCGAAATCCTGGCTTTCCATATAGTCCCGCAGCCGGCTTTTGGCATCGTCGGCCGCAATCCAGGCACTGTCCAGTCCTTCGTAGATGTCCTGCAGCGAAGAATCGAACCGCTGGGCCGTCTCGATCGCGCCGCGGCTGTCCGCCAGCAGGTCCAGGGCTCCGTTTTCCCGATCCAGCAGCTCATAGGCTTCCGACAGGGCGGACCGGATCTTGTCGGCGTGCTGCAGGACCTTCACTTCGTCCCGCAGCCGTTCTTCTTCCCCCGGTGTAATGGCCGCTTCCTCAATTTCCTGGATTTCCCACTGAAGACGGTCCATGAGGCGTTCCCGCTGGCCGCCTTTTTCTTCCAGTTCCGCCAGAGACTGCCGGGCTTCCTGGTAACGGTCATAGGCATCGTCATACTGCTGGCGTGCGGCCTGTCCTTCGTCCCCGCCGAAGGTATCCGTCAGACGCAGAGGCATCTTGGGATGCAGCAGGGACTGGTTCTCGTGCTGTCCGTGGATGTCCACCAGCAGCCGGCTGACGCGTTTCAGTACGGCCAGCGGCACCGGCATACCGTTGATGCTGCTGCGGCTCTTGCCGGCAGCCGTGAGAGTCCGTTTCAAGTAGAGACTGTCCTCTTCTTCGATATCCTGCTCCCGCAGCAGAGAGGATACCCGCGGGTCCCCTTCCGTGTCAAACACGGCCTGGATGCGGAACTCCTCCGTGCCGGACCGGATAAAGGAAGTCGAAGCCCGGCCTCCCAGCACGATGCCGAACGCGTCGATGAGGATGGATTTGCCTGCGCCGGTCTCACCGGTAAAGATATTGAACCCCGGTGTAAATTCTACCTGCGCGTCCTCGATCAGCGCAAAATTATGGACTTGCAATGATTGCAGCATGAACCTCAGCGTCCTTTAAAATTGAAGTGCGACGCGAACACAGCCGCGCTTTCGGGCTTGTCGAGCACACAGAAAATCGTGTCATCCCCGGCAACGGTGCCCAGGACTTCCGGCCACTTCATGTAATCGATGACATAGGCCACGGCATCGGCCGTACTGGGCATGGTGTGGAGGACAGCCATGTTGCCGCCGAACTTCACGGTCAGGACGGAATCGCGGAACGTCCGTTCCAGCCGGTCCTGGGTCACAATATGCCCGTGTTCCTTCGGGTAGGCATACCGATAGGTTCCCTGTGCGTTCGGCACCTTGACCAGCATCATTTCCTTGATGTCGCGGGAAACCGTCGCCTGGGTCACGGAAAAGCCTTCCCGCTCCAGGGCATTGGCCAATTCTTCCTGTGTTTCAATATTGTTTGCTTCGATGATTTCCTTGATCTTTGCCTGTCTCAGACTTTTCATGTTGCACCCCTCGTAGTTTTTCCCTGCGGAAGTTCTTTCCTTCCGCGTACGGCGGCTGTACCGCCCGGTCCGCCTTACAGATTGCGGACCAGTTTCTCCTGCCACGTCTCATAGTAATCGCGGTCCGTCAGCCGGATCAGGCGTAGCGTTTTCGGACTGCGCGTAACTTCCGCCCGCTCTCCCTGGGACAGGTGGCACAGGCGGATCCCGTCCGACGACAAGACCACGTCAGCCCTGTTTTCCTGCAGGAGCTGGATCTGCACCAGTTCCGAAGCCGGAATGACCAGAGGACGGGTACTCAGATTGTGGGACGCGATTGGCGTGATGATCATAACATCCAGCCCCGGTTCCACCAGCGGTCCGCCGGCCGACAGGGAGTAGGCCGTCGACCCCGTTGCCGTGGAAATAATCAGCCCGTCCGCCGCATAGTTGCCGGACGGCTTGTGGTTGATCCACATCGCGAAGTGATTGATGGTAGACAAATTGTCCCGGGACGCCACAAATTCATTGATTGCCAGGAACGTATTTTCCTTCTGGCGTCCGTCCGTCCCGATCACCCGCAACTGCAGCAAGTGTCGTCGTTCTTCTTTCAGATGTCCCCGGCTCAGGGCCTGCAGGGCTGTACCGGCACAATCGGCGTCCACCTCGGCCAGAAAGCCCAGGTGCCCGAAATTGATGCCGAAGACAGGAATATCCTGTTCCACCATGGAGCGGGCCATGCGCAGGAACGTCCCGTCCCCGCCGAGGGAGACCGCCACATCAATGGCAGGATCCTTTTCCGTGAGGGTTTCCGTCCCGTACGTCCGTGCCAGTTCCGGCGCCAGCCGGACGGCGATTCCGTCCGCTGCACACTCCTGCAGAATGGCCGGCAGAGTCTCCTTCACTTTTTCAATCATCATGTTTGGGAACAAGCCCAGACAGAGTTTTTTCATTTGTTTATCCCTTCATACATCCAACGTGGCGTGAGACCGGGAGACCAATGTATCGACCTCTTCCGGGGAGACCACGTCCGGAAGCCCTGGTTCCGTCGTCAAATACAACAAATATTCGATGTTCCCTTCCGGTCCCTTGACGGGGGAAAAATCCAAGCCGCCGATGCCGAACCCTTCGGCTTTGGCAAACGCAAGGACACGGTGCAGCACATCGCGGTGTACCGCCGGGTCCCGAACCACGCCTTTCTTCCCGATGTTTTCCTTGCCGGCTTCAAACTGCGGTTTCACCAGGGCCAGAATAAACCCGTCCGGTGCGAGAATCCGGTGCACTGCCGGCAGAATTTTTTCGAGAGAGATAAAGGCCACGTCAATCGAAGCGGCATCTACCGGTTCTGGCAGGCTCGTTTCGTCCAGGAGACGTGCATTCGTACGCTCCATGTTCACGACCCGCGGATCTGTCCGCAATTTCCACGCCAGCTGCCCGTATCCTACGTCGATGGCATAGACACGGACCGCGCCGTTCTGGAGTGCGCAGTCCGTAAACCCGCCGGTGGAGGCACCGATATCGGCCATGACCTTGCCAGCTACCGACAAAGGAAAGACCTGCAGGGCCTTTTCCAGTTTCAGGCCGCCGCGGCTGACATAGCGCAGCTTTTCTCCCAGCAGGCGGATTTTCGCTCCTTCTTTGACCGGTGTCCCCGGCTTGTCGACCTTCTGGTCGTCCACGAGGATCTGTCCTGCCATAATAGCCGCCTGTGCCTTGGCGCGGCTCTCGAAATATCCTTCTTCCGTCAGGTAAGCGTCCAGGCGCATCTTTTTCTTCTTTTTCGGTTTTTCCTCCCCCTGTACGAGGGGCTCCAGTTTATGCTCCATGGTGCGTCGTTTCTCCATCCTTAGCATCAAGGAACCGGAGAATCCGTTCCGTCATGCTGTCGTCGTCCAGCCCGATATCCCGGAACAGGAGTTTCACATCCCCGTGGGGAATGAATTCGTCCGGAATTCCGAAGCAGAGCACCCGGACGGAATCCAGGAGCCCTTTCCGGTTCAACGTCTCCAGGACAGCGTCTCCGACGCCGCCTTTGAGCACGCCTTCTTCCATCGTCACAATGCAGCGGGTGCGCCGGGCGTCCTGCTCCAGCAGCTCCTCGTCGAGGGGCTTGGCAAAGCGCATATTTACAACCCCGGCGTCGATGCCGCGGGCCCGCAGGCGTTTCGCGACCCGGCAGGCCGGTGCGACCATGCTCCCGATAGCCCAGATAGCCAGATCCTTCCCCTGGGACAAAGATTCGGCCTTCCCGATGGGCAGCGTATGGAGCGGCGCCGAGCAGTCGACGCCCAGTCCGCTGCCGCGGGGATAGCGCAGGGAAATGGGACCCTCGCTGTACTCCATGGCCGTTTTCAGCATATGACGCAGCTCGTCTTCATCCTTCGGGGCCATGATGACCATCCCCGGCAGGGGCAGCAGATAGGCGTAATCGAAGACGCCGTGATGCGTCGGCCCGTCGTCCCCGACGAGTCCGGCACGGTCCATGCATAATTTAACCGGCAGCCGCTGCAGGCACACGTCGTGAAGGATCTGGTCGTAGGCACGCTGCATGAACGTCGAATAGATAGCTGCCACCGGTTTCATTCCCTGGGTCGCCAGGCCGGCGGCAAACGTAACGGCGTGCTGCTCCGCAATGCCCACATCGAAAAAGCGGTCCGGGAAGCGCTCTCTAAACGCTTCCGTTCCCGTCCCGTCCGGCATGGCCGCCGTAATAGCCACAATCGACGGATCGGTTTCCGCCAGCTCGATCAAGGTCTTGCTGAACACATCCGTGTACTTGGGCGCCGTGCTGGAGGACGGAACCTTTTTACCTGTCGCGATATCGAAGGGACCTGTCCCGTGGAAGGCATTGGGCTTTTCTTCCGCCGGTCTGTAGCCCTTGCCCTTCTTGGTAACGACGTGGACCAGGACCGGGCCCGGTTCCTCTTTGGCGTGAGACAATACATCCAGCAGTCCTTCGATATTATGCCCGTCGATCGGGCCGAAATATTTGATACCCAGATGTTCAAAGACCGACTCCGGCAGGACCAGGTATTTCAACCCGGCCTTGACACGGGTAATGGCTTCCAGCACGTCCTGGCCGTGCTCCAGCCCGCTGAGCCAGTTTTCCAGGTCGCCCTTGAGTTTTTTATACGTGTCACCCGTCCGCAGGGCGTACAGATAATGGGACATGGCGCCCACATTCGGGGCAATGGACATTTCGTTGTCATTCAGAACGATCACCATGCGGCGTCTTGTATCGCCGACATGGTTCAACGCCTCGAACGACATGCCGCCCGTCATGGCACCATCGCCGATGATGGCGACAACGTTGAAATCTTCCCCTTTCAAATCCCGCGCCGCCGCGATCCCGTCAGCAGCGGAAATAGAGGTACTGGCATGGCCGACGCCAAAAGCATCACAGGGGCTCTCCGTCAATTTCGGGAACCCGCTCAGGCCGCCGTACTGACGCAGCGACTCAAACCGGTCTTTGCGTCCCGTCAGGATTTTGTGCACATAGGCCTGATGCCCTACGTCAAACACAAGCTTGTCTTTCGGGCAGTCAAAAACCCGGTGCAAGGCCAGGGTCAGTTCCACGACACCCAGGTTCGGTGCCAGATGCCCGCCCGTACGGGACACGACACGGACGATGAAATCGCGGATTTCCGCGGCCAGTTGCTGCAATTCCGGCAAGGTCAAGGCGCGCAGATCCTGCGGACTGTTCACCCGATCCAGCATTCGGTATTCGCTCATAACATCGACAGACGGCACGCGGGCCGTCTACTCCTTTCTTCCTGTTCCACCCTCCGTCAATGCCGGCGGTGGCACATCATCTTGGCCAGCTCCCGCAGGGCGTCGGCCTTTTCCCCAAACATCTCCAGGCACTGCAAGGCTTCCTCTGTCGTCTTGTCTGCCATTTCCCGTGCCTTCTCCAAACCGAAAAGGCTCACGTAGGTCGATTTTTCGTTCTTGGCGTCGCTCCCGATGGGCTTGCCCAGTTCCTCCTGCGTGCTGGTCACGTCAAGGATGTCGTCTTCAATCTGGAACGCCAAACCGATCAACTCCGCGAACCGGGTCAGTGCCAGAAGCTGTTCGTCCGTTGCACCGGCCAGATGAGCTCCGCCACGGACAGCGGCAATAAACATGGCTCCCGTCTTGCCTTCGTGCAGCGTCTTCAGCTCCTTGGCGGAAATGGCGTGGCCTTCTGCTTCCAGGTCGAGGGCCTGGCCGCCAACCATGCCGAAGTTCCCGGCGCACATGGCCGTTTCGTGGATAAATTCCACCAGCGTCGAAGGCCGTACGTTCCGCTGCTCCGCCATGACTTCAAAAGCCAGCGTCAGCAAACCGTCCCCGGCCAGCAGGGCCATCGCCTCGCCGAAAACTTTATGATTCGTCAGGCGGCCCCGGCGGTAATCGTCATTGTCCATGCACGGCAGATCGTCGTGGATCAGGGAATAGGTATGGATCATTTCCAGGCCGCACGCCGCCGTCAGGTAATCATAGCCATTGGCGCCCAACGCGTCTGCTGTCGCCATGAGCAGAATCGGGCGCAGCCGCTTCCCGCCGGCAAGGAGGCTGTATTTCATGGCGTCGTCCACATTGGAAATGCCCCGCTTTTCCATGCGTTTTTCCAAAAAATTGTCAACGAGCTTCTTCCGGCTCTCGTAATATTTCTCAAAATCCAGTGCCATGGTTTCCGTTCCCTTCCAAGTCATCCGGCGGTTCCTCGTTGGACAAGCCTTCCTGCTGGAATTCCTCCAGCGGCTCCGTCTCCACTTCATCCCGGCCGGCGGCTTCCAAATTCAGCTTTTCCACCTGCGCTTTGGCGAGATTCAATTTTGCAAGGCAGGCCTTGCTCAATTCCGTCCCGTACTGGAACTCTTCGATGGCTTCATCGAGCGGCAGTTCCCCGCTTTCCAGGGCCGCCACGGTTGCTTCCAGCTTCTGCAGTGCTTCTTCGAATTTAATGCCTTTCGGTACTTTTTTGACAGCCATATGCTTTCCTCGTTTCTATGTATTTCCTGTCACGCCGGCCGCAGCCGTCGTGCAGGAATCAAGATGTTGTTTTCGATGCCGTATTTTTGTGGACGTCCTGCACTACTGTTTCCAGGCTGCCGTCCCCGACCTGTGTGAACAAGGTTTGTCCCCAGTGCACCTGATCGACTGACCTCACCAATCGGCCCTGGTCATCCTTTGTGAGACTGTATCCCCGTCCCAGAATCGCCAGGGGGCTGACGCCGTCCAGTTTGGCGGACAGCAGTGCGAGCCGGTTCCCGTCCCGGGTCAGCTGCTTTTCCATGGCCAGCTGCAGCCGCTGCTGCAAATCCTGCCACTGCCGCTGGGGCCGGTTCAGCAGTTCCGATCCTGCCGGCAGGCGGGATGCTGCCAGCCACCACCGTCTCTCTGCCTCGTGCAGCCTTGCCGGCAATGCGCCGGCCAGCCGTTCCCGCGCCCGGGTAAGCCGGAAGTCCAGATGCTCCACCTGACGTGGCAGGCTGCGGACCAGTTTGTCCCAAGCCCGGTCATACCGTTCCGACGGCCGTTCCAACAGCTTGTCCGGATGCTGCAGGTACGGCGACCGGCAACAGCGTTCGACGTCGGTTTCCGACAGCTTCAATTTCCCACGGATGACATTGTCCATCCGCGCCCACAAATGCCGGATTTCTGCCTCCATCTCCCTGCGGTCCGGTACGACAACGCGCGCCGCATCGGTCGGAGTTGCGGTCTCCTTCAGTGCCACGAAATCGGACACCGTCATATCGATGGAGTGCCCGATGGACGTCACGACCGGAATTTTCGATGTCGCCACGGCCCGGGCCACGATCTCTTCGTTGAAGGCCCACAGATCCTCGTTGCTGCCGCCGCCGCGCCCGACAATCAGCACGTCGGCCAGGTGGTGACGGTTCAGGAAGCGGATTCCTTCGGCAATCTGTGCCGGCGCACCGGCGCCCTGCACCTGAACCGGGTACAAAATCAGCCGTACGCCGGGCCAGCGCTCGCGGGACACGCGGATGATGTCGCGGACAGCCGCACTCCGGGCGGAGGTAACCAGGCCGATCCGTTCCGGCAGGACCGGCAGTTTCCACTTCGCCGCCTTGACGGCACTGTCCATGTATCCTTCCGCCTGCAGCTGCCGTTTGAGCCGCTCCCGGGCTTCCGCCTTCGCCCCTTCCCCTGTCAGTTGCAAGGAGTGGACGACGAGACGATACTCGCCGCTGGCCGTATAAATATTGACTTTGCCAGCCGCAAGGTAAGCCTTTCCGTTCTGCGGCGGCGGAAGTCCCCGATGCGTATTCACAAAGGAGACGCAGCGCAGCTGGTAAGTATCACCGCCGTCCTTTTGAACCAGGCTGAAAAACCAGTGGCCATTGACGCTGACCTTCAGGGAACTGACTTCCCCGACGACGAGGACATTTTGTAATTGTTCATTCTTGCCCAGTACCGTGTTTGCCAGTTCATTCAGGCGGCGCACCGTAAAAGGCACGGGCACGCCCGGTGCGCCTCCCGGTCCGGCCGCAGGGCCGGCGCCGGAATTTTCCGTCTTTTCAGGCGGCGTGAATCCGGCAAAGAGGGAATCCGACTCCTGCAGGGCGTTGGCAAACCCACCGTAACTGCGTTTCCGACTGTACATCAGGCTTCTCCTTCCCCGTGCCGCACGGCGTACGCCGCACAGCCGGCAGGGTTATCACAGCTGTATTTTGCTTCGGCAAACCAGGCGCGGATGCGCCGTTTCGCCAGTTTTTCCGTCACATGTTGGCGAATCCAGGCGTTGGACGACACGCCGCCGGCCAGCAGGACCTGTGCGACATCGTACTGCGCCGCGCCGTTGCGGATCAACCGGGTAAAGGTCTCTGCCAGTACATATTGTACTCCGGCAGCGAGATCCGCCGGAGCCATTCCCCGCTCCAGCGCGCGCAACGCGGCCGTACAGGGCCCGGACAGACTTGCCTGCGTTCCACGGACAGCGACGGGCAGTTCCGGAAGGGTCTGGTGCTGTGCCGCCAGCTGTTCCAGTGCCGGGCCCGCCGGGAACGACAGGCCCAGGGCGACGCCGACACGGTCCACAAACTGGCCGGCGTGCAGGTCCAGGCTGCCGCCGACAGGTGTCAGGACGTAATGGTCTCCGTCGCGCTCTGCCAGCAGCAGGTCCGTCGTCCCGCCGGACGCATGGAGAAACAGGAACCGTTCCTCCCGCGGGCCGCCGGCAGACCACAACGCGGCTTCCAGATGGTTTTCCTGGTGACTGATTTCCCACAGCGGCACCTGATGCAGTGCCGCCAGGGAACGCGCCAGTCCCTGCCCGGCCAGAAAGGCGGGCATGTAAGAATCAGCAAGAGGCCGGGGCCGCGAGGACACCCCAATGCCGAGAAGACGAAACCGGTGTCCCTGCGTGGCCTGCTCCATCAGGGCAGGCAGGTTCCGCGTGTGCTGGTACACCATTTCCGACTGCTGCAGGCCGCAGCGGCCGGGCTTTACCTGCAGGATGCGCCGGGCTTCGGACAATACCCTGCCACGCCGGTCCATAAACAGGAGAGACGTAGTATAGCAGCTCGTATCGATGCCGAGGTACGCGTCTTCCATTTCTTCCTTGTATGTATCCATCGTTCCTGCCGGTCCGTTACTTGCCGGCCTGGTCGCGCATCAGTTTTCCCAACACACCGTTCACAAAACGGGACGATGCGTCGGAGCCGAACTCCTTCGCCAGCTCCACCGCTTCGTTGACGGCGATGTTGACCGGCACCTTCTCGTCGGCAAAGCACATCTCATAAATAGCCAGCCGCAGGATATTCCGGTCGATACCGGGCATGCGGGGCACTTCCCAGTTGATAGCGTATTTCCCAATCAGCGCATCGATTTCCGCCAGATGGGCCTCGGTTCCCAGAAGAACCGTTTTGGCGTAAGGCACCGCTTTCGCCGCTTCCTCCCGGCGGGTCGCCCCTGCAGGACCTTCTTCCATCCCGTTCTGTACTTCCAAAGCAATTTCCAGCGCTTCCTCCGGCTTGGCGTCGGTGAAATCCATCTGGAACAAACTCTGCAACACCATTTCTCTTGCTGTTCTGCGAATCATGCAACAGCCTCCTTATCTGTGATATCCCGGGGGAAGCAGACGGTCCAGCCACTCCACGAGGTCTTCTTTTTTATCAATTTTGTAGCCGATGAAAAAGCCACCGCCCACAAAAATAAGCACAAACAACGTCGCCCAAAATCCCAGCAGCAAAAAGAGGGAGCTGATGATCAACCCCGTCAGGGAGCACAGAAAGCGGCCGCGATAATTATTCCAAATATCATCGAGAATGTCTTTCAACATCATCGTTGCCTCCTCCCTCAGCCTTGTTCCTTACCGCTGGTCTTGATTTTCTTGAAGTAGACTTCAATGCTCTTCACGTCAAGGCCTGTCACCTTTTTGATCGTTTCCTTGACGTTGTCCTTCACTTCTTCCGTCGTCTCAAAGACATTGACGCCGGGCTCCAGGCAGGCGTGGATGTTAGCGTTGATGGTCGTGCGGTCTTCCATGGTGACCACGACCTTCACGCGGTAGATCCCGTAGACTTCCTGGGCGATGTCGGCGATGTAATCTTCCAAAGCGCGCTTCGAGACGGACGTTTTGCCGTTTTCCGTATCAGACAGGACGAGCGTGCTCGATCCGCCGAACACACCAAGGCCGGCCAGCAGCAGGCGGATGCTGATCAGAAATACGATGACACCGCCTACCGTGAAGCGCCAGTCACCGGGCAGGCTGGAAATCATTTGCACCAGCGGCCCGTCGGGTAACAGGGACAGTGTCAGGCCCACCAGAAGGAGGGCGAAGACAGCCATCAGAAAGGTATATAACGTTAAAATGATTCGATCGGGAATTCCCATTACTTGTCACTCCTTTGCACGGCTCCGTCACCGGAATACAAGGTCGTTCTGGTCTGCATTGTCTTCTTCCGGCGTGTCCAGGCTGATTTCCAAAGAACTCTTCGGACGGCGCCGGACACCTTCTACATGAACATCGACAAATTCTGCCGTATATTCTGTCATGTCTTCCACCGCAGCCTTGACCTTTTTCTGCAATTTCATGGCTACTTCCGGAATGCTGCAGCCGTACTCCACCACCACGTAGATGGCGATACGGCAGGAATGGCCCGTTACCTTGACGCGCACGCCGCGGGCGGGACTCTTCTTGCCCAGAAAATTGCTGATGCCTTCGCGGAACCCCGTGCTCGTGTCAAGGACACCGGGAACATCCAGGGCCGCCAGGCTGGCGACAATTCCGATGACCTCATCGGCCACTTCGATATACCCGACGTCTTCTTCTTCCGGTGGTGCCGGGCTTTGCTCCTGTATTTTCTCCGGTCCGGATTCCTGGTCCCGGATTTCCTCGTCTGCCATGTCACACCTCCGTGTCACAAAAAAGGCCCTGCCGGGCCTTCCGGTACTGCACGGCAATCTGTCTCAGACAAACAGTCTGCCATTATTTTCTATACAATCCGTGAATTATTATACCATGATATACGGCCTATTGCTACCCCTTTCCCGGCGTTCCCGCGCGGCCGGAAATACAAAAAGACACCGGGAAGATCGACAGAATCTTCCCAGTGTCCTCCACTCCTACTGGACCGCTTCCAGGCGGCATAAAAATATGAATTATGCGCGCTGGATGTATTCGCCGGAACGGGTGTCGATGAGCAGGTGGTCGCCTTCGTTGATGAACAGAGGCACCTTGACGACGTAGCCCGTATCCATGGTAGCCGGTTTGTTGCCGCCCGTTGCCGTATCCCCGCGGATACCCGGTTCCGTTTCGACAACGACCAGTTCTACCGTATTCGGCAGTTCGACGCCGAGGATGCGGCCTTCAAAGGACGTTACCTTGACATCCATGTTTTCTTTCAGGAAATTGATGCCGTTGCCCAGCTGTTCCTTGCTCAGTTCGAGCTGTTCATACGTTTCGTTGTCCATGAAGACGTACATGTCGCCTTCCTGGTACAGATACTGCATGGCACGGCGGTCGATGTTTGCGTTCGGCAGACGTTCGCCGGCGTTGAAGGTGCGTTCTACGACGGCACCCGTTGCCAGATTGCGCATCTTGGCACGGACGAAGGCAGCGCCCTTGCCCGGTTTTACATGCTGAAATTCCACGACCTGCCAGGGATCGTTGTCGATCGTGACAGTCAGACCTGTTTTGAATTCGTTGGTGGATACCATACAAAAACCTCCTAATGTTCGTTGTATCTATGAAAAATTTTAATGATACCGTACGTTGCCGTCAACTACTTCCGGTACATTTTTAGACAATTTCCAGCAAATTGTCCTTCAAGCCCGTCAGGCTCCGCGCCCCATCGGCCGTCAGGACGACCGTGTCCTCGATACGGACGCCGCCTTTTCCCGGGATGTAGATACCCGGCTCGATGGAAAAGACCATGCCAGGTTCCAGCACAATATCCCCGCGGGAATTGATGTTGGGCAATTCGTGAATTTCCAGCCCGACGCCGTGTCCCAGGCCATGGTTGAAATACTTGCCATATCCCCGCGACGTAATGTACTCCCGGATGAGGCCGTCCAGCTCCTTGCCGGTCATGCCGGGCCTGGCGCTCTTGATGCCCCGGTAGTGTGCTTCTTCTACGATCGTATAGACTTCCCGGTGCCACGAATTGGCCATTCCCATGACGACCGTGCGGGTCGTATCGGAATGATAGCCGTCGTAGATGGCCCCGTAGTCGAAGGTGACAAAATCGCCGACTTCCAGTGCCTTGTCCGTCGGTGCGCCGTGCGGCAGGGCCGACCGGTATCCCGATGCGACGATGGTATCGAAGGACACTCCTTCGGACCCGAGGCTGCGCATATAATATTCCAGCCGCGCCGCCGCTTCCTTTTCGGACATACCGCTGTGCAATTCTTTCAGCAGCCGTTCAAAAGCGGCATCGGCAATCTTGAAAGCCTGCCAGAGGCTCTTCAGTTCGCGTTCGTCTTTCACCATCCGCAGGACCCGCAAATCAGCCGGCACCAGCTGTGTCTCGTGCGGCAGCAGTTCCCGCAGCAGAGATCCCTCCGTATAGGAATAGACATCCGCATCGAATCCGACGCGGGCCTTTGTCCCGATCAATTCCACAGCGGCATCCCAGATGGCATGGGACGAAGTCGCCTTGTACTCCAGCACCCGGCAGTACTTCATCTGGGAGCGGGCCTGCTCCGTGTAGCGCCCATCCGTAATCAGGACGGCTACCCGGTCATCGACATACAACAGGCTCGAATCCCCGGTAAACCCGGTCAAATAACGGATTGTCGGCACATCCTTCACCAGGATGCAGTCCAGTTCATGCCCGCGCAGGAATTTGAACAGTTTTCCCAAGCGTTCCATAGAACCTCCCAACTTTCGACAGGCAGCGGGAGAACACCGCCTCCCACTGCGGTCAATTGAAATTGCACGGCAATATTTTACCATAAAACAGGGAGCCATGCAAAATTATTCTCGTTCTTCCCGTATTTTCCGCCGCAGGATCGTATACGGCGGCAAAGGATCTACACAGGCACAGGTGAAAATCTGCTGCGCGTGGGGCGTGCTGTCGATCGGCTGCCCCTCGTCGTCGCGCAGATCTTCCAGCACGAGCGAAGTAAGGGACCCGTCCGGGCGGAACACTTCCAGCTGCTCGCCCCGGGACATCTTGTTGCGCTGTTCCACCGTCAGCCGCCCGTCCTGCCAGCCGCGCACCAGGCCGGTAAACTCCTCGGTCTGGATGTACCGCGACGTGTCGTATTCCTGCGCCGACCCGTCCGGCTGCTGCACGGCAAACCCGGTCGTATAGGGCCGGTGGGAGACTTTCTCCAGCTCGTCCCTCCATTCCGGCCGCACCGTGTAGTGATCCGGATCTGCCCAGCAAGCATCGATGGCCCGCCGGTAGACGCTGACGACGGACGCCGCATAATGGGCGCTCTTCATGCGTCCTTCGACCTTGAAACTGGCCACGCCGGCCTTCATTAAATCCGGCAGGTACGCCAGGAGACACAAGTCTTTCGAGTTGAGGATGTACGTACCGTGTTCATCCTCCGCAGCCTCAAACACCGCACCGGGATGATCCTTGTGGGTCAGGCCGAACTCCCAGCGGCAGATCTGGGCGCACGCACCGCGGTTCCCGTCCCGTCCCGTCAGGTAACTGCTCAGCCAGCAGCGGCCTGAGTAGGAAATACACATGGCACCGTGCACGAAAACTTCCAAATCCACGGAAGTATTGGCGCTGATTTCGGCGATTTCCGCCAGGGATAATTCCCTGGCCAGGACGACACGGGACGCACCGAGTTTCTCCCAGGCACGGACAGCCGCATAGTTCGTCGTATTGGCCTGCGTGCTTACGTGGAGCGCCATGCCGGGAACCACTTCGCGGGCCAGGGACCAGATGCCCAGGTCAGAAATCAGGAGGCCGTCGACACCCCACTCCTCCAGACGGCGCAGATAATCCGGCAAGCCCGTCAGGTCCGCGTCATGGGCAAAAATATTGACCGTCACATAGACCTTGCGGCCCAAACGGTGAGCAAAGGTGACGGCTTCGCGCAGCTCCTCGTCGGTGAAATTCGACGCGAACGCCCGGAGCCCGAATACTTTGCCGCCCAGATACACGGCATCGGCACCGTAAAGCAGGGCCATTTTCAATTTTTCCATGCTGCCCGCCGGGGCAAGCAGTTCCGGTTTGACATGTTTATGCATATTCTACTCCTTGAAAAAAGGAAAGCCCTCCGGGAGGGAACAGAGCCGTTCCGGCCGGAGGGAACAGGCCGTCCGCCGTCGGGCGGGACCGGTCAAGGCTGCTTGCCATGGATCTCCTCAATGGCTTGCAGATGTTCTTGGTACGTTTTGGTAAAGCGGTGGTGCCCATCCTTTTCTGCCACAAAATACAGATAATCCGAGTTTTCCGGATGGAGAACCGCCTGGATGGCCCGCAGGCTCGGGGAACCGATGGGTCCCGGCGGCAGGCCGTCGTGCAGGTACGTGTTGTACGGATTCTGGATTTTCGTATCCGCAATCGTCACTTCCTGCTTCTGCGTTCCTAAAATATACTGAATCGTCGTGTCCGACTGGATCGGCATGTATACCTGCAGCCGGCTGAGGAAAACCTGGGCGATGCGGGGCTGTTCCTCCGGGAACACCGCCTCCAGCTCCACCATCGAAGCCAGCGTCACCACGTCCCGCAAATTGCGGTGCTGCTTCTTCACCTCTTCTGGAACGTCCGCCTTGTTCATTTCCTCATTGAACGTACGGACCATCACTGCCAGGATATCCTTTTCCGACATGCCCGGCTGCAGGCTGTACGTAGAGGGGAACACAAATCCCTCCGCCTTGTAGACTACATCCGGATTGTTCGTCTCCATATAAGGATAGGGTGTGTAATTCCGCGCCGCCTCCTGGAACTTGGCAGCGCTCCCCAGCCCTTCCGCTTCCAGCTTCTTGGCTGTCTTGGCGATACTGAACCCTTCCGGAACCGTAAACTTCACCACATACGTCTGTCCCTTGGACAGAATGTCGACAATCTCCCGGTTGGACATGCCGCCTTCAATTTCGTACTGACCGGCCTCCAATTTACCGGCCAGCCCGCGGAGGCGCGCTTCCATGCGGAACGCTTCCGGTGTTTTGACCAGATGTTTTTTATGCAGCAGGTCGGCAATATCAGCGGTCGTCATTCCAGGTTTGATTGTGACGAGATAGCGGTGTCCCTTTGCGTATTCCGTATTGTTGCCCGTGAAATACAGCGCCCAGTACGCACCCAGCAGGAGTACGAGGACCGACGCCAACAGCAGGGGCAATCCTCTTTTAAACACCTGAAAGCCTCCCTACACCGTCAATCAGTCTTCGTCCGCCTCGTCCAGCAGACGTTCGTATTCGGCCTTGGCCACTTCGAACTCTTCGTCCGTCGGTACCTGGATGTCGACACTGCCGTCCTCCAGTTCTACCATCTTGGCGATCACCAGGTTGTCCGGTTCAAACTCGTCTTCCTGGTCATGATCGTGTTCCTCTTCGTGGTCATGGTCATGCTCATGGTCTTCGTCAAAAAGTGCCGGATCCACTTCGAATAAGGCAGCATACTGCACACCGCCGATGTCGAATTTCGCATCAATGACGAAAATGTGATCCTGGCCTTCCTCGTCCGTATATTCCAACGTCTCGAGGTCCGTATCTTCTTCTTCGACGTCGCGGATATCTTCCTTGTTTGCCATTCTGTTCACCTCATTTTGTAAAACAGGGGTCGGCTTCCGTCAGAAGCCATGCTGAATTCTAATATATGCAGGATGTCCTGTCAACACAGGGATCAAAAGAACGAGGAACTGACTACTTCTCCCAAATGAATGACGGCATGGTCCCCGCCTTCCGGCGTTACCGTAATGGAATACTTGTTACGGTCCAGCTTCATAAAAGCATTGCGGGTCGTAAACATGCCATTCTTTACGAGGATATCTCCCTCCAGCAGACGAACCTCCCCGTTTGCTTCGCGGCCGCCGGCATCATAGAAGAAACGGCCTTTGTCCGGCAGGACAAAGAACCCGGCTCCTTCGCAGGAATCAGCCTGGTTGCGGCCCAGCAGGTTCAAGCGGATGGTCAGCAGCCCCGTCAGCTTATTCTTGGTCAAACGAGCAGCGTCCACTCCCGACGCGTCGACGCGGAGCCGGTAGTCTTTTGCTTCCATGCCCACATACCCGTCAAGTTTAACCGGTCCGCCACCTAAGCGTGCTTCCGTACTATTGAGGACCAGTTTGCCTGCCTGCCAGGCGAATTTTCCCTTGATCTGCTCCAACGGCAGAAAATCCAGTTTTGCCGAATCTGCAGCAAAGGATCCGTCCAGTTTCGGCTCCAGTGCGTTCCCGGACAAATTGCCCGTCAACCGGAGAGAGGCGCCGCCCAGAACCATTCCTTCGCTGAGGGCCTGCGTCTTGAATGCATCAGAACGGAACGTCAGGTCGAAACCAGCCGGCTGCGGCGTGCCACGCCCGCTCGTGATTTTCCCACGCACGGTGATCGGCATACCGTTCAGTTTCCCGTTCAGCTCGCGGATGACTGCTTCGTCACGGTTCACTGAAAAGTCTGCTTCGGCTTCCTTCAGGTCCCAGCCGAATACCTTCCCTTCCAGCTGCTGCAGCCGGCCTTCCAGGGTCATATGCCATCCCCCGTCATCCCGGGAGGCGGTAATTTTCATGCTCGGTACCATGCCGCCGGTTACCGTAATGTTTTTTAAATCCGGATAGAGAGCCAGCAGATCCGCCGCCGACGTGTTCTTCGCTTCGCCGGTTGCGGCGGCTTTGCCGTTCTTGTAATCCATATTGACGACCAGGTCGCAGTCTCCCTTCCGTGCCGTCGCCGTAGAATGGATCAACGGATACTGTTTAAACGCCGTCTGGGTAGAAATCTTGGACAGGCTTACCTTTTTTCCGTTGGATTCCAAATCCAGAATGCCGTCCTTGATTTCAACCAGGCCGCGGAACTTCGTCGGCACGATGGTCCCGACTTTCTGGTACGGCGTGTCTTTCTTCCGATTGGCAAAGCGGACCAGATTCAACAGGTCCAGTCCTTTCCCTTCTTCATAGACGCCGTAAAAATGCGGTTTGTTCAGGACTACGTTGGAAACGCTGCCCGTGCCGCCGCCCTTGCTGAGGACATCGAAAAAATCAATGGACAACGTAATCAAAGGCACTTCGGCCTTCACGGCGCCGTTCGGTGCCTTCCACGTCAAATCCCGGATTTCCACATCGCCGGCCATGCCGGCGCCGATGCTTTCATAGGAAATCCGCCCGTCCACGATATTCTGACGAGCCAACATCCCTTCCGTCAATTTGGCAGCCGCGGTCCCGCCGATTTTGATCAGCAGGGCAATCCCGATGAGGATTACCAGCGCCGCGCCCATGACGACTTTCTTTGTGCTCGAACTTTCTTCCACCAAAAATCACCTGTGTCCTAGATTCCCGAACCCCGAACCTTTGTCCGGCTGTCAAGGTAGTTCTGCAGGATGACGACGGCGGCCATCATGTCGATGACCTTCCGGCGTTTCTTGCGGCGCAGATCCGCATCTATCAGGACCCGTTCTGCCGCGACCGTCGAAAGCCGCTCGTCCCACAACGTTACTGGGACAGCAGAAAAGCGGGTCCGCAATTCTTCCGCAAACGCTTCGGAAAGCTTCGCCCGCTCACCGATGGTACCATTCATATTCTTGGGATAACCCAGGACGATTTCCCCGACGTCATGTTCCCGGATCAACGTCTCCAGACGGGCAAAATCCCGCTCCGGCGACGTCCGATGGATAGTCTCCACGCCGTTGGCAATGGTACCTGTCACATCGCTGACAGCCACGCCGATCGTCCGGCTTCCCAAATCCAGTGCCATAATTCTCATGATTCAGTACGGATTGCCGACAGATAATGATCCAACATTGCCTCCAGCAGTTCATACCGCTCATACTGGCGGATTTTGTTGCGGGCATCGTTGTAACTCGTAATATAGGTCGGATCTCCCGACAAGAGATATCCTGCCAGCTGATCCTTCGGATCGTATCCACGGGCTTTCAGCGCTTCGCATACTTCGCGGATCGTCTGGGCTACCGGCGCCTTGTCCCGTTTCCGTTTAAACATCATGGTTTCGTCGGATACGCTCATAGTATCAACTCCTTCGCGCAAACCCTGCGCAAACCCATTGTATCATATTTTCATAAAAGCGTACTAGTTTTCTTTACGACGGCACATATAGCGGTACGGGCACCACAAACAAGCTGATTGCTGCGCTGTCGGGGCGAAGTCTTCCTCGCCGCCCTTGCCGCTGATTTCCTGGCACAATGCCAGAGCACGCTCCAGCCAGCGATCTTTGTCCGCCTCCGACTCCAGGCCGATGCTCCGTGGTCCGTGCAGGTAATGCAGCATTGCCTTGGCAACTTTGACAGGTGCCTTCCCGTCCACTCCGACAGCCAAATCTGCTGCCAGCTGCTCTGCGGCGTACCAGTACAGGGCCAATTGATAAGCATAGCCAGGCTTCGGTTCGCCAGCATCGTCTTCGTCGGGAAGCACTCCCGTCTTATAGTCCACAATTTCCCATTCGCCGGCTGCGTTGACGCCAAGGGCATCAATGGTTCCGGTCATATGGAAAAGCGGATGGTCCGCCGACGGGAAAGGCAGGCGGAAATTCAACTCTTCCTGAACCTGTTTCGGTGCGAAATCACGGTACAGGCTGCTGGCACGATATTTTCCCAGCATATCCGGAATGCCACAGTCCTCCGCCTTCTGCTTCCGTTCTGTCAGGGTTTCCCCGTCGACAAATTCGTATAAAGATCTTTCGTACGCCTGCCGCCACGCGTCATCGTCCGCCAACGTGCCATTTTCCCGAAAATATATGCCGACCAATTCCAAGGTACGGTGAACCACATGGCCTATGGCCGTCGGAGAGAGAGATGTCGGCACACGGCTGCCGGCAGGGGAATCCTCCCCGTCTTCCGGCATCCCGGCAAATGTTTCCTCATCAGCCAGAGACAGTTCCTTCTCTTCGTCGAAATAGGGGACAATATGTTCCACATCTTTATAGTAGAACTGACGTTGGCAGTATTCATAATCCTGCAGCATGGACGGCGTAAATTCCGTCAATCCCGTCTCCCGGTACCCAGGCAGCGGGGCCAGCTTCTGTTCGTCTTTCTGGTCCGAAGCAGGACGCCCGGCGTCACTGCCATAGAGATCACCCTGTTCGGGGACGTGGGGCGACAGACTCTCGTCTGACGTACCATCTTTTATCAGTTTCCGGTGTTCCCGGGCGAATTTGAACAGTATCTCTGCCCAATTCTCCTTAGTTTTAGCCTTGCTTGAAGTTGTTTTCTTTCTATAAGATCCCGTTATAATCAGGCGTTTTCCCGCTCTTGTAAGGGCGACATATAAAAGTCGCCGCGCCTCCTGCTGCTCTGCCGTCTTGTCTTCTTCATTCAGCGCATAGAGAGTACCGCTCTTTATTTTTTTATTATCTGACCGACTTGTGAAAGACAAACCGATACCTTTTCCGGGACGGTAGACTAAGCCACTTTTCCCTTTATTACTCGTTCCATCGTGCCCTGTGAACGGAAGTGCCACGACAGGGAACTCCAAGCCTTTTGACTTGTGGATCGTCATGATGGTGACGGCATCATCTGACGCAGCCGTAGCCGCAGCTTCCTTCTGGTAAGATTCTCGGAGATAGATCAGTCGCTCGGCGAAGGCAGATACAGTCCCGTCCTGTTCTTCTGCAAATGACAGAGCCAGGCCACGGAATTTGCGATAGTTGGCCAACTTTTCCGCGCCGTTCTCCTGCCCGGCCAAAACAATTTCCGGATGGATCATGCTTTCCATGTACGGTACAAACTGGGCCAGGTTCATGGTGACTCCCTGACGGTGCAATTCGCTCAAACGGCGCACAATGCCCTGTGCATCCGTAGGCAGAGAGTCTTCATTCTGCAAAACGGTCCACAGATCAGAAGGAGAAAAACTCCCATCCTCTTCGGAGGTTTCTTTTTCCCGTTTTACTTGTTCCACCCTGGCCAGACAAAGCTTCGTCAAGAAAGAATCAGGCACCCGGAAATAGGGTGACCGTAAGAGACCCAGCAATGGTCCGTCTTGATGTGGATCTGCCACAAAGGAAAAGAGGTTAATCAAATCTCGGACGTCCTGACGATTATAGAAATTGCGGCCGTCCACGACTTTGACCGGCACGCCGACCTCCTGCAAAGCGTGCAGAAGCAGCCCGACATTGGTCATGGTACGCTGAAGGATTGCCATATCCGCGTAGGAAATACCGTTCTTTTCGTCGTGTAGTTTCCGCAGGCGCCGGCTCAATGTCTTTGCCTCCCAAAGCAGGTCTTTGCGGTCCTCGCGCAGGTACAGTTCCGGCAAAGGGGCCGCTTTATCTTCCTCGAGCCGGGAGGAGGGAACTTTCTGCGTCTTGGACCAGACATCCCGCGAGGCAGGCGTATCACAATCCCAAGGTTGCTCAAAGAAATCGTTGCAAAAGCGGATGATTGGCGGCTCAGAGCGGAAATTCAGGGACAGGGATAAGTTCACGCCGCCGGACTTCTCAATTTCCTTCTGTACCTCCTGGAAGACGCTGACATCGGCTCCGCGAAAACGATAAATAGACTGTTTTGCATCGCCGACTACAAACAGGTTTTTCCCCCGCAGTGTCGAGGCATCGCCGCCCGAAAGCAGGTACACCAGTTCCTGCTGGCGGTTGTTCGTATCCTGAAACTCGTCGACCATGATGTATTTGAACCTTCTACGGTAACGTGCGCACAGTTCCGGCGACTCCTTGAGCATAGTCACAGCACGCTGTTCCAAGTCGTTGAAGGTCAACACATTGAGATGTTCTTTTGCTTCTTTCATATGCCCGGCGAAGCGGGGCAGCACGTCCCGCCATGCCGTCAGAAGACGACGCTCTTGCGTCTCCTCTTCCGATGTCTTGGGTCTCGGTCCATCTTCGTCAGATTCTTCCGTCATGACAGGATCTTTTGTGTGCTGTAACGCATCCTGCCAATCGGCCTCCGTCGGGTAATCTCCGTCGGAGAAGTTCTTCAATATGCCAGCAAAACCAGAAGCCCCGTATTCGTCAAGAAGAATCTGCACGGATGTAATTTTTGCTGTGTCCCGTCCGTCCGTAGCAGGCTTTCTGGCTTCTTTTGCTATAAAGGACACTGTCTCTTCTTCTAAAAAGCGGGTCAAGTCCGGCTCCGTCAAAATCTGGAACGCCGGATCGACCTTGCTTTCCATGGGATTCATACGCAACAAAGAGCTGCACAAGCTGTGAATCGTCCCTATCTGTGTACGCGGCAGTTCCTGGATGCGGTCCCGCCAGAACTGGATGGCATCCTCATTTTTCCCAGCCTCGCGGAGGCGTTCCTGCATTGTTTCGCGGATGCGCTCGCGCATTTCCGTCGCAGCCTTTTCCGTAAAAGTGACTGCCAGAATTTCCTGGGTTCGTGTCAGCTTTTCAGGATGGTCCAGACCCTCTTCCAGAATATGGACGAACCGTTCGGTCAGGACACGGGTCTTGCCGCTCCCGGCACCGGCAGAAACTGCCACGTTGCGGTCCAGCGTCTGCACAGCCGCCAGTTGTTCTTCTGTCAATTGCGGCATGATCACTCCTCCTTCTTGTACACGTTAAAACGGCAAAAATCAGCAGCGGGACAGTAATTCTGACATTTCGACCTCGGTGAAGGTCGAAATTCGCCGTTTCCCATGGCTGATAAAATATTCCCCACACTCTGCTTCAGCAGTTCTGTCAAGGTTTGCGCATTGTCTACAGAAACCGTTTTACCATCCGGTTGGGAGTTCCAGGAAAACCCTGTACAGTAGGCCGATGTCAAGGACAGCGCTTTTTTGATATCACCAAGCTTTTCTCCAGTCACGCTCTTTTCATATAAAAAATTGATAGACCGTTTCCATCTTGAATCGTTAGAATCAAACTTATAATAGCCTCCGCCGGCCACACAGATTTTTCCGGAAACGCCGGCCGTCTGCAGTTCTTTGTTCCAGCCGTCGTCCGAATTGCCCATCTGTTCCACCGCATACAGGTACACAGGCATCTGCAGATTTCGGTTCAGAAATTCCTTCGTTTGCGGAGGGTTGCCCGTCTTGTAGTCTGTCAGATACAAGTACGGCCCAACACTCCCCGTAGTAAAATCCACGCTTACATCGGCGCGGTCGATTCGTCCCTGTAACTCGATCTCTTGTTTGTCCAAGGGAAGCGTGACCTTGAAGGAAACCTCTGTCGCGACCGGCATCATATAGCCTTTGTCGGCTTTACTGTTCTTTTTCTTCCCCTTTTTCGTGTCTTCCTCTGTTGCTGGCGATTCCTGCATAAGCCCTCTTTGCTCCAGTTCCACCCGGAGCCACTCATCCAGGCGCCGGGACCACCGCTGCTGCTGGGCATCCCAGAAGGGTCCGGGAACCACCTTGCCTTCCCGTTCCGCCTCTTCGCAGGCCTTGCGGAACAAAGACTGCAGCGAGGTCGACAAGCTTTGCCAGTCTACCCCGTCTTTATGCAACAAGTTTTCATTTGTCAATCCCAGGTATTGATTTACAAAGTTCTGGAGCACACTGTGAATCAAGACCCCGATTGTGCCGCCGTCTGCTTCTTCGCCGACGGGATTGTCTGTTTTCATATCCCAGATATACTGCGCCAGAAAACGGAAGGGACACTGCGTATAGGTTTCCAGACGGGACGCACTGAAACTGTTTCCCAGTTTCTCCCGCACGGCTTGCCGGACTGTTTTGTCCTCCAGAATTCCCTGTTCGGGCACACGATCCGGTTGTTTCGGACATGCCTGTTCCGCCTGGGCCAGATCCCACTCGTCCTCATTGAGGGCGTCGACCGTTCCCGCCGGATCGGGCGACTTTTCCTTCAAATCGGAAAACAGCTCCTTCACCTCCGTCAAGTACGGGGACAAGGTCTGCTTTTCGTCTTCGTAATACGTGAAAATCAAGGTCTCCCGGGGAGCCGCACAGACGGACAGGAAAAAGTGCAGATCTTCGTCGTACGATTCGGCGGTTCCCGGCAAATCTAGCCCCATTGACTTCAAATCCTGGCGTTCCTGGTCGTTGTATACCCAGCTTTCCTGCCGGGCATAAGGGAATTTACCCTCAAACATGCCCAGCAAATAGACTTTGTCAAAATCGGCCTCTTCCATGTTTGAAGCCTCAAGGATGCGCACACCGGCCGATTTTCCCCGTTGCAGTTCTATCTGCAGATCTGCCGCCGTCTCCGTCAGCAGTGCTGCAAATTCTTCCGGCAGCATCTTCTCTTCCATGGCACCGATTCCGCCGTAGTCATTGCGGATGTGATCCAAAAGGACCTCTATCTGCTGCCGTCCGCCGGTCAGATTCTTGAACGCCGGCAACGTCAAAGCACCCTGACGATACAAAGACCCGGCCTTCTGCAGCCACGGATTCTCACTATTTTCCTCCGGTTCCACATCTGGACCGACACCGGAGAACAGCCGTTCCACCAGGTCACAATAGGATTCGATGGAACGACAGGGTGTCAAGACAGCTTTTTTCCACAGTTCTTTAACGGTTCCCAGGATTGGCGGCAGGGAAAGGTCATCCCACAGCTTGACCGCGTCCGTGTAAAACTGTTTGCTCATGGCGTTTTTGACCATATCGACCCGCAGGCCCCAGAGCAATTCCTGCAGCGGCAAAGTCAAAAAGGCTGCCACCTGGTTGACCTGATCTCGTCCGTGGCCCTGCAGGCTCGCCAAGAAAGACAAGGCATATTCCAGCACCGGCGAAGAGCTGAACGAAGCCGTTTCGGGGAAACGGGCCGGAATGCCGTACGCGTCACAGCCGCGCCGCAGGCCGCTGTACTCGCTGAGCTTCCGCACGACGATGGCGATGCGGTCCGGTGCCATACCGTTCAAAATCGATTGTTTCACGTCACGCAGCACCAGGCACAATTCCTCCCGGGCATCGGCCGCCTTCCAGATCTGCACATGGTCTTCTGTCTGGGCCTGCTTCTGCACGGGCCGACGGAACTGTTCCAGCAGCCACGCCAACGCGGGATGCCGCCGTTCCGGCGCGGCAGCCGGTACGGTCTCTTCGCGACGCTTAGCCGAAAACAAATCGACATGGCTGTCGCGGGACACGTTGTACACCGTGCGGCGGTACTCCTCTTCTACCGCTTCCCAGGGAAGGGCGACGGAAACGCAGCAATGTTCCGCCAGGGCGAGAATGATGCGCCGCACCAGCGGATCGAAACTATGAAAACCGGCAATATATACTCTGCGCCAAGGCAGTTTGCCCCGGTTTTGCTTCTCCTCCAGGCATTGCAGTGCTTCCGTGTACAGGGCTTCCAAGTCGTAGGATTTTACTCCCTTGGAATCTGGCTTTGCCAACCGCTCGCTGTACACGCGGTAAATGGTGTAGACAGTTTCGCTGATATAAGCCAGGCGCTGCTTGTCCGGCACGTCGTTATTCTGCAGCCAATCTTTCACGATGTTCTGGAATTCTTTCGGCGATACGCAGGCACGTCCCAGTTGGCCCACCAAAGCCACCATTGCTTTGCGGAAGCTTTTCTTCTTTGACAGCTCCCGCAGGTTTTCCTGCTGACGACTTGCTTCCGTCTTGGGGTCCAGCTGTACCTGAAAGGTTTTGTCCAAGAGCCGTTCCAGCAGCAGCTCCTGCGTCTTGCGGCTGATTTGGACCCGCTTCACCCCCGCCGGTGCGCAGCGACGCAGGATTTCATTGACCAGGTATTCGAAGTTGACGGCGTTCAAGTTCCGGTCCCGCGCACGCTGAACCAATTCCCGCGACGACGTGACGAAAAGGGTTTCTTCCTTTTCTTTGCCGCCGTGGGCCGCCGCCAATTTCATCATCGTCTCCACGCCGCTTCGTCCGACGGGGACATCATACAAGTCCAGTGTTCCCTGTTCCGTTCCCATGTAAGCCTCCCATTCCCACAATTACACGCATATTCCCGTTTCCCCGGTCCTCACGGCCTTTCCTCAGCGTGGTCTCCCCGATCTCCTTTAATGTCACGCAGGGTATCGTGGAACCGCTGCAAATTTTCATGGATGTTCACCGGACTGTCCTGATTTTCCCGGTCTCCCGATATTTCACGGCGGGCACCCGTCTCCGGATTGACCAGTGTCAGATAATTCAGGGAAACCTTCCCCTTCTTTACCTGCAGCAGGTTGGTCCGCACTTCTCCCATAGGCATGGTAATCTTCACGTCATAGAAGTCCAGCTTCCGGTTCTGATTGGAAAATCTGCCCTCCAGGCTACGGAAGGGAACAATGCTGTAGTGACCCGGGCTGGACTTGAAGGTACCGTAAGTCAGGGTATTCCGGGGATTGCCGTCACAGTCCAGGGCCAGACGGGCATCAACCAGGCAATAGAAGTTCATGTCCCGCAGTGCATAGCGGCTGTCGAGGCCTTTCGCATTCCCGTAGATCGTATACTTCCGCGAGTCCACTTCGTATATGCCACGGGCGTTCAGACGTCCGTTGTAAATCTTTGCCGTCACATTGGAAAAATGCACCTTGCCATCCCGATATCCGACGTCACCGATGACATTCTCAAATTTCAACGGTTTGATATTCAACACATCCATGCGGACCGTGCCCGTTGCCTCCGGATCTGTCACCGGACCCTGGGCTTTCACGACGAAAGTCATCCTGTCGTGGAGGTTCACGCCGAACCCCAGAGAGGACAAATCCACGCCGCGGAAAGCAAAGTCAATATTCATTTCCGGAATGTCCTTCGTGAGATCGGCGACCCCGTCCACGGTCATTCCTTCGCCGATCATGGTGCCGCCGAATTCACCGGTCGTCAGCGACAACTTCGCCTGGCTGTCCGTATCCAAGTACATGCTCAGGTTCACGTGGTTCAGGGCATAGCTGCGCCGCAGATACCGAACCTCCACAAAACTGTCGTTCAACGTCACGTCGACTTTCAACTTCCGGTTGTTGCGGTTGAAGTTCCGTACCCGCTCCTCGAAGCTTCTCTTTTTCTTTTTCGTTTTATCGCCCTGCTTCCGCGGCTTCCGGTCGACGCGCACAAAATCCACGCCCATATCCTTGTTGAAACGGATGGCGATGCGCGCCCCGTTCAGCGTCAGCTGCTGCACGGTCGTTGATTTGAAATTACGGGTCACGACATCCCACAGGCGCAGATGGAACGAGCCGTCTGGTACTTCGAGAATAGTATCACCATTCGTATTCTGCCAGACGAGGTTCGTAAATCTTACGTCCCCCATGGGACTCATATAAATCTGTTCGACCGTGACAGTACCGCGAAGCATATCCTGCTTCTGCATCTCCTGATTAAAAATAAAAGCGAACCCGCGGCTTGTGATTTCTGCCAACGTGAAAAAGACCACGACAAAGGCAATCGCAGCCACGAACATGACCTTCAGGAAGCGTGACACATTCTTTCCTGACCGGAAGGCCCGCCAAAAATCGGAAAACCAACGCATGTTGAAAACCTTTCCTTTTCTTCGTTTCCGGTACACCGGTTGCTCCGTACAGAATGCACAGTACCGCATCCTGCCGTATCTTTTATTGTATTACTTTTGCAAGCCCGCGGCAACATGGGGGACCGTCATAAATTCGGTTAAAAATTGCCAGTACCGCTTCGGCATATGCGTCCTGCGGCAGGTCTCGTTGTGCCGCTGCCGGATTTCAATCGTGTCGTAATACAGTTTCCAGAGCCGCCGGTAATACTGTTCCTCCAGGGACGGGTCGGCCATACGGAACCCGTCCATAGGGATGATGGCTGTTTCGCCAGGGCGGTGCACCAGGGCCATATGATGTACCTCGTCGAAGATCAGAAACCGTTCGTTTTTATAGCGGGCACAAAAGTGGGGTGCCAGAAAAGGCAGGACACAGTTCTTGGGTCCGATGACCGACACGAGGACACCGTGAACGTCACTGAACCGCACGAATCCCCACCACTTGTCGATTTCGCTGCCCAGACGGGTCAGGGCCCGGTGTATCTGGTGAACCGTTTCGTCGTCTTCGTAGAGCAGCACCTCCGTACCGTACCGGAATGCCTTGCGCGTCAATTGGAGCATATGCCATTCCTTTTCGGCCAGACAGGTACAGAACGTACGTTGCAGGGTCCGGACGAACGGCAGGCCCAGCCGGGCTTCCATCCCTGCCAGTACACGGGCTGCTTCCTCGTCGTCTGTCCGGATTTGGCGCATACCAAAAAGGCTGCCGGCCGCCGCGTCGCCAGTCCAAACTACCCGTTCCGGGATTTCTTTATCCACATAGCTGTGAAACACACAACAGAGCCAACCCTCCCAGGTTCCGTCGTAAACATAACAGAGTCCCGGCGCACACGGCGGCAGCGGTGCCCGGCCTCTTTGCCTCACTCCCATAATGGTATGGGCACGACGGAGAGTGCCTGTTTCTGTTTATCCGTCAGGCGGGGAACAGCGCCTCCTGACAGCGGAGCTGCTGTCGAACCCGTCAAGGCGGTTTCCCCGAACAGGGACGGCTGCTCCCAGTCCCGTTCCTGTCTGCGGAACAAAGCCCTTTCGCGGGGAGACATCATATCCGCCAGGAAGGCATTGCGGTCGTGCGTGAGATGAGGGAACCGATGACCTTTGCAAAGCAGGAAATACCGGGCCCGTTTCAAAACAACGCCGATATTTTTCAGTCCGTCCCAGGACAGGGCGGCAATTCTCCGGGCGCGCACGATGCGCCGGGCACTTTCCACGCCCAGCCCGGGCACCCGCAGAAGAAAGTCGTATGGAGCCCGGTTCACTTCCAACGGGAAAAAGCCGGGATGCCGCAGGGCCCACTGACATTTGGGATCCAGATACGGGTGCAGTTCCGGCTCGTCCGGCGTCAAGAGCTCCTCTGCCCGGAACCCGTAAAACCGCAGCAGCCAGTCTGCCTGGTACAGGCGGTGCTCCCGCCATAAGGGAGGAGGCGTATCCGCAGAAGGAAGCAGATCGCTCTCCACAGCGGGAACATAAGCCGAATAAAAGACCCGCTTCAAGTCGTAGGCATGGTATAACCGTTCCGTCAATTGCAGGATATGGCGGTCCGATTCGGGACTGGCGCCGATAATCATCTGCGTACTCTGCCCGGCCGGTGCAAAGCCAGCCCGCTTCCGGTGCGGGCGGACGAATGGCACGGGAGAGGATTTCCCTTCTGCCGGGGCCGCCGGTGACGAAGCAGAAAGAACCCTTCCGCGCTTCCGGACGGCATTGCTGCCAATGGGCTGGATGCCGCTGAAACGGCCGTATCCGCTGGTGTTTTCCGCCACGAGGGAGTGAATCTGTTTCATGGGCGCCAGCAGGGTTTCCTTCCGCTTCTGCGGCGCCAGTTTTGCCAGGCTTGCCGCCGACGGCAATTCGATGTTGACACTGATACGGTCTGCCAGATAGCCCAGGCGTTCTATCAAAAGAGGATCCGCGCCGGGAATGACCTTGACGTGAATATACCCTCCGAAGAGATATTCCTCCCGTAAAATCTGCAGGACCTGCAGCATCTGTTCACACGTATAGTCCGGTGACCGCCAGACGGCAGAGCTCAGGAAAAGTCCCTCAATATAGTTGCGCCGGTAAAACTGCCACGTCAAATCCGCCAGCTCCCGCGGTTCGAAAGAAGTACGCCTTGTTGTGACACTGCGACGGTTGACGCAGTAGGCGCAATCATAGCAGCAGTCATTGCTCAGCAGCACCTTCAGCAGGCTGATGCAGCGCCCGTCTCCGGCAAAACTGTGACAGATGCCGCAAGCCCTGGCTGTTCCCATCGCCGCGCCGGCACCACTCCGGTCGACGCCGCTAGATGTGCAGGCCGCGTCATATTTGGCTGCGTCCGCCAGAATTTCCAGCTTTTCCGTCACATCCATACCCTTGCTCCTTTCCATACTTGTCAGCGCGCTCCGTGACGCCGTTTCCACTCCTTGATGCGGGCCAGACGGTCTTTAAACCGCACCTCAATCCCCTGGTCCGTAGGTTTATAGTAGCAACGGCCCACCAGGGAATCGGGCAGGCATTGCATGGTCGTCAATTTTTCCGGCGCGTCGTGGGCCAGCTGGTATCCCTGTCCATAGCCCAGATTTGCCATCAGTTCCGTCGGCGCATTCCGAAGGGCCATGGGGACCGGTTCATCCAGCCGCTTCTGGGCGTCCCGGCTGGCCCACATGTAGGCCTTGTACAAGGCGTTGGATTTCGGCGCCAAGGACAGATAAACCACGGCTTCCGTCAAATGGACCGTACACTCCGGCATACCGATCCAGTGGCAGGCCTGGAACGCTGCCACGGCAATCTCCAGGGCCTTGGGATCTGCCAGCCCGATGTCCTCACTGGCAAACCGCGTCACACGGCGGGCGATATAAAGGGGGTCCTCGCCGGCCTCCAGCATGCGGGCCAGCCAATAGACGGCCGCATCGGGGTCGGAATTGCGCATGGACTTGTGCAGTGCTGAAATAAGATTGTAATGTTCCTCTCCCGTTTTGTCATAGAGCAGGGATTTCCGCGACGTGCATTGTTCCAGGATTTCCCTGGTGACACGCACTCTCTGGCGTTCGTTCCCATTCTTGTCCTTCACGGTTCCGCTTTCTCCGTTCAGAACCGCCATCTCCAGGGTTGACAAAGCATTGCGCGCGTCCCCGTTGGCAAAATTGGCGATGACCGACAGCAGGGACTCGTCGATTTCCACTGCCATTTCCCCGAACCCCTTCGGATCCGTCAGGGCACGATGGAGCATACGGAGCAGATCTTCCGCCTTCAACGGCTGCAAAACGAAGACTTTGCACCGGGACAGCAGAGCACTGTTGACTTCAAAAGACGGATTTTCCGTCGTTGCACCGATCAGGATGATGCTCCCCTTTTCCACATAGGGAAGGAATGCATCCTGCTGCGCCTTGTTGAACCGGTGGATTTCGTCCACGAAAACAATCGTGCGAATACCTATGGACCGGTTCCGCTCCGCCTCTTCCATGACTTTGCGGATTTCCCGGATGCCGCTCGACACAGCGGAGAAATTGAGAAAGGCCGACTTCGTCATGTGGGCGATAATTTGGGCCAGCGTCGTTTTTCCGACGCCCGGCGGCCCCCAGAAAATCATCGACGAAATATTGTCGGTTTCGATCATGCGGCGGAGCACCTTCCCTTTGCCCAGGAGATGTTCCTGTCCCACGTAATCCGCCAGGGTTTCGGGCCGCAGCCGGGCAGCCAGGGGCTGACTCATCACATCTTCAAACAAACTTTTTTCTTCCATGACAGTATCCCCCGTCCTACTGATTGTGTTCGCTCTATCTATTATAAATCGAACAAATGTTTTTGTACATCTTTTTTTCAAAAGAAATCCATGGTGCGTGCAGGCATGAAAAAAGCCAGCCCTCAGAGGGCTGGCTTACAAATTACGAGATCTTCTTTTGCTTAGAAGGCCGGCAGAACGGCACCTTTGTATTTGTCTTCGATGAATTTCTTCACTTCAGGGGTCGTCAGGGCCTTGGCCAGTTTCTGCAGTTCCGGACGCTTTTCATCGCCTTCGCGGATGGCTACGACGTTCGCATAGGGCGAATCCTTTTCCGTGAACAGAGAATCCTTCGCCGGGTTCAGCTTGGCTTCCATCGCAAAGTTGGAGTTGATGACGGCAATTGCGCAGTCATCCAGAGAACGGGGCAGCATTGCTGCTTCCGCTTCTACAATCTCCAGCTGCTTCGGATTGCTGACGATATCCTGTTTCGTCGCGGCAATCCCCTTGCCTTCCTTCAGTTTCAGCAGGCCGGCTTTTTCCAGCAGGACCAGTGCGCGGCCGCCATTCGTCGGATCATTGGGGATCCCGACTTTGGCACCGTTCTGCAGCTCTTTCAGGTCCTTGATCTTACGGGAATAAACCCCCATCGGTTCAATGTGGACTTTCGTCAGGACAGCCAGTTTCAAATTACGGTCCTTGGCAAATTTTTCCAGATACGGAATGTGCTGGAAATAGTTGGCATCCAGCTCCTTGTCCGACAAAGACAGGTTCGGTTTCACGTAGTCCGTGAATTCCACGACCTGCAGGTCAATGCCTTCCTTCGCCAGATTCGGTTTGACAAAGTTCAGGATTTCCGCATGCGGCACCGGCGTAGCGCCTACCTTCAGGACAACTTTTTTACCGTCCTTCGGCGCATCGGCTTTCTTGTCACCACCACCGCAGCCGGCAATTAACAGACCTGCCGTTGCCAATGCCAGAGCGCCGCACAAGAATTTCTTCAGTTTCATACATGAACACCTTCCCTTTACAAAATCAGTATAAACACTGTTCAAACTTAGTGTCCATGATACAGTCCGTCTTTCTGTCTGTCAATGAAAATTTCACATTTACGTCACTATTTTTTATTCTTGCGTATTTTTATATTGTTTTTTGTAATGTTTGTTACGGTGTAATTACCTGCACTTTTGCCTGAAAACGACCGAACTTCAGGGCTGCCGCATGAGATTCCATAAAGATGTCCACATGCTTCGAATGGGACGGATGCATCCGGTCCTGCACGTGGTATGTCACTCCGTTGTAGATGATTAAACTGCCCAAAGGCACAAAATTCGCGGCACACGTATACCCTTCCACCGCATCTGCTCCGGAGGCAGTCCGGCGCGATCCTGTCTCATAGGGCGTGTAGGCGGACATGGTCACTGTCGTCCAAAACACAGCAGCTAGTGACAATACTTTCAAATACTTATGCATACGTTACCTCCTGCCGGAACTAATCCGGCTTCCAGCGGCATCGTCCTCCTCAGCGGGCCGGCCAGGGATACGTCCGCTCGAATTCCGTCAAAATCCGCTGCATATCGCTGTCCAAATACGGCAGGACAGCGGCACGGATAGCATCGGGCACCCCGTAAAAGGCTTCAGCGACACTGCAGGCGATGGCAGCAATGGTATCACTGTCGCCGCCGATCGAGATGGCATTCCGGAGAACGTCCTCAAAATCCGTTCCTTCAAAAAATGCTTCCAGTGCCTGGGGCACCGAACCCGGACAGGTTTCATCAAACTGGTAGGTATCTCGGATTTCGTCCAGCGTGAAATCCAGGGGATAATACTGGTCCGTGATCACCTTACGGATTTCTTCCTTCGTCTTTCCTTCCCGTGCCAGGAAAATCGCCACGGTTACAGCCTCAGCTCCTTTCAAGCCTTCCGGATGGTTGTGCGTCACAGCCGTCACCGTATGTGACAACTCCCTGGCTTCCTCCAAGGTGCGCGCCGCCTGAGCACAGGCACTGACGCGCATGGCCGCACCATTCCCCAGACTCCCGTACGGTTTGGGATTCCGTTCCTCCAGCCAATGAGAAAACCGTCCTCCGTATCCAGCATTCGGATACCGCCGGCCCATATGCTGCATCCGTTCCACGACATGCTCCGCCAGGGTAGAGCGGTCCTCCCGGGTATCCAGCAGAGCCTGCGCGATGGCCAGCGTCATAATACTGTCGTCGGTCGGCTCACAGCCAAACGTAAATAAGTCGAATTTCTTGCTGCGGCAATTGTCCCATTCGAACCGTGATCCCACGACATCTCCAATGATTGCTCCTAACATCACCGTCACCTCGTTTGTATCTCAGTTTCTTCATTATTTACCATTAAATTATATCATAGATTTGCGACAAAGTCAGAATGTGGCATTTTATCAACAAAATTGTGTACTATGTAACAGATTCACTATATGGCAGAAAAAATTTTTCTATCCTGTAAGATTTCCTATCTATGGCTAGGGAGTTATTTATGTATCTTTGACAATATGTGTCAAATGTGTGTTATAATTACGTCATAAATAACCTTTATTAGCACAGATTTATGTTCATATAATTACATATACTCAACTTTATTCATCGCAGCTTAGGTAGCCATTTAGGGGAAAACGGTATGGCAAGGGAAGTGCGTAATAGAATAAAGGGGGAGACTTTATGAACAAGACGTACAAGGTTATTTATGACAAAGGGAAACAGCTTTATGTCGTCGTATCGGAAATTGCCGGCGGCTTTACGAAATCGGTTTCGAACAGGAAGCGGTTCCATAAGGCGACGCTGGTGTCGCTGGCACTGGTTGCCGGACTGGGTTTTCTGCCATCTCCTGCGATGGCTGTGACTCTGGAACAACAGGTAGCCACGAACACGACGAATATTTCCACGAATGCGTCGCACATCGCAACCAATACGACGAACATTGCGAGCAACAAAGCAGCAATCAACCAGAACAAAGCTGATATCGCCGCCAACAAGACAGCCATCAATACGAATAAGACCAACATTGCTGCCAATAAGACGGCCATTGAGCAGAACAAAGCGGATATTGCCGCCAACAAGACGGCCATCAATACAAATAAAACCAACATTGCTGCCAATAAGTCCGCCATCGATCAAAATAAGACCGACATTGCTGCTAATAAGGCGGCCATTGAGCAAAATAAGAATAATATCGAAGCCAACAAAACGGCCATCAATACAAACACATCCAATATCACTACGAACACAAATAACATAGCGGACTTAGCCAACTCTTTAGGGCTTGAAGTGGGCAGTGACGGAACCATCACGGGACAATCCAGCCTGTCCAAGTACTTCAAGGCAAAATCCTCTACTTCATCATACACGGAAACGATTACCAACCCGGACGGGACGACGACGACCGTGACAACGAACCTCACCGACACCGATGCGAAAGCCAATGGTGACAACTCTGTCGCCATCGGGCCGAATGCTGTAAGCAACGGCAAACAGAGCGTTGCCCTGGGCGACGGAGCCGTTACCAAAGGAACGGCAAATCGCGGTATTGCTATCGGCCAGGGCGCCATTACGGGTGTTACCGCTGACATGCCGGCAGATCAGGGTTCGGACATTTCTACCAGCTCTGGTGGCATCGACTCTATCTCTATCGGTACGGATTCCAATTCCCGCGGCAATGACGCCATTTCCATCGGCCATAATGCAGTCGTTCAGAATATTCCTATCGATGGATCCGGTACGGAGGTTTCCTCGGGGAGCATAGCGATTGGCAGTGATGCTAAAGTCTATGGATCCAACAACTCTCTCGCCTTTGGTACCGGTGCTTCCGTCGCAGCCGACAACGTAAACGGAAATACGGCAGATGAGGCTATCGCCATCGGATATAATGCAGCCGTTAAGCAAAATGCGACCCGCGCGATTGCCATTGGATCTGAGTCCGTAGCAGATAAGGCACTGGCAATTGCTATCGGCTATAAGTCAACATCTGCAAAAAACAGTCTGGCCCTCGGAAATGAAGCAAACGCGAGTGAAGAAAGTCTAGCCATCGGCAACGGAGCAAAGAGCACCAGCGCCAACGCCCAGGCTTTTGGTAACGGAGCGGTGGCAGCTAGCGAAGGCGATATTTCCATTGGTACACAGGCCGGTGTCGGTTCCGATCAAAAGCGTGCCAATGTGGATGGGGCCCTCATCGCCATTGGTACCAAAGCAGGCCAGAATGTAATCGGTACGGCTAACGTCGCCGTCGGTAACAATGCTGGTTCCAACGTCCACAGCAATTACAACGTAGCTGTTGGTTCGGAAGCCGGCCAGGGGTTCCAGACAGAAGCATCCACGGATAATCCGCAAAATGGTTATAATGTCTCCATTGGCTATAAGGCCAACGATTTTTCCAGTGACACTGCTTCTTCCAGCATTCAATATGCAACGGCCATCGGTGCCGAAGCCAAGGCGTACAGCAACGGTACGGCCATCGGGCGGGCTTCCCTTGCCAATGGTGACTATACTGTGGCGCTCGGCGAAAATGCCCATGCTTACGACGGGTCCAGTATTGCCTTTGGCGCCAATTCCACGGCTAGATACGGCAATATTGCCATCGGTTCCGGATCCGATGCAACTGTAGCACAATCAGAATTAAAAAACGGCTACTTGACGGATCAAACAGCACCCTCCAGTTATGTTTCTGTAGGGACAGAAAGTAATTTACGCCGCATCTCCAATGTAGCAGACGGTTACTTAGACAGCGATGTTGCTACCATTGGACAACTGAAATTGGTTGAATCCAAAATCCCGTCAGGGAGCAGCACAACAGGCGGCGTTACGCAATCTTATGTAGATACTAAGATTTCTGAGTTGACGAACGACATTAAGGCCCTTTCGCAAAAGTACTTCTCCGTCAGCTCCAACGAGAATACCAACACAAATAATAAAGATAACACCGGAACGTCATCGGATAACAAAAATGCCATGGCAATTGGGCCGGGCGTTGCAGCAGAAGCTGATGACGCAGTTGCTATCGGCAATAATACCAAAGCTGCGGGAGATGGCAGTATTGCCATTGGTTCAGAAGGACCTGTGGATTCCGGTGACAGCGGCGACAGCAACCATGACACAGCAGCAAGCGGAGAACGTTCTGTTGCAATCGGTTCCGGATCCGTTGCAAAGACGGACAATTCCATTGCGATTGGGACAAGAGCAACTAACTATAACCAAGTCAATGAAGATAATGTGGCCTCAAATCAGGGCAATAAATCTATTGCAATCGGTTATTATGCTGAAACAACCGGTAATAGCGCTGTGGCAGCAGGTGATCAAGCTGTGGCTGCCGGGAATGGCTCTGTCGCCGTCGGCCAAAATGCAGGTACGGGTGCCAGTGCGGAAAATTCCATTGCCATCGGTACAGATACACAGGTCAGTGGCTCCACTTCTACCGTTGTGGGCGCTAAAAATAACGTCGAAGGCGACCGCAACCACGGTTTTGGTACCGGTAACACGATGACCAACACAGGGTCCGGTAATGTGGATCCCATCTATGAATCGGGCATGGTTGGAAACGATAACAAGATTTCGGCCATTTACAACAATCAGGACGATCATGTAGGCTCCGTCAATGACGCCCATATGGTAGGTAACAGCAATACTATCAGCCAGGAAAATGAAGGCTTTACCATCACGGATGTCCAGATTAGTGGTTCCAGTAACACGGTTCAGGGCGCAGCTACCACAGCTGCAGAAGCAGGAAGCCTGACAGGCGTTACCATCGATGGTTTCGGCAATACGGTTAAAGGCCGCAACATCGATTCCGCGCTCAACAAAACCGAAAACATCAATATTGTCGGTAATAACAACACCGTTGACGTCAACAATGCGGACAAAAAGTCGAACCTGAGCAATGTCCAGATTCTGGGCAGCAATGTCAACGCCACGGTCGGAAATTCCGCTTATATCGGGTCGAATAGCTCCGCCAAAAAGACGGCTGACAGTACAACCGCTGGTGCTGCGACATATACAGGTGAAACCTACAAGAACCGTGGTGGTGGAGACGTAACATTTGCCGGTTCGACAGCGAGCGGAGTCGTCACGGTAGGCAGTTCAGGCAGTGAACGCCGCGTTCAGAACGTGGCAGCCGGACGTGTCGGGGCTGGAAGTACCGATGCGGTCAATGGTTCCCAGCTCTACTATGCAACCCGTGATCATCACTATTTAGGCGATAACTCGGATCTTGCTGCGGACCGGAATGTCGTTGACGTAGGGTCCGACGGCCACATCAATGTGGTCGGCGAGACCAAAGACCTTAACGGCAACCGCATTAATACGACTGAAGGCCTCAGGAACCAGCTGACCGATGGCAATATCGGTGTCGTTGCCGATAGTGGCAGCAATACCATGATCGTGAAGCTCAACAAGGACGTTGTCCTTGGCAGCGCTACGCAGGATGGCTCCCTGACACTGAAGAACAACAATGGACAGCAGACGGCCAAACTCACTGCAACGAGTGCCTCTTCGAACCTGGATGGCACCGCTACTATTAACCGTGCTGCCCTTTCCGGAACCTCCAATACCGCCTCTATACATCTTCTCGATTCGACAGAAGACTCGTATGCAGTAGCCACCATGTCGGATGGGCTCTCCTTCATCGGAGATGACGGAACCGCTGTGAACCGGGTACTGAACACGCAGCTCGCCCTGCAAGGCGGCGCCACTGGCACGCTCTCGGATGGCAACATCGGGGTCAACAGCTTTAGAACAAGCGACGGAACGACTGGTTTCAATATTCAACTTGCTTCCGATCTGACAGGACTCAACTCCGTTACGACCAACAACCTGACCATCAACGGTGGTAATTTCAAGGTGAATAACGGGACCAATGTGGACATGGGCGGCAACCAGATTCACAATGTCGCCCCCGGTACCGAAGCCACGGATGCTGTCAACGTCAGCCAGCTGCATGGCCTGACCGTGGACGTTCAGAATGAATTGAACCGGATTGACAACCGCATCGACCATGCCGGTGCCAACGCGGCCGCTCTGGCCGGCCTGCACCCGCAGGACTTCGACCCCGATGACAAGTGGGATTTCGCCGGTGCCTATGGTAATTATGGCGGAGCCCATGCCGTTGCATTCGGTGCTTTCTACCGTCCGACCGAAGACGTGATGTTCAGCGTCGGCGGCTCCATGGGCGGCGGAGAAAACATGGTCAACGCCGGTGTCACCTTCAAGCTGGGACAGAAAAACAACGTATCCACGTCCCGCGTGGCTATGGCGAAGGAAATCCGCGACATGCGGAAGCTGCTGGCAGAACAGAGCAAGCAGATCGCCCAGTTGAAAGGCATCCATGGCCTGGCCATTGATCCGGCCAAGAGTTCCCTCTTCCCCGATGTGGCGGAAAACCACTGGGCTTATGAGTACGTGTCCAAACTGGCGGGGAACGGCGTGCTGGAAGGCTATCCGGACGGCGAGTTCCACGGCGACCGCATGATGACGCGTTATGAATTCGCTGCTATCGTCTACCGCATCGTACAGAACGGCATGAACAGCAGCGATCCGGAACTGAGCAAACTGGTGCAGGAATTCTCGCCGGAATTGCAGTACATCCGCATCGACGTCATCAGCCGCGATAAGAACGGCAATCCGTCCATCGAACGTGTCCGCGTTAACAAACCGGTCAAATACAACAACAAAACCAAGTAAGACTTCTTTTCGGGGCAGGCTCCCTGCCCCACTCCTTTCGTTTCCCCCTAAGGAGGCCATGCGGACCTCCTGATTCAGGAAGCCGGTCATCGTGAATTTCCCACACGGTGGCCGGCGATTTTTTATGTTCCAGCTCCTCCTTCAGCGGCAGAAATTTCCGTTACACTGCATTAAAAAATGCGGATGTCAAGAGACATCCGCATACACAAGGAGTTATTTAACCTAACATGACATCCAGTGCCATCATCAGGGTAAAACCAGCTGCAAAAGCCAGCGTGCCAATATTGGAGTGCTCCCCTTCCGACATTTCGGGGATCAACTCCTCTACGACTACGTAGAGCATGGCACCGGCAGCAAAACTGAGAAAATACGGCAGGAACGGCAGCAGATATTGAATCGCGGCAATCATGACCAACGCACCAATGGGCTCCACGACGCCCGACAGGACGCCGTAAACAAAGGATTTCAACCGCCCTGCTCCCTCCGCCTTTAACGGAAGGGAAATAATGGCCCCTTCTGGGAAGTTCTGGATGGCTATTCCCAGGGACAGGGCCAGTGCCGCTGCTTCCGTAATTGTCGTTGATCCGGAAGTAACACCGGCGTATACGACGCCGACCGCCATGCCTTCCGGAATGTTGTGCAACGTGACGGCCAAGACCAGCTTAATCGTACGGGGCAGGCCGACAGCCGGTCCTTCCGCCTGCGTGCTGTTTAAATGTAAATGGGGAATAACATGATCCAGTAAAAGGAGAAAAAGAACGCCGGCCCAAAAGCCGATGACGGCCGGCAAAAAAGCCGGCTTGCCGGAGGCGGAAGCCTGTTCCATCGCCGGAATCAGGAGACTCCAGACAGACGCGGCGACCATTACTCCGGCAGCGAATCCCGTAAAAATCCGCTGAACCTGGTTGTGCAGGGCGCCCCGTATTAAAAACACACACGCTGCACCAAGGCAGGTCCCTGCGAACGGGAGAAGGATCCCCTGCAGGATGTCGGGGGACAAAGGCATGGATCATCCACCTTTCTAACGGTCAGGCATTGCGCACCTTTTTGTCCTTCCGGAGTTTCGCGCTGGTGCAGTAAGGACAGCTTCCGCTGGAGATTCCCTCTGCCGGGCACCCGCCCGAACAATGGGAACAGGAGCCCGTGGAAAGATTACGGATGACATGACGCAAAGCCAGAATAAAGCAAATCACAACGGCTGCCAGTACGACAGCAGACAGAAAATTCATGATGACTCCTTTCTACCTGAAGGTATCGAATTCCTGCTTTGGCAGGAAAGAAACGGCGGAATGACCGTTCATTCCGCCTCCTGGGCCCGCATCTGCCCTGCGGCAGCTTTGGGAGCCGGACGCAGGATGAAATAGAGAGCCGCCAGGACTAACAGGATCGCCAGGGCCTGCATCGTTCCAAACGGGACGCCATAAAAGGCCCAGCCGCCCAGATTGTACACAATAAATGCCAGCCCGTAGCCGATGAGGAGCTGGAACGAGATAGCAAGGGCAGCCCATTTCTTATCGCCCATTTCCCGTGCTGTCGTAGCCATGGCCACCATGCAGGGCGGGTCGAAGAGGTTCAAAATCATATAGGTAAATGCCGTAAGGGGCGTGAACATGGTGGCAATTGCCTTAAATGTTTCGACTTCGCTGTCTGGATCGGCACCAGCCAGGATGCCCAGGCTGCCGACGGCCTGTTCCTTCGCCATGAAGGCAGACACAACGGCAACGGCATTCTGCCAGGAACCCAGGCCGATGGGAGCAAAAATCCAGGCGATGGCATTGCCGGCAAGAGCCAGCATGGAATCATCGATATTGTCGACCAGTTCCAGACTGGTATTGAAGGACTGGAGGAACCAGATGATAACGCAGACTGTGAAAATAATCGTCCCGGCCTTGATAACAAACCCTTTGGCACGGTCCCACATGTGAATCAGAACACCCTTCATAGAAGGGATATGGTATGCCGGAAGCTCCATGACGAAAGGAGCCGGGTCCCCTGCGAAGTAGTGGGTCTTTTTCAGGGCAATGCCACCGAGAATGATGATGGCGATTCCCAGGAAGTACATAGCCGGGGCGACAAACACTGATCCTGGGAAGAAAATGGTCGTCACCATGCCGATGACCTCAGACTTGGCCGAACAGGGGATGAACGTAGCCAGCATGATGGTCATGCGGCGGTCCCGCGGCTCTTCGATGGTACGCGCCGCCATAATGGCCGGTACGCCGCAGCCGGTTCCGATGAGGACCGGGATGAAGGATTTGCCGGACAGGCCGAACTTACGGAACACACGGTCCATAATGAAAGCGACGCGGGCCATATAACCGGAATCTTCCAGCAGCGCCATAAAGAAGAAAATCAGCAGAATCTGCGGGGCGAACCCCAGGACCGTCCCGACGCCGCCGATGATACCGTCAACAATCAGGCTGGTCAGCCAGTCCGGAGCGGCAATGCTTTCCAGAAAGCCCGTTGCGGCGTCCGTCACGATTTCCCCGAAGAACACGTCGTTCGCCCAATCGGTCATCCATGTACCAATTGTCGTGACGGAGATGTAATACATGAGGAACATAACCAATGCAAAAATCGGAAGCGCCAGATACCGGTTCGTCACAACGCGGTCAATCTTGTCCGACGTGGTCAAGGCGTGCTTCGGTGCCTTCTTGCGGACGGCTCTTTCGACCAGCTTCCCAATGTATTCGTACCGCTGGTTGATGATGATGCTTTCCGCATCGTCTTCCAGTTCTGCTTCACAATCCTGAATGTGCAGATCCAGGTGCCTCAGCAGCTCCGGACTCAGCCCCAGAGGAGCCGTGGCGTCCTTGTCCCGCTCGAACAGCTTGACACTGTACCAGCGCAAATTCCGCGGATCGACGCGGTCTGCAATGGATTCCTCGATATGGGCCAGGCAATGCTCCACACTGCCCGTAAAGACGTGAGGCTGTTCCTTGGCAGGCTGGCGTGCCCGGGCCACCGCCACGGCTGCTTCCGCCGCTTCTTTGCAGCCTTTTCCCCGAAGGGCGCTGATTTCATAAACAGGGCAGCCCAATGCCGCGGACAGTTTTTGGATGTCGATGACATCCCCCTTCGACTGCACCAGATCCATCATGTTGATGGCAATGACAACAGGGAGGCCCACTTCAATCAGCTGCGTCGTCAAATACAGGTTGCGTTCGATGTTCGTGCCGTCGATGATGTTCAAAATGACATCGGGCTTCTCCTGTACCAGATACCGGCGTGATACTTTCTCTTCCAGCGTATAGGGAGACAAAGAATAAATGCCAGGCAAGTCCTGGATAATGACATCCGGATGACCTTTCAGGCGGCCTTCCTTTTTTTCTACCGTGACACCGGGCCAGTTGCCGACGTATTGGCTGCTGCCCGTCAGCTCATTGAACAAGGTCGTTTTCCCGCAGTTCGGGTTTCCCGCAAGGGCGATTTTAAGTTCCATATTCTATCCTTTCCAATTACTGGGGAAGATATCCCCTGAGATTCCTGTGCTCTGCTGGTAAACGAGGAATATCTCGTTACAGAGCTTCCACTTCGATCGTCGCCGCTTCGTTTTTGCGGACCGACAAATCATATCCGCGCACATTCAACTCCATCGGGTCTCCCAGGGGGGCGATTTTGACTACTTTGATTTCCGTCCCTTTAGTGATTCCCATATCCATAATGCGGCGCTTCAACGCGCCGGTACCATTCAGGCGGACGACCTTACAGATTCCGCCGATCGCAATGTCATTCAGTGTCATGTTCCCACTCCTTTTGAAGTTTCCCTCAAATTAATACAAGATGCGGCGCGCCATAGATTCCCCGATGCCGACGCGGCTGTCCCGCACATTGAGAATCATGTTGCCGGCCATATGGCTCACCACTGTCACCTTCGCATCCACGGTAAACCCCATTTCTGCCAGATGCTGCCGCACCTGGTCATTCCCCGTGATTTTCCGGATGACGACCGTTTCCCCCGGCTCTGCCATAATCAGTGGTATCAATCCTTTCACCTCCGCAGGATTTCATATTAGCGTTTGCTAACTCTAATCCGAAAAAAATAGGTTGAAAACCTCCAACCTGTAAATTTCACATTTTTAAGTTAGTAATAGCTAACTATTTTCTGTCCATAATCTAGCATTGTTATGCCGATTTGTCAACAAATATCTAAAAAAAGTTAGTCTGTTACAACTTTTTTATAATAGAAAAAGCGTTGCAGTCAGGTAACTGACTGCAACGCCTGCCATTTCAGCTTGTCCCCCCACCGCCGCGAAGGCCTTTTCGGTCGGAAGGATTCCCTTCTTCCGCCTTCCCTCGCGGGAAGTTCCTCAGTCCTTCGGCAATTCGCTCGTGCAGTGCGGGCAGCGGGTCGCGTCGTCCGGAATCTCCGTCTTGCAGAACGGGCACAGGCGCGGTGCTTTGGCCGGCGCCTTCGGCGCGATCCGATTAAGCTGCTTGATAACCAGGAACACAGCAAAAGCCACAATCAAGAAATTGATGATGGTATTGATGAAGCTGCCATAGGCAATGACCGCCAGGCCTGCCTTCTTGGCTTCCGCCAGCGTCGCCACGTTCTTGTCCGTGAGGTTGATGAACAGATTGGAAAAATCCACATTGCCCAGCATTTTGCCCAAAGGAGGCATAATGACGTCGTTGACGAGGCTCGTCACGATTTTTCCGAACGCACCGCCGATGACAACGCCAACGGCCATGTCGACAACATTGCCCCGCATGGCAAATTCTTTGAATTCCTTCAGCATACCCATTTGAATGATTTCCTCCTGAACGGAGCGCCCCATTCTCTTCCCCGCCCGACGCGGGGGAGCCGGCGCCCGTATTTTTTCTACACATTAAGTATATTAAATCATTAACCGAAAAAGCTGTCAACAGAAATCCCTGCTGCCCTTTTCTGCCCGCCATCACGACGGTGTCGCGGCTTCCGATGCTGCTGGCTCAGCCAGGGAACACGACCTGGACGAGGTACATGTACAAAATGGTTCCGGCCGCCATGGACAACAGCATGTTGCGCCGCCAGAGATGAACGCCGACGGTCATGACCAGGGCCAGTGCCTCGGGAATGCCGTGACTTCCCCCGGTCAGATTGACATTCCGAAAGCAGTACACCACGAGGAGAGCGAAAATAGCCGACGGCAGCATCTGCCCCAGATACCGGATATAAGCCGGCGTTTCCTTTCCCGCCGGAAACAGAAGAAACGGAATATACCGGGTAGCCATGGTACCCAGGACACACATTCCAATGGTAATCAATTGTTCCGTAACACTCATTTTCACTCCACCTTTCTTGTTCCGGCATAACGGAGCAATGGTTTGCGAAGCAGCGTCAGCACGATGAGAATAAGGCCCAGCGACGGCAGCATGAAGCGATCCGGTCCAAACACTGCCAGGCTGAGCAGGCAGGCCGCGAAGCCGACGATGGCGCTGACATGCATCTCTTCCCGCAGCCACTGCTCCAGGAAGATGACCACAAACAGGGAGGTCATGAGAAAATCCAGCCCTTTCAAGGGGAACTGTACGGCTGCCCCGAACAAACTGCCCAGGATGACGCCCACTACCCAGTACAGGTAGTCCAGCACGGAGACCCACCAATAGAACCAGCCCTTGTCGACGCAAGGCGGTACTTCCGTCGAGTAGTTGATGGCGAACGTCTCATCACACAGCAAGTGGATGAGGAACACCTTTTTCCAGCCCATGCCACGATATTTTTCCAGCATGGAAATGCCGTAAAAAAGATGACGGGACTGGATGACCAGCGCCATGATCAGGGTCTGGAGCGGTGCATAAGGAGACAGCAGCATCGACACAGTGACGAATTCCAGGGATCCGCCGAAAATAAAGATTGCCATGACGGGAGCCACCCACGTGGCAAGACCCATGCCGTGGGCAAAGATGCCGAGCCCGATGCCTAAAAATAAAAATCCCAGCAACAGCGGTACCGTGTGAGGGAATGCTGCCCGCAGGGCCGTTCGGATTACGCCGCCTCCGGAGGCGGAAACAGGGGATTTGGAAACCATAGAACACTCTCTTCCTTTACTTTGTACAAGCCTTCTTCTTTTTTTACAGGCCATATTATTTCTATTGTAACGGATGTTTGCTTAATTTAACAGGCCTTGGGAAAAACTTGTCAATCAGGGCAAAAAAGTTGAACAAAAGTGTTTCATATCGTATAATTGACATATATTTTTACTGCTAAAGCGGTAAACCAAACGGAAAAAGAGCATCCGACGGATGCTTAACATGCACAAACAAGGAGTTCGACTATGGGGAATAGTAATTTTTCTACCCGTCTCGGGTTTATTCTGGTATCGGCCGGCTGCGCCATCGGCCTGGGGAACGTGTGGCGCTTCCCGTACATTACGGGGAAATACGGCGGTGCGACCTTTGTCCTGCTCTATCTGGTCTTTCTGGCCATTATGGGGCTGCCCATCATGGTGGCGGAATTTGCCGTAGGGCGCGCCAGCGTGCACAGTGTGGCCAAATCTTTCGACATCCTGGAACCGAAGGGAACCAAATGGCATTTGTACAAATACGGTGCCATTTTGGGAAATATCATGCTGATGATGTATTACACCACCATTTCCGGTTGGATGTTTTACTATTGTTACAAGATGATGGTCGGCGGCTTTGCCGGACTCGACCCCAAACAGGTCGGCGGCGTCCTGGGCGCCCTCGTTTCCGACCCCCTCACCATGACAGGCTACATGGCCCTCGTCGTCTTCCTGGGCGGTGCTGTCTGCCACCTGGGAGTCCAGTCCGGCGTGGAACGGATTACCAAGATCATGATGACGGCTCTCCTGTTCCTCATGGTCGCCCTGGCGATCAATTCGGTCTTGCTCCCCGGCAGTGAGGCAGGCCTTTCCTATTACCTGCTGCCGGACTTCAGCCGCTTCAGCCATTACAGCCTGAACGAAGTCGTCTTCAACGCCATGGGCCAGGCCTTCTTTACGTTAAGTCTGGGAATCGGCGCCCTTGCCATCTTCGGCAGCTACATCGGCAAAGAAAAACGCCTCACCGGTGAGGCCCTGTGGATCATTGTTCTGGACACGTGCGTCGCTCTCATGGCCGGCCTCATTATTTTCCCGGCCTGCTTCAGTTACGGCATCAACCCCGGCGCCGGCCCGAACCTGTTGTTCGTCACGCTGCCCAACGTGTTCAATCACATGCCCGGCGGCCGTTTCTGGGGAACGTTGTTCTTCCTCTTCATGATTTTCGCGTCTATGTCGACGGTCATCGCCGTCTTTGAAAACCTCATTGCGTGCTTCATGGACCTGACCGGCCTGGACCGCAAGACCATCGTGCGCCGCGGCGTGCCTGTCATGATTCTGCTGTCCCTCCCCTGTATCCTGGGCTTCAACCTGTGGAGCGGCTTCCAGCCCTTCGGACCGGGAAGCGGGGTTCTGGACTTCGAAGACTTTATCGTCAGCAACAACCTCCTGCCCCTTGGCAGCCTGATCTATCTGGCGTTCTGCACGTCCCGCTACGGCTGGGGCTGGAATAACTTTGTGAAAGAAGCCGATACGGGCAAGGGTGTGCGGTTCCCGCGCTGGATCCGTTTCTATGCCACGTACATTCTGCCCCTGATTGTCCTGTATATCTTCGTGAACGGGTACATCGGCATTTTCGGCAAATAAGCATAGACGGCCAACACAGCATAAAAATACCACAATAGATAGGAGCCTCTTTTCCCAATGGGTACCAATACCTTTTCGTCTCGTCTCGGATTTATTCTCGTTTCCGCCGGCTGTGCCATCGGCCTCGGCAATGTTTGGCGCTTTCCTTTCATTACGGGGAAATACGGCGGCGCCTCCTTCGTAGTCCTGTACCTGATTTTCCTGGCCCTCCTCGGCCTGCCCATCATGGTGGCGGAATTCGCTGTAGGACGCTCCAGCATCCACAGCCCGGCAAAGGCCTTCAATGTTCTGGAACCGAAAGGAACGTACTGGCACAAATATAAATACGTCATGATTGCCGGCAACGTCCTCCTCATGATGTATTACACCACCATTTCCGGCTGGATGTTCTATTACTTCTACAAGATGCTGGTCGGTGCTTTCGAAGGCATGACGCCGGCCCAGGTCGGCAGTGTCCTCGGCGGCCTTCTTCAGGATCCCCAGACCATGGTGGCCCTGCTCCTGTTCGTCATCCTGCTTGGCTTCTTTGTATGCTATCTCGGCGTACAGGCAGGCGTGGAACGCATTACCAAAGTCATCATGAGCCTGCTGCTCGTCCTCATCTTCATCCTGGCCGTCAACTCCGTCCTGCTGCCCGGCAGCGAAGCGGGTCTGCGCTATTATCTGTATCCGGACTTCAGCCGGCTGAGCCAGTACAGCTGGAACGAAGTCATCTTCAACGCCATGGGCCAGGCCTTCTTCACCCTGAGCATCGGCCAGGGTTCCCTGTCCATCTTCGGCAGTTACATCGGGAAGGAAAAACGCCTCACCGGCGAAGCTGTCTGGATCATTGTCCTCGATACCTTCGTCGCCCTCATGGCCGGCCTCATTATTTTCCCGGCCTGCTTCAGCTACGGCATCAACCCCGGCGCCGGTCCGAACCTGCTGTTCGTGACCCTGCCCAACGTCTTCAACCACATGTTCCTGGGCCGTTTCTGGGGCACCTTGTTCTTCCTTTTCATGATTTTCGCATCCATGTCGACGGTCATCGCCATCTTTGAATTCATTACAGGCTGCTTCATGGAACTGACGGGACTGGACCGCAAGACCATCATCAAGCGTGCCATCCCCATCATGTTTGTCCTTTCCCTGCCCTGCACGCTAGGATTCAACGTATGGAGCAGCATCCAGCCGTTCGGTCCCGGTTCCAGCATCCTCGACCTGGAAGACTTCATCGTCAGCAACAACCTGCTTCCCCTGGGCAGCATCGTCTACATGACCTTCTGTACGTCCCGCTACGGCTGGGGCTGGAAAAACTTTCTGAAAGAAGTGGACACAGGCAAAGGACTGCGTTTCCCGAAGTGCCTGCGGTTCTATGTCACCTACATCCTGCCTCTCATCGTCCTCTATATCATGGTGAACGGGTACATTGCCACGTTCGGTCATTAAGGCAAGGTGTCCCGGCCGTTTTGTTCCAAACGATACAGAACGGCCGGAACTTTTTTCTATTTCCCGAAAATTGTGGACTGATTGTGAAAAAACCTTTACACTGGAACCGAAAGTGGGTACCATAGGAACAAGTAATAATACTACAGTAATTCTGTAGGTTAGGAGGGATTTAATGATGAATTTGAAAAAAGCCCTTGTATCTGCCCTGGCGCTGTCTTTACTGGCTGTTGGCATAGCCGGCTGCGGCAGCGGTGACAAAAAAGCCGCGGACAACGGCGGTAAGGTCATTAAAATCGGCGCCACGGCCGGCCCGCATGCACAGGTCGCCGAAGCGGTCGCCAAAGAAGCGAAAAAACAAGGCTTGAACGTCAAAGTCGTGGAATTCTCCGACTATGTGACGCCGGACAAAGCCCTGGCCGAAGGGGAACTGGATCTGGCCAGCTACCAGCACAAGCCTTTCATGGAAAACTTCAACAAGAACAACAACGCCCACCTGGTGGCCATCGGTCCGACGATTCTGATGCGCATGGGAATCTACAGTGACAAGATCAAGGACCTGAAAGCCATTCCGGACGGTGCCACTGTCGCCATCCCGAATGATCCGACCAACGGCGGCCGCGGCCTGATGCTGTTGCAGAAAGCCGGTGTACTGAAACTGAAGGACGGCGTCGGATTTAAAGCCACGGTGAAGGATGTCGTGGACAACCCGCACAAACTGGTCTTCAAGGAACTGGAAGCAGCCCAGCTGCCCCGCAGCCTGAAAGACGTCGACCTGGCGGTCATTACCATGAACTACGTCATGAGCGGCGGCCTGGACGTGGAGAAACAGGGCTTGTTCTGGGAGGATAAAAACGAACCGCTGGCAGTCATGATCCTTGCGGTGGACGGCAAAAACAAAGACAACGCCGACTACCAGAAGATCGCCAAACTCTTCCACTCCGACGCTGTCAAGAAATACATCGCTGATACATTCAAAGGCACCATCGTACCGGCAGAATGATGTCGGAATGACTGCAGTACAGCTGCTGCAAGTCGTTGCTTCTGTCTTTGCTTATCCTGACCTCGCAGGCGGGCACGCTTCCCGTCTGCGGGGTTTTTGATTTTCCCATGGACGCCGGGCCGTTCCGTGTTATAATCTAACTACCATGGATGTACAAACGATTTTACATAAAGACCAATTACAGAAAGAAGACCTGGTATTTCTCCTGGGCCTGACAGACCAGAAAGACCTGCAGGCTCTGTACGATGCAGCCTACCAGGTTAAGCTGGAGTATATCGGCAACGTGGACTATTACCGTGGCCTCCTAGAATTTTCGAACCGGTGTATCAAGAACTGCCGGTACTGCGGCATCCGCCGGGACAATACGGAAGTGGTCCGATTTGACACGCCACGCGAAGACATTCTCCACATGGCCCGCTGGTGCTATGAGAACCAATACGGTTCTCTGTGCCTCCAATCCGGAGAACGGCAGGATGAAGCCTTCATCGCTTACGTGGAAAGCCTCATCCGGGACATCAAGCACATCGGCGGAGGCGCCCTGGGCCTGACCCTGTGCTGCGGCGAACAGACGGAGGAAACATACCGCCGTTGGTTTGAGGCCGGCGCCCACCGGTACCTGCTCCGCATCGAGACCAGCAATCCCCGCCTGTATGCTACGCTTCATCCGCAGGACGGACACCACGAGTGGCAGGTCCGCAAAAACTGCCTGGATGCTCTGGGCCGTATCGGCTGGCAAGTCGGCACGGGCGTCATGATCGGCCTGCCGGGACAGACCCTGGAAGATCTGGCAGAAGACATCCTGTTCTATGAAGAAAACAACATCGCCATGATCGGCATGGGTCCCTATGTGGTCCATCACAACACGCCCATTGGCAACGAAGTAGTGGCCGCCGGCAAAGATTCCCGCAAAGACCGGGCAGAACGGCTCCGCCTGGGCATCAACATGGTCGCTGTCACGCGCCTGTACCTGAAGGACGTGAATATTGCCGCCACGACGGCCTTGCAGGCGCTCCATCCCCTGGGGCGCGAAATGGCCTTGAAAGCAGGAGCCAACATCCTTATGCCGCTCGTGACCATCCCCAAATACCGCAGGCAGTACCAGCTCTACGACAACAAACCTTGCCTGGAGGACGGGCAGGACCAGTGCCGCAGCTGTCTGGCCGGCCGCGTCGCTTCCATCGGCGACCGCGTCGGCTGGGGCCAGTGGGGAGACTCTCCCCACTTTTTCAACCACTTGGGCGAGAAGCCGTAACAACGCCACACAGAATACAAAAAACGCTGCCGCCGGATTCTTCCGGCAGCAGCGTTTTTTCTTTTCCCCAAAATCGCATTATCGTCGCAGCAGGCTGCCCCATCTCAGGGGATCCGTTTGATGACGCGGCCTCCCTGTACCTCCTGCACGTCGAAGACAGACAAGAACGCCTGGGGATCGATGTCGTGCACCGTGGCTTTGAGTTTCTGGATTTCCAGGCGGCTGACGACACAATATAGCACATCCTTGTCATCCTTCAAATAACCGCCCTGCCCGTGCAGCAGCGTCACAGAACGGTTCATGTCGTGGATGATGGCATCGGATACGGCCTCAAACTCACTGGTAATGATAAAGATGCCCTTCGAAGAATCGAGGCCTTCCGATACGGCGTCGATCATCCGGGAGCAGATAAAGTACGCGATCAGCGAATAGAGCGCGCTGTTCCAGTCGAACACAAGGCCGGCGCAGCCCATGATGAAGATATTCATGAAAAGGACCAGTTCCCCCACAGAAAAGGAGGTCTTGTTGTCCAGGACGATGGCCATGATTTCCGAGCCATCCGTCGAACCGCCGCTGCGGATGACGATGCCGACGCCGATGCCGATGATAATCCCGCCGTAGATAGTGGCCAGGAAAGGATCCTTGGAAACCGGCGTCATGCGCGTGAAAATATGGCTGCAGACGGCCACGACGAAAATAGCGTATGTGGCCGACAGGGCAATTCCCTTGCCAAGCCGCCGGTACCCGATGTAGAAGAACGGCAGGTTGAGCAGGACGACCAGAACGCTGAAGGGAATTCCCAGCAGATACTGCAGCATCAGGGAGATACCGATGACCCCACCGTCGATAATATTGTTCGGCACCAGGAACAGGTCCAGTCCGGCCGTATAGATGATGGCACCCAGTGTCAGTCCCACGATTTTGAACACAGTTTGCTTACAGCTCGTTTGTCTGTTTGTCATTTTCAAAAGTCTTTCCTTTCCCCGGAAAATTCCCGCCGAGTGACCGGTTGCATTCTCCTATCCCGTGAATCATGTAAAATTCGTAACTTTAGTATAACAAAAAGAGAACTTTCCTGCTTTGAATATTTGTTGAAATCTTTTCACCTGTTTTCCGGAAATTAAAAATCCTGGTTGTCTTTTCAGACAGGACGACGTCCATAAAATAGCCGATGCCCGTCTCCTGTCATCACACGAACCCGACAGACCACTACATCTAGTGTTAAATTTCCTAAAAAATGTGTAACAAACACAAATGTATTTTTTATTAGCATTGACGAACGACGTCGACACTTCTATAATGGGGAGTGCAAGACAACTATAGATTGTGTGTAGGGAAAGATGCATACACAAGATACAGTAAAAAATACAAGGAGTGGTTCGCATGAGCAACACGGAAACGGCAAACGTCGCCGCGTCGGAAAAATGGTATGAGAATTCGTTAAGCCAGACGCTGCTGGATAAGAAATATTACCATGAAGGGGAAGATTTCGACGCCTTTGTCGATCGTGTCACGGGCATTTTCAGTCCGGAGCTGGCGCCGAAATTCCGCCAGTGCCTGCTGAACGGGGAATTCTTCCCGGCCGGCCGCAGTCTGTACGGTGCCGGCAGCAAAGGCAAATTCCGGGCTTCCATGAGCAACTGCTACATCCTCCCCTGCCCCGAGGACAACATTGAATCCATTTTCGACGTCAATAAAAAGATGGCCCGCATTTTCAGCTACGGCGGCGGCTGCGGTGTCAACATTTCCAAGCTCCGTCCGAAGGATTCCAAAGTCAACAACAGCGCCCGCACGTCGTCCGGTGCGGTGTCTTTCCTGACCTTGTTCAACGCCACGGGCAGCGTCATCGGAGTCCATGGCAGACGGGCAGCAGAGATGGTTGCTCTGTCGTGCGAACATCCGGATATCGAGGAATTCCTGAAAATCAAGCAGACGGACCACAAACTGGAAGCCATGAACATTTCCATGCTCCTGACGAGCAAGTTCATGGATGCCATCAAAGAAAACAAGCCGTTCGAGCTGCATTTCGACGTACCGGAAAGCAAGGAAAAGATCCGCAAGACCATCGATACGCGCAAGTTCTACCGGGAATTCTGCCAGACCCAGTGGGATTACGGCGACCCCGGTTCCATTTTCATCGACCGCGTCCGCAGCTATAACTTGCTGAGCGGGTATCCGGAATACGTCATTGACGTGTCCAATCCCTGCGCAGAATTCTATGGCAACGCCTACAACAGCTGCAACCTGGGCTCCATCAACCTGTATCACATGGTCGATGACAAGTTCTCCCCCAATGCAGCCATCAACTACGCCAAATTGAACCAGACCGTCGATACGGCTATCCGTTGCCTCGACGAAATCCTGGATTACGGCTATGACATGCAGCCGCTGGACGAGAACCGCAAATGCATCGACGACTGGCGTTCCATCGGCCTGGGCATCATGGGCCTGGCAGACATGTTCGTCGCTCTGGGCCTGCGCTATGGCAGTCCGGAAAGCCGCAAGGTGGCCGGCGACTTGATGAAATCCATCCTCAAACAGGCCTTGATCACGAGCTGCGACCTGGCCCGCACCAAGGGTGCATTCGGCAAATACGACTGGGAAAAGACGAGCAAATCGCCTTTGATTCAGCTCTTCCCGGAACTGCACGACCGCATCAAGAAATACGGCCTGCGCAACGGCACGCTGCTCTCCATCGCCCCGACCGGCTCCCTGTCCCTGCTGGCAGGCGGCTTCAGCGGCGGCGTAGAACCGATTTACCAGATTTCCATGCAGCGCACGACGCACAGCCTGGAAAAGGAACACAAGTCCTTCCGCGTTTTCGCCAGAAGCATCCAGGATCTGCTGACGTACCATCACCTGCCCCTGGACACGCCGGATGCAGAAGTCAAAGTCCGCTTCCCCTTCGTCATTGAATCGCATGACGTGGCACCGGCGGACCGCGTTGAACTGCAGAGCGTTCTCCAGACGTACGTGGACAATGCCATCAGCTCCACAGTCAACCTGAAGGAATCGGCGACAGTAGAAGAAATCGAACAGATCTACATGATGGCCTATGAAAAAGGCTGCAAAGGCCTGACGGTCTTCCGTGACAACTGCAAACGCGGTTCCATCCTGGACGCCACGGAAAAGAACGAAACCATCGTCCTCGACTCCGTCGTTCCCTCAAAGCGGCATGACATCCGCCGCATCGACGGCTCTACGTACCGCCAGAGTTCTGCCTGCATCAAGAACTTCTACATCACCGTCAACAAGACGGAAGCCGGTCAGATTTTCGAAGTGTTCACGAACTTCTCCGGCGGCTGCACAGCCAACGTCGACACCATGACGCGCCTGATTTCGCTGCTTCTGCGCTGCGGCGTCAAAGTCGAAACCATCATCAGCGAACTGCGCGAAGCCAAGTGCCGCGGCTGTCAGGAACTGCGCAAGCAGGGCAAAGATGTATCCCTGTCCTGCGGCAACGCCATTGCCGATGCCATCGAAGCGGCCTACCACGGAACGACGAAGAAGAGTCCCGTCGGTGGCATGGCCTGCCCGGAATGCGGCAGTCCCCTGGTCTCCGAAGGACGCTGCTTCAGCTGCCCGAACTGCGGCTTCTCCAGATGCAATAACTAAGGAAAAGATAAGTCTCTGAGAACAGCCCCTGTCCGTTTCCGCGGACGGGGGCTTCTGTTTTGCAGCGTCGGGCGGATTTCACGGTTTCTTTACTTTTTTCCACCGCGGTTTGCGCTACAATGAAAACCGGTGAAAGTTATGATCAAAAAGTTCTTCCTCTTCCTGACGGTCCTTCTCGTCGTGGCCGGCGGCGTGGCAGCCGCTGCCGCGTGGTACGTGGGGCTGCCGGCAGTAGACTATGCCCTGCGCCGCGGCAGCAACGGTGATCCGCTGGCGCCGCCCAAGGCCTTTGAAGACGTCTACCCTTACCCCAATAAGTACGAAGCCATGCAGCCCAAGTCGCCCGGCTCCTATCGGAAATCCGACTGGAGCATGACGTCCTTCGACGGGCTGAAACTAGCTGCCACCCACTTTGTGCCGAAACGGAATCCCGACAGCCACCGGTGGGCCATCCTGGTCCACGGGTACGGCTGCAATCAGCGGTTCATGTACATCATGGCGGACTATTACCTGTCCCACGGCTATCAGGTCCTGACACCGGATATGCGTGCCTCCGGCAAGAGCGAGGGCACGTATCTGACCATGGGCGTCTACGAGGGCCGTGACGTGGCACAATGGGCCCGTGCGGTAGTGGAACAGGATCCGCAGGCCCGCATTGTCCTGCACGGCGTCTCCATGGGTGCTGCCGATGTGCTTCTCGCCATCAACGACGGATTACCATCCCAGGTGAAGGCTATCGTCGAAGACAGCGGCTACAGCAATCTAAGAGAGCTGCTGGCTATCCGCATGGGACGGGAAGACAACGGCCACCGGGATCTGCTGTTGACGGCCATGAACTTCCTGATGAAATACCGCACCGGCGTCTGGCTCAACGACGTCGACCCCATGGCTGCCGTGGCAAAGGCGACGGTGCCGATTCTCTTCATCCACGGGACGGCAGACCAGCTCATCCCCCTTTCCATGATGAAAGACCTGGACCAGGCGGATCCGCTGAAAGAGAAAGCCGCCCTGACGGTGGAAGGCGCAACGCACGCCATGAACGACGCAGTCGGCGACCCCTATTACCGTTACGTTTTTTCCTTTACGGACCGGTTCGTATCTTAAACAAAAAGCACGCCATTCCTTTCGGAAAGACGTGCTTTTTTTGTGCAAACTTCAAGAGTCACGTACCGGACGCAGGAACACCCGCAGGGAACGAAAAGCCTTTCCGCCCCGCAAGCCGCCGCCCATCACCTGTCCGCCGGCCCGGGCACAGGACGCGTGGATATGCACAAACAGAGGACTCTCCCGGTTGGGATATACCGCTTCCAGTTCCGGATCCATCTTGTCTTTGGTCATGATTTCCCCCGTGAACGAAAGGATTTCCGCCGCGCCGTGACACGGTGTCACAGCGACGCGTAACGGCAGTTCGTCTTCCACAGGGCATGCAAACAGCAGATCTTTGACAGAACCGATGGCATGGACGACTACCACATCGTTCCAGCCCCGGCTCAGCACATACTGCTCCAGGGCCGGCAAGATGTCCTGTCCCCGGGGAATCGTCAATTCTTCCATGGCCCCGGCCTCACTTTACGCTGTATTTTTCCAGGATTCCCAGGTCGTTCATGACCTTTTCCAACCGCTTCAGAGGCTCGCCGTCATAGTCGCGGTACGGCTTGCGGACATGCCCGCCCGGCAGGCCCAGCAGATTGAGGGCTGCTTTGACGACGACAGGATTCGACACTTCGTACAGTTCGACCAGCAAGGGGTAATAGCGGAAAAACTCTTCCCGCCCTTCTTTCATGATTTCGTAACTCGTCCACGGACGGGCATACTTAGCCACTTCTTCCGGGATGATATTCCCGCCGATGTTGGCCAGCCCCGTACCACCGACAGCCAGCGTCGGCAGGACAATGGAATAATAGGGGGAATCGCAGCACATGATGCTTACCTTGCCGCCGGTCAGCCGCTGCACCTGCACCAGCTGCATGTTGCTGCCCGTCGCCTCTTTGTCGACGACGAAGTTCGCATGACGCCGGCTCAGTTCCTGAATGGTTTCCGGCGAAACCTGCACCCCCAGGCGGGACGGATTGTTATAGATGCCGCACGGCAGGGAAATAGCTCCCATGCATTCGTCCAGGTGCAGAAACGCATCTTTCTGGGGAATGAGAACATACGGGGGAATCGTAAAGATAACGCCGTCCACGCCCTGCCCTTCCAGCCATTTGGCAAACTCGACTTCGGCCTCCGTCGATACGCCGGCGGCACTGTAGAACACGGGGATTCGCTTGTGGACGACCTCTTCCGTAAAGCGGACGATTTCCTTCTTCTCGTCCTGGGTCAGCAGGGTCACTTCCGCCGCCGACCCGAGGATGAACAATTCGTTGGTGCCATAGCGGATCTGCCGTTCAATCAGCGTGGCAAATCCGTTGAAATCAATGGCACCGTTTTCTTTAAACGGGATGGACATGGCCACCCACGATCCATGAAGGTTCACTGCCATGGGAACTCCTCCTTATTTCATATAATCCGGCGTAATCCAGAATTTTCCCTGGGTCTTCATAAATTCCTTGAATTCGGGAGATTTGTATGCCGCCACGATATCTTTGACCCACTGGGCGTCCTTGTTGTTAGAGTTGATGCACAGGGCCATCCGCATCTCCGGTGCAATGTCCTTGTCGTTTTCCTGGAACAAGGCGCTGTTGAAATCTATCTTGGCGTTATAGGCGTCGGAACCACGCAGGATGACATAGGCCACGTCTTCCCGGATATTGGCAATGGTCGGGCCTGTCATTTCCTTGAATTTCAAATGCTTCGGATTGGCGATGACATCATTGCCCGTGACCTGGTTGCGGTCTTTTTTCGGGTCGAGTTTGATCCAGCCCAGTCCTTCCAGCAGCTGGTACGAACGGGCCAGGTTGGACGCGTCATTCGGAATGGCAATCGTATCTCCGTCCGCCACTTCCGCCAGCGTTTTTTTCTGTCCGGGGTACAGCCCTTCCGGTACGGTCGGTACGGCAACGGCTCCCATCAAATGAGTTCCCTTGCTGGCGTTGATAGCTTTCAGATAAGCAAAGTGGGCATCGACATGGAAGTCGATGGCTCCCTCATCCAGTGCCATTTCCCGCTGGACCGAATCCGTGATGGATACGCCCTTCAGGGTGTATCCCTTCTTTTCCAGGATCGGCTTGATGCCTGCGTCGAACAAATCACTGGTCGCGGTCGGCAGCCGCCGGTACGTCAATACCTTCTTCGTCCCGTCGGAAGCGGCTCCCTGCGATGATTTTTTCTCGCTGCCGCAGCCGGCAAACACGGCCAGGACAGCGACGGCTGCCACCGTCAGTGCCCCCAGTTTCCACCATTTCTTATCCTTCATTTTGTTTCCTCCTGTCCTTGATGAAAATACGCTGCTGCCCGCTGCAGCAGGCCGATAGTATACGGTACGGAATCCAGCAGGGCGGCCGGATCCACGTGAAACTCCGGATGATGATTCATCGGCGAAATACCCGTCCCCATCTGGATAAAACAACCCGGCAGCCGTTCCTGATAGTAGGCAAAGTCTTCCGCTGACAACGAATCCGGCGGCTCTGCCACCGGCAGGTGCAACGCCCGGGCCGTGTCCAGGGCCAGATTCACCAAATCGGACCGGTTCGCCGTGGCAGGCGGTCCGGCCTGCCATGCCACGTCCGCTGTGCCGCCAAAGGAGGAGGCTGCTGTCGACGCCAGCTTACGGATCCATTCTTCCGCCAGCCGGCGGTCTTCCGGGTCCATCGTGCGGACCGTTCCCTCCACGAACCCCGTATCGGGGATGATATTCGCCGTCGTGCCGCACTCCAGGTGAGTCGCGCAGGCAATCACCGGATGGAAAGGATTCACATGACGGCTCACGATAGTCTGCAAATCTTCCACAAACCGCGTCATCATCAACAGCGGATCCGCCGCCAGAAAGGGCCGGCAGGCGTGCGATCCGCGTCCGTGGAAAGTGACCCGGTACATATCGGCAGCTCCGTTCATGGGACCTGGCCGGGTAATCACGGTTCCCCGCGGAAATGCGGCGGAGCAATGCAGGCCGAAAATAGCCTGGACGTCGTCCAGGATTCCCGTCCGGAGGACTTCCAGTGCACCTGTTGCATTTTCCTCCGCCGGCTGGAAGATCAACCGGACCGTCGCCGGAATCTGCCGTGCCTCGTCCGTGAGGGCCACCCCGAGCAGGCTGGCAGCATGGAAATCGTGTCCACAGGCGTGCATGCAGCCCGTCACTTCTGATGCGTACGGCAGGCCTGTTTTCTCCTCCATGGGCAGAGCGTCGATGTCACAGCGGAACGCCAGCACCGGACCCTGTCCCGTCCCGACCGACGCCACCAGACCGGTTTGCAAGGGCACGTCCAGTACCGTCACTCCGTTCTCCTCCAGTCGTCTCCGTAAATACGCAGTCGTCTTCTCCTCGCGGCCGGACAGCTCCGGATGACGGTGCAAGTGGTAAAAAGCCTCTGTAGCAGCGGCGATGGCTTCCCTCTGTTTCATGGAATCCCTCCTCTTTTGCTGCGTTATATATTTCTTTTCCTATCGAATTACTATTATTTAACTTTGTTCCCAGTATACCGCCGCTGGAAGGAATGTCAAGGAAGTTTTTGCAATCGACGAAAAAAAAGCACGCCATTCCGCAGAATGACGTGCTGAGACCGTTCTATATGTTACACAAAAAATTACCAAAAACCGCCGGAAAATAGGGATTTCTTCACTTTCCCTGATAATTCGGTTTACGTTTCTCCAGGAAAGCCGTCACGCCCTCCCGGAAATCTTCTGTCTTGGCGCAATCGACGACCATCTTCCGTTCCAGCTCCGAATACTGCCGCATGCCGGCATAGATGCTTTCGCACATCAGTTTTTTGATGTTGCCGTATGCGTGGAGCGGTCCCTTCGTCAGGGATTTCGCATAGGTCATCACGTTCGGAAGCAGCTCATCCTTCGGGTAGACGGCATTGACAAAGCCCAGTTCCTTCCCTTCCAGGGCAGTCACCGGCCGGCCGGACACAAACATTTCCATGGCGCGGTGAACACCGACCATGCGGGGAAGCAGGTAGCCGCCCATGGTATCCGGCATCAGTCCGATACCGACGAACGCCTGCAGGAATTTCGCATTATCCGCCGCAAAGAGCAGATCGCAGGCATAGGCCAGATTGCAGCCGCCACCGGCCGCGGCCCCGGCCACGGCACAAAGAACCAGCTTGGTCATGCGTTTGATATACAACACAACTTCCGACAACTTCGCTGCCAGGGGAGCCATGGACGCTTCCGCAAAGTCCGCTTCCGCACAATGAGCCTTCATGTAGCGGATATCCCCGCCGCCGCTGAACGCACGGCCCGCGCCCGTCAGGACGACAACCTTCACGTCGGGGCTCTGTTCCGCCCGCTGGAACGCATCGAGCAGCTCCGTCGCCATATTCAGGTCCAGCGCATTCAAGGTCGGCGCATAATCCAGGGTCACGACGGCCACACCGTCCTCTACCCGGTACTGTAACATCTTATATTCCATCGAAAATCCCCCTTTCTGTTTGATTTCATTATATCATGGCCGTGGGAAAAAAGAGGGTTCGCCAGAGGAAATTGGGAACAAGTCCTGTTCCGATGACGGTGCTTACCCCTCCAGGGCCGCCGCTTCCCGGTCGATGACTTCTTTTAAGGACCGCGCCGATGCCTGCAGTCCTGCCAGTTCTTCCGCGTTCAGGGACAACGGAATATGGGTTTCGAAGCCATCGGCGCCGACAATGCCCGGCAGGGACAAGGCAACGCCATCAATCCCGTATTGGCCGTGGAGAACGACAGACACGGGCAGAATGCTCTTTTCATCCCGCACGATGGCCTCGCACAGGCGTTTGACGCACATGGCAATGCCGTAGTACGTGGCATGTTTTTTCTCGATGATTTCGTATGCGCTGTTCTTGACCTTCTCGGCAATTTCCCGATTGGCTTTTTCGTGGTCGAAATGGCCGCGCATCTCACAGAACTTGGGCAGGGGCACGCCGGATACGTTGGCGCTGCTGAAGACCGCAATTTCGCTGTCGCCGTGTTCACCGACGATATAGGCGTGGACACAGTGACTGTCTACGGACAGATGCTCCCCGAGAACATAGCGCAGGCGGGCTGAGTCAAGCATCGTTCCGGAACCGATGACATGGTTTTCCGGCAGGCCGCTCAATTTGGCTGCTGCATAGGTTAAGATATCGACGGGGTTCGCCACCACCAGCAGGATACCGCCAAAGTGCCGTTTTTTCAGTTCCGGCAGGATCGTCCGGAAAATCCCGATGTTCTTATGAACCAGGTCGAGCCGTGTTTCGCCCGGCTTCTGGTTCGCGCCGGCAGTCAAAATGACAATGGCGGCATCCGCCAGATCGTCATACGTGCCGGCATAAATATTCATGGGCGGCGCAAAAGAAAGGCCATGGCTCAAATCCATAGCTTCCCCCTCAGCCTTGCCTGGCGCAGCGTCGATCAATACCATCTCATTGAACAGTCCGTTCTGCATCAAGGCGAAAGCCGACGTCGCACCGACAAAGCCACAGCCGATAATTCCTACTTTATTGACATCCATCCAGATCCACTCCTTTCACACCTCTATCATACCACTTCTTTTTCTCTGGGACAAGAAGTGATACCACATGGAACAAAATCGTCCCTCGTCGTTTTCTCCCGGCAACCCCTGCCCTTCGCAAACGAAAAGTCCCCCTGCCGCTGACAGTACGGCAGGGGGACCCTTGGAAAAGAAAAGAGAGACTTTACTATTGTTCACGGAATCTGTTACTTCACATCCTTGAATTGATCTTTCGGAATGTACCAGAGCCCGTTATTGTTCTTATCCAGATATTCTTTCAATTCTTTAGAATGGTAGGCGGCAGCAATATCCTTGGCCCACTGGGCGTCTTTGTTATTTTCATTGACAACGAGCTGCAGCAGCAGATGCGGCAGGACGTCTTCCGTCAGCAGCGCCGTCTTCGGGTCAATCTTGGCATTGTACACGATGGACCCCGTAATCATGATGTAGTCAAAGTCGTTGCGCACGCCGGGGATGGTCAGGGATTTCATTTCCGTGAATTTCAGATGATGCGGATTTTCCACGATGTCCTGCTGGGTCACGGTCGACAAATCTTTCTTCGGGTCCAGCTTGATCCAGCCGGCCTTTTGCAGCAGTGCGTACGCACGGGCCGTGTTGGACGCATCGTTCGGCACGGCGATGGAGTCGCCGTCGGCAATGGCCTTCAAATCATTCTTGCGCCCGGGGTAAATACCTGCCGGCACTGTCGGAATCGCCGTCAGCGCCACCAGATGTCCCTTCTGTCTCTTGTTGAAATTTTCCATGTATGCCGTATGCTGCTCGACGTTGAAATCGACTTCTCCTTCATTCAGGACAATATCAGCCTGCACCAGGTCGGACATATCCTTACCCGTGATCTTATAGCCCTTTTTCTCCAGGATCGGTTTAACCGCCTTTTCAAACAACTCACTGTATGGTCCCTGGGATTTGCTGTACGTCAGATCCTTCTTCTCTCCGGACTGCTTCGACCCACCGCCGCAGCCTGCCGCCAGGGCAGCAACTACCAGAACACCCGCTGCGACAGCCGTCAACTTTTTCCAATTGAATTTCATGATATGCACCTCTTTCACCGCTTTACAGCGTTTTCAATACATCTATCCTTCCCGAACGTCCCTGTCTCAGTGATTCCGCACTTTGAACGCGAAATGGTTGCCGATGCCCTGGATAATCTGGACGAAGATAATCAGGACGATGACGGTCAGCAGCATGAGCGGAAAGTTCAGCCGCTCATATCCGTATGTCAGGGCCAGATCGCCGACACCGCCGGCGCCGATGACGCCGGCCATGGCCGTCGCTCCTAAAAGGCCGATGGTCCCCGTCGTGACGGACAGGATCAGGGAGCCTTTCGCTTCCGGCAGCAAAAAGTAACGGATAATCTCAAAATACGTGGCGCCCATAGACTGGGCTGCCTCGATAATCCCTCTGTCCACATCGAGGAGGGAGTTCTCGAACAGCCGCGTCAGATACGGCGCAATAAAGATAACCAGGGGTACCAGGGCGGCCGTCGTCCCGATGCGCGTCCCGACGATGAACTTCGTCAGCGGCAGGATGAAGACCAGCAGGATGATGAACGGTACGCTGCGGACTGTGTTGACCACGGCATTGACGACCCTGTAAATGTACTTATTCTTCAAAATCCCGTCTTCGTTGGTCAGCACCAGCGTCAGGGCCAGAGCCAGCCCGATGATGGAACCCAGGAACAAGGCGACGAAAACCATATACACGGTTTCTTCTGCCGCCAGCCAAACCCGGGACAAAGGCACTTCCAACACTGCTTCCAACTCACTCATGGTGTCACCTCCTGCACCTGTACCTCATGTGCTTCAATGTATTGCTTCATGGCTTCGATATCTTCGTCTCGGCCGATCGCCTCGACGATAAAGATGCCCAGGGCCGTGCCCTGCAGCTCGTTGCACGAAGCGAAGATGATGCCCGTTTCCACGGGGAACCGTTTGTTGCATTCGTAGAAGAGATTCTCGTTCGTGGTTTCTCCGAGGAAGCGCACCCGGAGAAGCTTGTAGTTCCGCGTTTCCTTTCGCAGGTTGCGGACGATGCTGTCGGGAATCTTGTCTGGAATGACCGTCTGGACGAACTGTTTCGTCATTTCCTGCTGCGGATTGGAAAAGACCTCGAGCACACTCCCCTGCTCGACCATCCGGCCATGCTCCATGACGGCGACACGGTTGCAGATACGCCGGACCACGTTGATTTCGTGGGTGACGATGACGATAGTAATGTTCAGCTCCCGGTTGATTTTCTGGAGCAGCTCCAGAATGGAGTCTGTCGTCTCCGGGTCCAGGGCACTCGTCGCTTCGTCGCACAGGAGGATGGACGGGTTTGTCGCCAGGGCACGGGCAATGCCGATGCGCTGTTTCTGCCCGCCGGACAGCTGGTCCGGATAGGCTTTCGCCTTGTCGGACAGCCCGACGAAGCGGAGCAGTTCCGCCACACGGGCGTCAATGGTTTTTTTATCCTCTTTGTTCAGCACCATGGGAATGGCGATGTTCTCATAGACCGTCTTGGAGGACAACAGGTTGAACTGCTGGAAGATCATGCCGATTTTCTTGCGGAGCAGGCGCAGCTCTTTTCCCGACAAAGCATCCACGTTGCGCCCGTCGATTTCCACATGGCCCGATGTAGGCACTTCCAACGCATTGATCATGCGCAGCAGCGTCGACTTGCCGGCGCCGGAGAATCCGATGATGCCCTGGATATCGCCGTCTCCGATGGTCAGGTTGACATGCTGCAGAGCCTGTACCTCCCCGCTTTTGGTGCGGAACGTTTTACTGACATCTTGAAAAACAATCATTGTCCCACCTCATTTCCGGAGATGGTCCAACGCTTTTTCCGCCAGCGTGACCAAGTATTCCGACGTCGGATACAGGAAGCCCGGATCGACCTTGAATTTCGGATGATGGTTCGAATACGTATTGCCGATGCCGACCTGGATATAGCACCCCGGGATTTTGTCCAGGAAGTAAGCGAAATCTTCTCCGCCCAGGTTCCATGGCGCCGACACAACGCCGATGCCCTTTTCCTTTGCCACCGCTGCCGCAAAGGATGTCCAGCGTTCGTCGTTCAGCGTGGCCGGCGGACCGGCAATCCATTCCACACTGGCCGATTCGCCGTACGCCTGGGCGATATGGTCCGCCAGAACCCGGATCCGGTCTTCCACCATACGGCGGTCTTCCTTCGTCATGGTACGGGTCGTGCCCTCGACAAAGGCCGTTTCGGGAATGACGTTCCACGTGTTGCCTGCCTGAATGTGGGTCACGCTGACCAGATTGGCCGCGAAAGGATTCGAATTGCGGCTCACGATGGTCTGGACCGCGCCGACGAAGTCCGCTGCAGCTACGATGGGATCCAGCCCCATGTCCGGATGCGCTCCGTGGCTTCCGCGCCCGCGGAAAGTGATCTTAAACGTATCGACAGCCGCCGTGACAGCACCGGCCCGGAGGGCATAGGTACCAACGGGGATGTTGACAATGATATGGATGCCGAAGATAGCCTGCACGTCCGACAAGGCCCCGGTCTCCAGAACGACTTTCGCGCCGCCGGGTGCTTCTTCCGCCGGCTGGAAGACAATCTTGACGGTTCCTTTCAGGTTCGCTTCCTGCTTTTTCAACAGCAGGGCGGCACCGAGGACAGCCGCCGTATGGAAGTCGTGGCCGCAGGCATGCATCTTGCCCGCTTCCTGCGATTTATAGGGCAGGTCCGTCTCTTCCTGGATCGGCAGTGCGTCTATGTCACCGCGTAACGCGATAACCGGTCCTTCCCCTGTGCCGATCTGTGCAACCAGGCCTGTTTTCAGGCCCGTATCCAGAATCTTGATGCCGGCCTTTTCCAGTTCGGCCCGCACATACGCCGTCGTCTGGAATTCCTGATACGACAATTCCGGATGCTCATGGAAATGCCGAAAATCTTTCTCTACCAATGCTTTGATGGTCGCGTCTGTCATGAGGCTCATCCTTTCTTTTCCATTCTTTTCCAACAAATTCAAGGGTTTCTTCGCTTTGAGGTCAGCACGGCACGAACCGTAAAAAAAGACCACCGCCCTGTCAGAGACGGTGGTCCGTGGTTCCACTCTGCTTCAGAAGGCTGCCGTCCGGCACCCTTCCCTCAAACCGGTAACGTCGGTGTACGGGTCCGCCTACTATTGCTTCAGCGAGCCTGCTCCCGGAGGCATTCCGACAGGTCCGATTCCTGCTCCGGCTTTCAGCCAGGACCGGGGCTCTCTGGAGGTCTTTTCCCGTCGTACTTGTTCCGATCACTGCAATGGCGCTGTTCAATTTCTTGAATTCATATTGCAATACTAGTCTTTAATTTCCCGTTTGTCAACACCTGTGCGGAAAAAATTTCTACTTTTTTGATATGATATTAGGTTTTTAATTTTTTTGTAACATTTGAAACGCTCTGCTTCCGCTTTTTTGCCCGTTTACGGCCGTTCGGTCAAGATCCTCCGCAGCAAGGTTGCCAGGACGCGGACAACATCCGGCAGGGCCTCCAGGTCAAAGTGCATCTTCGGATCGTGAAGTGTCGGCTCCAAATCGCAGCCGATGCCCAGGCTGGCCGTCTTCAGAGCAGGCCGTTCCTGCTTGAAGAAATTGAAATCCTCCCCGATAGTCACCGAAACGGACGGAATCAGCCCGGCATCGCCCAGTACGGAACGGATGGAATCTTCCGTGACTTTGCGCAACGATGGATCCGCTTCCGCTGCCGGACAGGTGCCGACGATGTGACTGTCTGCCGTCGCACCATACACGGCTGCCGTCTGCGTGATGATGTCGCGCACCCGCTCCCGCAGGTGCAGCATTTCCGCATTGGATGTACTGCGCAGGTCGAAGCCCAATTTCACTTCGTCGCAGATGGCGTTCAGGGAATCGGCGCCGCCCAGGAAGCGCGTCGTCTTGACGCTGCCCCCCAGCAGGGGATCTACGGGCAGGGCATTGATGGCCTGGACAATCGCCGCCCCGGCGTCAATGGCATTGATACCCAGATGCGGCTGGGAGCCGTGAGCCGCCTTGCCGTGGACGACAGCTTCGATCAAGGTGCACGCCGTCCAGTTGAGCTGGGCGATAATCTGCCCTTTTCGGGCGAGATTTTTCGGCATGACATGGAGCCCGACCACGTAATCCACATCGTCCAGGGCACCGGCATCCAGCAGGGTTAAAGCCCCCTTGCCGATTTCCTCGGCCGGCTGGAAGAGAATTTTCAAGGTTCCGCAGGGAAGTCCCTCTTCAGCGAGCACGCGGGCTGTCGTCAGGACCATGGCCATGTGGGCGTCATGACCGCAGGCGTGGATGCAGACGGAAGACCCGTCGTCCCGGCGGAACTGGAGGCTGTCCATGTCGGACCGCAGTGCCACGACAGGCCCCGGCTTTCCACTGCGCAGGACGCCGACGAGGCCCGTGTCACTGCCCACGTGTTCCGTCACGGTATACCCGGACTGCGACAAAACCTCCGCCAGATAGGCGGAGGTTTTGTGTTCCTGGAAAGCCGGTTCGGGAATAGAGTGCAAATACGGCCAAATCTTTTCAATTGAAGCTTTGATATCCATTGCGTTCGTCCCCTCCGGAAAATCCTTTATTTTTCTTTCCAGCCTACATAGGCCGAGCCCTTAAACTTTTCTCTGATAAACTGGGCATTTTCCGGCGACTGGTACGCTTCCTGGAAGATCTTCAGGCGCGGGTCTTTCAACGTATCCTCACGAACGGCGACGATGTTCACGTACAGGGAATCCGCCGTTTCCTTGATCAACGGATCCTTTTCCGGATTCAGGCCGGCGTTCAGAGCGTACGTCGTGTTGATAGCTGCCGCCGTCACGTCGTCCAGGCTGCGCGGAATGGCCGCTGCTTCCAGTTCGACGAACTCGAAATGATGGGGATTGTCTGTAATGTCATGCACCGTCGTCAGGACATTCTTCGGATCCTTGACCTTGATCAGGCCCTTGGCTGCCAGCACCAGAAGGCTGCGTCCGCCGTTGGTCGGGTCATTCGGGATGGCAATCTTCGCGCCATCCGGCAGGGTATCGCCGGGTTTCAGTTTCTTGCTGTAGATGTTGATGGGGAACAGAGCCGTGTTAAACGCCTTCACCAGCTTGAAGGACGGCTCTTTCTTCAATGTCGCCTTCAGGAAAGGTTCATGCTGGAAGCTGTTCGCCCAGATTTCGCCCTGGGCCAGTGCCGTGTTGGGCGTTACGAAATCGCTGAATTCCTTAATTTCAATCTTCAAGCCCTTTTTAGCGGCGATTTTCTTTACATTTTCCATAATCTGGGCGTGCGGCCCCGGGTTGACGCCGACAATGACCGGCTTGTCCATATCGACCTTTCCGTTATCCGCTTTCTGCCCACCGCCGCAGCCTGCGGCCAAAATACTAACGGCCGACAACGCGCCGACCAACGCATACTTTACATATCTGTTCATTCTGGTACCTCCTTCACTGGCGCTGTGCGTCGTATCACGCTTTCTATCGTAACATTGCTCCCGCACTGGTGCAAGCGGCCAAAATCATTTCTGCCGCTATTTTTTCCGTATCGTAACGAATGTTACAGTCTTTTTTTCATTCATCGGCATGTATCTTCTTTCTTGCCAAGATGTCCCCCGTACTATAAAATGGAAATACATCCTGCGAAACGGAAAGAAAGAAGGATCCCCATGCTTCATGAATTTTCCCGGACAGAATTGTTGTTCGGATCAGAAAATATGCAGAAATTGAAGGACGCCCACGTCATTCTGTTCGGCGTCGGCGGCGTCGGCGGCTATGCGGCCGAGGCACTGGCCCGCTCCGGCGTCGGGCATTTGACCCTGGTCGATCACGACACCGTGTCCCTGACAAACCTGAACCGGCAGATCATCGCCCTGCACAGCACCCTGGGCCGTCCCAAGGTGGAAGTCATGGCGGAACGGATCCACGACATCGCCCCGGACTGCGACGTCCGGATGATGCAGTGTTTTTACCTGCCGGAAACACAGGATCAGTTCGATCTGACGCAATACGATTACGTCATCGATGCCGTTGACACGGTAGCTGCCAAGATTCAGCTCGTCGTGGCAGCGCGCCAGGCCGGTGTGCCCGTCATCAGCAGCATGGGGGCCGGCAACAAAATCGACCCCGGGGCCCTGCAGATCGCCGATCTGTCGAAAACACGCGTCTGCCCACTGGCAAAGGTCATGCGCAAGGAGTTGCGGAAACGGGGAATTGAACACTTGAAAGTTGTGTATTCCACGGAAACGCCCCTCGTTCCCCGCACGAGCACGGAACAAAAAGGCACGTCCCACCGCCCTGTCCCGGGCAGCACCGCTTTTGTTCCCTCCGTGGCAGGCCTGCTCCTGGCCGGCGAAGTCGTCCGTGACCTGACCGGCGTCCGGCCCCACTACTCGGCCTGATTCACGGCAGATGAAAAAAGCACCTTGCCGGAGCAAGGTGCCTGCTTTTTTTGGAGGCGGCGCCTGGATTTGAACACAGGGAATAAAGGTCTTGCGGACCCTCGCCTTAAGCACTTGGCTACGCCGCCGTTTCAGCTACATTTGCATTATACACGATAGCTGCGGCTTTGGAAAGTGATTTTGTCACAAAAAGCCCAAAATATTGAAAGGAAGGATTTTATGCAGAAGGACTTGACGCGGGGAAACATGCTCCACATTTTGTGGACGTTCTCCCTGCCGTACCTTGTCGCTGCCTTTTTACAGACCTTCTACGGCCTGGCCGATCTGTTCATCATCGGACAGTACGAAGGCGCTGCGGCCATTACCGCCGTTTCCGTCGGCAGCCAGGTCATGCACATGGTGACCGTCATGATTGTCGGCCTGTCGGTAGGCATCACTGTGTCCATCAGCCGGTCCCTCGGCGCAGGAGAGCGCGCGGACGCCTCGCGGTACATCGGCAACGGATCCGTCCTGTTTCTCATCGGTTCTCTCGCCGCCACCGTCGTACTGGCCTTGCTGACCCGTCCCATCCTGGGAGTGCTGCAGACACCGGTGGAAGCGTACGAAGAAGCGTACCGCTATCTTCTGACGTGTTTCCTGGGTCTGCCTCTCATCACGGCATACAACGTCATCGCCAGCATTCTCCGTGGCCAGGGAGATTCCCGCAGCCCTATGATTTTTGTTGCCATTGCAGGTCTCTTCAACATCGGCCTGGATGTCCTCTTCATCGGGCCTTTCCATATGAGCGCTTTCGGTGCAGCGCTGGCAACGGTCCTGTCCCAGGGACTCAGCGTCGTCATTGCCCTCTTTGCCATCAGGCGGTTCCATCTGAGCCTGCCTGTCTCCCTGGCAGACCTGCGGCCGGACCGGGCCAAGCTGCGGAACATCCTGCAGGTCGGCGTGCCAATCCTGTGCCAGGAGGGCTTTATCCAGATCAGTTTCCTCGTCATCACGGTCATTGTCAACATGCGCGGCGTGGTGGATGCCGCTGCTGTCGGCATCGGGGAGAAACTGATCACGTTCCTCTTCCTCGTCCCGTCATCCATGATGAGTTCTGTTTCGGCCATTGCGGCGCAGAACGCCGGAGCCGGGCTTCATGAGCGGAGCCGCCAGGCACTGCGCTATGCCATTACGGCCGGTGTCACCTACGGTCTGGTCGTCACGCTCTTCTTTTGGGCCGCAGCGCCGAAAGTGATGGCCTTATTCACGACGGATACCGCCATCATCACGAAAGGCAGCCAGTATTTGTATTCCTACATCACGGACTGCATGTTCGCTTCCGTCCACTTCTGCTTCAGTGGCTTTTTCAGCGCCTACCGCAAATCACTCTACGCCTTCGCCCACAACGTCATTTCCATCCTGACTGTGCGGATTCCCGGTGCCTGGTTCGCCTCGGTATGGTTCCCGGACACCCTGTTCCCCCTGGGGATTGCAGCCCCCCTCGGATCCCTGCTGTCCGGCGTCATCTGCTATATCCTGTACCGCCGGTACTTTTCCCGGCTGTTTACTCGACCAGCACCTTAAGGTTCGGATTTTCCACTTCCGTATCCAGGAAGACCTGCAGCAGGACGCTGCCGTAATCGCCCAGGTATTCGTCTTCGACGATGCACTCCGGCACGAGTACTTCGACAGGCTCGGCAATTTCACTGAGGCAATCGTGCAGGGCATCCAGATTTTCCCCATAGTACGACGGAAAATGGAACTGTTCCTTCAGATAACGATGCGCCTCTCCCCGATCTGTGAAGTGGGCACTGTCCAACACAATGCGTTTCATAGATTCAGCACCTCCTAAAACAACTGCACGAAATTCCGGTAATGTGATCCGGAATAGTAGACGAGGCCGTCATTGGAGAAACAAATCCGTTTCTCGTTCCGGTTCCCCCGTACATAGTCGATGTCGCATTCCTTCCACACGCGGTCTTTCCGGGCCGGAAGCATTTTTTCGTAGTTCCGGAAAATATCCCCGCCGATGGACTTGCCCGGCGCGACTTTGTCGAGGGTTCCTTTTTGTTTCCAGCCCAGTTTCTGCGCCTGCGCCTTCGTGATGTAATTAGGCGGCAGCCCCTTGTACACGTGCAGGTACGCCGCCACATGGTCTTTGTCCGTGTAGGCCTTTCCCCGTTCCACTGTCACCGTGACGCCCTGTTTCGTCGTCACCGTCGTGCCCTTGGAAACGGACGCTGAAGCCGCCGGCTGGCTGGCCGGGGCGGACGCCTGCTTGCTGCCGCAGCCCAGGACTACGCTCAGGACCAGGAAGAGGGACGCGGCAAACGCCAACAATTTTTTCATGAAAACCACCTCACATACCAAGATATCTATTACATTGTATCACAAGTCGATTTTTCCCGAAGCTGCGTGTTGTGATTTCTGCACGATGTGTTAAAATTTCTAATAAAAGGAACTCTCCTTTTGTGAACTCCGTTTGCACTCACCCGTGCAAACGTCTCTGGCAGGCAAAGCCTGCCGGTTCTCATTTCCCAACGAATGGAGGTTTTACATGGAAGGTAACTTGCAGTTCCAATTGACACGTCACGCGTCCCTGGCTCTGGCCCAGGATTACGGGACACCCCTGCTGGTGCTCTCCCTGACGGAAATCGAACGCAATTATCAGCGGCTCCGGCGCTATCTTCCCCGGGTCCGTATTCACTACGCTATCAAGGCGAACCCGGACCGGCACATTCTGGACCGTATGATCGCCCTCGGTTCCTCCTTCGACGTCGCATCGGATGGAGAAATCCAGCTGTTGCACGACCTGGGCGTGGAAGGCAGCCGTATGATTTACGCCAACCCGGTAAAACCGCTCCGGGGGTTGAAAGCCTGCCGGGAAACCGGCGTTGGCTCCATGACCTTCGACAGCGCCGCTGAAATCGAAAAGATCGCCTCGGTTCTTCCCGGTGCTACCGTCCTCGTGCGGCTGTGTATCGACAACCGAAGCGCTCATATCGATTTGAATCGCAAGTTCGGATGTCGTCCGGAACAAGCTGTGGAACTGTTGTTACAAGCGAAATCTGCCGGTCTGGACGCGGCGGGTATCGCCTTCCATGTGGGCAGTCAGACCACTCAGTCCGATCCCTATCTCCGGGCCCTGGACACAGCACGCGGCCTCTTCGACGAGGCGGCCGCCCGCGGTCTTCCCCTGCGTATCCTGGACATCGGCGGTGGCCTGCCCATTCCCGAACACCATGTTTCCTTCAACCTGAAAGCCCTGCTGCAACAAATCAACGCCCGCCTGGACGAAGACTTTCCCGACACGGAAATTTGGGCTGAACCGGGCCGTTACATCTGCGGCACGGCCGTCAACCTGCTCACATCGGTCATCGGCGTGACAGAACGAAACGGCAGCCCCTGGTATTTTCTGGACGAAGGCCTCTATGGTACTTTTTCGGGCATTCTTTTCGACCAGTGGGATTTCAAACTGCGTACCTTCAAGACCGGCCCGCGCATGCCGGCGACCTTTGCCGGTCCCAGCTGCGACTCCCTGGACATTCTGTTCCGGGACCGTCTGACGGAGCCTCTGGAAAGGGGCGACGTGCTTCTCGTACCAGACTGTGGCGCCTATACCTCGGCATCGGCCACGACGTTCAACGGATTTGGCCGGGCGCCTTACCTGGTTTGGGAAGAGGTAGCGGACCGGTACAACGAAAAACAAAGAAAGAAAGAGTGATTCCCATGACTCAGCACAAGATTTGGAAAGCCGCTCTCGCAGCGGCAATATTGGCAGCGCTGCTGCAGCCGTCCCTGCCCGTCCTGGCCGCCACGGAACAGGCCAGCGTAACAGAACAGGTGGCGCCAACAGAACAGACAGAAGTAAAGGATACGACCCCTGTCACCATTGAGCAGGCCACCAGCGCAGGCCAGACAACAGCAGACCATTCGGCAGAACAGAAACCGGTCGTAAACGAGTTCCTGAAGGAAGGAGAAGGCGCCCCGGCTTCGGAAACGGTTCTGAAAGAATTGCCGGAATACACGGCAGAGGACAAAGCGGCCGAAGAAGAACTGGAAAAGCTCAACCGCTCCTATGCCAAGGAACGCCTCCAGGCCCAGAAGGCCAAGGTCAAAGAAAAGAAAGCCGAGGAACGGCAGCGGTCTGCCGCCCGCAGGGCGCGCCAGACCTACTCTCTTGACTTCGACGCCTCGCGGTACCAGACGCAGACCCTGCAGGTTCAGGGATCCCCTGTCGCGTTCCGCGCCTATGAAGGACGGGTCTACACGTCCAAGCCCTATACGACAGAGTACGAAAAACTGAACGTCTATATCCCCGAAGCCTACCTCAACGGCGGAACAGTCCAGGGCTATACGGCGGACACGGCGCCTATTTTCCTGCCGAACGAAGTCGGCGGTTATATGCCGGGCAAGGCCGGCACGCCGTCCGAAACATCCCGGCACGGCGGTGCCAACGCCATCCTGCGCGCCTTGAGCCGTGGCTACGTCGTCGTGGCGCCGGCCATCCGGGGCCGTACCCTGCAGGGAAAAGACGGACGCTACACCGGCAAGGCGCCAGCGCTCATCGTGGACTACAAAGCAGCGGTCCGCTACATCCGCTACAACCGGGAGAAGGGGAACCTGCCGGCGGGCGATCCGGATCGCATCCTCGCCGCCGGTACGAGTGCCGGCGGTGCCCTGGCAGCCCTGCTGGGAGCGACGGGCAATGCGCCGGACTATGAAGCGGACCTGAAGGATATCGGCGCAGCCAAAGAACGGGACGACGTCTTCGCCGTCCAGGCTTATTGCCCCATCACCAACCTGGATCACGCCGACATGGCCTATGAGTGGATGTTCCAGGGTGTTCCCATGACGACGGTAAAACGGCCCGGCGGGGATCCGTCGTCTCAACCGAATACCGCTGTCGGAGCACAGGCCGGCGCTGCCGCGGCAGCCTCAAAGGCAGGCGATCCTGCAGCGCAGGCAGAACTGAAAAAGAGTTTTGCCACCTATCTGAATGACCTGGCCCTGCAGGACGACAAGGGCAATATCCTGAACCTGACCGAGGACGGCGAAGGGCTCTTTAAGGAATATATTCAGGGCAAGTATATCGAAGCAGCCCAGAAGGCCCTTGACGCCGGAACGGATCTGGGCAATCCGGCATGGCTCACCGTCTCTGACGGCAAGGTGGTCTACGCTGACCTGGCCAAGTATGCCCAGACTGTAAAGCGGATTAAGGGAACACCGGCCTTTGACGCGTTCGACCTGTCTACCGGGGAAAACCAGGAATTTGGGGACGCCGAGACCGACAAACGCCACTTTACGTGGTTCAGCCTGCAGGAGAGCGGCGCCTTGAACCTTCCCGATCCGGAAGAGGAAAAGGCCGCGGACGAACGCTTTGCCATCGCCTGGCGCCGTGCGGAAGGAAAGCCGCAGGAACAGCTGGCCCTCCGCAAGCAGCAGATTGCCAAAGAAAGAGCCCAGGAAGCCCTGCCGCTGGAACAGTACCTTGCCGACAGCAAGACCGTTAAGATGCTCAACCCCATGGATTACATCGGCGCGCCGGACGCCACGGTCGCACCGAACTGGCGGATCCGCCACGGCGTGCTCGACCGCGATACGGCTCTGGCCATCCCGGCCATCCTGGCCCTGCGCCTGGCCAATGCCGGAGAGAACGTAGATTTCCAGGCGGTCTGGGGCTATGGCCACGATGGTGACTACGATCTGGATGAGCTCTTCGACTGGATGGACCGCACCGTCGCGGAAACCGCCCAAGCGGAAGCCGAGGCAGAAGCGGAAGAAAAATCGAAGGACGAAACGGATACGGCAGAAGCCAACCAGGAAGCAACGACAGAATCGTCCCAGACGGTGGAAACACCTAAAACGGTGGATGCACGCTCCACGGCTGAAACTGCAAAATAAGGCAGGAACTTTTCTGCAAACGAAAACAGGCCCTCCCCGTCAGGGGAGAGCCTGTTTTTCCATTTCCTTATTTACTTTTTCAGCCCGCGGACCCAGTTCCGTACTTCCTGTTCCGCAGCACCGGAATCGAAGCGCCGCCCTTCCTGCCAGGTACCTTTCCCGGCTGCCTTGGCCAGGTTCGTACCGCTGTCGGACAACGGCGACATGGCGCTCGTGGCGAAAGGAATCACCGTCTTGCCTGTAAAGTCATGCTTCTCCACGAACGTATACACGATGCACGGTGCCTGTCCCCACCAGATGGGATATCCGAGGAACACGCGGTCATACTGCGCCCAGTTTTTCACATCACCCTGATACGCCGGGCGCTGGGACGGATTGGCGTGCTCTTTGCTGACGCGGCTCTGCTGGTTGTTGTAATCCAGGTCTGCATCAGTATACGGTTTCTCCGGCTGAATGGCAAAGATGTCACCGCCCGTTTCAGCGGCAGTCCATTCGGCAACCCGCTTCGTATTGCCTGTCGCTGAAAAATACACAACCAGGGTTTTGCCATCCCCTGCTTTCGCCGCAGCCTGTTCCGTTTGCGCCGGAGCAGCGGGCGCGGGAGCCTGTTTGGACGCACTGCTGCTGCTGCAGCCGAAGGCACCCAAAGCCAGGACACAGAAGCTGGACACGGCCAGCCATTTCCAAAAGCGTTTCATGTTCTTCACTCCTTTCCCTTCTTCCTAAAAGGGTATTTCCTCTCGATACTTTAATAATTATACATCATCTTCGTGTTTTTCAGTATACCTTTTAAACATTCCTTTCCATGCTTTTTCCGTCACTTTTCGCGTTTCTGTCCGGAGAATTTCTCCGTTGTCCATTGCAGGAGCCCGTTGGTTGTGATAAAATCGTACACGTATTAGGGACAGCCTTGATTTCATTCAGGAACAAGTCGAAAGGAGAACATGATGAAAGAATACACCCCCTTCAAATCCGGGAAGGTACGCGAACTGTACGATTTGGGCGACAGCCTGGTGATGGTCTGCACGGACCGCATCTCCGCCTTTGACAGCATTCTGAAAACCCCGATTCCGCAGAAGGGCGCTATCCTCAACAAGATGAGCGAATTCTGGTTCGATTTCACGAAGGACATCGTTCCGAATCATATGATTTCCACGAACGTCCAGGACATGCCGGAATTTTTCCACAAACCGGAATTTGACGGCAACAGCATGAAAACCATGAAGCTGGACATGATTCCGGTGGAATGCATCGTCCGCGGCTATATTACGGGCAGCGGCTGGGAGAGCTACCAGAAAGACGGCACGGTCTGCGGCATCCGCCTGCCGGAAGGCCTGAAGGAATGCCAGAAACTGCCGGAAGCCATCTTCACGCCGAGCACGAAAGCTCCTGTTGGTGAGCATGACATGAACATCTCCATGGAAGACGGCGCTGCCTGGGTGGAAAAATTTTTCCCCGGCCACGGCAGGGAATACATGGAGAAACTGCGTGACCTGACCCTGGCTCTGTATCACAAGTGTGCCGACTACGCCCTGGAACGGGGCATCATCATCGCCGATACCAAGTTCGAATTCGGTCTGGACAAACAGGGCAATGTGGTCCTGGGCGACGAAATGCTGACGCCGGACAACAGCCGCTTCTGGCCTTTGAAGGGGTATGAAGCCGGTCACGGCCAGCCTTCCTACGACAAACAGTTCGTCCGGGATTACTTGAAAGCTCATCCGAGCGACACGCTGCCGCAGGACATCATTGACAAGACGATCGGTAAATACAAGGAAGCGTACAAACTCTTGACGGGCAAGGATTTCAAATAACGAATGCGCCTGGTCTGGTACGCCAATGGCTTGCAAAACAAAGGCCTCCGATTCTCAGGAATCGGAGGCCTTTTTGTCTGTTGTTTTCTGCTTCAAATCTGCCTTCCGCATGCTGCGCCGCATCACAGCGTGACGCGGAGAGATGCGGCGGACGCTGCCGGATCCAGGGTGCTCAGAGCGTCCAGCAAGGCCACATGGAACGATCCCATGGGAACCGGCTTCGTCCGGTCCTGCCACACGGCCTCTTCGGCCTGCTCCCCCGCCAGGCCCAGGGTAACAGCCGCCAGGAGAGCCGCTTCCCAGGGGCTGGACACGGCCAGCCAGACACCGGCCAGGGCACCGAGCAGGCAGCCCGTCCCGGTGAGGCGGGCCAGAGTCGGTGTGCCGTTTCCCACGAAAACCGGCCCGGCAGCCAGCAATTCTTCTTCCAGCGAAGGCCGTCCGGCCGGGCCGAGGACCACATCCACGGCCCCTGTTTCCAACAGAACCGTATTCCACTGATTTGCAAACGGCTGCAGGGAAGCCGCTTCCGTCCGGGCTGCCGCCAGCGTGACGACAGCATCTGCGGCGGCCACGTCGACGCCTTCCCCATGGGAGGAAAGGCCGCACAAGGCACGCAATTCCGACGCATTCCCTTTCACGACGACCGGCTTGTACTGTGTAATAAAGTGGCGCGCAAAATCCCGTCGCAGCGTGCTGAACCCAACACCGACGGCATCGAGCAGCAGCGGGATGCCGGACCGGCAGGCTGCAGCGCCGGCCCGATCCATGGCTGCCAGCCGCTCTGCCGTAATGTTACCCAGGTTGACCGTCACCGCAGCAGCGCCACGCACGGCCTCTTCCACTTCGTCCGGGTGGGACGCCATGTTCGGCCGCCCTCCGACAGCAAGGATGCCATTGGCACTGTCATTTTGCGTAATGCCGTGCGTCAGGCAGTGGACCAGCGGCTTTTCCTGCCGGACCGCTTGCCGGATGACGGCAAAACGGCGCGTCAACAGCGCCGCCAGCGCCGGCTGGGATTCCATGGTCAATGCAATATCCGAATCCATCCGCAAACTTCCTTTCCCGTTTTCTTCAAGCATGAGGCAGACGGTCCAGGCGCTGTACGCCGAGTTTCTCCTGGACGGCACGGAGCGTACCGCGACGGCGCAGGGCCGTCAGCAGGAAAAAGGCGATGGATCCGCCGATGAGCGTCCCCATGATAAAGGACGGCACGTAGAACATCCACGTCAGCCCCGTCCTGCCGTAGAGCAGTGTCATGACAGGATACGAAGCCAGGGCGCCGATGATGCCCGTTCCGATGATTTCGCCCAGGACAGCGGCCCACAGCCGGCCACCGGATGCGCGGTACAAAATGCCCGACAAGGCGGCGCCGAAGACGGCCCCCGTCAACGCCAGGGGCGGAATTCCCATGGCCGTCATGCGGATGATGCCGATGGCCGTGGCAATGACAAAACTATACCACGGCCCCAGCAGAACCGACCCGGTGATATTGATCAGATGGGCCATGGGGCACATGCCTTCCACCCGCAGGATCGGGGAAATGACGACGCCAAGGCCGACGAGCATGGCCATGACGACCAGACGATACACTCTTGCATCAGAGCGCTGCATCGCAGGATATCCTGCCTGTTTTTGTTGTTCCATAATAAAACCTCCTTGACCAACCTTCCGGCAGGTCAAGGAGTTGTTGTCTTTATCGCCGGGGGCTTTTCCCGCCCGCTGGCACAGCACATCCTTCCGCTGCCGGAAAGACTAACGGTCGGTACTTGCTGGTACCCTCTCAACCCGGAACACGGGCTCCCTCGCTATGCCAATTGATTCAGGGCGCTCCCCCTCAATCTATGCAGTTGTACAGTACAGCATCCACACGCTGTTCCTGTTTCGCAGGCACTACGTTGCCTGCGCACCTATTATACCACGCCCGGTCATGACAAACAATCACCCGGCGCCTCAGTACACATGGACCTGGCAGCTCCGCAGTGTCGTCAGGGCTGCTTCGTGTGACGCCGGCGTCACACCGGCACAGCACGAGCTGTCGACCGACACGGGAATCTCCGGCAGGACCGCTTTGATGAGCAGGGCGTTGGATACGACGCAGATGTCCGTACACAGTCCGATGAGTTCGATGCCCTCGATGGGATCCTCTTCGTTCCCCTGCTGCAAGTCCGTCGCGACGGTCAGAGAGCCGAAGCTGTTCTTCCGGAAGACAAGACAGTGATGCTCTTTGGCATACGCAGCCAGTTCCGGCAGCAGTTCCCAGCCCGGCGTTCCTACGATACAATGAGGTACCGGCAGGAGTTTTCCTTCCTGCGTGTCCCTGTAATTCTCATAATGCGTGTCCTGCGTGAACACGACGCGCCCCTTCCAGCCGCGCACCTTGGCCAGAACGGCCGGCACGATCGCCTGGGCTTCTTTCGTACCCAGGGCGCCGTCCACGAAGTCCTTCTGCATGTCTACGACAACCAACACTTTTCCTGCCATCTGCGACCTCCCAACTGCCCCACCGTCTGTTTCCTGTTCGTGCATTTGCGGCATCCGTCAGCGGATAAAGTCCGTCCGCTTGCTGTGCTCCATCTCGGGCAGCGGCACGCCGGCCGCCTTGCCGGCAGCGAAGCACTGCATCATCCAGGTCATGTGCCGGGCCAGGTTGCGGGCCGTCTGCATGCCCTCTTCGTCGTGCTCCGCATCAGCCGCCACCATACCGTGGCCTTCGTTCCAATAGGTCGAGGCCGCCACGGGCATGGCGGAAATGCCAAAGTACTTGTTCAGGACATCAAAGGACGACACGGTGCCGCCACGGCGCGCCACGCTGAACGACGCACCCGGTTTGAACTGAAATGCGTCCGACGCACTGTAGAAAGCGCGATCCAGAAAGGCCTGGATGCGGCCGCTGGGATGAGCGTAGTAGACGGGCGACGCGAAAATAAACCCGTCGCATTCCCGTGCCTTGGCGACGAAATCGTTCAGGCCATCTTCCGTCAACACGCATTTTCCGTGAGTTGCGCAGAAATTGCACTGCAGGCAGTCTGCCACGGGCTTACCGCCGAGCTGCCATACCTCCGTCCCCACGCCATTGGCATGAAACACTTCTTCCATTGCTTTGATATACTGCATCGTAGTTCCGTTGACATGGCTGCTGCCATTCAGAATCATTACCTTCATCGCCATACCTCCTTGCACCCAGACCGTCCGGAGAGGACAGCCCAGTATTCCTACTTTTATGCTTCCTATTATACAACTTTTGCCGAAACTTTGTCTTACCTTTTTTATGCGGTTCGTCCCGGAAGCAACTCCGGCTTGAGCGCCGCGGCAAAACATACTATAATTAAGAAACCAAAGCGACAGAGATTCCTGCATATTCTTTCCGAGGAGGTACTCCCTTTGATTTACACGGTCACTTTCAATCCGTCCCTGGACTACGTCATCCATATGACCCGCTTCGAGCCGGGCGCCATCAACCGGAGCGAAACAGAGCATTTGTATCCCGGCGGCAAGGGCATCAACGTGGCCCTCGTCCTCAGCCATCTCGGCGTACCGGCCAGAATGCTCGGCTTCACGGCCGGCTTCACGGGCCGGGAAATCGAACGGCTCTGCCGGCTCCACGGCGGTGACTGCGACTTTGTCCACCTGCCGGACGGCAATTCGCGCATCAACGTCAAAATCAGTGCTGCCGAGGAAACGGCGGTCAATGGCCTCGGGCCGTCCATTCCTGCGGAGATGTTACAGCGTCTCCGGGCGCAAATCGACACACTGGGACCGACGGACACGCTCGTCCTGGCAGGAAGCATTCCCGCTTCCCTGTCCCCGGACATCTACAAGGACCTACTCGCCCAGACGGCGCCCAGGGGCGTACGGGCCGTCGTCGACGCCACGGGGGACCTGCTCCGCAACGTCCTGCCCTATCATCCCTTTCTGATTAAACCGAACCGGGAAGAATTGGGGGAACTCTTCGGCAAAAACCTGCAGGAAGACGAAGAACTCCTCTCCTGTGCCAAAATCCTGCAGCAGGAAGGGGCGCGGCACATCCTTGTCTCCCTGGGCGGGGACGGTGCCCTTCTTGTGACAGAAGACGGACAGGTCCTGCGCCGCTCATCTCCCCAGGGGACACTGGTCAATTCTGTCGGCGCCGGAGACAGCATGGTCGCCGGGTTCCTGGCCGGGTTCGACCGGAGCGGCGGCGATCCGGCGCAAGCCCTGGAATGGGGCATTCTCGCCGGCAGTGCCACGGCCTTCCATGACTGGCTGGCCACGAAAGAAGATATCGAAGCTCTGCGGTCCCGCACCGCCGCGGCATCCCGCCTTTGACAGCATATCCAGCCGTCCCGTGCGGATGGCAGAAAGAGAGGAAACATCGTGCGTATTATCGACTTACTGAATCCCCGCAGCATCGACCTGGACGCCCGCGTAACCACGAAGGACGACGCCATCCGGCACCTGGTCTCCCTCATGGAACAGGGCGGCCACCTGAAAGATACCGCTGCCTATGAAACGGGCGTGCGGAACCGTGAGGCGGAAGGCAGCACGGGCATCGGTGAAGGCGTCGCCATACCCCATGCCAAGTCGGCTGCCGTGGCCTCGCCGGGCCTGGCGTCCATGATTGTCCGCGACGGCGTGGACTACGAAAGCCTGGACGACGAACCGGCACACCTGTTCTTTATGATTGCTGCCCCGGCGGACGGAGCCGACGTCCATCTGGCCGTCCTGAGCCGTCTGAGCCGCATGCTCATGGACGACGATTTCCGCGCCGCCCTGCTGGAGGCCAAGACCCCGGAAGATTACCTGTCGGTCATCGACAAGGCGGAACAAGTGCAGATTGCGGAAGAAGAAGCAGAGGAAGCTGCGGAAAGCGCCGCAGCGGAACCCCAGGCTGCCGTAGCTGACGCAGAAGAAGACAGCTCCCCTGCCCCCGCTTCCGCTCCGGCACCGAAGCCCTATGTCATCGGCGTCACGGCGTGTCCCACGGGCATTGCCCACACGTACATGGCGGCAGAAGCCCTGGAAAAGAAGGGGGCCGAGCTGGGCATCGATATCAAAATTGAAACGAACGGCTCTGGCGGCATCAAGAACGCCCTCACAGCCGACGACATCGCCCGGGCCAAAGGCGTCATCGTGGCGTGCGACAAAAACGTTCCGATTGAGCGTTTTGCCGGCAAACCTGTGGTCTTCGTCAAGGTGGCAGCAGGCATCAAGGAACCGGAACGCCTCATCCGCGAAGTCCTGGACGGCAAGGCTCCCATCTTCCACGGGAACGGCGCCGCTGCCCAGGTCGAAGGGAACGCAGGAGCCGCGGCCACTCCCCAGGGGGAAGAAGACGGTTCTGAAAGCGTAGGCCGGCAGATCTACAAGCACCTCATGAACGGCGTGTCCCACATGCTGCCTTTCGTCATCGGCGGCGGGATCCTGATTGCCCTGGCCTTCCTCTTCGACATGGACAATGCCGGTACGGCGAAGTTCGGCTCCGGCACGCCCCTGGCGGCCTTCCTGAAGACCGTCGGCGGTCTCTCCTTCAGCATGATGATGCCCATTTTGTCCGGGTACATCGCCTTGTCCATCGCAGACCGGCCGGCTCTGATGCCGGGCATCGTTGGCGGCTTCCTTGCCACAACGGGCGGCTCAGGCTTCTTCGGCGCCCTCTTCGCCGGTTTTCTGGCAGGCTATGTCATGAAAGGCCTGAAAAAAGCGTTGTCCGGCATGCCCCAGGCCTTGGAAGGCACCAAACCGGTCCTGCTCTACCCCGTTCTGGGCCTTGTCCTGATCGGCGTTCTCATGACGTATGTCATCAACCCGCCGACGACCATCTTCAACCAGTGGCTGGCGGCCACTCTGGGCGGCATGACGACGTCGAGCAAAGTTATCCTGGGCTTCATCCTCGGCGGCATGATGTCCATCGACTTCGGCGGCCCGATCAACAAGGCAGCCTACGTCTTCGGCACGGCATCCCTGATGGACGCAGCCGGACAGCCCGTGTCGTCCGGCATCATGGCGTCCGTTATGGTCGGCGGCATGGTTCCACCCATTGGTTTGTCCCTGGCCATGCTCCTCTTCCGGAACAAGTTCACACCGACGGAACGGCACGCGACAATTACCAACTTCGTCATGGGCCTGTCCTTCATCACGGAAGGCGCCATTCCGTTTGCTGCTTCGGATCCGATTCATGTCATTCCGTCCTGCGCCGTCGGCGCAGCAGTGGCAGGTGCCCTGTCCATGCTGTTCGGCTGCACCGTTCCGGCTCCCCACGGCGGCATTTTCGTCTTCGGCGTTGTTACGAACTGGCCGTTCTATTTGATTGCTCTCCTGGCCGGTTCCCTGGTCGCCGCGGTGCTGCTCGGCATTCTGCGGGCAAAACGTCCCCAGGAGTAACGGATGGCACGCCCCGAATGTTTTGCAAAATCCCGGAGCTGGCAATTGCCGTTTTTCCGCGAATAAGGTACACTATACTTACACCGATAAGATTTCCATACTAAAGGAGGTATCCCCCATGAAGGAATTTGATTATACGATTACGGATCCCGAAGGTATCCACGCCCGCCCGGCGGGATTGCTCGTCAAAGAGGCCAAACAGTACGCTTCGAAGATCACGGTCTCCAAAGGAGCAAAAAAGGGCGACCTGAAGAAGATTTTCACGGTCATGGGCCTTGGCGCCAAGCACGGCGAAACCATTCATATCCAGGTTGAGGGCCCGGACGAAGACACGGCAGCCCCGGCCATCGAAAACTTTTTGAAAGCCCATCTGTAAATACGAAAGGAGGACTGCAGCGACGGCAGTCCTCCTTTTTTCATGAGGAGTGCACGGAATTGCACTCGTATTCCCGGAGGGATACTATGCTGACACTCAAAGGAAAACCCGTTTTTCAGGGCATTGCCATCGGTCCCCTCGCCCTCTTCCACCGCAATACCGTCTCCACAGCAGCGCATGCCGTGGAAGACAGCGACGCCGAGATTGTCCGCTTCCAGGCGGCCCGGCAGGACTCTATCCGCCAGCTGCAGGACTTGTACGACAAAGCGTTGCAAAAGGTCGGCGAGGAACAGGCGGCCGTATTCGAAGTCCACCAGATGATGCTCGACGACGACGATTACATCGAAGCAGTGGAAGGAAAAATCCGGGACGGCAGCCTCAATGCCGAAGCTGCCGTAGACCGCACGGCACAGGAATTCGCCACCATGTTCCGCAACATGGACGACGACTATATGAAGGCCCGTGCCGCCGACGTGCTCGACATTTCGCACCGCGTCGTCGTCACCTTATGCGGCGGCCAGGGCATCGACTACGGACAATATGACGGCGTCATCCTCGCCGCCGACGACCTGGCGCCCAGCGAAACGCTCCAGCTGGATACGGACAAGATCCTGGGCTTTGTGACGAGCGGCGGCAGCACCAACTCCCACACGGCCATCCTGGCCCGTACGCTGGGCATCGCCGCCGTTGTAGGCACGGGCACGCAGCTCCACAACGACGTAGACGGACACCTGGCCATCGTCGACGGGACGACGGGCACGGTCTACCTGGATCCGGACGAAGAAACCAAAACGCGCCTGCAGGAAGCCAAGCAGACCTTGGAAGCCCGGAAGGCAGCCTTGGAAAAAGTCCGCGGTCTCCCGTCGGAAACGAAAGACGGCCACCGCATCCACGTATATGCCAACATCGGCAGTCCTGACGATCTGCCCCAGGTGGCAGCCAACGATGCCGAAGGAGTCGGCCTTTTCCGGAGTGAATTTCTCTACCTCGGCCGGAGCGAAGCGCCGACGGAAGAAGAACAGTTTGCAGCCTACAAGAAGACGGCGGAAGCCCTGCAGGGAAAACTGGCGGTCATCCGGACCCTGGACATCGGCGCCGATAAAAAGGTCGACTATTTCGGCCTCCAGGCGGAGGAGAACCCGGCCATGGGCCTGCGGGCCATCCGTCTCTGCCTCACGCGGCCGTCCCTGTTTAAGACGCAGCTTCGCGCCCTGTGCCGCGCGTCGGCCTTCGGCAAGATTGCCGTCATGTTCCCCATGATTATCTCTGTCCAGGAAGTGCGGCGCTGCAAGGCCCTGCTGGTCGAAGTCCGGCAGGAATTGGACGCCGAGGGCAAAGCCTACGATTCGGACATGGCCGTAGGCATTATGGTGGAAACACCGGCAGCGGCCGTCCTGAGCGACGAACTGGCGAAAGAAGTAGACTTTTTCAGCATCGGCTCCAACGACCTGACGCAGTACACCCTGGCCATCGACCGGCAGCAGACGCAGCTCGACGACTTTTTCGACCCGCATCACCCGGCGGTTCTGCGCCTCATCGCCCAGACCATCGCCAACGGTCATAAGGCCGGCATCTGGGTCGGTATCTGCGGCGAACTGGGCGCCGACCTGACCTTGACGGAAACGTTCCTCCGCATGGGCGTGGACGAACTGTCTGTCAGCCCGCCGTCCGTCCTGCCCCTGCGTGACAAAATCCGCAGCCTCGACCTGTCGCAGAAACCGTCCGGCCAGGCTTGAGCAACAGCTGCTCATGGCACAAAAAAAGGAAACTTCCTCAGAAGTTCCCTTTTCGCAGCATCCTCACGGCTGCTGCAGATATTCCAGCAAAGCCTCACTGTGGCTGCGCCGTTTTTTCGTCGCTGTCCCGAGGAGACACACATGGGAAAACCGCCCGTACCGTTGGTAGAAATACGCCGCTGTATCGGCGTCTTTCATTTGCTTCAAGTATCCGTCGCGATACCGTGTCCAGTCGATGGTATGATTCTGGTACGAAGACAACAAGGCCGGATACGGTGCCAGGCGCAGGTCATGAACGTATTTCGCCCCTGTGATCAACGGCACAAAATAGGCCAGGTCCCGTTCCTTCGTAAAGCCGCACAACTGGTTCGAGTTGCGAAGCCGCACATCCAGGACAAGATCTGCGTGATGCTCCTGCAAGGCACGGAAAAACGCCTCGGCGCTCGTCTCATAAGCACTCAGCGTAAAAAGTTCCATTGGTTCCACTTCCCTTCGGATTCTTTCTCTTTCTATCGTATGCCAACGATCCGAAAAGTCTGTTGTTATCACAACGAAACCGCCGCCACGGTTCGCACGGCGGTATTTCCAACAAGGAGGTTTCTATGAACAAGAATACGACTCCGGAACCCCTGTACACCACATCGTACCAGTCCCCGCTGGGCTGGCTGTCTTTGACCGCCGACGATACGGGTCTGCGCTCTGTTTCGTTCGTCGACAAGCCTGCTTCCCGGTCGAAAGGCTCGGGAGATAACGCCGTCCTCGCCGCCACGCGGTACTGGCTGGACACCTACTTTTCCGGCCGCGACCCCGGCGCGCTGCCGCCGCTGCACCTGCCCGGCACACCCTTCCAGCAATGCATCTGGAAGCTCCTGCAGCAAATCCCCTACGGCGCCACCGTAACGTACGGCCAACTGGCCGACCGGGCAGCCCGGGAGCTGAAAAAGAATCATATGGCCCCGCGGGCTGTGGGCAGCGCCGTCGGGCGGAATCCGGTCGCCATCCTCGTCCCGTGCCACCGGGTAATCGGGAAAAACGGCAGCCTGACCGGCTATGCCTACGGCATAGACAAAAAAGCAGCGCTGCTGGAGCTGGAAAAGAGGTAACACTATGCAGCACGAATGTCGCATTACCGTCCTGGAAACCAAAGTATTTCCGGACTATCAGGAGAAGTATCTGGCGGACCCCAAATCCGGTCCCTGCCCCTGTTTCAAGCCGGGTGATACCTTTCTTCTGAAAAGAACACCCGAGCAAGATGACTTTTATCATTTGATGAACGGAAAATTCTGCGGAGAAGCGTGGGATGCCATCAGCCGCTATGTTTACACAGCGCTGCAAGGCGGTTCCATTATGCACGGCTGGACCAACGATGAACGGGTAATGATTGCCTGCTGCAACGACGGAACCCGCCCGGTCATTTTCAAGATCGAGCGCATCGACATTCCGGAAACGGACGAAGAACGCCAGTGGCTGGAAAAACAGAATTTTAAAAACACGCAGGACGACGCCTATACAGGCTGAACTTCCAGAATCTTACGTCTGAAAATGTTTTGTGCAAAGCAAACTCCTCCCTTACGATGCAGTTCGTGAGGGAGGAGTTCTTTTTATAAATCTTCGGCAACTCGCAGCGTTCCCTGCTCCTCGGCAGAGAACTCCGACCTGCCAAGCATCCGCCGTTCTTTGAAATAAGCGCGGAGCGCATCATCACAGCAATAAATGGCACAGCCCTTCATCCCGCGGGATAACAAAACCATGTAAATATTCTTGACCAGTTTGGTCAATTCTTCCGGCTTGTCTTTTAAGCCTTTCTTCCCGGTCTTATCGTAGTAATTGTCATACACGGCATGCAAGGTGCCTGTTTTAGAATCGAATGCCAGATCCTTACCGATAATCACACCAACATAGTCGAATTCCAGCCCTTGCGCTGTGTGGATACATCCAATCTGGTCCCGCATATCCTCGTTGACAGGCCATTCGTTCGTTTTGGAGCGGCTGTTCCACGCACGCTTGTAATGAAACTCGGGAATTTCAATATCCAGAATCTGTGCGTCTGGATTTCCTTCTTTAGCAGATGTCCATTTCCAGGCATATCCCGCCAGCATGCGCGCCTTAGCCCCGGAAGCAGCTTTCTCAGCAACATACTGCTCCACTTCCCACGGCGAGTCCATAATTTTACACTCAAAAGATTGCTCGTCCCAGCCATCGTAGTTGCCCGTCCGTTCAATCTGGAGGACATCTTTCAGCCAAAGGATGTATCCGTCCGCCCCGGCGCAACGGAACTGGGAGGCCAGTTTGATTTCTCTTACCTCCGAACCGTATTTCGCCGCCGTCTTCTTGATTAATGCGACAGAACCTTCATCCTCCGGACGAATCCGCTGGTTGTCGTCGATAAAGAAGATATTGACCCAGGAAGAACGGATGATATCATCGACCTGGCTTTCTCCGCGGTACTGGTAGGCTCCAGCTCTTTTCAGACGGTGTGCTTCGTCCACCAGCAGCACTTCATATGCGTTCAGGGGCGTCGCATAAAATCGGGAGGAGCCCAGGAAAATTTCGCCAAGTCTCTTTTTCGAATCGCTGTGATGCCTTGCCAGCATGTCCATGATTGTACTGCGAAAAGCTGCATTCGGGGCAATAAACCGGATGTCCTTCCCTTCTTTCAACAGTTTGACAAAGGCATTCATGGCAACCACAGATTTTCCCGTACCGGGATTGCCGTTGATGATCAGTGTCCTCTTCTTATGCTTTTCCAATGCGTATTTCACAATATTGGCATACGCCACTTGTTGATCATCCAGCAGGGTAAAGACTTCGTTCCCCTTGTACATCTCACTGACAGCATCAATTAATTTTTTGGACGGACGAATCCTGGCTCGTGCCAGGTCATCCAGGATTTGCATCCCCCGTCCCGCACCGACGCGTTCCTTGAGATATTCCTCCAGTTTTTTCGTATCCGATTTGAAAAAAACGGGCGTATCGTCATAAATTGTCTTATATTGCGGCGCCAGCAGCGGTTCCGGATTTTCCTTTTTATAGTTGTGAAGGTAGGAGCAAGAAGAAGGATTCAAGCTTTTCTCCTCCACTGCGGAATTCATATCCCTCAGGAACCGTTTATACGAACGAGCCTGATAGGAGGGATGTGGTACTTCGCGCTCATTCCCTCCCACAAAGGTTTTGACGAGAAATTCCTTGTCCGTCTTATCGGCCTTTTCCCATTGTTTGAGTTCTACAATGACAAAGTTCTTGTCTTCTTTTTCATCTTCTCCGCTTACCAGAAAATCAATCCGTTTCTGCGTAGACGGAATGGTATATTCGATGAGCACGCCGCAATCTTCCGGGAGTTCTGCTTTTCGGACAATGGTCTCCATAAACCGGAGAGAATTTCTCCAGGACCGCTGCTCGTTCGGACTGGCCGGATACCCCAATTTCGTCCGAAACGATTTCGCCAATTTCTCGTCAATGCTGCTGTCATCTACTGCATCGGAAAACTTTTTCAGGTCGCTTTCATAGATGATCATTCGCCTGTTCCCCTTTACTTTAATTCCGTGTATTTTTTCGCGCTGCCGTAGGCCTTGTCCACGGGATACTTCGCCCGGTTCTTCGCCATCTTGGCGCGCAGGATTTCGTCCGGGTCCAGGTCCAGGACATCACACAGCTGGATGCAGTACGTCAGGACATCGGCAATTTCTTCCTTCATTTCGGGCAGCCTGTTCCGCACCTGCTGATCCGCACCGCTCCATTGGAAAATCTCCAGCAGTTCTGCCGCTTCCAGGTTCAGTGAGATGGCCAGATCTTTCGGCGTGTGGAACTGCTCCCAGTTCCGTTCATGAACAAAGTTATGAATGTCTTCCATTGTCTCTTTCCGAATGCCGTTTCCTTTCATGGGATCCCCTTCCTTCCACGCTGCACTGTAATATTCAGACAGTCTCATTATATCATCCCGCGCGACAGATAGGAATACAAAGCCCCTCGCCGGAGCAATTCCGGGGAGGGGCTTGACATTTTAAACTTTATTTTTCAACGGAAGCTGCCCGGCAAGCACCTATAAAGGCGTAGAAAATGGCCGGGCCCACGGTATCACCGGGGATTTCGTATTCCGGATGCCACTGCACACCCCAGGCAAAGGGGGCCGTCTCCAAACAAAAGGCTTCGACCAGGCCGTCTTCAGAACGGGCCATGACTTGCAGATCGCTTCCCAGTCGGCACACGCCCTGGTGGTGCATGCTGTTGACGAGGCTCTCCGGCTGGCCCGCCAAGGGCGCCAACGGCGTGTTTGCCACGTAAGAGACCCGATGGGACGGCTGGTTGTACGGTCCCGCCTGGTTGTGTTGAACCGTTGCGGACCCAGCCTGTTTCCATTCACTGGGCAGATCCTGATACAGCGTACCCCCTTGCAGCACATTGACGAGCTGCATGCCACGGCAGATGGCCAGAATGGGCTTCTGCTGCCGCAGAGCCTCGCCGTACAGAAAGGCTTCCATCTTGTCCCGCTCCGGCTGCAAGGGCCCGCAGGCCGGCGACAAAGCGGCACCGTACAGAGCTGGATCCACGTCGTGCCCGCCCGTCAGAAGCAGACCGTCGCAACCATCCAGGGCGGTACGCAGCAAGGATTCATCTGTTGTCAGCGGCAGAACCAGTGGCAGGGCCCCTGCTGCCTCCACGGCGGTCAGGTATTCCGGCGTCATGGCCAGCTCTTTGTTCTCATCATTCCACAACGGTGTCACGGCAATGCGAATCATGGTATTCCTCTTTTCCAATTTCTTAACGCAGCATCGGTCCCGTCCGAAAACGGCGGAACCTTACTCCGACAGATTCAGTGTAACACATTTCTGCATTCGAAAAAAAGACAGGTCCTGCCCGCTCGGAGGCGAAGGGGAAAAAATGTCGCCGCCCGACACATTGGCAAAGGGCCTGTCTTTATAGGAACGGAACGGACCTCGCCGGTACGGCAGGAACCGGATCCGATGCCTGCTTGGTGACGTCCTGCATCTCGTTATTGTGAAAAGGAGGTTGTAGTTAGTTTCCTCTAACTAAATTTATTATATCGGTGAAATTGTCCTTTGTCAATAATCATTATTGATTGTGGAGAAACTTTTTAAGTATTTTCCATGCCGGCTATACAAACTGGGTAAACTGTGTTACAATTTATATGAACTGGTGTTTGCTTTTATTCTGTCATCAGTAGAAAGGTGGAATCTCCATGCGAATTCTCCACACTGCCGACTGGCATCTGGGACGCATCTTCCACGGCCTGTCCCTGCTGGACGACCAACGGGATCTGCTCCATCAGGTCTGCCAGGTTGCGAAGGACGAGCGCGTCGATGCCGTCGTCGTAGCCGGCGACGTATACGACCGGGCGCTGCCGCCGACGGATGCCGTCGATTTGCTGGACAAAACCCTGTCGACTTTTGCCCAGGATTTGAATATTCCGGTCCTGCTCATCGCAGGCAACCACGACAATGCCAAGCGGCTGGAGTACGGCAAAACGCTGTTTGCCAGCAAAAACATCCATTTCTTCGGATCCGTCACCCCCACAGTGCCGGATCCGGTTGTCCTGCCGGATTTGTTGGGCGGCGACGTCTATTTTGTACCCCTTCCTTTCTGCGATCCCCTGACTGCGACGCAGGCAAGCGGCGGAAAGATCAAAGACTTTGAGGCTGCGTTGTGCTGGGAACGGGATGCCGTATTAGCGAAAGTTCCTGCCGGTGCCCGCAAAGTTGCCCTGGCCCATGCTTTTGTCGCAGGAGCACAGGCTTCGCCGGACAGTGAGCGTCCGCTGGCCATCGGAGGCACGGCAAATGTGGGCCTGTCGTGCTTCGATCCTTTCCAGTACACCGCCCTGGGCCATCTGCACGCACAGCAGCACCTGGGAAGCAAAGCAGCCTACAGCGGCTCCTTGATGAAATATTCCTTCAACGAGTACAACCAAAAGAAGGGAGTCATCCTCGTGGACCTGGCGGCCGACGGTTCTGTTACCCTGACGGACGTTCCGCTGACGGCTCCCCACGACCTGGACGTTCTGCGCGGGTCGTTCCAGGAGCTGATCCAGCAGCCAGATCCTGCCAGGGCAGGTCGTTATCTGCAAATCACCCTGACCGACCGCGAGCCTATTTTGGATGTGAAGGCGCAGCTGGAAAGGGTCTACCCTCACGTGCTCTCCGTCCGCTATGAACAGTTGCAGGCTTCGGAGGAAGAAACGGCCGTGGAATCGCGGCAGGGATTGTCCGACCAGGAACTCTTCCGGGACTTTTTCCAATCTGTCAACGGAGTGCCCATGAACGAACAGGAGGAAAAGATCCTGCAGGAGACACTGAATGAAATAGAACGGGAAAGGAGGCGCGGCGAATGAAACCGATTGTCTTGACCATGCAGGCTTTCGGTCCCTACGCGGGCCTGCAGACGCTGGATTTCCGGGAATTGCAGGGAGAGCGCCTGTTTTTGATTACTGGGCCGACGGGAGCCGGCAAGACGACCATCCTGGACGCCATCACCTTCGCTTTATACGGGACGCCAAGCGGCTCCTCGCGCATGACAAGGGATTTGCGCAGTGACTATGCCGATGCCTCCATCCCGACCGAAGTATCCCTGCAGTTTCTCCAGAACGGGAATATGTACCGCGTGACACGCACACCGGAACAGGTACTGTTTACCAAGCGGGGCGGCAAAACGCATACGGTCAAACCGGAGGCCAATCTCGTCCAGATTGACGAAAACGGAAAAGAAACGGTGCTGGCGGACAAGACCACTTCAGTCCGTGAAACCGTGGAAGATCTGTTAGGCCTGAAAGCAGACCAGTTCTGCCAACTCATGGTCCTGCCGCAGGGAGAATTCCAGCGCTTTTTGAAAGCCGATTCATCCGAGCGGAAGGCGATCCTGGAAACCCTGTTCCGTATGGAGCGCTACCAGGTTCTGGAAAGCAAACTGCAGGAACGGGCCAAGGCCCTGAAGGACCAGTACGAAGAACAGAAAAAACTGCGGGATGGCCTGCTGCAGGGCGCCGGCGCAGAGGACGAAGCTGCCCTGGAAAAACGCCGGAAAGAGACAGAAGCAGCCCTGGCTGCCGCACAGAAAGAAGAGGAAACGCTGCGCAAGGCACGAGATGCCAAAGCGGCGGTCTGCACGGCTTTGCAAAACAGTCGTCAGAACTTTATCAATCTGGACAAGGCACAACGGGGGTATGCAGCCATCCTACAGAAAGATGACGAGATGAAGTCCCTCCAGAAGAAAGTAGCTCGCATCCAGGCAGCTCTGCAGCTGGCGCCGGTGTACAACGCCAGGGTGGACGCTTACCACCACTGGCAGGAGCGGAAGCAGGATGCGGCAAGAGCACAGCAACAGGTACAGAGCGATCAGACCGGCTGCAATACCGCCCGGGCCGAACAGAAAACCGCAGCTGCCAGGAAGATGGAAACATTCAAAGCCCTGCAGGAAATCGAAAAACGTACCGCCACGGCGGACGAAGAGGCTGATGTGGAGAAAACCATCGAGGAACGGCAGCAGGAGCTTTGGGAGAAACAACAGAAGGCATCCGAAGCCAGTGCCAGGCTGCAGGTCCCGCTGGAACTGGCCCGCAAACTGACAGAAGGCGCACCCTGCCCGGTCTGTGGGTCCCTGTCGCATCCCCGTCCGGCCACAGAGTTGGGAGAGGAGTTGCGTAAAAGTCAGGCAAAGCTGCAAGAGCAGCGGGAACAATTACAGCAACTGCATGACGCCGTGGGCAGCTTCTCCAACGCAGAACGGGAGCTGGAGAAGGCGCAGCAAAAGGTTAAAGCCGCGGAAGAGACATTGAAGCGTTCGAAGGCTGACGCCAAAAGGGCGGACGATGCCTGCGCGGCGGTCGACAAAGCGTATCAGACGGCCCTGCATACGTACAACCAGGCGATTGCCGACTCCGACTTCTTTGCCGATTCCGAGGAATTCAAAGCCTGTTACGCCGCACGGGAAAACCTGGCTGACATACAAACACGGCTGGATGCATACACCCGGCAGAAAGAACAGCTGCACGGCGCACTGCAGGCAGCCCAGGAAAAGGTGCAGGGACAGGAGCGGCCCGAGGACGCACAGGTCCGTCAGGCACTGCAGGAGAAAGACGAAGCAGAACGGGTGCTGCAGGAAAATCACCAGAAACTGGGCCGGCTGGGAAACCAGTCCGAGACGGACAGGAAAACCGCCGAGTCGCTGGACAGATACAACAAGGAACTGGCGCGCCTGGCAGAAGAATACAGACCGGTGGCACACCTGGCCGATACGGCCACCGGTCAGATCAACGGGGCCCAGACGGGCAAGCTGAGTTTTTCCGCCTACGCTTTGCAATCCTTCCTCGGAAGTGTGCTGAAACGGGCCAACAAGCGGCTGCAGCAGATCAGCGAAGGCCGCTATCTCCTGCGTCGCTCGCAGTCTGTGACGGACGCCCGGAAACAGCAGGGACTGGACTTGTCCATCCTGGATTTTCACACGGGCCAGCCGCGTCCCGTGTCGTCCCTGTCCGGCGGCGAAAGCTTTTACACGTCCCTCAGCCTGGCTCTGGGCCTGTCCGACGTCTTGCTGGAATACGCCGGCGGTCTTCACCTGGACATGATCCTGGTCGACGAAGGGTTCGGTTCCCTGGACTCGCAAGTGCTCGACCACGCCATGGCCATGCTGGAAACACTCCAGGAAAACGGCCGTCTCGTGGGCATCATCTCCCATGTAACGGAATTGCAGGGACGCATTCCCACCCAGCTCGTCGTCCAGAAAACGGAACACGGCAGTACGGCTTCGTTCCACGTTCTCTGAGTTTCAAAATTCTGAGGTCTGTTGACAGACGCGGCAGGAAGCCTTTTACAAGGGCAAAAAAATTCCGGTGTCTCGCGCAAAGCGGGACACCGGTTTTTGTTTTTTCAGGATATGCTTTTCAAACACTGGCCGGAGCGACGAAATGATTCGCCGAATCTGAGCTGTCAGTCGTGAATTTTCAAGCCGTGCAGCATCTGGACAAAGGCCGGGTCGTAGTGGTTGACGATTTCACTGTGTCCGACATCCAGTGCGGCAATCGCCTTGTGGTCTTCTTCCGACAGCTGGAAATCCCACACGTCCATGTTCTGCGCAATGCGGTCCGCATGGGTGGACTTCGGAATGACGATGACGCCGCGCTCCAGATTCCAGCGGAGCGCCACCTGTGCTGCCGATTTTCCGTACTTCTTCCCAATGGCCGTCAGGACCGGATGCTGGAAGATGTTATGGTTGCCTTCAGCAAAGGGACCCCAGGCCTCCGGATGAACACCGTAGTGCTTCATGAGCTGCAGGGCGTTTTCCTGTTGGAAGAAAGGATGGAGTTCCACCTGGTCGACAGCCGGAATGACACGGACCGTTTCGCAGAAATCCGCCAGTACATGCGGATAGAAGTTGCACACGCCGATGGCACGCAGGATTCCCTGGTCATAGGCTTCTTCCATGGCACGGTATGCGCCGTAATAGTCGCCCATGGGCTGGTGAATCAAATACAGATCCAACGTTTTCAGTCCCAGCTTCTGCAAGGACGTCTGGATGGCTTTTTTTGCTTTTTCATAGCTGGCATCCTGCACCCACAACTTCGTCGTAATGAACAGTTCGTCGCGGGGAATGCCGCTTTCCCGGATGGCCTCGCCGACAGCTTCTTCGTTGCCATAGGCAGCGGCCGTATCAATCAGACGATAGCCGGCCTTCAGCGCAGCCAGCACGCTGTCTTTACAAACCTTGGCGTCCGTAACCTGGAACACGCCGAACCCCAGCTGGGGCATCTTGACACCGTTGTTGAGAACTACTTCATTCATGCTGATTCCTCCTTCATGCTTTCTATTCATTCTGGCAATACCTCTTTCCACCGTTGGCAAGAGGAAACATTTTTTAGTTTTTCCTTTCACTACGATAAATATATCTTTTTTTGATTGTTTTGTACAATATGAATGTCGTATAATTGTATTCATAATATGAATAGTGAAATCAGAAAGGATGAGTACGATGCTGACGTTGGAACAATTGCGCCATCTTGCCGCCCTGGGGTCGTGCGGCACGTTGACAAAGGCGGCGGAGGAACTGCATATTTCCCAGCCCACGCTGACGCGGACGATGAAAGAATTGGAACGGCAATTCGGCGTTCCGCTCTTCACACGCACGAAAAACCGAATCCAGTTGAACGAAAACGGCGAACTGGCGTTAACCCGCGCCCGTGAGCTGCTGGCCCGTACGGATGACATGGTCGCCCAGGTGCAGGCGCTGGACCGGTCGCGCCACACGCTGTCGCTCGGGAGCTGCGCCCCCATTCCGCTGAACGATCTGGTGCAGCGCTGCACCAGCCTCTATCCGGACCGAACCCTGGCTTCGGAAATCCGTTCCGTGCCTCCCCTCCTGGATGGTCTCCGGCAAGGGCGGTATCAGTTTATCGTGTTGCCGTTCCATCCGGTGGGCAGCGGCATTATTTCGCAGCCCTTCGGGAAGGAAGAACTGTTCTTCTACCTGCCGGAAAAGCATCCTTTGGCACACCGTCCCTCCCTTTCCTTCCAGGAAATGGACGGAGAAAACATGATTGTCTTTTCCAAAATCGGGTTCTGGTATGACATGATTGAGGAACAGATGCCCCATTCCCGTTTCCTGCTGCAACAGGATCGGAACGATTTCCGGGAACTCGTGGCCGCATCCGTCCTGCCCTGCTTTTTGACAGAACGGTCCGCCGCAGAGTTTTCCGTTGCCGGACGCGTGGCCATCCCCATCCGGAACGAGGAAGCCCGCGTACAGTACGAACTGGCGGCATTGCCCGCAGCCGCCCGGCAGTACCCCCGCCTGATGGCCTGATGCGGCAGGCTTGACAAGACGGAACAAAGTCACTATAATGGCTATTAGTTATCTTTGATAATTATCTAGAATAATTAATAGGAAGAAGGAATCCTGGAATGAATCCGGAATCGGTACAAGCGTTTATTATGCGCGCACCTGTGGAAATGCGCCGCATCCGTCTGGGCCTGCCGCCACTGCCTCCGGGGTGGCAGCCGCGGCAGATCCATGTCATTGAAGCCCTGGCTCAGCTGGAAGAGCATTCCCGCCGCGTGACCGTGGGAGACATTGCCCGCGCCATGGACGGAACCACGCCCAGCATCACCAAGCTGATCCAGGGGCTGGTCACGGGAGGCTATATCCAGCGGGAGCAGCAGGAAGGAGACCGCCGTTTTGTCGTGCTTCGCCTGACAGAAGCAGGACGCAGGGCCAATGCCTACTACGGTGTCGCGCTCCACCGCTGGCTCGCCTCAAGGCTTTCCGACGTGACGGATGCCGACATCCAGACGACGCTTCGCGTGCTGCATCGTTTTGCCGAGGAAACAGGGCGGTCCAAAGAAGAATTCGCCCCGGGCAACGGTGCCGCCGGAGCACAGGATGGAGATTTCCCCCGGGAGGCGCAGCATGGAACCATTTAAACGTGTAGCCGACGCACGGCTCTATCTTTCGATTATCGCTGCCGGCCTCCTGTCATTTACGGGTGTGGTCGTAGAAACATCCATGAACGTCATTTTCCCGACGCTGATGGCGGAATTCGGCATTTCCACGAGCCTGGTCCAGTGGGTCACCACGGGCTACCTGCTCATCCTGTCAATTTTAATTCCCACGTCCAGCTTTTTGAAGCAGCGTTTTCCCCTGAAACGCCTTTTCATGGCGGCAAACTTGATTTTCCTCACGGGGACCCTTTGCGGCGGGTTTGCGCCGAACTTTTTTCTCCTGCTGCTGGGACGGATCCTGCAAGGCGCCGGCACGGGCATTGCCCTGCCGCTGATGTTCAACATCGTCATGGAACAGGCGCCGTTGAATCGGATCGGCCTCATGATGGGCGCCGCCATGCTGGTCACGGCTCTGGCGCCGGCTGTCGGGCCTTCTTTCGGCGGCTACATCGTCACCGCCTGGGGATGGCACATGATTTTTCTCTCGCTGCTGCCGCTGGTTCTTTTTTCCCTGGCAGCCGGAACCTATGCCATCCGCCAGTCCTGTGAATACGGCCCCCGCCGCTTCGACAGACTGGGGACAGTGCTCATCGCCGCCGGATTCACTTCGTTCCTGCTGGCTTGCACGAAAGCCTCTTCCCTGGCAGAAGACCCCCTTCCCTGCGTGGGACTGCTGCTGTTGACTGCCGTGTTCCTGACGCTTTTTGTCCGCCGCGAGCGCACCCTGACCGCACAAGGACGGGTCCCGCTGCTGCGTCTGGCTCCGCTGGGGTATGTCCCCTTCCGCTGGAGCCTCTGTTGCTTGTCCATTGTAATGTTTCTGTGCCTGGGCATGGGATTTTTGATTCCGAATTATGCGCAGATTTGTCTGGGCGCCACCCCGTTTGCCGCCGGATCCGTCCTCTTGCCTGGCTGCTTCCTGGGCGCTTTGATGACGCCTTTCGCCGGCCGTCTCTATGACCGGTTCGGAGCCCGGAAGCCGCTGTTGGCCGGTAGCGCTTTCATTTTCCTCTGCATGGCGCTGTACCTGCCGGTTCTACGGAGTCCGACCCTGCTTGCCATCGCGGGGACTTATATCTTCTTTACCATCGGGCAATCCCTGTCCATGGGAAACACCATGACCTACGCCATCCGCAGCCTTCCCGAATCTCTCAGCGGCGACGGGAATGCCATCGCCACGACAGTCCAGCAGCTGTCCGGCGCCATCGGAACAGCCCTGAGCGCCGCCATTGTTGCGACTTTTCAGCTTGGCTTGTCCCATGGGACACCGGCCTTTGCCGCTGCCACGGAGACAGGAACAAAAACTGCCTTTTCCATCCTTTTTGCCCTGGCCATCTTACACAACCTGTTCATCCGCCGCGCCTTGCGCAACGCTGCGTGAGGCCAGTGGCCAACGGAACAGAACGGCCGTCTAAACTGAATCACAACGTGAAAAGCGCCAGTAAAATGGACGTTCTGATCTAAGAAAATAGAATCCCAATGAACGCATAAAGCAGTCATTGGGATTTTTATTTTTTATCTGCCGCCTCCTCATCATACGAAAGATTTAGATAGCAAGGTTAAATTCTCGTCAAAATAGTACGATTAAAAATTCCCGCTATTTTATGCCATTTCTTTATCATACAGTACTTATACGAATCATAAGCATGTACAACATAAGTGAGAGTAAGTATTGACTTCCCGCCAATCCTATGTTGTAATAATGCATATTAGAATATATAGAAATTCAGGAAATAATAATTTTGGGATTCAAATGCAGATTGAGCACACATTCATATCATGTGAAAGGAAATTCGCGTTCGGTTTGTGATACGCTCCCCCTGAAATGGAAGCACCAATTTGTCCAATTTATCCCACACCAGGAGGTTAAAAACAATGAAACATTGGATGAATCATGCGAGCCGAAATGCTGTCCTGTGTGCTGTCATCTGCATGGGGACGTTTCCTTTTTGCGAGGTACCGGTTCACGCAGCCCCCACATCGACAGGCGGTCTGACCTATACGGAGGAAACGGACAGCTCCGGAACGACATGGTACACTTTTACTTCCGGTACGAGTACCGGCGTGTCAGCTGCTTCCGGTGACCATTTGAAATTTTCCGGCGTAACGGTTACAGGGACTTCAGCGAATAACAGTGCCTCAATTATCATCTATACTTCTGATACGGATTCTCCTTCTGTTTCCAACAGCGCAATTGATGTGGAGAATTCCGATATCAGATCCTCTATTTATGCCGGCTATGCGGTAGGCGGCAATGTGACGGGCAACAGTGCAACTATCACCGGCAATACCGGTCTCATACGTGGTTCTGTCTACGGCGGCTACACGACGTCCGGAAATGCTACGGGAAACGAAGTGGAGATTTCATCTTCTGAAGTTAATAACAACGTTTATGGTGGTTACACGAGGTCGGGTGAAACTTCAAACAACGTCGTCGGTCTTAGCAGTAATTCCAACGTTGGATATGTTTACGGCGGCTACACGGCGTCCTCGGGAGATGCTTCAAACAACACCGTCAGCCTCAGCAGTAACTCCTCTGCTGTTTATGCTTATGGAGGCCGTGCTGCTACCGGGAATGCAACGAATAACACTGTAAGCATCAGCGAATCGGAAACAGCTGATATCTATGGCGGTTATGTGTCAAGTTCCGGTGACGTTTCGGGTAACACTGTCACTATTAGCGATTCTGCGACGATTGATGGGTATGATGGACTTGTCACTGGCGGTCATACGAATTCCGGAACCGCGACAGGCAATACAGTATCCATTTCCTCTATGTCCCTGGCATCAGCCGTTGGAGGTGAAACATCTAACGGGGATGCTACGGACAATACGGTTATCCTGAATGACGTTACTGGGGTTTACGAGTATCCTTCAGAAGTCGTAGGCGGTTCCGCAAGTTATGGAAACGCCACGAATAATACGGTGACTGCAACGAATTCGGATTTGTCGTTTTTAGTTGGCGGCGGTACAAATTCCGGGAGTGCCTCGGGAAATACCGTTGAAATCACCTCCTCGACGATAGCAAATGAGTACGGAATGATTTATGGAGGCTATGTGGGAACTTCAGGCGACGCCACGGACAACAGCCTCACCATTACGTCTTCCACCGTGACTGAAGTTGCGGAAGGCGGTTATACAGCGTCTGGCAACGCCTCAGACAACACGGTTACAGTCACAGATTCCACACTGAACTACGTTTACGGCGGCTATACGGAGTCTGGCGATGCTTCAAGCAACACGCTGACCATCAGCTCTTCCACGACAGGCGATGTGTACGGTGGCTACACAACGGACGGCAGTGCTATAAGTAACACCGTCACCCTCGACAGCACCGTTGACGTTGGTAATCTTTACGGCGGCTATACTACTGGATCGGGCGACGTCGTGACCGGTAATACACTGAACGTGACGGGTCTTAACAACAACGCCACTTCCATCCAGAATTTTGATACGATCAATTTCTACGTCCCCTCAGGAGCCTCGAACGGGGATACCATGCTCACCGTGTCGGGAACCACGACGATTCCGTCTACGGGACTTACGGCAACGGCCTATGTCAATGGTTCTGTCATATTGAATCCAGGTGAAGAAATTACGCTTCTCTCCGGTGCCATCGATACGACGAGTGGCACATTGACGACAGCAGTCTCTGGAACTGTGTACCAGGGTGTTTCCACGCAGACGGAGGCACTCATCGAAACACGTACGGAAAATGATTCCGGGGACTATATCAAACTGGTAATCCCAGAGACGGAAGATACAACGGATACGACGCTGAACGATCAGACGAAATCCATTGTGGAAACACCGACCTACACCGCAGCCCTCGTCTCCAGTGGCGGAGAATTTCTCGTAGACAGTGCCATCTGGAATGCCGCAAAGGCCGTAAAGCTCAATTCCGACTGGACCTGGACTCCGTTTGTCAGCCTGTCCTATGCGGATATGCGCTACAACACGGGATCCCATGTCGACAGCGACGGTTGGAACAGCATTCTCGGGATTGCAAGACGCTTTGAAGACAAGTCTGGATCGGTCCTTGTCGGCCCCTTCGTAGAATACGGCCATGGCGACTACGACAGCTACATTGACGGCGGCGTCCATGCGGAAGGAAGTGCCCACTACGTCGGCGGCGGCATCTTTGCGCAGAAGACCCTGAAGAGCGGCTGGTATTACGACGGCAGTGTCCGCGCCGGCCGGGTAAGCGCTGATTACAGTTCGAACGACCTCCTGGTAGGAACGCTGAAAGTTCATGAAGATTACGATTACAGTACCACTTACTACGGGTTCCACGTTGGTGCTGGCAAAGTCCACGACCTCAGCGAAAAGAGCCGTCTGGACACGTACCTCCGCTATCTGTACAGCCACCAGAGAGGCTTCGGGGCGGAATTGGGAACAGGCGAACACTATGACTTTGATTCCGTGGAAAGCAATAAGATCCGCGTCGGTACACGCTACATCCATGATGAGAAAGCGAAGGGATCCTGGTATGTGGGCGCTGCTTACCAGTACGAATTCGACAACGAAAGCGTTGCACACTTCGACGGTGGCGACACGCCGAGCCCGAGCCTCCAGGGCAGCAGCGGCATGCTGGAACTGGGCTGGGAAGGAAACAGTGGGAAGAATATGATTTACGATCTTTCGCTCCGCGGCTGGTGTGGTAAGCAGGAAGGTGCCAGCGTGAAAGCACTGGTGAAATGGACATTCTAACTTAAGAGAATAGAATCCCAATGAACGCATGAAAGCGGTTCATTGGGATTCTTGTTTTTTCTCGCCCCAATATGAAAAGTTTTGCATAACGGACTGAGACTTCTAGCTAAAAGTGTACTGTTTTGCTGAATTTTTTCATTATCTATAACCGATTTACCATTTTTATGTAACAAAATGCTTTTTTATAGCAAAATTGTCATAAAAAAGCAATAATTAGTGCTATAATCAAACAATAATTAAAATAATTTATGGTCTTGAAGATAAATTAAGCACAGTTTACGCAAAACTGAGCCGAAGAAGACTCGCATCAGGTTGATTTGGATTCACATTTAAAGAGGCCGGAGACGCCCTACCTATGCAGTTGTCATGTGAGGAGAGTTTATTATGAAACCCTTGATCAATCATAGAACGCAAAAGGCCATCTTGTGCGCTGTCATCTGCATGGGTGCGTTTTCTTTTTATGGAACGACGGCTCACGCGGAGCCATCGGAAACAAATGGTCTGTCCTATACGGAGGAAGCGGACAGCGCCGGAACAACGTGGTACTCTTTTACTTCTGGCACTAGCACCGGGCGGGTGGTGGCCGTTTCGGGCGACCATTTGATTTTTTCCGGTTTGGAAGTTAGTAATGATTCGTATGGCAATTCAATCCTGATTGTGACTTCCGATTCTGATAATCCCAGTGTGCTGAATAGCGCGGTCACCCTGGATGATTCCACCACGAGCGGAAGCATTTATGGCGCCTATGCGGAAGATGATGGTAACGCGACTGGAAACAGCGTCACTCTCACTGATTCCGACACTTCGGATACCAACTCTGTAGGAGGCAATATCTACGGCGGTCATACGGAGTCGGGTACGTCTTCGGGAAATACCGTCACTGCCACCGGTTATGGAATATCAGGCAGTGTATTTGGCGGCTATGCATCCTCGTCAGGCACTGTTTCATCAAATAGCGTCAACCTTACAAATACCAATGTGGATGGAAGTGTCTATGGCGGTAATTCGGAGTCTGGCATTGCGACGGGAAATACTGTCACCCTTACTGATTCCGATACGTCCGATTCTACTACTTACACAGTCGGCGGGTACGTCTACGGCGGCAGTACGGACACGGGCACGGCCTCGGGCAATACCGTCGAAATCAATGGCTACAGTGTTACGAAGAGTGTTATTGGCGGTTATGCGGAAGGAGATACTGAAGAAGGCACTGAAGGTACTGCCTCTGGCAACACTGTCACAATTGGCAGCGGTACCAGTGTCGGGAGTTCTGTCTATGGCGGGTATGTGGATTACGGTACTGCGACTGACAACGAGGTAACTGTTGCCAGTGCCACTGTGACAGGGAGTGTCGCCGGCGGTTATGCAGACGAGGGTACGGCTTCAGGTAATACTGCGACTCTCACCAGTTCCACTGTTGGAGGAGCTGTTTACGGCGGCGAGGCAAGCGGCGACGTTTCGGAAAACAAAGTTTCCATTACTTCTTCAAGTGTAACAAGCGCAATCTATGGCGGTTATTCGTCATCAGGCACTGCAATGTATAATGAAGTCACCATCAATGATACTTCCAGCCTTGGAAACGATGTTATGGGCGGCCGCTCGGTCACGAGTGCTGCTTCGTATAGTAAGGTTACCATCGAGGATTCTTCGGTGGCTGTGAGCATTATCGGCGGTGAAGGAACCAGCGCCTCGGGAAATGAAGTTTACATTACTTCTTCGACTCTCTTAGGCGATGTCTACGCCAATTACGCGACAGATGGTGACGCCACGGATGGCACGGTTATCATCGATGATTCCTCCCTAACAGGGGAAATGAGCGTCTGGGGCGGCTATGCATTGAACGGGAATGTTACAGGAAACAGCATCACATTCACCAATGGTTCCAGCGTTGATTACGCCGTCTTTGGCGGTTATACCCGGAGTGGCGATGCCACGGGGAATACGGTTACCATGAGAGACTCATCCGCTGGGAGCTACGTTGCCGGCGGCTATACTGACGCGGGCACAGCCTCCGATAACGTGGTGAGCGTCAGTGGATCTACCGTAGATGAAAGCGTTTACGGCGGTGTAGGGACTACAGGCGCTTCAGGGAATACTGTAACTGTCACGACATCCAACGTGAACGATAGTGTCTATGGCGGTTATACGTCTTCAGGCGAAGCGTCAGGTAACAGCGTGTATATCAGCGATATCGACGGCACCACGTACAGCATTGGTGAAGATGTCTATGGCGGTTATACGGAAAGCGGCACGGCTTCGAACAATACCGTCTCCATTACTGACTCTACTCTGTCAGTCACTGTCTATGGCGGCGAAGGAACTACCGGGGCAACGGGAAATGAGGTTACTCTTGATAATTCGACCATAGCAAGCTCCGTTTACGGCAGCTATATAACGGGATCGGGCACCGTCTCGGGCAGTGTTTCCGCTACTGACTCGACCCTGAAAGACAGCGTCTTCGGCAGTTATACGTTGTCAGGTACTGCTTCGGACAGCAGCGTCACGCTCGACAATACCGATGTGACATACGCCGCTTATGGCGCTTATACGGAATCCGGAGATGCGACGGGCAGCAGCGTGACTGTGAAAAACGGTTCCACCATTGGAAGTTATATCGCCGGCGGTTATACGGAATCAGGCTCAGCCTCCGGTAACAGCGCGAGCGTTGATGATTCAGATATAGAGGGAGCCACTTACGGCGGTTATACAGGGTCGGGCGACGCAACGGGAAATACCGTTACGATCAGCAATATCACCAATACAGAAGGATCGTCCATCCTCAAGGATAATGTGTATGGCGGTTATAGCAAAGCGGGGACGGCTTCGGATAACAGTGTGACTGTGAGTGATTCTACCCTCAACGTCATCGTCTATGGCGGCCGAGGCACGACAGGTGCAACGGGTAATGCGCTGACTATTGACAATTCAACCATAACAGGCACTGTCTACGGCAGCTATACAAAGACTTCCGGCGATGTTTCCGGCAGTGTGACCGCAACAGATTCTACCCTGGGAGGCAGCGTCTACGGCAGCCGTACCCCATCGGGAAATGCCACAGACAGCAGCGTTACCATTGATAATACTAGTGTGGCCGATCACGTCTACGGTGCCTATACGTCATCCGGGGATGCGACAGGAAGCAATGTCACCATTAACAACATTGATGGGTCCAGTACGACCATTGGTGACGATATCTACGGTGGCTATACGGGGTCAGGCACAACTTCAGGCAACAGCGTCAGCGTCAGTAATTCTACCCTCAACGTAATCGTCTATGGCGGCAGAGGTACCACAGGGGCGACGGAAAATGCACTGACTATTGACAATTCAACTATCACCGAAACTGTCTACGGCAGCTATACAACGACTTCGGGCGATGTTTCCGGCAGTGTGACCGCCACTGATTCAACCCTTGGAGGCAGCGTCTGCGGCAGCCTTACACCATCGGGAAATGCTTCGGACAGCAGCGTCAGTCTTGATAATACCAGTGTGGCAGGTCATGTCTATGGCGCTTATACATCATCCGGAAATGCGACAGGAAGCAGTGTCACTATTAGCAACATTGATGGTACCGACAGCACCATTGGTGATGATATCTACGGCGGTTATACGGCAGCAGGCACAGCCTCAAGTAACAGCGTCACCGTGAGTAATTCTATCCTCGATGTAACTGTTTACGGCGGCATTGGTACGACAGGGGCGACGGAAAATAACGTGACCGCCACCTCTTTGACCACTTCACAAACCGTCTATGGCAGTTATACGACGACTTCAGGTGATGTTTCAGGCAGTGTTACTGCGACCGAATCTACTCTTAATGATGGTGTCTACGGCAGTTATACGCCTTCAGGCGATGCTTCGGATAGCACTGTTACCCTCAGTAACACCACCGTGGCAAATGCTGCCTATGGCGCTTATACAGGAAATGGCAGCGTATCGGGAAGCAGTATCTCTTTGACTGATGGATCTACTGCCAATATTGATATTTACGGCGGCTACACGGCGGAGGGTACTGCCAGCAGTAACAGCGCAAGTGTCAGTGCTTCTACCGTAAACGGAAACGTGTACGGCGGCAGCGGTACTACCGGTGCATCGGGAAACAGCGCATCTATTACGTCTTCTTCGACCGTTACCGGATCTGTCTATGGCAGCTATACCTCGACGGGCGATGCCTCGAACAGTACGGTTACCATCACATCTTCCACCGTGTCGGAAGATGTTTACGTTGGCTACACGGCAGAGGGAGACGCATCCAGTAACACCCTCACCGTTACTTCCTCGACCACGGGAGATTTATACGGCGGTTACACGGTTGATGGCGATACTTCGGATAACACGCTTATCATCAGTGCTTCCACCACAGGAGACGTGTATGGCGGCTACACGGATACAGGCGATGCCACAAACAACACGGTAACCCTCGAAAGCACCGTCGATGTAGGTAATCTCTACGGCGGCTACACGACCGGATCCGGCGACGTCGTGACCGGCAATACGCTCAATGTGACCGGCCTGAACAATCAGGCTGACTCCATCCAGAATTTTGATACGATCAATTTCTACGTCCCTGCTGGAGCAAAGAATGGGGATACGATGCTCACTGTGTCCGGTACAACGATTATTCCTTCTTCAGGACTCACGGCGACGGCTTACGTAAATGGCTCCGTCGTGCTCAATGCCGGAGAAGAAATTACGCTGCTGTCCGGCACCATCGACACGACGGGCGGAACGTTGACAACCGCCGTCTCGGGCACCATATACCAGGGTGTTTCCACGCAGACGAAGGCTGAAATCATAACGCGCACGGAAAACGATTCCGGCGACTACATCAAACTGGTGGTTCCGGAAACGGAAGATACGACCCTGAACGAACAGACGAAGTCCCTTGTGGAAACGCCGGCCTATAGTGCGGCCCTCGTCTCCAGCGGCGGCGATTTTCTCGTGGACAGCGCCCTTTGGAATGCTACGAAAGTCGTAAAGCTCAACTCCGAATGGACATGGACACCCTTTGTCAGCCTGTCCTATGAGGATATGCGTTACAACACGGGTTCCCACGTTGACAGCGACGGCTGGAACGCCATGCTCGGGGTTGCCAGACGGTACGAAGACCGGGCAGGTACGCTCCTCGTCGGGCCTTTCGTAGAATATGGCCATGGCGACTATGACAGCTACATCGACGGTGGCATCCATGCGGAAGGCAGTGCTCACTACGTCGGTGGCGGCATCTTTGCCCAGAAGACGTTGAAGAGCGGCTGGTACTACGACGGCAGCATCCGCGCTGGCCGGGTCAGCGCCGATTACGACTCGAACGACCTGTTGATTGGAACCGAAAGGGTCCATGAAAATTACGATTACAGTACCTCCTACTACGGCTTCCATCTGGGTGTCGGCAAGATCAACAACCTCACGGAGAAAAGCCGTCTGGATACGTACCTCCGCTATCTGTACAGCCGCCAGAACAGCTTCGGAGCGGAATTGGAAACGGGCGAACACTATGACTTCGATTCCGTGGAAAGCAGCAAGATCCGCGTCGGCACACGCTACATCCATGATGAGAAAGCGAAAGGCTCCTGGTATGTGGGGGCTGCATATCAGTATGAGTTCGACAGCGAGAGTGTCGCCCACTTCAACGGCGGTGACACGCCGAGCCCGTCCGTCCAGGGCAGCAGCGGCATGCTGGAACTGGGCTGGGAAGGGAACAGCGGCAAGAACATGGTCTATGACCTTTCCGTCCGCGGCTGGTGCGGCAAACAGGAAGGTGCCAGCGTAAAAGCATTGGTGAAATGGACGTTCTGATGAAAATCCAACGTTCGGAATGTGACCGAAAGAAGTTCACAAAACAATAAAAAACCGGTCTCCCTACGCAGTCTGCATGACTGCCTCTGGGAGGCCGGTTTCTTGTTTACTGCCTGTTCGTTTACAGGATGTCCGCCTTGACGGCGCCGCTCAGGCGTTTGCCACCGACAACGTTCAGCTGCGGATAAGTGGCTTTCAGGTCTTTAACAGCCTGGTCAATGCCACTGCCGCCGGAGGTTGCAAAGAACATTACCTTTTTCCCGGTGAAGTTTCCCTTATCCAGGAAGGTCTTGACAATATGCGGTGCCACACCCCACCAGATGGGGAAACCGACGTAGACGACGTCGTACGCGGCGAGGTCCGCCATTTTCTTCAAAGCCGGACGGGACTTGGGATCCCCCATTTCCACGGAACAACGGCTCTGTTTATCCCGCCAGTTCAAATCGGCATCCGTATAAGTCTCCGTCGGTTCAATGGCAAAGAGATCGGCACCGGCAGCAGCCGCCAGTTCCTTGGCAGCTTTCGCGGTCACACCGCTCGCAGAAAAATAGGCAACCAATTTTTTACTCATTCTATTCCCTCCTCATTGTATGCACGGCCGGACCATCCCGGCAGACAGGACTATCACAGCATAATCCCCTACTCTTTTAAATTCCACAAAATTCCGGGGAATCCTTCTTTTATTTTCTGTCTGCTCCGTCAGAGTCCGACTACCAGTGCCACGATCGGCATCGTCACAACCGCCACAGCCGTCGTCAAGGCGATTCCGTCGACGGAGACGGGATTTTATTCTTTGTCTAGTCCAGGCCTTGTTCATGCAGCCAGCGGGCCATCAGGTCTGCAATCTGCTTGTTATTGAGGTCGGCCATGAGGAAGTGCGTATTGCCACGGATGCCGATGTCCGGCAGGTGAACCAGGGACGCTTTCCCTCCATGGCGGTTGACTGCCGCCACGAACTCTTTGGCCATCATCAGTTCACTCCGCCATTTATCCGGGCCGATCTCCTTGGACGGGCCCGTGGCAATGTTATCACCGTAATAGAGGATGATTGGAATTTTCGTCAGTTCCTCAAAGTCCTTCAAGGGGACGGCTTTCGCCTGTGCTGCCACAGGTGCGTAGGTTGTCGGCGTCACGGCCGGTACTTCTCCTTCCGGAAACAGAAACGGCGAACCACCCGGTTCCAAGGCGATGATCGCTTTGACCTTATCTGTACGGAACGGCGTTCTCCAGCCGACGGTGCCACCCATGGAGTGGGTCACCAGGATTGCCGGGCCCGTCTTTTCAAACAACGCTGCCAGTGCATCGGCACTCACATCGTCATCCAGCTTTCCTTCGTAAGGAGTCCACGTCCGCTGGAACTGGTCGTAGCTGTGGGCATCATGCGGCACTGCCGCATTGGGGAAAGGAACCGGCGTATCCCCGTCAAACGTGCCGACACGGGAAAGCATGTACAGAGCTTTGTCTGCATACATGGGATTACGCGCGTAGGGATTGCTGCCGTCATCCGGCACAGTAGCCAGTCCCGCTTCCCCGATCCGGGGCTGGTCCAGCACATAGACGCTGTATCCCTTCCGCAGGAACAGGTTCTGGAACCCTTCCCGTCCGTCCGGCGTTGTCTCCCATGTGCGTTTCGACTGGGCTCCCCCGTGCTGGAAAATAATCGGGTACGGGTTGGCGTGCACCGGTTTTTGATAAAAGACATAAGCGTGATCACCAAAAGCTGACTGCCCCGGGGCTTCCAGGAAACGGGTTCCGGAGAAGGTCCCGCTGTGTTTCACTGTCGTGCCGCCAACTGTAAAGCTTCTCTGCTCTGCCAAGACGAGCGGAGCCGTCCGCCCCTCCTGTCCGGCAGCAGCGTGCAGCAGACCGGGAAACAGTCCTGTTTCCCCGACAGCCAGGGCGAAGGTCAGGAGCACAGCCCCCGTCCATTTGCCGATGCTTCCCATCACTCAACCAGTCCTTTCTCTTTCATCCAACGTTCCATCTCATTGGCGACATCCCGGTTATTCAGGTCCGCCATCATAAAGTGCGTGTTTCCTTTGATGCCGATATCCGGCAGGCTGACAATTTCCACGTCCCCGCCGTATTTCTTCATAACGGCTTCCCACTTCTTCGCCAGGTTCCAGCGTACACGCCAGTTATCTTCGCCCCAGTTTGCCACAGGCGTATCGCCCTTGGGGATGTTGTCACCGAAGTAGACAACAATGGGAATTTTCGTCAATTTCAGGAAATCCTTCATGGGAACTGCTTTGCCTGCTGCCGGGAAGGGGCTCGTCGTCTTCTCCACGGCAGGAACTTCTCCTTCCGGGAACGGGAAGGTCCCCGGTTCGAGGGAAATGACGCCCTTCACGTGCGAAGACTGTATGGCGGTCTTCCAGCCGGGGCCGCCGCCGGCAGAATGCGTGATCAGCACAGCATCCCCTGCCTTTTCGAAGACGGCCGTCATCGCATCGACAACGACCGCTTCTTCGAAGGCACCCGTATCCGGCGTCATGGCGCGGAAGAACTGATCACGCGAAGCCTCGTCCCGGGGAACGGCGGCGTTTTCGTTGTAGGCCGGCCACTGCCCGATGCGGAAGTTGTTGTACCAGAGCTGGTCATCCGGACGGGCGGTAATCGTAAATGCCTTGGTGGAGCGCCCTGCACGGCCGCGGCGCGGTTCGTCAACGAGATACGTCTTATATTCTTTTTCCAGGAAGATATTCTGGAATCCGTCCCGGCCATCAGGCGTCGTTTCCCAGGTCTTTGCAGACTGTCCGTAGCCGTGCAGGAAGACAAGGCCGTTCCGATGTGCTTTTTTCGGAATCTGGTAAAAAACGTAGGCATGGTCGCCGTGCAAGGTTTCCCCTGCGTTGTTCGTGGGCTCTGTCGTTCCCTTGTACGTACCCGGTGCCGTTACGACGGTTCCCCCGGCAAGGAAACTTCCCTGGTCCACAATAGTGACCGGTTTCATGGCAAATGCCGTTCCCGCCAGAAGGTTAGCCAGGATAACAGCTCCTGCCAGTGCTGCTTTCGATTTTTTCATGTGGTTCTGCCAATTCATCATGTTTGCTGCTCCTTTCCCTTCACTATGCATATGGATCATGGTATAGTTCGTCTACGCTTTGGCCGCATGACCACCAAATACATCGAAACTCATCGTATCCAGTGCTTCGTCTATTTTCCGAACTTCCTCTCCCGCCAGGGAAATGGCGCCGGCTCCAAGGTTTTCTCGCAGCCGCTCCACTTTCCGGGAGCCGGGAATGGGAATCAGGTACGGTTTCTTCGCCAGCATCCACGCCAGGGACAGCTGACCAGTGGTCGCGTGTTTCTGCGTTGCCAGGCCCGCCAGAAAATCCAGCAGCACCTTCCCTTTCCGATACCCTGCTTCCGTGTACTGGGGCATATCCGCCCGGTAATCCTGGCTTCCCTCAAACTGAGTCGATGGCGAATAACGTCCTGTGAGGAACCCGTTGGCCATAGGGGAAAACGCAACGAACGTGATGCCCAGTTCTTCACACACAGGGAACAAGGATTCGTGCCAGCGGGCCATCATGGAATACCGGTTCTCGATGGCCGTCACAGGGCAGACCTTGTGCGCGCGGCGAAGATACTCTTCCGTCGCTTCCGAAATGCCCCAGGCACGAATTTTTCCCTCCTGGATCAGCGTTGCCATCGTCTCGGCCACTACCTCCGGCTCTACTTTGGGATCGATCCGGTGCTGATAATAGAGATCGACATAGTCCGTTCCCAGCTTGCGAAGGCTGCCCTCCAGGCTCTTGCGGATCGTCTCCGGACGGCTGTCCAGGCGCAGCGTACGGTCGGCGTTGTGCTGCACCCCCATCTTGGTCGCGATGATCACCTTGTCCCGCACCTTGTGGAGCGCCTTTCCTACCAGCAATTCGTTGTAGGAAACCGTTCCGTCCGGATACCGTCCTGTGTAGCACTCCGCTGTATCGAAAAAGTTATACCCCATGTCATAAGCCGCCTCAATGTGCCGGACGGCCTCCTTTTCCGGCATGGGGTCGCCGGAAGCGTGGCTGTAACCCATGCACCCGAGGCCGACGGGATACACCATCATTCCCGTCTTTCCCAGTTCCCGTTGTGGTACCATCTTGTCCACTCCCTTCAGAATACGCTTGATTGTCCTGCGCCGTGGGAGGCAGGCTTCGGCTCAGCCTGCCACTTCCTGCAGGATTGCATAGATTTCGTCTGCCGTCAGTTTCTTGGCGCACCCCTGCGTCAGCACCGTCGTATCCGCCGTGGCGCGGAGCACTGCATCATCGGTAATACCCAACTCCTTCAGCGTCGTGGGAAGACCGATTTCCTTTACGAACGCGGCGAGTCGTTCCACACCGGCCAACGCCGTTTCCAGGTCATTGGCGCCTTGCGGAACACCGAAAACTTCGCGCGCGAGCCGGGCATATTGTTTCGGTGCCGCCGGTGCCAGATGGCGGTACAGGGCCGGCTGGATAACTGCCAGGCCGCAGCCGTGGTTGCAGTCCGTATAAGCGCCCAGCTGGTGTTCGATCATATGGCACTGGAAATCCGTCGTCTTGCCAATCTTAAGGATGCCGTTTTCACCCATGGCCGAAGCCCACATCAGTTCAGAGCGTGCATCCAGATCTTCAGGATTGTCATGAACGCGCCGGATATTTTCCATCACGGCTCGCATGACCGATTCGTTCATGCGATCGGAAAGATTCGGTTCCCGGGGCGTCCCCAGATATGTTTCCATGCAATGGCTCAGGGTATCATAGGCACCGGAAAGGACCTGCCGCTGCGGTACGGACAGGGTATAGGCCGGATCGAGAACGGCGAAGGACGCCAATGTCCCCCAGAGGGCGCCTTTCCAATGTTTTTCGTCATAGGTAATGACAGCCCCGCTGTTCTGCTCGCTGCCCGTGCCGGACACAGTAACGATGACACCGAGGGGGATTCCCTTCTCCGGCACCTTGTGGTCCGTGTACTCGTAGGTATACAGGTCGCGGTCCAAGACTGCCTGGGCGGAAATCGCCTTGCAGCAGTCCGACACGCTGCCACCGCCGACTGCCAGAATGAGATCGATGCCCTGCTGACGGACAAGGGCAGCCCCTTCCTGCACTTTCGCATACGTGGGGTTGCTCTTGATACCGGAAAACTCCACGACCTCTTTCCCGGCAGCCGCGAGAAGCCCTGTAATTTCCTCGTAGACTCCGTTGCGTTTGATACTACCGCCACCATAGGCCAGCAGGACGCGCTTGCCGAATTTCGGCAGCTCGGCCTCCAAAGCGCGTTTGGCAGCTCCTTTTCCAAAATAATTCTTGACCGGATAGACATAGGTGAAAGAATCCATGTTCTTTGACTTCCTTTCCTTGAAAATACGGGAGTTTACGGCCCTAACCGGGCCTCCCTTTTCTTGTTCGGTTGCATTGTATCATTCGGTAGTAACTACCGGTCAAGAGAATTTTTCAAAAAAATCGGCGGGCAGAACTCCTGAAAGGAATATCCGCCCGCCACGGGGGGTGCAAGAAAAATTAAATTGTTTTTTTCAGCGATTCTCCCCTACTTCCCGTCTGCCGCACCATGTCCAGAATCCGTTCTGCCTGCGTGCGCAAAGTCGTTAAAAACACCTGCTTCTCCGGAGGATTAGGAACGTGTTTGCTGGGCGCTTTCCCTTCCCCAACAAGGCAGAACAGGAACGGGGTAAAAAACGCCAGCATGGCCGCATAGATACGTGCTGAATCGTCTGTTTCCAAGTAGTCCCGCCAGAAGTCCCGGACGACTTTGAATTTCGGCAGCGCCGTTTCTTCCAGGATCCGGTCGACGGAGGGAGACGGCGTCATAATTTCGCGAATCCAGACGCGGATATACCAATCTTCCGTGTTGCCTATGTTTTCTACCAATCTGTCCAACACGGCCAGAATTTTCTCCCGCGCGCTCCACGGTTTTTCCGATAAAGCACGGAGGGCCTCCAGGTCGATGATATGACGGTGCGCTTCCGCCAGAACGGATTCATACAGCCCGTCCCGGCTGCCGAAATGATAATTCACTGCCGCCTGGTTCACCCCGGCAGCCTCGCAAATTTCCTTGGATGTCGCCTTGTAATAGCCGTCGCGTGCGAAGATCTTGCCGGCGCACTCGATAATATGCTCCCGTGTTTCACGGCCGTCGCTGCGCAAACCTGTAGTATTTTCCCGACTCACGGCTATCCCCCTTTCTTCCGCTTCATTGCAAATGACTTATTTTTTCTGCTCGTTATGTCGTATTGTTCTTACGTTAACTTATGCCGGAACATCCACGCTGCCAGCGGCATCGTAATGCAAGCAACCACAATAAGCGGGACGCAATCAAACCAGATGGCGGAAAAAGGAGCCCCTTCCAGGTAGATGCGGCGGATGGCATCAATCGCAAAGCGGAACGGGTTGACATAGGTGAAGTACTGGAGCCAGTTGGGCATATTGCGTACCGGTGTGGCGAGGCCGGACAACAGGATCATAGGCATCATCGTGGCGAAATTATATACCATGACCTGCTGCATGGTGGCCGAGAGAGCCGATATGGTGAGGCCGATACCGACACAGGACACCAGAAACAGCAGGATGAACATGTAAAGAAGAACAAGCGATCCCGAAAACGGAACCTGAAACCAAAACAGCGCAATCAACAGCATCAGCGACGCCTGGAACAGCCCGATGCAGATGGGCGGGACTGCCTTGCCGACGAGAATTTCCATGGGATGAAGCGGTGTTACCAGCAATTGGTCGAACGTCCCGTTCTCCCGTTCGCGGGCAACAGATAACCCGGACAAGAGCAGCACCTGGGTGATGGCCAGCATAGGAATCAAGGAAGGCAGGAACATCCATTGCGTAATTTCGTTCGGATTGTACCATGTCCGTGTCTTGATCGACAGAAGCGGCTCCCTGCCGGAAAGTTCCTGGGAATAGGCAGCGGCCATCGAAGCAGCATAGCTCTGTGCCAGTCCGCTGGTGACGGAATTGCGGCCGTCCGTAATCAGCTGGACGGTCCCCGGTTCCCCGCGGCTGATGCAGTCCGCAAAGTCCTGGGAAATATGTACGACCGCCATGGCTTCCCCCGAATCGATCGGTTCTGCCATCTGCCCGCTGCCGGAAAGAGTCCGCACCCGCTTGAAAATTCCACTCCCTTCCAGATGAGCCACATAAGAACGCGAATAGACGCTCTTGCTCTCGTCGTACAAAGCATAGGGAACTTCCGTCAAATTGTAGGTAGCGGCGTAGCCGAAAAGGAATCCCTGAACGAGGCAGGGCACAACGAGCAGGACACGGCTCGCCGGGTCCTTCAAAGTGGCCAGAAACTCTTTTTTCAACATGGCTGCAATCGCTTGCAGACGCCGATAGAACTCTTCCATGACTTTTCCTTTCAAACCGGATCAAGAGAGGCGTTTTTGTGCCAGCCGCAGGGACAATACAAAAAAGAAAAGGGCGTACAACGCAAGAACGCTTCCGTTGCGGGCAACGAGGAACCAATTGTTCCCTGCGAGAAAAATCGTCTTGACCAATTCCATATAGTACGTGGCCGGCAGAAGATGCCCCACGATGCTGATCCCCGTCGGAACGCTGTGAAGATCGAAGATAAACCCGCTGAGCATGACCGTCGGAAGCAGGCTGATAAACAACGCCAACTGGCACGCCAGAAACTGTTTCTTGACAATCGAGGAAACCGTCAGGCCGAGGCAGACGGCGACGATAATATATTCAGCCGAACAGAAGGCCAGAGCCAGATAGGAACCCTTAAGCGGTACATCGTAACCGAAGACGGCGAGAATCACGCACAACACGAAGCCTGCCGATGCGACCAGAAAATAGGGAACAATCTTGGAAATAATCAGCTCGATCGGCTTCATCGGAGTCACAAACAAGGATTCCAGGGTACCACGTTCCCATTCGCGGGCCATAACAAGAGCTGTCAAAAACACCCCCACCAGCGTCATGACAATGACAATCAATCCCGGTACAAAGAGATACGTACTGGAATTGGCATCGTTGAACCATTGCCGTCCGATGACGGAGACGCTCCCGACAGAACTGCTGCTGCCGATGCTCTGTGCATACGTTTGCATCCAGCTCTGCAGGCCCGATGTCAGGTAGCCTCTCGCCGCCGTGGCGGTCGTCGTAGTCACGCCGTTGAGAATCACTTGTACGTTGGCATTTCCCCGGGCGATGCCAGACGAAAAATCAGAGGGAATCCGGACGATACCGTCTGCCTGCTGGGCAGACATCAGCTGTTCCGCTTCCCGCATCGACGTAACATAATGCGGATCGAAATACTCCGATCCATCCAGGAAAGAAACGGCATCCCGGGCAAGCGGCGTCGACTCTTCCAGCACCACTGCAATCGGAACGTTCTTGACATCCAGCGACATGCCGGAACCGATCAGGACAATCATCATCAGCGGGAGGACGATGCCGATCATCATCGTACTCCAGTCACGCGTAATCTGGCAGAACTCCTTATACATCAGCGCCAGAACACGGCGGGCACTTTCCTTCATTCAGAGCTCGCCTCCCTTTCCGCGCGTTTTTTCTCGACGATGTGAATGAATGCGCTGTTCATGTCGTCTGCCTCCCCCTGCTCCATGATGTCAGCCGGGGTTCCGATGGCAATCATCTGTCCCTGGTCCTGGATCATCATGCGGTCACAATACGCCGCTTCGTCCATAAAGTGGGTCGTGATGATGATGGTCGTGCCGGCGGCGGCAAGATTCGTAATGCGATGCCAGAAAGAACGGCGTGCCAGGGGATCGATGCCGCTCGTCGCTTCATCCAAAAACAGGATTTTCGGCTTGTGGAGAAGCGCTGCTGCCATGGAAAGACGCTGCTTGTAACCCAGTGGCAGGGTACCGGCCAGCGTATCTTCTACATCCTGCAGGTGAAATTCCTGCAGGATTTCGGGAATCCGCTCGGCACGTTCTTTTCTGGACAAACCGTAGGCACCCCCGAAAAATTCGAGATTTTCACGGACCGAAAGCATCGTATATAGAGAAAATTTCTGGGCCACATACCCGACGTTCCGGCGCGCTTCCGCCGGTGACCGGCGCAAATCCTCACCAGCGACGAGCAGCGTGCCGCTGGTCGCAGGAAGCAGGCCGCACAGCATCCGGAACGTCGTCGTCTTACCGGCACCGTTAGGGCCCAGGAGTCCGAAAATTTCCCCGTCGTACACGGAAAAAGAAGTCTGATCGACGGCCGTAAAATCGCCGAAGCGCCGCACCAGGTTCCGTACCTCGATGACGGCCGGCCCAGTGCTGGACGGGGGTCCCACCGTCAAATCCGGCGGCGGCAGCAGACTTTCCTGAGGAGAGGACGAGGCTTCCGACGCCTCATGCAGGTAAATCATAAAACTGTCTTCCAGGCAGGGAGCCACCGGCGTAAACGAAAGGGGAACGCCAGGAATACACGTCTCCAATTGCCGTGTATCCTTTCCTTCCCGCAGTGTCACCCGGACCTGCCGCCCGTCCGGAACGGCATCCACCACATTTTCGTTGCTGAGAAAGACAGCCTGCAGTACCCGCGCCGAGATTCCTGCCGGCGGAATGACGGAAAAACAGCGGGAAGCTGCCCTGGCAGTCACTTCCTGCGGCGTCCCGCTGGCCAGGATGCGCCCCTTGTCGATAATGTAGACGACATCCGCCTGTTCCGCTTCTTCCATGTACCCCGTGCTTACCAGAACGGTCATGCCGTCCTCTTTCACGACAGTGTCGATGATTTCCCAAACCTCGCGGCGGGAAAGGGGATCGACGCCTACCGTCGGCTCGTCCAGCAGGAGCAGCGGAGGCATACGGAGCAACGTGCAGGCCAGCCCCAGTTTCTGCTTCATGCCCCCGGAAAGGCGCCCTGCAAGCCGCTTGGTAAACGGAGCAAGGCCGGTGAGTGTCAGCAGCCGGTGGATGCGTTCCTCCCGAATGTCTTTCGGAATGGCGTGCAGATCCGCGTAGAGATCCATGTTTTCTGCTACTGACAAATCTTCGTAAAGGCCGAACCGCTGCGGCATGTATCCCACATCGGCCTGAATCTGGCTGGCGTCCTTGTCCACATCAAGCCCAAGGACGGACATAGTCCCTTCAGAAGGAGAGTACAGACCGCAGGCAATGCGAATAAACGTCGTCTTGCCCGCGCCGTCCGGCCCGATCAGGGCCACCTTTTTTCCATACGGAACGCGGATGTCTACTCCCGCCAGGGCGGTAATGGACTTTCCCTTATTGCCGGAAAACGTCTTCACGATATGGGAAGCCCGCAGCGCATCTGTCTCCCTTGCATTATTTGCTTGTCGCTGTTGATCCACCGCTGCACCCATTGTGCTGCTCCCTTCCCAAAGCATCAGACTGTCAAACTTTTCCTTCCTGTGCCCTGCCCTATTCCGGCAAGGCTTTCGTTCCCATGATTCCGGGACCACTTCTTAAAAGGATACGGTAGCCGGCATCCCAAGACGCAGCACGTTGTCCGGATCCTCGACCATGACGCGCACTTCGTACAGGAGGGCTGTCCGCAATTCCTCTGTCTGTACGTTTTTGGGCGTAAATTCCGCTGTGCCGGAAATGAACCCGACGGTTCCCGGCAACGTCTTGTCCATAGTGTCGATCTTCACCTGGGCTTTCTTCCCTTCGTGGACTTCACCCAGGCGGGTCTCCGGCACATAGCAGCGGATCCACTTCTTCGTATCGATGCTCAGCAGATAGACCGGCTTGCTGGGAGAGGCCATATCGCCTACTTCCAGGAGGCGGGACCGGATGACCCCGTCCTGGGGAGCTATCAAAGTCGCCTGGGACAGCTCATATTCGTAGGTCTTCAGCTGTTCTTTCAGACTGTCCAGCGTTGCCCGCTGTGCTTCAATGTCTTCGACCCGGCTGCCATTCACGGCTTTGTCCCTTGTCGCTTCCGCATTCTTGAGGGCGGCTGCAGCTGCCTTGTAAGCCGCTGCCGCGTCATCCCGCGTCTGCTGGCTGACTGCACCGCTTTGAAAGAGGCTCTCCATACGGCGGTACGTTTTGGACGTATTGTCCGCCTGAGCCTGTGCCTCTCTGACGGCAGCCTGCGTCTCGGCAATTTCTTCCGGACGGGAGCCGGTGACAGCCTTGTCCAGCAGAGCCTGCTGGGCGCGGATGTCAGCCTTGCATTTGGAAATCGCAAGTTCCAGCGTCCGCGTGTTCAGCCGCGCAAGCACATCTCCCTTTTTGACGCGGGCGCCTTCTTCCACCCGCAGCTCCTGGATGCGTTCACTCGCATTGAATGCCAGCTGCGCCTCACGGAGGTCGACGTTACCATAGAGGACCAGCGGCTTGACGCGCGTGCTATTCCAATACCAAAAAATACCGCCCGCTACGACGGCTATCACTAGAATTGCTATGATGATGGGCAGTCTTTTACGTCCTTCCATTTCTTATTTCCTCCCAGTCGTTCCGGAATATTCTCTCGGCCCCATTGTATCAAATTCATATTTGAATTTCAACTAGTACTTGAAGAGTCCCGTTTTCTGCGTAAAAAAACAGCGGAGTGTCCCTTTAACGGGCCGTCCGCTGTTCCGTGCGACTCTTCGCAACGTGGTTTTTCAACGTATGGGACATGGCTTCCAGACTCGCCTGTCAGAGGCCAAATTCCGGGGCATACTTCATCCTTCCGGATAATGCGGGAGCCTTCTCTCCCAATGGAACGGCCATAAAATAAGCTTCCGGGAACCCGGATGGGCGTTCAATGCCGAAGCGGCCGGCCGGTACATAGCCAAACCGAGGATAGTATGTGCCGCTCCCGAGGACCACGCTGTAGGAATACCCCAGCTGCCGCGCCAGGCGATGTCCCGTCTCCACCAGGCGGGAACCGATTCCTTGCTGCTGATACGCTGGCAGGACCGCCAGCGGAGCCAGTGCCAGAACCGGCGTACTGCCTACGGACGCCTTGGTGAACAAAATATATCCGACAACGACATGCCCGACCTCCGCCACCAGTGACAGGGCAGGAACAAAAGCATGGCTCCTGCGGAGACGTTCCACCAGATCCTGCTCCGTTCCGTTCGAATAAGCCGCCCCGGCAAAGGCCTGCCGAACGACATTATAGACGGCAGGATAGTCTTCACGTTTCTCCTGCCGGATGACAATCTCCATCCTCTTCTCCCCCTCCTGTGGGACAGGCGCACAGCACCTGTATTGCAGGGCCGCACCTACGAGCTGCCGCACTGGGTGCCCGTACGCTCTGCTTTCCTCATCATACCCGTAAACGACATCTTTTTCAATCGTTTTTCCCAACTGAAAGCCGTACAGGCGAACCGACCTGCCAGGTCCCGTTATCTTTATTTTTGCCACTTGGTATCTTAAGAAATGACATAGTTGTCGATGACCTTATCATTTATACTAAATATGTAGAAGTGGGACGGTTTTTGGAGGAATACCATGAAAGTAAGAACCAGGGCCGGAAAAAGGAATATCAATCTGACAGAAGGGACACCCTGGAAGGTGATTCTCGCATTTGCGGTTCCCATCATCATCGGGAACCTTCTGCAGGAACTCTACAACGTCGTGGACACCATGATTGTGGGCAGAACGCTCGGCTCCCTGAAACTCGGCGCAGTCGGAGCTACCGGCGCTGTCATTTTCCTTGCCACCGGCTTCCTTAACGGGCTGGCAGCCGGCTGTACCGTGCTGACGGCAAACCGGTTCGGTGCAGGGGAAGAAGACGGCGTCCGGAAAAGCACAGCGGCACAGATTGCCGGCTGCTCGCTGTTCACGCTTGCAGCCACCGTGCTGCTCCTTGTCCTCGCGCCCGAAATCCTGCAGTTTCTTCAAACCACCGATTTCATGTTTCCCTACGCGCTGCAATATCTGATGATTATTTACGCAGGACTGCCCGCAACCATGCTCTATAACCTGACGGCAGCACAGCTTCGCGCCATCGGGGACAGCAAAACGCCACTCCTGATGCTGATTTTCTCTTCGCTTCTCAACATCGTCCTAGACTTTGTATTTATCCTCGCCTTCGGCTGGGATGTGGCAGGAGCTGCCATCGCAACGGTTTTCTCCCAGCTCGTATCCGGCATCCTGTGCCTGCGAATCATTTTCCGGCGCTTCCCGTTCCTGCTCCCGAAAAAGGAAGATTTTCACGGCGTCTTCCACACCGTCTCCGAAGAACTCGCCGTCGGCATCCCCATGGGACTGCAGCTGGCAGTCATCTCGGTCGGCATGATGGCCGTCCAGTACTTTGTCAACAGCTTCGGCAATCACGCCGTATCCGCCTATACGATTGGGAACCGGATGCAGATGCTGCTCCAGTCCCCCCTTTCGTCCATGAACCTTGTCATGGCGTCCTTTGCAGGGCAAAACGCAGGGGCCGGCCGGTATGACAGAATCCGGCAGGGGACGGACGAATCGTCCTTCATTACGGTTCTTTACGGCATTGCAGCCGGAATCCTGGTATTTGTCTTTTCCAGACCGCTCATTACGCTTTTCATCTCTGCCTCGGAGTCCGAAACCATCGCCATGGCCGCACAGTACCTGAACTGGTGCTGTCCGTTCCTCTGGACGCTCAGTCTCCTGTTCGTGTGCCGCGGCTCCCTGGAAGGGCTCTCGGACGGTGTAACACCCATGATCGGATCGTTTCTCGAGGTGGCCATGCGGGTGCTGATTCCTTCGTTTTTCTGCAGCATGTTCGGCTTTACGGCGATTGCAGCGGCCGGTCCTGCTGCCTGGACAGCCAGCGCCGTGCTGATGATAATCGTCTACCGGAAAAGGATGTCCCGCCGCACGGGAACGGGGGCGTGAAAAAAACAGGCCGCCGCCATTCCTGGCGGCGGCTGGCTCAAATCCTACTGACCGGTAACTCTTTGCTTTTTGTGTTTCGTTTCGCACTACTCCCCGCTCATTTCGTCTTTTCCGCAGTCTCGATGAAATCCTTTCTGATGGGAGTGAAGATATCCCAGCATACCAGTTCTTCTTCCCCGGCGATGATTTCGTGATCTGCATTGGACGGGAACCACGCAACGCTGCCAGGACCTGAATGAACCTTCTGTTCCCCGTTCAGGATGACATCGCATTCCCCACGTTCTATATAGGTCAGCTGTTCGTGTACGTGGTGATGGTTCGGAATCACGCCGTGTGCAGGTATTACGTTCTTGACAAGCATAATATTGTCACCGTAGAAGATTTGTCTTTCCAAATCCGGGTTCTTGCATTCAATTTTCTTCAGCTTGGAAAAATCTCCAAAATACATTTTGTTCATTGCTATTCCTCCCTCAAAATCCCAGCGGTTCCCCGACAATCACGACGTGGACGCGGTCCTTCGTCATGCTGCCGCGTGTAATCAGGAGCTGGCTGCAAATGCAGTCTTCCTTGCGGCAGTCGGCGCAGATGCCGAATTTCCGGCACGGTGTATCCCCGGGAAAACGGAATGCGTTGATAGGAGCCGCCGTATGACGGACTCTTTTTACTGCCTCCTCCAGATCGGAGCAGATTTTGTTGATACCGGCAACCACAATGACCTTTTCAGGCCCGAAAGCCAGCGCCGCGACCCGATTACCATTCCCATCCAGATTGACCAGCTGTCCATCTTCGGTAATGGCGTTAGTTCCCATCAGAAAGACATCACTCAGCAGGCACTGCCTTTCCATGGCACGCAGTTCCTGCTCATTTTTGGCATGGTCCCGGTCACAGACCTTGTAATTTCCCTTTCGCAAGGCGTCTTTGATCTGAATTTCTTCCAGGCTCATGCTGCCGCCCCAGCCAATGGAGCTGCCTTCCGGAATCAGGGACAGGATAAGGTTTTTGGCCTCTTCCCTGGTAGCAGCATAATAACCGTGCATATGTCTCTGCCCCAGATAATCAATAATCCGTGGTACCAATACGGCATTTCTTTTAACCATCGCTTCCCACATATTTTTCGCCTCCTGTCTGGATTTGCTTTCAGTATAAATCCAAAAAAAAATGCATACAACTGATAAATTGTATGCATGACAATTTTATTCAATGATTTCTTTTAGAATCTTTAAGCCGGCTCTTAATTCCTCCAAGGTCGGCGGCGAACAGATGCTGATCCTGGCAGCCGCGGTGTCGCTGGTACTGCCAACGGTAAACCGTTCGGAGCCATAGATATGGACGCCTCTCTTCAAAGCCTCTGCTTCGAATTGCCGGCCGCTGACGCCTTCTGGCAGCAGCAGCCACCGATTGATGCATTCTTCGCTGCCATTCACCGTCAGCCCCGTAAGTTCTTCCTCCACGATATGGTTGCGGATTCTCAACCCTCTCCTCCTGGTTTCCAGCAGTTCCTCCACCCTGCCGGAAAGAATCAGCCGTGCGGCAAGTTCCTGCAACAGGGAAGACTGGCTGAGATTCAGGTTGTACAGCGCATTCTCCATCTGTTTATAGAAAGCCTCCGGCACGGCCAGATAGGCCAGCCGCAGGGACGGCATGATGGTTTTGGACAGGCTGATTACGTAAATGGTCCGTTCCGGTATATAGGATGCAATCGGATGAATGGGATGGGTCGACAACAGGCTGTTGATTGCATCTTCGATCACAAAAATGCCAAAGCGTTCCGCCACAGAGGCAATCATTTTTCTTGTAGAGAGGGACATGGTATGCGTCGTTGGATTCTGATAATCCGGCATCACGTACAATGCCTTGATTTTCTCATTCCTGACGGCGTACTCGATTCCCTCTGCCGTCATCTCTCCATTTTTCCCGGCAATCGGGACGAGCTGGACGCCAAACAACTTGGCAGCACTTTTAAGGCCGGGATAGACATACCGGTCCGTACCAACCTTGTCACCGGGATGAAACAAGCCCAGAAAGATGCCAGCAATGGAATTCTGGGCACCGCTGGCCGTCAGGATGGTGTTAGCGTCGGGAGAAAATCCCGTCCTTCCTATCAGCTTGACGGCCGCTTCTTTCTGCCAGGAAGCAACTTCGTGATTGTACTGAAACAAGTTTCTGGCATCTGTTTCCTGCATCATTTCCTGAAGCAGCGCGATAGCATCTTTCCCGCGAATCGTTTCCGGGGTCAGGGCGCCAAGTTCAATCAGATGCGGCGTGGAATACGCCGGCGGCTCAAAAATATTGGTATTGATATCATAGGAAACATAGGTTCCTTTGCCCACATTGCCTCGCAGCAGCCCTTGATTGGCACAGATTTTGTAAACCCGGGTGATGGTGCTTAAATTGACATCCAGAAAGTCTGCGAGCTCCCGCTGGGGGGGAAGCTTTGTTCCCGGCAGCAGCTTCCCTGTTTTAATATCTTCTTTCAGTTGTTCCGACAGCTGCAGATACTTGGGAATCCCGTTATCATGGAGTGTTGGTCTCCACGACATGGGATAATCATCAAAGGAATTGACTGGCATGGGCTTCACCTCAAGACACACAATCCGTCAACGAATAAAATGAATCCTTCTCTCGTCGTATCGACTTTCCTGGGGATGAGTTTGTACCGGGTATCCTACCGGGAACAGGGAAAATGCCTCGACTGTATCCGGAAGGTTCAATATCTTCCGGACGTTATCCATACGCTCCCTGATCGGTGCTATGCCCAGCCACACGCCGCCAAGTCCCAGTTCGTCTGTCCGCAGCCACATATTTTCCTGTGCAATGGACAAGTCGATTTGCGCGAATTCAGGGAATACAAGGCCCTGCTTCCGATAGGCTGGCACAATAACCACGGATGCACCGGCAGCGGCGCCGGCATACGGGCTCACGCCGGACAATGCCTTGATTTTCTCCTTGTCCGTCACGACATAGAACTCCCATGGCTGCTGGTTGCCTGCACTGGGTGCCTGCATGCCCGCCCGAAGGATCTCCCGTATTTTATCCTTTTCCACCGTACGGTCCTCATATTTTCGGACACTGGTACGATGATAAATGCTACTCATATGGTTCCCGCCTTTCTTTGATACAGCTGCTTCTCCAGCCCGACCGCAGAAACGCATCTTCCGGTTCAAACTTCTTTCACCAGTTCATCCATGGACCGGAATTGCGTATGCTTGGGAGAAGGTACGGCTGCCGGGTCCGCGTAGCCAAGCGGCATGAGCAGGACGACCCTCTCCTTCTCCGGAATATGGAACGCCTCTGCCACTTTACTGTTAGGGAAGGCATTAACCCAGCAAGATGCGATGCCAAGGTCCCAGGCTTCCAGCATCATGTGCGCTGCTACAATGCTCACATCTTCCTGACCGGACGCAATTCCCGGCTCCTGTGCGTTTTTCCATTGTTCGTCCACGTTATAAGTCATCAGCAGGACAACGGGCGCATTGAATGCGCAAGGGGTGATGCCGCGAATCGTTTGCAGCGCATCTCCGCTCTTCAGCACATAGATTCGGAAGGGCTGATGATTCGCCGCGGTTGGTGCGACCCTGGCGGCTTCCAGAATCTTTACGATTTTCTCCTGCTCAATCGCCTTGTTCAGATACTTGCGGACAGAAAACCGCTCTTTTGCCAGAGACAAGAAATCTCTCATTTTCTACCATCCTTTCCTCTGTCTTTATCTTTCCGTGCGTTCCACTTTGTCATTTTTGCAAAGCCCTGACGAGCGTTTCCGCCACCTTACGGCTCGACATCGGGTTCTGTCCTGTAATAAAGCGCTGATCTTCCACCACAAACTCGGTGTACGGATTGCCTTTCACAAATTCCGCTCCCGCTTTCTTCAGTTCATCTTCCGGGGAGAGCGGCACCATCTGAGCTGTCCCGTTCAGTTTCTCCTCTTCATTGGTAAACCCGTTGATTTTCTTACCGCGCACCAACGAGGTGCCATCTGCTGCCTGCAGATGGATCAGTCCTGCTTCGCCGTGGCATACACTGGCAATGTATCCTCCGTCTGCATAGATTGCTTCTGCCAGGGAGAGCAGATCTTTGTTGGTCGGAAAATCCCACATGGCCCCGTGGCCACCGCAGAAATAAATGGCAGCGTAATCCCTGGGCTGGAGCTTTACGAAGGGGATGGATTCCTGCATACCCTTACGGAACCCTTCGGAGTCGGCAATTTTTTGAACGGCGGCTCCGGCATCGGCACTGGCCGGGTCAATGGGGATTCTGCCGCCCTTCGTGCTTGCAAACACGACTTCGCAACCTGCCTTTGTCAGGACATCATAAAAATTGGCTGCTTCTTCCAGCCATACGCCCGTCTTTCTTTCCGGATGTTCGAGATAATGATCTACATTCGTCAATGCCATTACTACTTTTTTCATGTTCGTACAACCTCGCTTTCGATTTTGTATGTATCTCCTCTTCTCAGCGGCAGAAGATTCCTTACTGCTGATACTAATAATTTACATACTTTAAATCTAAAATGCAAGTATGTACTTATTTGTACTATAGTATCTAAAAAGTAAGTATAAAGATTTGCTCCTTTCAAGCATCCCGTTGTGCCTGCACAATCTTGCGATACACTTCTTCGACAGTGTGGGAAGCCAGATCTTTCTCGAAATCTGACTGAATGTCTGTCAGGGATTGTTCCAACGCCCGATGGATATTTTTCCCTACAGGGCACAGCGGGCTCGGATTTTCGTGGAAGTGGAACAAGTCTTCCTGACTATTCGTTTCCACGGCCTTATAAATGTCCAGGTATGTAATTTTGGAAAGCGGCCGGCTGAGGGTAATCCCGCCCGGTCCACGCTTCACGTCGATGAGTCCTGCTTCCTGCAGCTGCAGCATGATATTACGCACAATGACCGGGTTGGTTCCGATGCTGCCGGCCAGGAACCGGCTCGTAATCTTTTGCTGTCCTTCAAAGTACCTGGATGCAGTGAGGAGATGGATGGCAATCGTAAATTTCTTGGATATCTGCATAACAGTTCTCCTTTTATTGCTTCTTCAACGCGTGCAGGACATCTCCAATGTCCCGGTTGATACATAAAGAACGGGAAGCAAGTTTTTGCGGTGCGGCTGCTTCTCCCTTGTTCAGGCAGGCATAAAATGCACGCGGATTCCTTTCTGCTGCCTGCCAGAACGGGAACTTGATAATCACGGGGGTGTTCATTCCCACACCGAGTTCCAGGTAGAGAATCTGCTGCCCCTCGTGGTGGCGGATGAAGTCATGGTACCGCTGCTGCGCGTCGTACCAGCCGTCGTCCTGTACGAAGGTATCATCGCAGCGGAGATTGAGCGTCATGTCACTCCCGTCCTCCGGGCATTTCGGGATCAGTTCAGGCGGCACTTCCATCGCAAGAGTACCCCCTGCCGGCGGCTGGAATATTCCGTCCCGATCCCGGACAAATCCCTGCGCCTCCATCATGCGGACGACCATGTCCTCATTGTCGTAGGTTCTTCGTATCTTCGGATTCACGCTCTGCAGCAGTCCATAGTCGCCTTGCGTGTAGAACAGTCTTTTTTTGTCAAAGCCGCTCCGCTGAAACTGATGATCCACATTCGTCGTCAGGACGAAATACTCTTTTCCCTTCACCAGAGAAAGAAGCGTCCCGTACACGTCGGACGGCGCGTCCACATAGCGGTTGCAATAAATGTGTCGGCTCCACCACGCCCAGAAGATTCTCTGGCTCTCGAAAGGATAGAATCCTCCGGAATACATATCCCGGATTCCATACCGGGCAGCGAAGTCTCCAAAATATTTCAGAAACCGTTCCCCGGAATACGTAAGACCTGCCGCTGTGGAAAGGCCCGATCCGGCGCCGATCAGGACTGCCTCCGCCTGGTCCAGCTGCTGGCGGAGGATGGCCACCTGCCGGGCCGGCTGCTCCGTAATGCCACGAGACAGTCTGCCAAAAAGATCCGATACGAACATCCTTACCTCCTGACTACTGCCCCGACCGGGCAAGTGGAAAAACAGTTGCCGCAATGCAGGCAGTGCCGCTGCTCGATTTGAAAGGGAACCCTGTCCTGCAAAATACAATGCTGCGGGCACACCGTCAGGCATTTGCCGCATCCATTGCAGTCCCCGGAAATGAAATACGGCTCCTGGCCCCGGCGCTCTCCTTGCAGATGTCCTGCATCTCCAACAACAAACGACTCCCTCGTGATGGGCTTGGTGGAAAGATTGAAAAATTCCCCGCTCCCCGCGGTCATCTTGAAGACAACCAGCGCCTGCCGTGAACTCTCTGTCGGGTAGATTTCTGTCATATAGGGATTTTTCGCAAAGATTTCATTCAGTTTGCTCGTCCCGATGCATTCGACGGAACCGCGGACGGAAATCGCCTTTTTGTGGATCGTCGCCTGGGTCCGGTCCATGCCTTCCCCGCCGGCCATGCCGCTCAATGCGATGTACTTGCGATGCATCAGCTGCTGGTAGAATTCCTTCCCCTTGGCCGTCAGGAAATAGAACGTGTGGTCATCGGAAAGCATGATGTCCATCACCCTGGTCACGGGCCGGTCGTATTCGTCCGTCGTGGCGCAGACAACGGAATGAATTTCATTTTCCAAAATGGAAAGGTATCGATTTTTCGCACCCATCCGTATCTCCTTCTCCTTCTCAGTCATGGATCTGCAGCAGACGCCGGTAAATCAGTAGATCGCTGTCTTTGAAAACATTGAAAATTACTTTCTTCACACACCCGTCCGGATGCTGGTCCAGCCACTCTTTCACGGTACGGATCGCAATCGCTGCCGCCTTGTCCTGCGGAAACCCAAACACACCGGTGGAAATGCAGCAGAAGGCAATGCTTTTACAGCCGCTTCCGGCTGCCAGATTCAGGCAGGAACGATAGCACTGCGCCAGAAGATCTTTATGAGCCTGTGTCAGCCGGAGATCCACGATCGGGCCGACAACATGGAGGATGTACTTTGCCGGAAGGTTATGGCCCCCCGTGAGAAAAGGTTCTGCCGTCGGAAGTACATACGCCTTCCCCTTCGCCTTCCGCTGCCGTTCCATATACGCCTGGCAGTCCAGCCGCGTCTGGATTCCGGAGTAACTGTGGATGTAATTGTCAATGCACGAATGGCACCAGGCCATGCAGCCGATACCTTCCTCATTGGCGGCATTGACAACAGCATCACATCGCAACGTCGTAATATCCCCCTGCCACAGGGAAATTCTGCCGTCCGAAGGAACCGGCTTCAAGGCGTCGCCGTCTGTAATTCCTTTTTCCTTCGCACGCTCCTGGAGATACTCGTCCTGTACTTTAAGGAATTCATCGGAAATCGGATACGGCGGTCTCTCGTTGCAGAGTCCGCGGAGCAGATTCCTTTGCTCCTGCACGTCTTCCGGAATCCGGCATCCCTGAAAGTCCGGTCTTTCTTTCAACAGTTCCTGAATCAGGTAGATCCTTCTTTCATCCTGTGTCATTTGTTCTCCTTTCTGTGTTTCCCCAATGGATTCCATCCCGCTAAACAACGCGCCGGGAATTGCTTTTCCCGTTATTGGTTTCATATGATAAATGTAATATATCACATTACATCTTTGATGTCAATGTACGCATTACATCTTTTCTCATTTTTTGTTCAAATGACAAATCGCCCTTCGCCTCCAACGCCTGGCTTTCACAAAAAAACGGACGCCATCCGTTGAACATACCAACAGATGACGTCCGTTCGAAAGATATTCAGCTGCTTATAAATTATTTTGCCCTGGTTTCTCCACCTCTGCCCTGAATACCATGATTACGTCCGCATCGGAACAGCAAAATTCGGCAACTCCTTCCGGCTGCCCCGGCAGACGGCCCCCGTAGCGAAGGATGTCAATATACGGAAATGCGCAATGCATCGCCATCGGACAGATTTCTCCGCGCTGCGAATCGAAGTCGAAACTATCGCCGATTTTGTGCCCACGGTGACACCCCATGGCTCCCCGCCTGTCCGTTACCGTTATCCGTATTTTTGGTCTTTTTCCCCGGTTCATCATGATGTCCCTCATCTCACTCTTTTTTGTTACGGATGTTTTTAAAATAATGGACGGGATTCACCTTGTCAAATCCTTCCTTTTCGCAAATTTCGCAGGCAGTCATCGGATATTTTTCAGAAGAATGATGCCGTGCCGCGCAGGCATCACATTGCCGGAACAGATCGCAGTTCGTATTCAAACATGGACACTTTTCACTGCAATACAACATGGTTCTCTACCTCCTAAGCACCAAAGTTTGTACTAAAAGTATACTCTTGTTTTTGCGATGTATATGTTGTTAAAACAACAAACGTCGATTTGTTAGAAATACCAGATAGAGTCCGTATAATGGTGTAAATTCAATAATTCAAAAGAGCCAATGGCTCAGCCCTCAGGTATAATGAGAATCGCGACATTCAACATAGTACCGAAAGGAAAACCAATGGCTCAACTCAATATTACATTGAATCAGGACGAAATTCTACAGTTACTTTCTGCTGACCGGGAGGACGCTTTCCGAACTCTTCTTCAGGAAAGCCTGAATTCGGTTCTTAAAGCCGAATCCCAGGAACAGCTCCAGGCAGCGCCATATGAGCGCTCAGAAGGCCGTACAGACTCGAGAAACGGTTTCCGAACCAGAGATCTCAAAACGCGGATCGGAACGATAACGTTGAATGTACCGAGGCACAGGAACCAGCCATTTCATACGATGGTCTTTGAGAACTACTCCCGCAGCGAAGCCGCTCTGGTTACAACCATGGCGGAAATGGTCGTGAGCGGTGTATCCACCAGGAAAGTTGCAAGGGTAGTAGAGACGCTCTGCGGTACATCAATCTCCAAATCCGCAGTTTCCGATGTCTGTAAGGATCTCGATCAGGAAGTCGAGGCCTTCCGCAACCGGCCGATCGAAGGTAATTACCCGTTCCTCACAGTCGATGCTACGTATTTCAAGGTACGTGAGAACGGCCGGGTTGTCTCGAAAGCGCTGATGATTGCCTATGGCACCAATGACGATGGAAGGCGCGAAATCCTTGGTTTCTCGGCCTATCGGAATGAGTCTCGTGAGACATGGAAAGACTTCCTGACCGGGCTGAAAAAGCGCGGCCTGTGCGGTCTCATGATGATCACTTCCGATGCCCACGATGGCATTATCAATGCCGCCAGAGAGGTGTTTCCGGACGTTCCATGGCAGCGGTGTCAGTTTCACTTTTCAAAGAACATCGCTGACAAAGCTCCGAAGAAAGAACAGGCTGGTCTGCGTGCTGAACTACAGGAAATGTTCCACTGCAAAAAGATCGAGGATGCCAGACAAAAACGGGATCAGATCCTCGCCGATTATCAAGAATCCGCCTCATCCGCAATGGAATGTCTCGATGAAGGCTTCGAAAGCGCTATGACCGTTATGACGCTCCCGGAAGGGATGCGTCGCTTCTTCCGGACATCGAACCACATCGAGCGGCTGAATCGGGAGTTGAAGCGGCGTTCCGGCGTCATCGGGATTTTTCCAAATGAGGCATCGCTGATCCGGCTGATGGGATCTGTCTTGATAGAACAGAACAGCATCAGTCAGGCCAGAAAGGCCATCTTTAGTAAAGAATCCTATCAGGGCTTACTGAAATCGGATGTTCGAAATCAACTGCATCTGATTGCTGAAGAACAAGCCGCTCTTCTGGCAGCATAGTTATCAACAGTTATACCTGAAGGTAATTTACACACAAATATGGACTTGACTGCGCTGATTCAATTTCTGCTTTATGTGTGTATAGGCTATCGAAGGCAGCCTTGTTTTCTTGCTTATTTCCTCTGCCAAATACGACCTCTGCCCGCGCTGCATCAAAGTTTGCTACGCAGCAAAGATAAAAGCCACCTATACCAAAGAAGCCATTGATCCAGTTATCTCTTGACGGATTAACATTGGAGAAGGAGCCGTCCTCACCGTGCGCCTTCTGGATAATAGGAAGCGCGTATGTCCAGTATTTTCTCCGGAGCTCGTAACGGCTACCCGGTTCATCCTCATTGACTTCGTTTTCATCACGCAGATAAAATACCAAATCTGCCGGATCTTCATCGTACAATTTGAAGAGACGACTCAGAACAGATAGCTTGCTCTGAGTGCTGGTGTTTGTCCATACATAGATGCCATCGCCGATCTCAAGCGACTTCGTGAACGCATCCTGATTTGTATTGAAGTGGAGGGCGATGTTCTCCTCCTCCGACATGGCCAGCTTAGTGATAATGGCCTTATCCTCGGCATACAGAATCTGAATAACCTTCTGGAACATCTCAACCCAGCTCGTTACCGGCTGCTCAGTGTTTTTAAAGGTGAACTTCGCAATCAGTCGTCCGGTCAGTTCGCCCTCATCCTCAAGCGTATAAGTATCAAGCTGCTTTTCTTCCGGTTTGTATTCTGTGACAGGTGCTGCCCAGATTGACAGAGCCCGACCCATGAGATATTCGCTGCGCTCCTCCAGCTCCGCCAGCGTCCACTTGTCCTTCTTGGCAATCCAAGTATTCATGCGGATACCACTGTCATCGAAACCGTTCTGCATGGTTTTCTTTTCAGTGAAAGAGCTATTGCTGTATTTCGAGTTGTAGGCCGTCAGCGTAAGATTTGCCATGCGATGCAACCACAGCTCATGTATCTGCTCATAGTCATCGCCCAGCTCCTTCTGCCACACCGGTGTCAGATGCTGAGGCATAATGTGCTCAATCGAATAGGTGCCGTCGTCACAGTGACGGTATACATCCTTATCCTCCGAAGTGCCGAAGTTCTCGAAGCGCTCAAGAATGTAAATCTTATTCTTGCTGTTCATCAGATAAACTGGACGTTCCTCAAATGCCGCCTTAAACTCCACATCGTCCGGGAAGCGGGCACGCTCTTTCTTGGAAAGAAGTGCATACTTGAGCTTCTCGACATAGTTGTCCTCGGTACCGTCGTATCGTATGATCTCTCGGTGCAGCATGAGGAAGATTTTATTCAGAGCATTTCTCTAAGCGTTGTTGTCGAATTCGTTGGCGTTCTTCTTTTTTTCTTTCTGTATCTTTTTCCACTTCATAAAACTCCTTGCTTTTGATATCCGCTAGCTTCCTGTATTCATCTGGGTCGATCACTACAACGTCTGTCTTCATCTGTCTTATCATGGATTTCATAATACTCAGTTTTTTTTTATCCTTTGCGTTCATAAATTATTCCTTTCTCCAGTTATCTCGGTTGCATAATAAAAGCCCCGCACCATATTGTGCAGAGCCATGTATTGAACAGCCGAGCTGAGGAAAGGATCATTAGTCTACGAACTTAATAAGAAGATCGTCTACAGCATCGGTGTATCTTCCTTCAGCTATAAGCTGGTTCTTGAGTTCGACTAAAGCCAATACGATTATCCGGATCTCATCGTGAGTGAATTTGAATTTTGGCTTAAACATCTTGCTCACTCCTTCCTTTGACTTGATTATACTTTTCATAATTGTTTTTCAGTATGATTATAGATACTGTATAGATCAGACGACAAATGTGCGATTTTGTGGGTTTGAATCCCTTCATCATAAGGGATTCGAAGACATCTTCAAATCATTGAAATTCCAACATTTTCTTTTCTTCAGATAGAACTTCGATTCCGTACAACCGCACGGGACATCCCACCATTTTTACCCCAATGCCTTGGACTTGAGTGGACTTCTATGGACTCAAGTGGACTTTCGCCAAAAGCCCAAATGCAGTGATTTCAACGAATCTGAGCAAAATAAAGGACCCCGGAATATGTTTCCAGAGCCCTTTTTATGTGTTTCCTGCACTACTTTGATACAATGCACCATTTTCTGCCGTCGGCGAGCTTTCGTTAACGAGCAGGGTATCGCTAACGAGCAATAATGCTGATTAGTTTTCGGTGCCTGCTTGAATTTATGCTCCCTTTTTCTGGAACAGTATTGGTATCCACACCGTTTATCGCAATAAAATGGGACAAGAATTCTGATGCCAACTCTTCATCATCAGTATCAACTTTTAAAGCAGCCACATCGCGTAAAACTTGTACAGCTTCGGTATCGTCTAAGTTACGATGTAACCCGGGAACTCCGCACGTCAACGTCAGATTGATTATCATAAATAACACCCCTGCGGTTAAGTTAAGAGAACAATATAAATGGTGTCGTCAAGACATGATGAGCAGGGGGCATAGCTGGTAGTCGGTTGGCTTTCAGAAGCTAAAGAGTTAATCGCTCTGTCTCAGAAAACAGATAATCTTTTCCCATGTGACTTGTGTTAACATGTATTGTGCGTGGTGCCTTTTTACGTTTTTGCTATATTTTTCAAACTCTTTTGGAATCTCTGAAAACCGATCATCCTGAAAGTAGTTTATGAAAGCCGGTACACTTTCCCTTAATGCAGCGCGAATGAGTTGTGTCCGTTCCTCATATTCTTCTGGTTGTGTAATATACAGCAGAAGCGGCTTGTAGCGCACCCAACCGATACAGGCGTTAACAAAACGGGTAATGATTTTCGGAGAATCAGCGGCAATCTGCTTCAAGTGAATCGGCAGCGCTCCGTCCAATATGTGCGAATAATAAGAAAAACCATCGTGGAATGTGTAGCAAGGGATTTTGACAACCTTTCGATTCTCCAACATTGTAGACAGGAAGGTATCTTCACCTCGAGCTCCCGGAGGGTTATAAAAGGGTAGGGTTCGCAAGGGCTCTTTCAAATTGATACACAAGTTGGCACCGGAAATAAACCGGCAATTGTTTTCCCAAGGCACTTTCTCTGCTTTTTCTTGTTGTAATATGTCTGTCGAAGCATATGTGACGCCCCCTGTACGCATCAGATTGCTGATGCTTTCCCACGTGATAATATCGTTACTGATTGCTTTGATAAACACTCTAAAATCTTTTTCGCGAAGCTGTTCATTGAAGATAATCTGTGGAATTGGCGAAATATATCCGCAGTGATATCCGTTCGTCAAGTCAGCATGGACGATTTCTTTCAAGTGTGACAAAAATACACGTTGACCGCTCCACAGGCAAGTACCCTTTGTGTTGGTGACAGCCATAGGATATTCATCGTCATCCAAAAACAGCAAATAGTCCATGTGATGCTCTATGGCTGAAAACAAGACCGCGTTTCGTTTCCCGGCATATCCGGAACCAAATACCGAGTTTAGAGCATCCGGAGAAAAAGCGTCCTGAGCAGCCAGGCCAGAAATAGAATTGGAGGCATTTTTTTCTCCAATAAACACAATCCGATCAAACGCATCAACGATCTTCTGACTGAGATTTGTAAAGTCTTTAGAGCTTGTTTTTTGATAGTTTACGTCATAGGACACAAAAAGGCTTAGTTTTACATCTATGCCTATTGGCAATTCCTTTTTTGTTTCCTTCCAAATGCTGATATATGAAAGCAGAACTTTCTTAAATGAGCGACGGCCTGTGGCAAAGCCTATTCCGAGGTTTATTGTTTGGTTGGTGCGATTCATTGATAGTCCCTCCTAACATTATGATATATAGATTTAAGTTCGAGATTCCATCTTAAGATATTATTGGTCTATACTCAGCTACCTTTTTATAATAACGCAAAAGCTCTGGCACAATGTTTGTCCAGTCAAACTGTTTCGCTGTTATTAGTCCTCCTGATATAAGAGAATGGCGCAAATTATAATCGCGATATAAATGTATTATTTTGTCCGCAAGATCTATTGGATTTTCCATTTGGATCATAAGGCAGTTATTACCATCTTCGCAATATTCTTTTACACCATCGTTTGGGGTTGTTATGATGGAACATCCACACGCCATAGCCTCTAAGACCGGAAGCGAAAACGATTCATAAATCGAATTGCACAGGTATATATCAGCATCGGCAAGGAGCTCTGCAATTTTTTGCTGAGTAGGATTAACATAAACGTCCCCTGTGCATTCGTCAGGCTCATCGGGTGTAATCCATGAAAAACGATAGGGAACATTTTTAATTTTTAACAACTTCAAAGCTTCCTTTCTCTTCGTACAAATTCTCTTTTCCTGAAATTATCGAGATTCATAATCATCTCCCCTTTATGTCATTTATGTTATGTTTCAGCACCACACACATTTTTCATTTCGGCATTCACTAAGAGAAGACCGTTCGAAACAACATATTTTGAGTCAAGTCCATATTTGTGTGTAAATTACCTTCAGGTATAACTGTTGATAACTATGCTGCCAGAAGAGCGGCTTGTTCTTCAGCAATCAGATGCAGTTGATTTCGAACATCCGATTTCAGTAAGCCCTGATAGGATTCTTTACTAAAGATGGCCTTTCTGGCCTGACTGATGCTGTTCTGTTCTATCAAGACAGATCCCATCAGCCGGATCAGCGATGCCTCATTTGGAAAAATCCCGATGACGCCGGAACGCCGCTTCAACTCCCGATTCAGCCGCTCGATGTGGTTCGATGTCCGGAAGAAGCGACGCATCCCTTCCGGGAGCGTCATAACGGTCATAGCGCTTTCGAAGCCTTCATCGAGACATTCCATTGCGGATGAGGCGGATTCTTGATAATCGGCGAGGATCTGATCCCGTTTTTGTCTGGCATCCTCGATCTTTTTGCAGTGGAACATTTCCTGTAGTTCAGCACGCAGACCAGCCTGTTCTTTCTTCGGAGCTTTGTCAGCGATGTTCTTTGAAAAGTGAAACTGACACCGCTGCCATGGAACGTCCGGAAACACCTCTCTGGCGGCATTGATAATGCCATCGTGGGCATCGGAAGTGATCATCATGAGACCGCACAGGCCGCGCTTTTTCAGCCCGGTCAGGAAGTCTTTCCATGTCTCACGAGACTCATTCCGATAGGCCGAGAAACCAAGGATTTCGCGCCTTCCATCGTCATTGGTGCCATAGGCAATCATCAGCGCTTTCGAGACAACCCGGCCGTTCTCACGTACCTTGAAATACGTAGCATCGACTGTGAGGAACGGGTAATTACCTTCGATCGGCCGGTTGCGGAAGGCCTCGACTTCCTGATCGAGATCCTTACAGACATCGGAAACTGCGGATTTGGAGATTGATGTACCGCAGAGCGTCTCTACTACCCTTGCAACTTTCCTGGTGGATACACCGCTCACGACCATTTCCGCCATGGTTGTAACCAGAGCGGCTTCGCTGCGGGAGTAGTTCTCAAAGACCATCGTATGAAATGGCTGGTTCCTGTGCCTCGGTACATTCAACGTTATCGTTCCGATCCGCGTTTTGAGATCTCTGGTTCGGAAACCGTTTCTCGAGTCTGTACGGCCTTCTGAGCGCTCATATGGCGCTGCCTGGAGCTGTTCCTGGGATTCGGCTTTAAGAACCGAATTCAGGCTTTCCTGAAGAAGAGTTCGGAAAGCGTCCTCCCGGTCAGCAGAAAGTAACTGTAGAATTTCGTCCTGATTCAATGTAATATTGAGTTGAGCCATTGGTTTTCCTTTCGGTACTATGTTGAATGTCGCGATTCTCATTATACCTGAGGGCTGAGCCATTGGCTCTTTTGAATTATTGAATTTACACCATTATACGGACTCTATCGTGTGTACGCCCACGCGGCCCATAATGTGCCGCACGATTCCCGTGCGCCTGTCTTCGTCGTAGGCAGGAATCCGGTACTTCATCATCCACTGCCGTACCACGGAAGCGATGTGGTTGTTTTCCTCCCGCTGGATGTAGCAGTCTTCCACGTCAATGACGCGGTGCGTCCCTTTGGCAAAGCAGCCAATGTGAAGGCCGCCCTTGCCGGCCGCCACGGGAATCTGCATCTTGTTGCGGTAATGCAGGGGCTGCACGTTGGCGAGTGTTGGCAGCACTTTGACATCGTCGAGATGTCCAATCCGTGTCAAAGCATCTTTGACTTGCTGTGTCTTCCGTTTCAGCTCCCCCTCATAGGAGAGGTGCTGCAGCTGGCAGCCGCCGCACTGGCGGTAGACCGGACAGACGGGAGCGACCCGGTCCTGTGCCGGGTTTTCAATGTGCAGGCACTGGGCCGTCAAAAAGTTCTTCTTCACGAGGTCCACGCGGGCCTGTACCTGTTCACCCGGCAGAGCTTCCGGCACAAAGACAGCCCAGCCGTCACAGCGCCCGATTCCCCGGCCTTCGCTGTCCAGATTATCGATAGTTACGGTAATTTCCTGCCCCTTGTGAAACGGCGGACGTGCTGCCGTCTCCTTTGGACGACGCTCGTGCCCTCCCTGGTCCTGGTGATGGCTTTCCCGTCGCACCGGGGCCTTGTGTTTCCGTTCTTGCGTATTCATTCCTGTATCTCCCGTCCATAAAAAAATATGCGGATATCACTACCCGCATATTATACCATATCTGTTTGCTGAACAGGTCAGCGCCGTTTCGCCTTGGAAACCTTCCTGGCCTTGGTCTTGGCCGGCGTAGGTTCCACGCGGTGCGGGGTCACCTTCAGCTTCCCTGTCACGGTCTGCTTGGCCGGCATTCTGATCTCTGCTTTTTCCGCCGGTTTGGACGAAGCTTTTCCCGCCGCCCTGGCTGCCGGCTTACCCGCAGTCTTGGCCGGATGGTCCGCCGTTTTGGCAGCTTCTTCCGCTGCAGCCGCTTTTTCGGCCGCTTCTTCCGCCGCCTGCTCCTCTGCCATGGCGATCTGGCATTCCGGGCAGATGCCTTGGAAAACCAGGTTGTGGTTGTCCATACGGAACCCGGTCAGCTGGGCAATTTTATCATCCAGATCCTGGAAATATTCCAGATCGTCCACGTTCATGAATTTATGGCAGCGGGAGCACTGCACATGATAGTGCTTGGTCAGCATGTGGTCATAGCAGTCGGCCGATCCGGGCACGGATACGCGCCGCAGGAGGCCGCTTTCCACGAGGGAATTCAAATTCCGGTATACCGTCCCTTTGCTGATATCGGGATAGTCCAGGACAATACGATTATATACTTCTTCTGCTGTCGGGTGATTGCTGAGCGAGCGGACGGCCGCAATGACCAGCTGCCGCTGGATTGTATTCCGTTTCTTAAGCACAGACATCTCCTCCATTCATTCTCAAATGAAAACGGCAACTCCTTTTCTCTTTGTTTCATTTTTTCTCTGCCGTCAATAAAAACTAATTCCTATTTAGATTATACGAAGTCATTTTTGAAAAGTCAACGACAGGATGGTGTGCAAATTGTGAAATAAGGACCAAAAAAAAGCCGCGTTTCCGCGGCTTTTTCCCTTTTTCGTAAATGCATTCTCATTTAGTAGTTCCCGTTGCAGAAGGAGTTTCTCCAGTTCCATTCCGGGCGGCCTTCCACTGTTCGTAGAGGGCCCGCATGCGGCCTGGCGTGCGGTTCGCAGCCGTGTTTTCCTGCTGCTCACGTATCCAAAAGAGACGCAAGGGTAAATTGGACGCCCCCGGAGGCGACCACAAGAATTCCTGCGTCGTATTTCCTTCCGTAAAGGTCTGGACCGTCTCCCGTTTGTCCTGTTCCGAAAACACAAGATGGCTCGGGGGAATGTCAAGGACAGTGGCGTCCGTTGGGCCAGCCGCCAAAGCGGCTCCGGAAAAGCTGCCGCCCCAGGGATTCAGGCTGACCGAAACCGGATTCTTTTTCGTGGCGTCGCCCAGGGTATAGACCACGTGGTAGACGACGCCGTAGTTGCCGTAATCCGATGTCTCCTTCCCCGACACCGGATCCCGTCCCCGCAGGAATTGCGGATCGTCGGAGACGCCCATGGTCAGGGCCGCCGCCTGCCCCGGCTGCAGTTCTATCGGCTTCTTCACGAAATAGGTCACATCACTGTGGTCATAAATGCCGCGCAGCGGGTGCTCATCCATAGGCAGCTCCCTGGCTGTGGCGGCGAATGCTGCCGCGTCATCCTTCGGATCCATGACCAGGACAAGGACTTCCACAGGAGCCCGCGTGCGGAAATCGAACATACCCGTCAGCAGTTCCTTCGGTTTAACACGTGTGCCGACAAAATGGGCATTTTTCGCCAGGGACAACCCATCGACAAATTCGCCGGGGTTCAGCTGGGTAACGGCCAGATCCCGGTTGTTGTAGATGTTGTAGTAATCCGGTACCATGTCCTTCTGCCGGGGCTCTTGCCGATAGCGGTCATAATCAATTTCGTTCATGTAGGACCGGTTGCGGGCATAGTCTTCAAAGTAGCGCCGCTGACTTTCCCGGGCAGCCTTGAAATAATCCTTGTTCGGAGTGCCGATACCCCGGAGGCCCCAGGTAATGTAAGTCCCTTCCCCGACGGGACGCAGGAGAACCGCAATTTTCAAAGTCTCCTTCGTTTCGTTCAGGTGGTGCAAAAAAAGGCGCGTATCCCCGTCAGCAACGCCCCGGAAGACAATGCCCTTCTCATAAACGCTTTCCGGACTGTCTGAAAAGAAAAGGCGCGGACCGCTCCATACCGGTTCCACGGCAACGTCGTCGTAGGATTCCGGTACAGGCTGGACCTCGCCGGCAAAAACAGGATGGCCGAACAAGCCGGCCATCCCGAGCCACGCCAACAGGGCGCAGCTTTTTTTTCTCAATTGATTCCAGTTCATACTTTTTGTTTTTCTGTTTCCTTTATTTTTTCAAGCTGTTGCGGTAGTCTTCCATAAATTTCGCCAGGCCCTTGTCGGTCAGATCGTGGTGGATCAGGCCGGCCAGAACTTTCGTCGGGATGGTGGCAATGTCCACACCAGCGAGCATGACTCGATCCACGTGCGCCTGGCTGCGGATGCTGGCAGCAATAATCTGGGTCGGCAGGTTATAGTTGTGGAATACCTTGACCATGTTTTCCACAAGGGCGCAGCCGTCTTCTCCGATATCATCGAGGCGGCCGATGAAGGGGCTCACATAGGTCGCACCGGCACGGGCAGCCAGCATGGCCTGGCCCAGGCTGAAAATCAACGTGCAATTCGTACGGATGCCCTCCGCGCTGAGAATCTTGATGGCTTTCAGGCCTTCCGTGATGCAGGGGATCTTGACAACGACATTGTCAGAAATTTTAACGAGCTCCCGCGCTTCCTTCACCATGCCGTCGCAGTCCTGGCTGATAACTTCGGCACTGACCGGCCCTGGAACGAGTTTGCAGATTTCGGGAATAACTTCTGCCTGGGTACGGCCGGATCTCGCAATCAGCGACGGATTCGTCGTAACGCCGTAGACAATGCCCTGATCGGCAAATTCTTTGATTTCTTCCACGTTCGCCGTGTCCATAAAGATTTTCATGTTGCTATCTCCTTTTCCTTAAGAACTTCTTTAAAACAGCCGCAGCTGGTCGTCATTGACAGGGAGCATCACGTCGTCTTCCTTCTTCTTGCGGTTTTTGCCGGTTACCCAGCAGCCGCACTTGGGGCATTTCATCTCCGCGCCCGGCAACGCCCACGCGAGATGGGTACCGCATTTGGGACAGATGAATTCCACCTGCATCCCTGGTTCAATGTCCCGTTTGCGCGTCTTCATGATGCTGCCTCCTTCCGTTGCGGTTCTTTAACCTGTATCATTATAACAAATGGCTCCGGCCCGTACAAGTCTGCAAATTTTCCGCGGCCGCGCCGGATTTGTGGTATGATGAAGACAACCGGACAGGCACCGTCAGAAGAGGGACGGCGGGCCGCCCAACCACCGAAGAAAGAAGGTACACAACATGCTGGATCTGCGCGCGGAATTTGCAGCTCTGGGGTTTGATGAGGACATGGACGAAGACAAGGTGACGCTCTTCGCCATGGATTTTCCCGAGGGCCAGTTTATTACTGTATCCGACGACAACGGCAGGATGCCCGAACGGGCCAAGGCGAACCTCGTCGTTGCCTGTTACGACGGCGAAGGCCGTTACCTGTGGGGCAGTGAGTTCAAAACGTTTATGGACCTGCAGAAGATATGTGCTGCCCATCCCGCCGGCTCGGCGGAATTGCTCCAGGCCCTGAAGGAGGCGTCGCGGACGTTGAAGGACGCCGAGTGGACGACGCCGTCGAAACCGTAAGACAAACAGCAGGAAGGGGACCCGCGCTCCAGGCGGGCCCCCTTTTTCGTCTGTCTTCAAGCCAGAATCCGCGCTGCCAGAGCAGCCGGATCCGACACGATACACGATGCGCCGGCGCGGACGAGAAAGTCGTGATCCCGAAAGCCCCAGTCGACACTGATGCAGGGAAGGCCGCTCCGTGCCGCTGTCTCCAGATCTACTTCGGAATCACCGACATAGACGACATCGGCTGCCGTCACGCCCAGCTGATTCAGGGCAAACCGGATCATGTCCGGCTCCGGTTTTCGGCGCAGCGTGGGCCGCACGCCCAGGGCGCAGTCGAAACAGCCCGGAAACAGGGATGTTGCCAGTTCCTGCACTTCGCCGTCGCCCTTGTTGGATACGACGGCCGTGCGCAGCCCGGCCCGGCGCAGCTTCTGAAGGAGTTCCGGAATTCCCGCGTAGGGCGCCGTCGTCTCCCGGCAATGGGCATGGTAATACGGACCGTACAGCTGCCGCATGGTTTCCGCCTCGTCCCGATCCTCCCGGGATAATTTGTATGGCTGCCGGCCTGCAGGCAGGTTTGCCGCACCAATGGTGACAGCCTGATCCAACGGCACGCCCTGCGCCGCTGCCAGGGCCCGCTGCATAGCCACGGCGGCACCGCTTCCAAAAAAGCGGGCCACGTCACGAACCGTAAAGTCGTGACGGTGTCCCCGCTCGGCCAGTACATGATTCAGGGAACTGGTCAAATCCCCCAGCGTATTCAGCAGGGTGCCGTCCATGTCAAAAAGGACAGCCCGATATCTTGGCTTCCTTGTTTGCTCCGCTTGTTTTTCCATAGCAAGAGTTCCGTCCTTACTGCAGGCCGAAGACCAGGTTGACCCGCGCCGATACGGTCAGGACGCCGGCGCTGAGTTCCGTTCCGACAGGTGCCACGTCATTCTGCGCCTTCGCTGCCATCAGATAGGACCGTTCCAGGCGGATGGGAGCCGTCGCCGTATTCAGCGATGCATTCAGCAGGGTGCCAAGCTGCCGGCCGCCAGCACGGGCCACGACAGCCGCCCGGGCACGGGCACTGGTGACAGCCTGGTCCAACAGTTTGTTTTCATACAGGTTGCGATCTTTCAACCCGAATTCTACATGGCTCACGTTAAGGCCGCTGCCGATGGATTTATCCAATACAGGTCCCAGCTTCTGCAAGTTGGTCACGCGGATCTTATATTGCGTAAAAGCCAGATATCCGTCCGGTTTCCGCTTGTTCGAGTTCCGTTCTACAATATACTGCGGTTCCAGGCTATACCGTATGTTCTGCACGTCTGCATCCGACAAGAGCTGCAGACGCAATTCCCGCTTCAGGGCCTGGATCTGCCGGGCCAGTCCCTCCCGTGCCTCGGCAGCCGTGGGGCTTTTCTGTTCCAGGGAACCGTAAATCGTGGCCATATCCGGTGCCACTTCCTCTTCCGCGCTGCCTGTGACAGTGATGCTGTCGCGGGACGTCTCAGCGGCAAAAGCTGGCGCAGCTGTCAGCAGGAACAGAGCGGTGCACGTCAAGAACAAAGCCAGCAATTTTCGTTTCAGTTGCATAAAGTTACCTCCTTGGATTTCGGGACATCTACTCCATCCCATATTATCTTCATTTTACAACGCCTTTTTGCTCATTGCATTAAAGGGAGAAAAGATTTACAATTATTTCAAATATGCGGCCCGCCAGAATCTTACTACTTTCAAGTCCGGCTGCCAAGGAGGAATTTTATGTCCCGTCGTGTCATCGATGTCGAAGAACGAGTCCCTATTTCCCTATCCATTCCCCTGGGAATCCAGCATTTGTTCGCCATGTTCGGCGCTACGGTGCTTGTGCCGTTCCTGTTCCACCTCAACCCGAACACGTGCCTCTTCATGAACGGTGTCGGCACCTTGCTCTACATTTTTTTGACCAAGGGCAAAATTCCTTCCTACCTGGGTTCGAGCTTTGCCTTCATTTCACCGGTCCTGCTGATCCTTGCCAGCCATCCTTACACGGATGCCCAGTCGGGGTTCATCGTCTTCGGCCTGTTGTTTATCCTGTTTTCCCTGATTGTCAAACTAATCGGCACGCACTGGATTGACATGATATTCCCGCCGGCTGCGATGGGTTCCATCATTGCCGTCATCGGGCTGGAACTGGCCCCGACCGCCGCTTCCATGGCTGGCCTGACAGGAGACCACATCGTCATAGAAAGCGTCATCGTTTCCCTTTTCACGCTGGCTATCACGGTTCTCGGTTCTGTCGCATTCCGCGGCTTTTTCGCCATCATTCCGATTCTGGTAGGCGTGGTCAGCGGCTATATCCTGGCCTTCAGCATGGGCATGGTCGATATGACACCTGTCATCAACGCACCCTGGTTCTCCCTGCCCCATTTCAGCGCTCCCACCTGGAACTGGGATGCCGTAGCCATCATCGCGCCGGCAGCCCTGGTTGTCCTGACGGAACACATCGGCCACCTGCTGGTGACCGGCAACATTGTCGGACGTGACCTGATTAAAAATCCGGGTCTGGACCGCTCCCTGTTCGCTGACGGCTGCTCCAACATCCTGTCGGGCCTCTTCGGCGCCACGCCGAACACCACATACGGGGAAAACATCGGCGTCATGGCCATTACCAAGGTCTACAGTGTCTGGGTCATCGGGACAGCGGCAGTCTTTGCCATCCTCTTGTCTTTCATTGGCAAGCTGAGCGAGCTCATCCACGGCATCCCGTCACCTGTCATGGGCGGAGTCTGCCTGCTTCTTTTCGGCGTCATTGCCGCCTCGGGCCTGCGCCTGCTGGTGGAACAGAAAGTCGATTACAGCCGCCCCCGCAACCTGACGATGACGGCGGTCATCATGATTATCGGCCTGTCCGGTGCCAAGCTGACCTTCGGTACCGTGACGGTACAGGGCATGGTGCTGGCTACACTTGTCGCCATCCTCCTGTCCCTCGTCTTCCACATTTTAGATCACCTGCGTCTCTTGAATGAATAATACCCTTGTAACATATCTCTGACATACCAGAAGGAGAAAGTTCCATGGAATGGACCCGCCTCGGCCTGGTCTTCGTCGATATTGTGCTGCCCCTGTTGACGGGCTATCTGCTGAAGACCCATAACATCATATCGCAAAAGACCTGCAGCCGGCTGATACTGTTCAATGTCGTCGTCCTCTACACATTCATCAACTTCATCTCTTTCTGGGGTCTGGAGTTGTCCGCATCCCTCTTGTGGTTGCCTATCGCATCAATTTTCCTGACAATCATACCAGGCATTATCAGCTATCTGTTCTTCGCCGGCGCATTCAAGGATGAACTGGACCGCGGCGCCTACATTATCTCGTCCATGCTTTCGAACATCGGCACCTTGAGCGGCCTCAGTGCCTTCATTCTCTTCGGCGAACCGGGTTTTGCCTACGTCCAGCTCGTGGCGGCGCCGCAAAACTGCCTTATGGTCGCCATCTGCTTCCCGCTGGCACGCTATTTTGTCGCCCGGCACGACGCCCAGCTGGCAGGCACCCGGCTGCACCTGAGCGTCCGGGAAATGTTCTTTACCGTCAACCAGATTGCCCTCCTGGGCATGCTCGCCGGTGTCCTGCTTCAGTTTCTGGACGTTCCCCGGCCTGCAGCCATCGGCACGGTATTTCACTACATGGTTCATATCCTTGCCTGGTTTTCCCTACTTCCGGTAGGTTTCCTGATTGATCTTGGTGGTGCCAGCAAATACTACGGGAAAGTGAAGAACATTCTCTTTCAGCGCTTTGTTCTGGTTCCGATCCTATTCTACCTTCCCTTCCGATTCCTGTTCCAAGACCCTGTCGTTTTCGGCTCCGCCATGGTGTGCACATTCTCACCAGGAGCCATCAATGCTGTCATCACATCGCAGCTCTACAAATTGAACGTGGATCTGACGATTGCCGGCTTCCTGCTGACAACTGTCGTTTATATCTTCGTTGTTTTTCCCTTGATTTTCCTGGCCTGCCGCCTCGGCTGGTTCTTGTAACAGACGAAAAACACAAAAAAGAAGCCGGCATCTTACGATGCCGGCTTTTTCGTTTGCTGTTTGGATGTTACTGCCTGTCTCACCGGTGGTTCCACAGGGAGGCCTTGCGTTTCTGCCGCTCCACCTCGACCGTTTCCGGCGTATACAGGATCAGGTTATCCCGCACTTTGGAGACATAGGCTTTCATGATGTAGGAAACGCCATTCATGTAGTCGAAAATGCGCATACGGGTCTCGTCGTCCACGCTCATAAAGGAAATCATAACGGCTTTCCCGTTCATCAAATCATCCGCGTAGGAAACCGCATCTTTGAACTTGTGCGGAACCCGGACCAAAAAATCAAGCTTTTTCCGCTCTACCAGGTACGGTCCGTTATAGTCCCCTTCCTCCGGACTGGAAGAAATAAATTTCAAGGCCGTGTTTCTGAGATCCATTTATGCTGCCTCCGTACTTTTCGATTAAGCTTTCCCTTAAACTTTTCAGCACTCTCCGGTGAGAGAATTTCTGTTACTAAATATTGTAAAGTTTTTTCACAAATTTTTCAAGAGGGAATGCGCCTTTTTATGCGGGTTTCCGCAAATTCTTTTCAGGCGAACCGCAACGGATGGGCTTTTTCCCCGGATTTTACTTGTCGCTGTTGGCTGCAGCCTTGGCGCGTCCGCGCATGCGACCGCGTTCTACACGGTCCAGAATCCGTTTCCGCATCCGGATGCTCTTCGGCGTCACTTCGACGAGTTCGTCGTCGTTGATGTGCTCCAGGGCCTGTTCCAGGGAGAAAAAGACCGGCGGTACGAGGCGGATTGCTTCATCGGAACCGGCAGCACGCATGTTGGAAACATGTTTCTTTTTGCACGGATTGACGTCCATGTCGTCTTCGCGGGCATTTTCACCGATAATCTGGCCCTCGTACACCTGCTCACCCGGCACAATATACATGGTGCCGCGTTCCTGGCAGTTGCCAATGCCGTATGCCGTCGTTTCGCCGGCTTCAAAGGCCACCAGGCTGCCGCGCGTGCGGCCCGGAATGGGTCCCTTGTAGTAATCATACCCGGCATAGACATGGTTCATGACGCCGTTGCCCTTCGTGTCTGTCATGAACTGGTTGCGGAAACCGATCAGGCCGCGGGCCGGAATCTTGAACTCCAGCCGGATATAGCCGGACATTTCGTGCATGTTGACCATTTCCGCCTTGCGGGTGCCCAGGTCTTCCATGACGACGCCCAGGAAATCGGAGGGCACGTCGATGGTCAGGGCTTCCATCGGTTCCATCGTATGGCCGTCGGCGTCCTTGCGGAGAATTACCTTCGGTTTGCCGACCTGCAGTTCATACCCTTCGCGGCGCATAGTTTCAATCAGGATGGACAGATGCAGTTCGCCGCGGCCCTTGACGATGAACGTATCTGTGTTGTCCGTTTCATCGACACGCAGGGCGACATTCGTTTCAATTTCTTTCATCAGACGGTCGCGCAGATGGCGGCTCGTGACAAATTCGCCTTCCTTGCCGGCGAACGGGCTGTCGTTGACCGTGAATTCCATGGACAGTGTCGGCTCGTCGATCTTAATGCCTTTCAGTGCCTCCGGATGTTCCGGATCGGCGATCGTGTCGCCGATTTCCACGTCAGGCAGGCCCATGAGGGCTACGATGTCACCGGCCTGGACTTCGGGAACTTCAACGCGTTTCAGGCCCTGATAGGTATACAGGCGGCCGATGCGTTCATTCTCCATTTTGCCGTCGTGCATCAATACCACAGGCATGTTGGCTTTGATAGTTCCGCGGACAACGCGGCCGATGACAATCCGGCCGACGTAGGAATCGTAATCCAGGGTGTTAGCCAGCATCTGCAGGGGCTGGTCCACTTCCACGTCCGGAGCAGGAATGTTCTCCAGAATGACCTTAAAGAGCGGCTCCAGATCCTTGCTCTCGTCTTCCATGGACAGTTTGGCGTAGCCGCTGCGGGCCGACGCATAGACCACAGGGAATTCGAGCTGGTCATCGTCGGCGCCCAGTTCGATGAACAGATCCAGGACTTCGTCCACCACTTCCGTAGCACGCTGGTCCGGGCGGTCGATCTTGTTGATGACCACAATGGGTTTCAAATGCTGTTCCAGGGCTTTGCGCAACACGTACTTCGTCTGCGGCATCGGGCCTTCGTAGGCGTCGACGAGAAGAAGGACACCGTCGACCATGGTCAGGACGCGTTCCACTTCGCCGCCGAAATCGGCATGGCCCGGCGTGTCGAGGATGTTGATCTTCGTGCCGTTGTGCATGACAGATGTATTTTTAGACAGAATCGTGATGCCCCGTTCCCGTTCCAGATCGTTGGAATCCATGACGCGCTCTGCAACCTTTTCGTTGGCGCGGAAAACGTGGCTCTGCTTCAACATTGCATCAACCAGCGTGGTTTTGCCGTGGTCGACATGGGCAATAATGGCAATGTTGCGGATGTCATTTCTAATCATTTCTATGCTCCCTCTTTCAAACAAATCAACTACCAGGCATGGCTTCCCCATGCGTTTTCAGACTACAATATTATAGTCTCATTACATTGTATTGTCAAATTGCCTCGCTCATTTGACCACACTGGGAAGGAAGGTGGCGATGCGCGGGAAGAAGCACAGCAGAACGATTTCGAACGCCATGATGCACACGTAAGGGATGACACTGCGGATAATCTGTTCCATCCGGCTGTCGGGGCTGACGCCCTGCAGGACGAAGAGGTTCATTCCCACGGGCGGCGTGATAAGGGCCATTTCCATGTTGATCTGCATGACCACGTTGAACCAGATGGGATCGAAGCCCAGCTGGACGATGATTGGGTACAGGATTGGTACCGTGATGAAGACAATGGAAACCGTTTCCAGGATACATCCCAAAAAGAGAAGCAGGATGTTGATGAGCAGGAAGAAAATCCAGCGGCTCACTTCAACGTGGGCCACGAGCAGGGTCAGGGCCTGCGGTACCTGGAGAACCGTCAGGACGAATCCGAACAAAGTCGCACCGATCATGATGGCAAAAATCATGGCCGTCGTCTCCACCGTTTCCAGCAGGATGGGCGGCAGATCCCGCCATGTCAGGGTACGGTAAACGCCGAAGGTGATAACCAGAGCGTAGATCGTACCGACCGCAGCGGCCTCCGTCGGCGTAAAAATGCCCGTGTAGATGCCGCCGACAACGAGAATCGGCAGGAGCAGGCCCCAGAAGGACTTCCGCAGGGCCTGCATCCGCTCCTGCCAGCTCGCCTGCGGCTGTACCGGCAGGTGGCGGGACTGGCTGACGACCAGAATGATGAAGAACAAACACAGGAGCAGGCCCGGCAGGACACCGGACAGGAACAGCTTCCCAATGGATTCGCCCGTGATAGCGCCGTAGAGGATCATCGGGATGGACGGAGGAATGAGGATACCAAGAGTACCGCCGCCGGCAACCGCGCCGAGGACGATGGTCCGGTCATAGCCTCGTTTCAGCATTTCCGGAATGGCAATGGCACCGATGGTCACGGCGCAGGCCACGGAGGATCCCGTAATGGCCGCAAAGATGCCGCACGCCGTAATGGTGGCAATGCCCAGGCCGCCGGGGAAATGGCGCAGCCACTTGTTTCCCAGTTCGAAAAGGTCTTCCCCGACCTTCCCCCGCAGAAGAATAGCGCTCATCAGAATGTAGAGCGGTACGGCACAGAGGACGAAGTCATCGAGGGACTTATAGGCCAGAATAGGAATTTGTTCCAGCACGCCTTCACTGTCCATAAAAAGCAGCATACCGGTCAGGCCGCCTGTGCCGAGGGCGATGGCTACAGGCACGCCAATTGCCAGGAGGACCAGCAGAAGAATCGTAAAGAGGAGAATCATTTGGCTGCCTCCTTTCTCAGGACATCGTCCGCGGCAGGGATGCCGAAGGTTTCACTGCGATAGGACGGATCGGAAAGACGTACCAGGCTCTCCAAAAAGAGCCGGATGAACTGAAGCAGCAGGACAGCGCCGCCGACAGGCATGGAAATGCGGGGAATCCACAGGGGAACGCGCAGCGTGCTGGCAGCAATCATGTGGAAATCCCAGGCCAGCCAGGCGATTTCCGCGCTGGCACCGAAAAACACGGCGGAAAAAATGACGCCAATCAGCGTCGTGACCACCCGCAAATATCCCTGACTCCGCTCAGACAAGCGGGACGTGAACATATCCACATGGATATGCTTTCCCGCTGCCAGAGCCACGCCCAGGCCGAGAAACCCAGCCATCAGCACACAGTAGGTAGACAACTCGATGGCCCATTCCGTGGGCTTGTTGAACAAGCTCCGCGATACGACTTCGTAACCAATCGAAAAAGCCGGGATAAACAGGAGCACTCCTGCCAGAATGCCAACCCAGCCTGTTATTTTCTTCAGGACTCTGCTATAAACCCGTAAAAAATCTTTCACGATATTCTCCCACCCTTGCATTTCTTTCAAAGCGCATGCCTTCTGCATCATGCATGTTTCCGTTGTACCGTCCGGAACCTCTCACCCGGCATGAACAGCCAGGTCGAGAAGCTTCCGTCCCGTCTCTCCCGTATGTTCCAGGAAGATGTCCCACACGGGCTTGGCGGCGTCGCGCCATTGCTGCAGCTCCTGCGGCGGAATCTCGTAGACTTCCATGCCGTGGGCCTGCAGGTCGTGCAGCCCCTTGAGGTCCATCGCCTTGGCATTCCGGCGGATTTCATCCCGCGTTTCCCGTGCCGCTTCGTCGAACGCCTGCCGCTGTTCGGGACTCATGCGGGCATAGGCGTGGTCGTTCATGGCGAGAATGAATTCCGGCGACGCGTGGTTGCTGATCGTCAGGTATTTCGTAACTTCGTAGGTTTTGCGGTCCCGCATGGCAGAGGTACCGGACGTCTGGCCGTCAATGGTCCCGCGCTGGAGTGCCATGTACACTTCCCCACTGCCCATAGTGACCGGCGAGCCGCCCAATGCCTTGATAGTCTGCGATGACATTTCGCTGTAGCCGCGGATCTTGAGCCCTGCAAAGTCCGCTGGCTTGCGGATGGGCCGCTTGTTGTTGGCAAACTGCACGAACCCGTAATCCGCCCAGTAGACGACGCGGACCCGTCTCTTGGCCAGTTCCTCCTCGAGGAATTTGCCCATACCGCCGTCAATAGCCCGGTCGATCTGCTGATACGACGGGAACACGAACGGCACGTCGAAAACTTCCATCGCCGGCACGACGGTGGCCCAGCGGCCGACCGTATTCAGGGTCAGGTCGATGCCGCCCGTAATCAGCGCGTCGTTCATGGTTTTATCATTGTACAACTGGCCTGCCGGATACGGGGTCAGCGTCACCTGTCCGTGTGTCTTCTCCTTCACCCGCTCGGCAAACCGCGTCACACTCTTGGCCAGTGGATGGGACGCAGGAAGATGATACACCAGCTTGTACTCGATCCGGCCGCCGGTACCGGCCTTTTTCCTGCTGCCGCAGCCCGCGGCGGTCAGTGCCACGGCCATCGCGACGAGGACCGCCACGACGATCCACACTCTCTTTTTACCCATCTTACTTCCTCCCTTACTTTCCTGCTTCGTTGTCTGTCTCTGCCTGTCCTATAAGAAAAGCCCCTGCCGGATTTCTCCGGCAGGGGCGAATTTACGCGGTACCACCCTGGTATTATACTCTCGGCTGTCTAACGCTGCCACGGCGCCCGGCCCTGAGGGAACAGCGACGCGGTGTCCGCATCCGTTCAGGCGGGGAGCTCCCGGGTGAGAGGGTATTTTTCCACCGCTTTGCCTCGCACCGTCCGGCAATTCTCTGTGTGGCTTCGAAAACCCATTCCCGTTCCCAGCTTCGTTTATGATGTTAACGCCAGTATAACAACATCGTGGTAATCTGTCAACTTTTTCCTGTATATTGTTTTTGCGAGTACAAATCTAAATACATTTGTATATTGGAAAAGTTCTTTTTCCCCGGTTTCAGTGCATAATATTTCAAAATTAACACCGCCGTGCCTGCTGCGGCGCCGCAGCAGGGTGCATCTTCTCCGCAAATGCCAGCGCCTCCGCCTCGCGATGATTGTGACCAGCTGCCTCGTACTTGGCAAGAAGCGCTTCCATGGCGGCATAGTCACGGGGCACGACGCAGGTAAACCGCGACAATGTCTTTTTCCACGCTGCCAGGAGGGCCTGGCCGAGCGGACTCCCTGTCCGTTCGACGTGACGCCGGAGCAGTTCACGCAGTTGTTCCTGCTGCGCCGGATCGGTCACCGGTTCCAGTCGCACCAGGTCCTGATTACACGACCGGGGATCCAGGTCGAGCACGTAGGCGCGGCCGCCGGACATGCCGGCGGCAAAGTTCCGGCCCACGTGCCCCAGGACGACGACCGTGCCGCCCGTCATGTATTCACAGCCGTGGTTTCCCACGCCTTCTACGACGGCCGTAGCGCCGCTGTTGCGCACGCAGAACCGCTCTCCGGCACAACCATTGATGTACACCTCACCGCCTGTCGCCCCGAAACAGGCCACATTCCCGATAATCACATTCTCGCCCGGGTCAAAATCGGCCTCCCGCGGCGGGAAGACCGCAATCTTGCCGCCCGACAGGCCTTTGGCCAGGTAGTCATTGGCATCTCCCTCCAGGGTCAGAGTCAACCCTTTCGGCAGGAACGCACCGAAACTCTGGCCGGCACTGCCCACGAAGGACAGACGGATGGTGTCCGGCGGCAGCCCCTCTTCGCCGTAACGGCGGGATACCTCGCTGCCCAGCAGCGTACCGGTGACACGGTCCGTATTGTGAATCCGCAGACGGGCGCGGATGGGCTTCTTCTCTTCCAGCGCAGCGCGGCACATACGCACCAGTTTTGCCTGGTCCAGGGTCTGTTCGATGCCATGCTCCTGGGGATGAGCAAAATGATGGGCCTGCTTCGCATCTGTATAGGGACGGAACAGCAGCTTGTCCAGCTGGACCGTTGCCGCCTTCCAGGGCAGGTTCCCTTCGCGCTGTTTCAGGCGGTCGTAGCGTCCAACCATCTCTTCCACCGTGTGGAAGCCCAGGCGTGCCATGATTTCCCGCAGGTCCTGGGCGACGAAACGGAAGTAATTTTCCACGTACTCCGGCTTACCCGCAAAGTGCCGCCGCAAGGTTTCGTCCTGCGTGCAGATGCCGTACGGGCACGTGTTCAGATTGCACACGCGCAGCATGTGGCATCCCAGGGCGATCAACGGCCCCGTGCAGAAATCAAACCGTTCAGCTCCCAGCATGGCGGCAATCGCCACGTCACGGCCCGTCAGAAGTTTGCCGTCCACCGCCAGGGAAACACGGTCCCGCAGGCCATTCAGGAGCAGGGTTTGCTGTACTTCGGCCAGGCCCAGTTCCCACGGCAGTCCGGCATGGCGCATACTCGACCGCGGCGAAGCACCCGTGCCACCGTCGAAACCGCAGACGGTCACACCGTCGGCTTTGGTCTTGACAACACCGGCTGCTATCGTCCCGATGCCGGAACTGGCCGTCAGCTTGACGTTGATTTCCGCATCGCGGTTGGCATTTTTCAAGTCAAAAATCAGCTCCGCCAGATCCTCGATGGAATAGATGTCATGGTGCGGCGGAGGAGAAATCAAGGCGACACCCGGCGTGGAATGGCGGGTCCGGGCGATTTCCGGGAAGACCTTCTGTCCCGGCAGGTTGCCGCCCTGCCCTGGCTTCGCCCCCTGGGCGCACTTAATCTGCAATTCCACCGCATGGGCAAGGTAGTTGCCCGTCACGCCGAACCGGGCCGTCGAGACCTGCTTGATGGCGTCATTCCGATCCAGCCCGTCCGGTCCCGGCGTAAACCGGGCCGGGTCTTCCCCGCCCTCGCCGGTATTACTGCGGCCGCCCAGGCGGTTCATGGCGATGGCAATGCATTCATGAGCTTCTTTGCTCAACGCGCCATAGCTCATGGCACCCGTCCGAAAGCGCCGCACGATGGAATCCACCGGTTCTACTTCTTCCACGGGGATACTGCACCCGTCGGGATAGTCGAATGCAAGCAGATCCCGCAGCCGGAACAACGCCTGATCATTCACCCGGTCAGCAAAGCGGTAGTACGCACCACGGTCGCCCGTGCGGACTGCCTTCTGCAGCTCCGCAATGGCTTCCGGGTCCAGAATATGCGGATCCGGGCCTGTCTTCTGGTACTGGTAGATGTCGCCGGCTGCCAGGTCCGCAGCCGGCGGGAAGGCTCTGCGGTGGCGCAGCTCGTTCTCTTTGGCGATTTCCCGCAGTCCCAGTCCCTCGATGCGGGACGGCGTATGAGGAAAGTATTTGCTGATGACTTCCTGGCTGATGCCGACGGCCTCGAAAATCTGGGCACCGTGGTAGCTGCGGACCGTTGATATGCCCATCTTGGACATGACCGTCTGGATACCGGCCACCGCAGCCTGTAAGTATTGCCGCTGCGCTTCGTCCGGAGACAGGTTTGGAAGCTTGCCGGAAGTGGCAAAATCCCGTACTGTGTCCAGGGCCAGATACGGGTTGATGGCCGTAATGCCATAGCCGATCAACGTACAGAAATGGTGAATTTCCCGTGGCTCGCCCGATTCCAGGATCAGCCCCACATCGGGACGGACCGTTTTGCGTACGAGGAAATTATGCACCGCTGACGTGGCCAGCAGAGCCGGGATAGCTGCATGGCCCGCGTCGATGCCACGGTCGGAAAGGATCAGGATGTTCGCGCCGCCGTGGATAGCTTCCAACGCATTATCGCACAACGTGTCCAGGGCTTTCTCCATAGCCTCAGCCCCGCCGTCGACTGCATAGAGCAGGGACAATCCGGCCGCCCGCAGTTTCCCCTGACGGAGTCCCTTGATGACAGCCATCTCTTCGTTAGTCAGGAGCGGCGTATCCACGGCCAGGGCGTGCGTGCCCGGTTCGTTAGGGTCCATGATGTTCGCCACATTGCCGATCATGACCGACGTGGACGTGACGATATCTTCCCGCAAGGCGTCGATGGGCGGATTCGTGACCTGGGCGAAGTTCTGCTGAAAATAATCGTACAGCATCTGGGGCTGCTCCGACAGGACGGGCAGCGGGCAGTCTATGCCCATGGCACCGATAGGCTCTTTGCCCGTACGGGCCATGGGGAGCAGGATGCGCGTCAAATCTTCCTGCGTGTAACCAAAAGCCTGCTGCGCCGTCAGCATCTCCTCCGGGGACGGCGGCTTCATGGCAGCTGCCGTCGGTGCGGCCTGTGCCATCAAATCCTTCAAGTCTACCAGGTGCTCGCGGCACCACTCGCCGTACGGATGGGCCGACGCGATGATGTGCTTGATTTCCTCATCGGGCACAATGCGATGCTGCGATGTGTCGACTAGGAACAGCTTACCCGGCTCCAGCCGTCCTTTATAGCGGATATTTCTCGGGTCCGTGCGGAGAGCCCCCACTTCAGAGGACAAAATGACACGGTCGTCCTTGGTGACGTAATAACGGGCCGGGCGCAGGCCATTGCGGTCCAGCATGCCGCCGATGCACGTGCCGTCGCAGAAACAGATGGCCGCCGGACCGTCCCAGGCCTCCATCATAAAGTTCTGGTACCGGTAGTAATCCCGCTTTTTCTGGCTCATGAACGGATCCTTCTCCCACGGTTCGGGAATCATGGTCATCATGGCATGGGCCAGGGAGTGGCCGGACATATACAGATATTCCAGGCTGTTGTCGAACATGGACGAATCACTGCCGGTCTCGTCGACGACCGGAAATACCCGGTCCAGTTCGGGATGGCGGAGGGAATGGGCCTTCCCTTCCCGCGCATTGAGCCAGTTCGTATTTCCGCGGATGGTATTGATTTCTCCGTTGTGCACAATATAACGGTTCGGATGGGCACGGGCCCAGCTCGGAAATGTATTCGTGCTGAACCGGGAATGAACAAGGGCCATGGCGCTGGTGAAATCCAGGTCAGACAAATCAAGATAAAAGTGGCGGATCTGGTTCGCCGTCAGCATTCCTTTGTACACGATGGTATGGCTCGACAGGCTGGCAATGTAAAAGTCCGACCCCATTTCCTTGCTTTGGGGTGTAATGCGCTTTTCCGCCAGGCGCCGGATGACATACAGCTTGCGTTCGAAGTCCATGGGGTCGCGCAGGGACGGATCACGGCCGATGAAAACCTGCAGGATATGCGGCCGGACGGAGGCCGCCTGTTCCCCGATGACACTGTCGTCTACCGGAACTTCGCGCCAGCCCAGGATTTCCTGGCCTTCTGCTTCCACGATTTCCGTAAAGGCCCGTTTCTGCTCCCGGAAATAACTTTCATACCGGTGGGCAAAAATCATGCCTACGCCGTACTGCCCTTCCGGCGGCAGGTCAAATCCCAGAACAGCGCACTCCCGCTGCAGAAAAGCATGGGGGATCTGCACCATGATACCCGCGCCGTCGCCGCTTTTTCCATCGGCGCCTTCGCCGCCACGGTGGCGCAGATGTTCCAAAATGTCCAACGCGTCGCTGACAATGTCATAGGAACGGCGTCCCTGTATATCTACGATGAAACCGATGCCGCACGCATCGTGCTCAAAAGCCGGATCGTACAACCCCTGCGCCGGCGGCAGGTCCCGATACTCTCTTGTCATGTCTATTTCCTCCTCCGGGACATTGTAAAATGCCTGTAAGCAAAGTGTACCGCCGGCCGGTTTCTCTGTCAAACACTTTACAGCAATTATCTATTGTAAAAGGACTATTGTCTATTAAATCTACCATTAGTAACGGATGAAACAGTTTTTCTGCATTTTAAAAAGACAAAAGGCCCGGATTTCTCCGGGCCTTGATATACTTTGTGCTGTTTTGTGATAACCATTGAATTGGCCGCTGCGGCTCAGCCGTTGAGCAGTTCGTTCATATACTTACGCAGCTTCTGCAGTTTCTTCGTGACCGTTGCCGCCCGGGCCGTATCGCGGCTCGTCGCCTGGTCCATACGGGACCGGAAGGACATGTATTCGCGGGCAATCTGGTCCATGGTATCGTGCATTTCTTCGATTTCCGGCGATACTTCCAGCTGCTTTGCTTCTTCGACGCGGTACTCTTCCCCCGAAATCACGACACTGTCTCCGTAATTCGGGACGTACACCGCCGTCCCCATGCGGATCTGCAGTTCATGGGCCAGGGTGAAGGCCGCATCGAACTCACCGTGGGTGACAAAGAAGCACTTGGGCTTCTGACTCATCTTCCCGTACCAGGAAAGCAGCTGTTCTTTGTCAGCATGGGCGGAAAAGCCATTCATCGTCGTGATTTCCGCTTCTACTTTGATGACTTCGCCCATAATCTTGACTTTTTTCACACCGTCCACCAGCTGGCGGCCCAGCGTTCCCTCCGCCTGATACCCGGCGATGATAACGGTGCATTCCTTCCGCCACAGATTATGCTTCAGATGGTGCAGGATGCGGCCGGCGTCGCACATACCGCTGGCCGACAGGATGATCTTCGGGCCGTCCGAATTGTTGATCTGCATGGATTCCTGAACTGTAGGTGTAAAGCGTACGTTCTTCATGGCAAAGAGGCGGTCGCCCTGGAATTCTGTCAGGGCCCGCGTTTCTTCGTCATACTCGTCCTTGGATGCCAGGGTGATGCCTGTCACTTTCGTCGCCATGGGGCTGTCGATATAAATGGGAACGTCGGGAATCTTGCCGGCCTGCTGCAGTTTCTGGAAGTAATACAGCAATACCTGGGTACGGCCGACGGCAAAAGCCGGGATGATCACGTTGCCACCCCGTTCCACCGTACGGTTGACAATATCTGCAAGTTCCTGTTCCTTGTCGTTCTTCTGGTGCAGCCGGTTGCCGTATGTCGATTCCGTGACGATAAAATCGGCGCCGCTGATTTCTTCTGGATCTTCGAGGATCGGATAGTTGGGCTGACCGATATCACCCGTGAAAATCAACTTGGTCTTCTTTCCGTCTTCCGTGACGTGCAGTTCCACAATGGCACTGCCCAGGATATGGCCTGCCACCAGCAGTTTCGCCGTGACACCCGGCAGGACGTCAAACGGCGTATCGAACTCATGGACGTAAAAATTGCTCAGGGACGTATAGGCGTCGTCTACCGTAAACAAGGGACGCACCTCGGGACGGCCTGCACGAAGTCCTTTACGGTTGGCCAGTTCCGCATCCGATTCCTGGATATGGGCACTGTCCGGCAGCAGGATTGTGCATAACTGCTGCGTCGACCGCGTGCAATGGATCGGGCCCTTGTACCCTTCCTTCACCAGTTTCGGAATCAAGCCGCTATGGTCGATGTGGGCATGTGTCAGGATCATGGCGTCGATGCTGCTCGGCGCAAAGGCGAAGGGACGCTCGTTCAAGGCTTTGATGGCCTTCGGCCCCTGGAACATTCCACAATCGATGAGGAGTTTTTTCCCGTTTATTTCCAACAGGTAGCAAGAACCTGTCACCGTTCGGGCAGCCCCTAAAAACGTCAGCTTCATAGAACACGCCTCCTTGTTTCTCAATCTTCTATACAGTTCGACAAAACTCGGGAAAAGCCTTTTTTCCTACAGCAATTTTGTACACTTTTCATTTCTGCGTCACAAATTCCGGCAGCCTCCACAATGGCCGCAGGGCCGCCCCGGACGCTCTCCGAAATAGGATAAGATGAAATTGCGCAGGCACCCGTCGTACTGGCAATAGCGCCACATGGTGTCCAGAAGCTCCAGACTGTGTTCCGGATGGGGCTGACGGCGCAGCAGGGCAGCGCAGAGGTCCCGGTCTGTTTCATTGTAGAAAAGGCGGCAGTAGGCAGGTCCGCCGTCACGGCCGGCGCGTCCTGCCTCCTGATAATATTCCTCCAGGTTCGCCGGCATGTTGTAATGCACGACAAATGAAACATCGCCCCGATCGATCCCCATGCCGAAGGCCGATGTGGCAACGACGACGGACAAATCTCCAGCGGCAAAGCGGGTTCCCGTGTCCCGCCTTTCAGCCACAGACAACCCCGCGTGGTACCGTGCCGCGTCAATTCCCAGCTGCCGCAGGAAGCGCGTAATCCGTTCTACCGTGGCGTGAGTCGCACAATACACGATGCCGCAGCGGCCCCGAAGGCGCTCCATCTCTTCCCGCAGGGCCCGGTCTTTGTTCCGGGGCCGGCGTTTGGCCAGGAACAGATTCGGCCGGTCAAAACCACGGGCAATGACGACAGGCTGTTCCAGGGACAGGCCCTGGATGATGTCCTGCCGCACAAAAGGCGTAGCCGTCGCGGTAAAGGCGGCATACCGTGGCCGGACAGGCAGGGTGGCAAGGAACGATGGGATGGCCCGGTAGGACGGACGAAAATCATGCCCCCACTGAGACACGCAATGGGCCTCGTCCACCACCACAAAAGCCGGCGGATTCCGTCTGGCAAAACGCAGGAAGTTGGCGTTCTGCAGCCGTTCCGGCGACACGTACAGGAACCGGAAACGCCGTTGCTGGGACTCATACAAGGCCCGGTTGTACGTATTGCGCCCCATGAACGAATCGACGTGGACCGCCGCAATGCCCCGGTTCCGCAGATTCTGCACCTGGTCCTGCATGAGGGACAAGAGCGGCGAAATGACCAGAGTATAGCCTTCAAAAAGTAAGCCCGGCACTTGAAAACAAAGGGACTTGCCGCCTCCGGTGGGGAGCATGGCCAGGACATCCTGTCCCGCCAGAATCGTCTGGACAATGTCCCGCTGGCCCGGTCGGAAAGAATCATAGCCGAACCAGCGGTGCAGTGCCGCCTCGGCCATAGTTGTCGTTATAATCTGCGTGCGGTCTCCTCCTTTCGGCAGCAGCAGGAAGCTGCCGCCAGGTAATAAAAAAGGAGAGAAAGCTCCAAACTTCCTCCCCCCAATGTATGTTGTTGTCTCGTGCAATGGAACCGGCTGGCCGGCTTTCGTCCGCAGGTGGTCAGGACAGCTGCCCTTCCTGCTGCCGCAATGCGGCTTTTTTCGCCCGCAGGGCCGCCACCGTCTGCTGCACCGTTTCCCCCTTGGGCGACGGCTTCAAATTTTTCTCCGGGAATGGACACAGGTCCCGGCAGACGCACTCCGTACAGAGCGGATTGCGGGCCTTGCAGGTGATGCGGCCGTGCCAGATAAACCAGTGATGGGCATCGCCCCACTTTTCCTTCGGCAAAAGTTTCTGCAGATCCAGTTCCGTCTCTTCCGGTGTCTTGGCCTTGGACAGGCCCAGCCGGTGGGACGTGCGGAATACGTGTGTATCCACGGCAATGGCAGGAATCTTGAAGATCACGCTGGCCATGACATCGGCAGTCTTGCGCCCGACGCCGGGCAGTTTCATCATCGTTTCGATATCGTGGGGAATTTCCCCTCCGAATTCGTTCACGAGCATGTGGCACATGCCCAGCAGGTTTTTCGCTTTCGCTTTATACAGGCCGCAGTCCCGGATTTCCGCTTCCAACTGCTCCTGGGTCAGGGCACCCATCTTTTCCGGTGTGTTCAGGCGGGGAAAGATACGGGCCGTAATGACATTGACCCGCTCATCCGTGCACTGTGCCGACAAGATGACCGCCACCAGCAGCTCAAACGGCGAATGGTAATGAAGTGCCGTGCCGATGCCGTCATACTGGGATTCCAAGGCCGCCAGTATGGCCTGTTTTTGTGCTTTCTTCATGAACAGACTCTTCCTTTTCTTTTTTTTCGGTATCTGCCTTCGTCAGTTCGTCAGACTGCGGACCGGAGCCGGAATGCTCCCGCCACGGGCAATGAACGTGTCCGCCTTGAAGGGGCTGACGGCCAGGATGGGAGCGTGGCCCAGCAGACCGCCGAATTCCACGCTGTCGCCCACGTCTTTGCCCGGTACAGGAATCACGCGGACTGCCGTCGTCTTGTTGTTAATCATACCAATGGCCGCTTCATCCGCGATAATGGCGGAAATCGTCTCCGCCGTCGTCTTGCCGGGAATGGCAATCATATCCAGGCCGACAGAGCAGACACACGTCATGGCTTCCAGTTTTTCCAGGCTCAGGCTGCCCTTTTCGACAGCAGCAATCATCCCGGCGTCTTCACTGACCGGAATAAAGGCACCGGACAGGCCACCCACATAGCTGCTGGCCATAAGGCCGCCCTTTTTCACGGCATCGTTCAACAGGGCCAGTGTCGCCGTCGTTCCCGGGCCGCCACAGCTTTCCAGGCCGATTTCCTCCAGAATGTGGGCGACGGAGTCCCCGACTGCCGGCGTCGGCGCCAGCGACAAGTCGATGATGCCGAACTGCGTATGCAGCCGCTTCGCCGCTTCCTGCGCCACCAGCTGGCCCACGCGGGTAATCTTGAAGGCCGTCCGTTTGATGGTTTCCGCCACAGCGCCGATATCCTGGCCGCGCACGGCTTCCAGGGCATGTTTCACCACGCCCGGGCCGGAAACGCCGACACTGATCATGCTTTCCGGTTCGGTTACGCCTAAAAAGGCGCCGGCCATGAACGGATTGTCGTTGACAGCATTGCAAAAGACGACCAGTTTTGCACAGCCCAGGGCATCCTGGTCCCTTGTCAGTTCCGCTGTCTGTTTGACCACACGCCCCATTTCGGCAACAGCATCCATGTTGATACCCGCCTTGGTGGAGCCGATGTTGACGGACGAGCATACCAGATCCGTCTCCGCCAGTGCCTGGGGAATGGACGCAATCAGGTTCCGGTCCCCTTTCGTATATCCTTTGTCCACAAGGGCGCTGAATCCGCCGATAAAGTTGACGCCTACCGCCTTGGCCGCCTTGTCCATGGCCCGTGCCAGGGGCACGTAATCCGATGACGTGCAACTTTCGCCGACCAGGGCAATCGGCGTGACGGAAATGCGTTTGTTGATAATCGGCACACCCAGTTCCGATTCAATGTCTTTCCCGGTCTGGACGAGATGTTCCGCCTTGTGCGTAATCTTATCGTAGATTTTCCGCGCGCAGGCATTCAGGTCCGGATCCGCACAGTCCCGCAGGCTGATTCCCATCGTAATGGTCCGGACATCCAGGTTCTCCTGGGTAATCATGTGGGTTGTTTCCAACACATCACGCGAAGAAATAATAGGCATAGGGCACCTCCCGGCTCAAATCTGATGCATGGCCGTGAAAATCTCCTCGCTCTGCACGCGGATTTCCACACCCAGTTCCTTGGCCAGGGTATCCAGGTGATCCCGCAGCACGCCGATTTCCGTCCGCGCGCCGGCCATATCCGCCAGCAGGATCATATTGAAAAAGCCGTCTGTAATGTTCTGGTTGATGTTCAAGACGTTGACTTGGTTTTCAGCCAAAATTTTCGTGACCCGGTAAATGATGCCTACCCGGTCTTTGCCGACGACAGTGACTACAATACGCATAATCTTTTCCCCTCTCTGCAGCCAAATCATATTCGACAGTGTCCACTGTCCCGGCCCAAATGGCCGAAACGCCACTGTCTTGTTCATTTTACCACACTTCTCCCCCGATTGGAAACAGCAAAGGAATCAGCGCTCATTGCGCAGCTCCACCGCTTCAGCGATATCCGCTCCCTGCAGGATGTCGCGGCCCGCCAGGTCGGCAAGGGTCCGGGCCACCTTGAGGATCCGGTCATAGCTGCGGGCAGTCAGGGACAGTTTGCGGAACGCTTGTTCCAACAGGGCCTCCGCGCCCGAATCCAGGGGACACCAGCGCTGCACCTGCCGGTGGTTCATTTCCGCGTTGCACCGCACGCCCGTACCGGCAAAGCGCTGCCGCTGCCGTTCCCGGGCTGCACAGACCCGCTGCCGGATAGCAGCGGACGTCTCTTCGGGATGATCCTGTCCTGCCATGTTCTTGTATGACACACGGCCCACAAAAATCTGCATGTCGATGCGGTCCAGCAGCGGGCCTGACACTTTGTTCCGGTAGCGATCCAAATCGTGCGGACGGCAGGTACATTCCCGTTCCGTGTCGCCCAGGTAGCCGCAGGGACAGGGATTCTGGGCACACACCAGCAGAAAGGACGCCGGGTAAACGGCATTCCCGCGCAGACGGTGAATGCAGACGCGGCGCTCCTCCAGAGGCTGCCGCAGTGCCTCAAGGGCGACACGGGAAAATTCGGGCAGTTCGTCCAGAAACAGAACCCCGTTGTGGCTCAGCGTCACTTCGCCCGGCAGGGGCAGGTTGCCGCCACCAATCAGGGTGCGCGCCGTCGCAGTATGGTGGGGATTGCGAAACGGCCGCTCGTGACGCAGGCCCAACTCGTTCCCGAGCTGCCCTGCAATGCTGTAGATTTTCGTCACTTCCAGGGCCTCCTCGTCGGTCAGGGGAGGCAGAATCGACGGCAGACGCCGGGCCAGCATGGTTTTGCCACTCCCGGGGACGCCGACCAGCAGAATGTTGTGGCCGCCGGCGGCGGCGACCTCCAGTGCCCGTTTGGCCACATGCTGCCCCTGGACGTCGGCGAAATCGTACGGGTACTCCCGCGGCGCCTCCATCCGTCCCTGTGACACTACCGGATTCCAGGAACCGCGGCCCAGCAGGTGGTCCGCTACTGCACGCAGGGTCGGCAGTCCATAGACCTGCAGGCCGTCGATCAAGGCGCCCTCGGCACCGTTCCGGGGAGGTACATACAAGCGCTTCAGGCCTGCCTCGCAGGCGGCCACGGCCATGGGCAGCACGCCCTTGACAGGGCACAATTCCCCGTCCAGCGACAATTCGCCGAGAAACAGACTCCCTGCCAGCCGGTCCTGCGGGATACATCCCGACGCGGCCAGGATACCGATGGCAATAGCCAGATCCAGGCCGGAGCCGTCCTTTCGCAGGTTGGCCGGTGCCAGGTTGACTGTAATGTGGTTACGGGGGAAGCGGAATCCGGAATTTTTCAGTGCGGTCCGCACCCGCTCCCGTGCTTCTTTGACAGCGGTATTGGCCAGGCCGACAATCTCAAAGTTCGGCAGGCCCCGGTCCAAATCTGCCTCCACAGTGATGGGGACGCCGTTCAAACCGCTGCAGGCAGCGCCCATTACCTTTGCGTACATAATATATGCCTCCTTTTCCTGCTGTTCTCCCGGGTCAAAAGAAACAGTCCTTCAGCCAGCGGATGTAAGCACGGCCCTGACAGATGCGGACTTCGATAACGTCAAAAGCGAGTCCGTCGTAGAACCGCGGCGCCGCCCCGTCGAGCCATTGCAACGCCGTACGCCGGATTCTGGCCTGTTTGCCATACGTCACGGCCTCTGCCGGCGTCCCGCAGCGGTCGCTGGTACGGGTCTTGACTTCCACAAACCGCACGGTGGGACCTGCTTCTTCAGCGATAATATCGATTTCCCCTCCCCGCCCCCGGAAATTGCGTGCCACAATCCGGCACCCGTGCCGTTCCAAAAAAGACACCGCCACGTCTTCCCCTTTCTGACCCAGAACCTTCTTTGTAAAATCTGTGTTACACAAAGAGTCACCCTCTTTCTTTTTTTGTCGTACAATGATAAAATGTCCCTTGTAAACAACTGGTTTTTTATCGATTTAAGCAGTACAGTTTACGTGCCGGCGACAGACCGGATATGACGTAACCGTATTGCCGTATCCTGAAGGAGGCATATTCCATGAACCATACCAAACGTGTTCTCGCTATTCATGACCTTTGTTCCTTCGGCCGCTGCTCCCTGACGGCAGCCGTGCCGGTCTTGTCTGCCATGGGCTTTCAGTGCTGTCCATTCCCGACGGCTCTGTTCAGCAACAATTTAACGTATGGCGATTTCGCCAATGTGGATTGCACGCCTACCATGACGAAATTCATGGACAAATGGCAGCAGCTTGGCCTGGGCTTTGATGCCGTTTACAGCGGCTTTCTGGCCAACGCCGGCCAGATTTCCGTCGTCCGCGACGCCGTTCACCGCTTCGCCGGAAAAGAAGGACTTGTCGTCGTCGATCCCGCCATGGCCGACGACGGAAAACTCTATGCCGTCTTCGGGCCGGACATTGTGCCGGAAATGCGCAAACTGGTCGGAGACGCCACGGTTGCCACACCGAACTATACGGAGGCCTGCCTCCTGACAGACACGGCGTACACGCCGGCAGCCGGCAGGGATGTCGTGACTTCCCTGTGCCGCAAGGTCGCCGCTCTGGGACCGAAGCAGGTCGTCATTACGAGCGTTCCTTCCGCTGATGCAGACAAAATTACCACTGCGGCTTATGACGCCGCTTCCGATTCCTACACCGAGACAGTCGTCGACCGCATTCCCTTTGCCACTTGCGGCACAGGCGACCTCTTCACCAGCGTTCTTACCGGATCGCTGCTGCGCGGCGCTTCTGTAACGGACAGTGTCCAGACGGCGGCCGGTTTCCTGACGAAAACCATCGATTATACGTATCACGCTGGGTCGGACTACCGCGAAGGCGTGCAGTTCGAACGCTTCCTGGGACTCCTGGCCCCGCAGGGACAACATTAAAAACAAGCATAAAAAAACGCGGCACCCCCTTGGGTCCGCGTTTTTTCTTTCCGTTTTTCTCTGTTTTCTCGACGGAAGCGATGCAATGCAATGGTATGATTTTTTATCTGGCTTTGCCGTGATGTCCGCCGGACGACTTACGGTTCTTCCAAATCCTCCAGAACGGCCCGCAGCCCGGCGTCTTCCACGCCATTCACCGGCGTGAACAAGTAGTTGTCCCGCTGCGCCACCGGAGGCAGGTTCATGCTGCGCACCGGCTCGTAACTGCGGCGGTGGATTTTCGTCGCTCCAAGCTCCCGGATGGCATCCATGTGGAGCTGACTGCCGTAGCCTTTATTCTGGGCCAGGCCATACCCCGGATAGACGTGGTCCAGTTCAATCATCATCCGGTCCCTCGTGACCTTTGCCACCACAGACGCCGCTGCAATGGAAGCGCTCAAGGCGTCGCCGTGGACAATCGGCACAGTCTCGATGCCCGGCACATGGGGATGCATGGCATCAACCAGGGCCACCTGCGGCCCGCCGGCACTACAGCCTGCGGGGGCTTTTTCCGCCGCCACAGACAGGCGCGTCAGGATCTGTTCCATGCCTTCCTGCGTGGCATGGTAGATGTTTTCCCTGTCGATGTTGGCAATGCTGACGACATTCACTACCACGGCCAGAGCCCTGTCCAGGATCTGCGGGTACAGCGCTTCCCGTTTGGCGGAGGACAGCTTTTTGCTGTCGTTCAAACCAGGCAGGAAAGCGGCCTCTCCGTCCGGCGGCAGAATGACGCCGGCAATCACCAGGGGACCCGCCAGCGGTCCCCGCCCTGCCTCGTCCAGCCCGGCCACGTATTGTACGCCCGGCAAGACCAGATAATGCTGCTCAAAAGCCAGAAGACGATCATACCGTTTCCGTTCCTGCCGTTCTTTTTCCCGCCGTCTGGCATAGGCGGCCAGCAGTTTCTGCACGCCGGCCCGTTCGTCCCGGGCCAGTTCTTCCAACTGGGCTCCTGTCGGCTCCCCCGCCAGCAGGGCCTTGATTTCCGCAATGGTCATTGCCTGTCCCCCTCTCAGGGTTCGTCCAACGTAAAGCGGCCCATTTTAGCCGATTTGAAATCATACAGGACATGCTGGATGACTTTGTTTTCATCCAACACCCCGCCGGCCTTGATGGCACCGCGCACGACCCCGATTTTCTGGATGATCGTGCGGGGCGTGTCTCCCTGCGTCACTTCGATGCCGTAAAAAGCAGCCAGCTGGCCGGGATACTTGGCCAGCAGTTCCTGCAGCAGCAGTTCCGCTGCGATGGAACGATCAAAGATATCTTCCTTGACCGCCCCCGTCAGGGCCAGGTGGAGGCCCGTGACGGGATCCTCGAATTTAGGCCACAGGACGCCGGGCGTATCGAGCAGCTCGATGCCTTTGGCGATGGTCACCCACTGTTTCTGCTTCGTTACACCGGGGCGATCCGATGCAATCGCCTTGACACGTCCGACCAGCCGGTTGATCAACGTCGACTTGCCTACGTTCGGAACACCGACAATCATCATGCGGATTGTGTGGTTCCGCACGCCCTTTTTCTGCCATTTTTCCAGGATTGGACGTGCTGCTTCCTTGACAAGGGCCAGCATCTGCTTGACCCCTTTTCCCCGGCTGCAGTCGACGACGCAGACCGGGACCCCGTCCTTCTTCAGACGGGCCAGCCAGGCCTCGGTTTTGACCGGGTCGGCCATATCAGCCTTATTCAGGGCAATGACGCGGGGCTTGTTTCCGGCAATATCCCGCAGCATAGGATTGACGCTCGATGCGGGAATCCGCGCGTCGAGCAGTTCGACTACAACGTCGACCAGACGGACCTGGTCTTCCATCATCCGTTTGGCTTTGGTCATGTGGCCGGGAAACCACTGGATTTTAAAATCTTTCAGGTCCATGGCAATCCTCCTTTCCCTTGCCGTCCGACGGGCGGTACCTCCGCTGTTATGGCAGGACGCGTGCCCGTTCCATCGGCCAGATTGCTACGGCAGCTTTCCCCTTGACAAGGCTCAGCGGCACAAAATCGACGTCAGCAAACCGGCTGTCTTCCGAGTTATTCCGGTTGTCTCCCAGGACAAAGATCGTGTCTTTTGGCACGACAGATTTCCGGTAATTGGAATGGTTGAGGCCTTTCGGGTCCTCCTTCCACGTGTACGGTTCATCAATCTTTTTCCCGTTGACGAGAACAGCACCGTCGCGCATTTCCACCGTGTCCCCGCCGACCGCAATGACACGTTTGATAAAATCGCGGCTTTCATCCTTGGGATACCGGAAGACGACAATCTCGTTCCGCTGCGGATCCCGGATGAAGTAGACCATTTTGTTGACAATGAGGCGTTCGTTGTTGATCAGCGTCGGATACATAGAAGTACCCGACACCATATACGGTTCCAGGATAAAGGTGCGGATAATGAAGGCCAGGGCCACCGCAATGATAATGGATACCAGCCAGTCATTCAGCGAGTCTTGAAACGATCCTCCCGATTTCTTGCTCATGCTTTTGCTTCCTCTCTTGCTGTCGGCCGGGCCGCAGGGCCGCGGGAACGCCCGGTACGGAACGGCACGGGGCCGGCAGTCATGAATTCTTTGTGAACTCGTCCCGAAAACGAAAAAAGAGGACTGCGCTAGCAGCCCCCTTGGTTTGCGAATCAGCGGCGTTCGCGAATACGAGCAGCCTTGCCGGTCAGGTCACGCAGATAATACAGTTTGGCTCTGCGAACCACGCCTTTGCGTGCTACTTCGATTCTGTCCAGACGCGGGCTGTGTACCGGGAAAGTACGTTCCACGCCGACACCGTAGGAAACACGGCGGACGGTGAACATTTCACGGATGCCATGGCCACTGCGGGAGATAACCACGCCTTCAAACAACTGAATACGCTCACGCGTACCTTCGACAACCTTTACATAGACTTTGACGGTGTCGCCGGCACGGAATTCGGGGATATCGGAACGAAGCTGTTCCTTATCCAGTGCTTCAATGATGTTCATTTCTTCCTCCTGATTTTCATAGACGTTCATGTGATGAAGCTGATGCTTCTCCAAACAACCTGTCGCCTGTGCGATTTCCAATTATCACAGCGGACCGTCCGTATTACGCTTGAATATTGTACCACAACGGGTAGAGACATGCAAGGCGATTTTTGCCTTTTTGTTTCTTTTTTTACAGAGTTTCCGAGCTCTTCGACGGTTCGTGCCAGTCCCCGGTACTCTCTTCTTCCTGGATTTCCGCCAGAAGTGCCGCGTCGGCTTTGGAAGGATGCGACGGAAGCAGATCCGGGCGCCGGTGCAGTGTGGTGCGCAGGGATTCCTTGCGCCGCCATTGGGCGATGAGTTTATGATTTCCGTTCCGCAGCACTTCGGGCACCACAAGGCCCTCGAAGTCAACGGGACGCGTGTACTGCGGATACTCCAGCAGCCCCGAGGAAAAACTGTCCTCTTCGGCGCTGGCCAGTTTGCCCAGGACACCCGGCACAAAACGGGACACGGCGTCCATAATAATCAGGGCCGGCAGTTCGCCGCCCGTCAGGACGTAATCGCCGATACTTACCTTGGCATCGACGAAGTGGTAAATCCGCTCATCGAATCCTTCATAATGGCCGCACAAAAAGATAAGGCCGTTTTCACTGCGGGCCCATTGTTCCGCCAGCGGCTGGCTGAACGTCTCCCCGCCGGGGCTCATGGCCAGGACCGGTGCGCCGGGCAGCTTCTGCCGGGCCAGGCGGATGGCCTCGACCATCGGTTCCGGCTTCAGGATCATGCCGACACCGCCGCCGAAGGGCGTGTCATCGACCGAACGGTGTTTGTCCCGTGAAAAGTCGCGGGGATTGATGCACTCCAGTTCGAGCAGCCCTGCGTCAAGGCCGCGCTTGATCATGCTGTGCCGGCCTGCTGCTTCAATTTGTTCGGGAAACAAGGTAATAAAAAGAAATTTCATCGAATTTCCTCCTCGTCCCATTCCGGCAGCCGGACGACCATCGTATGGTTTGCCACATCAATGCGCCGGATATTATCCGGCACGTTGGCCACCAGGATATCCTGTCCCTGCGGCGGCGCAATAACGTAAACATCGGCGCTGCCCGTCTGCAGGACATCCTTGAACGTGCCAATGGGCTTCCCTGCTTCATCCACAACATCCATGCCCAGCAGGTCGCCGACATAGTACTGCCCTTCCGGCAGCTCCGGAAGGTCTGCGCGGCGGACAGACACGCGGAGCCCCCGCAGCGCCTCAGCGGCGTCCATCGTTTTGATTTCTTCCGTCGTGACGAGAACCAGGTTTTTATGGGGCCGGGCCCGGACGACAGTCAGCTGGCGCCCGTCCGGCAGGAGCAGGTACTTCATCTTTTGAAAGAGGCCGACGTTACGCGTCAGCGGTAAAATGCGCAAATCGCCCCGCACACCGTGCGGAGCGACTATTTGCCCAAGAGTGACTAGCTGCATTCTTGCGTTCCTTTTTACTTACATACGGAAAGCGATAATCTTGCCGTCTTCCGTCAGGATTTCCGCGCCCATAAGAGCTTCCAGGTCGTCGCCGACTTTGACTTCCACCGTACGTTCCAGCGTGCCGTGGCCGATTTCAGCGCCGATCTGCAATTCCTGCGCCCGCTTCAGCTGGGCTTCGGCTTCCTCTTTTGCGTCCGTGCGCTTTTTCCGCTCGACTTCAATCTGCTCGCGCAGACGAGGGGCAGCGGACAAGTCGTTGGCAGCCTGATTCATGACCTGTTTGGCCTGAAAGTCAAACTGGTCCAGATCCAACTGCATTTTCTTTATGGTGTTTTGGAGATCTCCAATAATTTTCAGTTTCAAATCTTCCGTCACCTTCGCCTTGATGGCGACAGGTACGCGAACAAACATGGAATCTGCCATACGAATAGTACCTCTTTGTAATATTAGTGCTGCGGTCAAACAATCTCAACGATAACTTTCACATTCTCCCGGGTTGCGACGGCCTTCATGACAGAACGGATGGCCTTCGCAATGCGGCCCTGTTTGCCAATGACCTTTCCCATATCCTCAGGAGCGACATGGAGGCGAAGCACGGTAGTGGTACCGTTGACTTCTTCCTCCACGGCTACTGCAGACGGATTGCTAACCAGAGACTTGGCAATGATTTCTACCAATTCTTTCATGCAATTCACGCCCCTTCAATCACTTTGCGCTCTTTGCTTCCGCAAACTTTTTCATGATACCCTGTTTGCTGAACAGGTTTTTGACGGTGTCGGTCGGCTGTGCGCCGTTGTTCATCCAGCTCAGCGCTTTTTCCTCGTCGATCTTTACGGCTGCGGGACTGACCGTGGAGTCGTACGTACCGATGGTTTCGATGAACTTGCCGTCACGCGGGGAACGGGAGTCGGCGACTACGATACGGTAGAACGGGACTTTCTTGGCACCCATGCGTTTCAGACGAATCTTAACTGCCATTGTGATTCACCTCCTTGTCCTTGTATCCATCATAAAGGTTTGTCTTGCTATAGAAAGCTCAGCGGTGCATGAAAGGAAGCATCTTGCCGCCCTTTGAGGCAAATTTCGCCATGCCCTGCATTTTTTTCATGAGCTTTTTACTATCTTCAAAGTTCTTCAACAAGCGGTTGACATCCTGGACGCGCATGCCGCAGCCGGCGGCGATGCGTTTACGGCGGCTCCCGTTGATGATCTCCGGTTTCTGCCGTTCCTTCGGTGTCATGGAGCGGATAATCGCTTCCACGCGGTCGAATTCCTTTTCATCCACGTTGGCTTCCTTCAGCTTCTGGCTGATGCCGCCCATGCCGGGAATCATGCCCAGGATGGTGTCCAGGGGGCCCAGCTTCTTGATCTGCTGCATCTGTTCCAGGAACTGTTCCAGCGTGAATTCGTCTTTCTTGAGCTTTTTCTCCATCTCCAGGGCCTTGGCCAGGTCCGTCGTATCCTTGATCTTATCGATCAGGGAGAGGATATCGCCCATGCCCAGGATGCGCGAGGCCATGCGGTCGGGATAGAAAGGCTCCAGTGCTTCGAGCTTCTCGCCCATACCGACGAACTTGACGGGGCATCCCGTCACTTCGCGGACAGACAGGACGGCGCCGCCACGGGCGTCACCGTCGAGCTTCGTCACGATCAGGCCCGTCAGTCCCAGATCTTTATGGAACGTGTCGGCTACCGTGACGGCGTCCTGGCCGGTCATGGCATCGATGGTCAGCAGGATCTCGTGGGGCTGGACAGCCGCCTTGATGTCCTGCAGCTCTGTCATCAGTTTTTCATCAATATGGAGACGGCCGGCGGTATCGATCAGGACCGTATCACAGGCCATGTGTTCGGCGTACGCCAGGGAGTGTTTGGCGATTTCCACGGGGGAAACGTCTGTGCCTTCCGAAAAGACCGGAACACCGACTTGTTCGCCCAGCACCTGCAGCTGCGTCACTGCGGCGGGACGATATACGTCGGCCGCCACGAGGAGCGGATGCTTGTGTTTCTTTTTCAGGCTCAGGGCCAGCTTGCCGGCTGACGTCGTTTTGCCGGCGCCCTGCAGGCCGACGAGCATGATGATAGTCGGGGGCTTGGGAGCAACTTCCAGTTTCGCCTGCGTCCCGCCCAGAAGCCGTGTCAGTTCCTCATCGACAATCTTGATGATCTGCTGCGCCGGGCTCAGGTTCTGGTCCACCTTGGCACCGAGCGCCCGTTCTTTGATCCGGCCGACAAAATCTTTGACGACCTTGAAATTGACATCGGCTTCGAGAAGGGCCATGCGGACTTCCCGCAAGGGAGCCTTCAAGTCCTCTTCCGTGATTTCCTTCGTACCGCGGAACATCTTGATGGCGTTCTGCAGCCGTTCGGATAAACTTTCAAAAGCCATAGCCTACCTGCTTTCTTCGAAAACCCGTCATTCGATGCGGTCCAGGATTTCCCGGACCCGGTCGAGGCGGTTGAAATCTTGTTGCACCTGTGCCGTCTGAAGGACCTGGGACGCTTCCGCAGTCAGCCGCCGGGTTTCTTCGTGGCGGCGCAGGAAGCCCAGGATGGCTTCATAATGCTCCAGGGTTTGTTCCACGCGTTTGAGCAGATCGTAAATCGCCTGCCGGGATACCTTCATCTCGTCGGCGATTTCCGCCAGGGAATAGTCTTCACAGAAATACAGTTCCAGGCACCGCTGCTGCTTCTTCGTCAGCAGCGCCCCGTACACTTCGTACAGGTTGCCGAACCGGATTCTGTCGTTGAAATCATTTGCTTTCATACGAACCACTTTCTCTCACACTGAAACATACTCAACATGGGCATTATACAGGACGAAAAAAGAACTGTCAAGTATTTTTGCTTGACAGTTCTTTGCTATACCTTTATAGTATGTCTTTCACGAGTCCACCCGGTTTTCCAGGGACAGCAGGAAAGCCTGTTCCAACAGAAAACGGGTTTCCGCCGCCTGGGGATGCTGCAGGATTTGTGCCGCCGGCCCCCGTTCCACCACTCGTCCCTGCTGCAGGACCAGCAGCTCGTCACAGAGCCGTCCCAGGAAAGAGATGTCATGGCTGATCAACAGCAATGCCGTACCACGTGCCCGCAGCGACTGCAGGGCCATTTCCACCTGTTTCTGGGAGAGTGCGTCCAGAGCGCTGGAGATTTCGTCGCAAAGGATGACATCCGGCTCGAGGGACATGGCCCGCGCAATCCCCGCACGCTGCCCCTCTCCGCCGCTCAACTCCGCCGGCCGCTTGTCCAGCAGGGACGGTGGAAGACCGACGGCAGCAAACGCCTCCACAGCACGGCGTTCCGCTTCTTCCCGTGACGCACCGTAATTCCGCAAGGCTGTGCGCAGGGACATGCCGACCGTGTACAGGGGATGGAAAGAGGCCAGCGCATCCTGAAACACGAGCTGCACCTTCCGATAATAGGCTTTGCGGGCAGCCCCGTCCTGCCAATGGACCGGTTCTCCCTGCCAGAGAACCGTTCCCGCCGTCGCCGGCTCGATTCCCATTAAAAGCCGTGCCAGCGTACTCTTTCCACAGCCGCTGCGTCCCAGGATTCCCAGGGAACTGCCCCGGGGCAGCGCAAAGGAAATATCCTGGTCTGCGACGACAGCTTTCGGACCCCGGCCATATACTTTCGTCAAGTTGCGTGCTTCCAACAGAACCATCTTATTCCTCCTGACTGCCCGTCTGCGTCCCCGCCTGCCCAGCCTGAAAATGGGATGCCGCAGCCAGCAGGGACTGCGTGTACGGGTGCTGCGGATGCCGGAGCACCTTGTACGCTTCTCCCTGCTCCACGGTCCGCCCGTCCTTCAGGATCAAGAGGCAGTCGCAGAGGCGGGCCAGAAAACCCAGGTTGTGCGAAACAACAACCAATGAGGTGTCACAATGACTGCGAAATGCCGTCAATGCATCATACACACGGTTCTGGGCCGCCACGTCAAGGCCGGACGTCGGTTCATCCATCAGCAGGAGTTCCGGCTGCTGCAGCAGGGCCATGGCCAGACAGACGCGCTGTGCCTGGCCACCGGACAACATATAAGGCCGGGCGTCCAGGATGCGTTCCGCCTCCGGCAGATTCAGCTGCTCCAGCGCCTGCAAGGCCTGCTGCCGCCAGGTGGCTTCCTGCCCCCGGGCGCGGGCCATGAGACGGAATTGTTCCCACACAGGCAGGAGGGGATAGAGGGACGCACCGGGCTGCTGGGGCACCAGGGCAATGGCCGTTCCGCGCAGGGCCCTGTGCCGCTGGCGGTCGGTGAGCAGGTTGTGGCCGTCGTACCAGAGGCCGCCGGTAATGCGAACGCCGTCCGGCAGGAGGCCTGCAACAGCATGCAGCAAGGTTGTCTTGCCGCTGCCCGAAGCACCGGTGACTCCCAGGACCGTGTGCCGGCGGAATTGACAGTCCACGTCAAAAAGAACCTGACGGCTTCCGTAAAAATACGACAGGCCGCGGGCCTCCATAAAGACTGGATGCTTCATAACAGGCTCCTTTCTGGTATGTTTCTCCTAACGGGGACGAACCGTCAGGTCTTTCGTGATTTCGTAGTAATCACAGGGATGGGGGCGGATTCCCGACACTCCCTTGCGCAGAATCAGGTTCATGCGCAGATGGCTGGCGTACAAAATAGCGTGGTCATCCAGGACGAGCTGCATGATCTGCACGGCCAGGGCACCCCGCCGGGCCGGGTCGAATTCGGCGGCCAACCGGTCTGTCAAGACGTCCACGCGGGGGTTCGAATAGGCTCCGTTGTTGTGGGTCGCACCAGTACGCACGTGATTGAGCAGGTAATTTCCCGGGTCTCCGACCGGTGCCGTGACAATGGCTTTCGCATAAATGTCCCAGGCTCCCCGTTGTAAAAACTCGGCAGCACTGTCCGTAGCCTGGACTACGAGGCGGATGCCGATCTGCCGCAGGTAGCCCTGCATGGCCGTTGCCAGAAGAGGCAATTCCTGCCGCGACGTATAGGTCAGCCAGCGTAAGGTCAGCGGCTGTCCTCCTTTGTCAACATAGCCGTCGCCGTCCGTGTCCCGCCACCCCGCTTCGGCCAGCAGGGCACGGGCCCGCGCCGGCTGGTACCCGCCGTCCCGCACGGTCCGCCCTCCATACGGAAGATTGGCAGGAAACGCGCCGATGGCGGCATAGCCGTTGTCATTCAAGAGGGCGTGGACAAATTGTTTTTTATTTAAGGCCAGGCAGATGGCCTCCCGAACGCGCTGGTCCTGCAAGGCCGGCGTGCGGAAATTCAGGGCGGCCTGGAACACACGGCTCGTCGGAACAGACAGGATCGTAAAACGGTCCGCGGCGGACTGAAAGAGAGGCAGGCTGCTGTAGGGCATGCCCTGGACCGCGTCGACTTCCCCGTTCTGCAGGGCCATGGTCAGCATCTCCCCGTCTGGAATGCTCTGAACCAGGACGCGGTCCGTCTGGACGGGACCGTCCCAGTAGTGCGGATTCTTTCGAAGCTGAATTTCTGTCGGCGTCAGCCGTTCCGTCACAAAAGGCCCCGTTCCGATCACATCCGTATCCGTACGGATGGGTTGTGAGACGTCGATGATGGCAGCGTACGGATCGCACAACTGGTACAAAAGAGACGCCGTCGGCCGGCGGGAATGGATGGTAACGACCTGCCCGTCTGCAGTGACGGAAGCAAACTGCAAATCTTCCCGGGCCCTGTCGTGCAGCTGTACCAGACGGCGCAGGCAGGCGGCCACAGCCTCGCCGTCGCAAGGGCGGCCGTTGGAAAAGGTCACGCCGTCCCGCACACGCAGGCGGACCGTGTACGGATCGACCCTCGTAAAGTCCGTTGCCAGCCAGGGAACAGGCTCCATCTGGTCATTAAAACGGAACAGTGTCTCACCGACACCGTAGCGGATGGTCGTCCACCCCTGGTAACTCCGATGGGGGTCCATACCGGCATTGTACATGGCCACACCGTAGGCCATGGTACCGTAGCGGAAGACCGACTCTCCCGTCCGGGGTACCGGGCGGCCGCAGCCTGCTGTCAAGAGGAGAAACAATGCCAGCAGCGCGGACAGCCAGGCACGGACTATTGCCTCCTGCGGAAGCCGGTTTTTTCGAAACCATTGCCTCATCCCTGCATCCCCCTTTCGCTGCGGCGGGTCAGGACATCCTGCAGGCTGTCCCCCAGCAGGTTGAACACGGTGACCGTCACCAGAAGGGCCGCACCGGGAGCGAACAGAACCCACGGTGCCGTCTGGAGCAGACTCCGGGCCGAACCGATCATGAGTCCCCACTCTGCCGCCGGCGGCTGTACTCCCAGGCCGAGGAAGGACAACCCTGCCATTTCGAGGAGCACTGTCCCCATGTCGGATGTCATCATAATTAAAGTGGGTCCCAGCACCAAAGGAAGGATCTGGCGGAAGAGAATTTCTGCCCGGGAGCACCCGCTGAAGCGAGCTGCCGCAATAAACGGACGGTGCCGGATATCCAGAACACAGCTCCGGACCAGGCGGGCATATTTGGGCCACGAAATGAGGGTCAACGCTGCCATGGCACCGGCCAGTCCGCCGTACTCACTCTGGGATGCATTCCCAAAACGGCCGAGCAGAGCGGCAGCCACCATGGCGAACACCGGGACCGGGAAAGCCAGGAACACATCGGTGCAGCGCATCAGAAGTTGATCCGTGCGTCCACCAAAGAAGCCTGCCACCAGACCCGTTATTGTTCCCACAGCCATGGTCATTCCCACGACAGCGAGGGAAGCGTACAGCGAGACCGTACTCCCTGCCAGGACGCGGGAAAAGACACAGCGCCCGAAGCGGTCTGTGCCCAGGGGGTAAGCCCCACCCGGAGGCAGCAGGGAATGGTCCAGATCTTGTAAAAACGGATCGTGCGGTGCCAGGGAAGAACCGGCGGCGGCCAGCACCAGCAGGATGAGGGCCAGGAAGCCGAAAATCCGGACTTTTGTCAAACCGTCCCGTGCTGTCGACGGCAGCAGCAGCCTTTCGTCATGCGTCGCCATGAAAGTTCCCCCCTTCCCTGCCCGTCCCGTCGATGCGGGGATCAAAATGGTGATAGAGCCAGTCCGCCGCCAGATTAACGACACTGTACAGGAAAGCCGTCCACAGGACGTAGGTCTGGATGACGGGATAATCTTTCAGGAACAAGGCCCGGATGGCGAGATACCCGATCCCATCCAGGCGGAAAATACTTTCGATGATTGCCGTGCCGCCCAGCAGGGACCCGATCGACAGAGCCAGAACCGGCAGCAGGGACAGCAGGGACGAGCGCAGCACGAAGTGCCGCACGATGACGCCGTAGGGAATGCCCCGTAACAAAGACGCTGCCACATAGGGCCGCTCACATTCGCGCAGCACGGCGCCGCGGAGATAGCGGATGTATTTGGCCGACATAGGCAGTGCCAGGGAACACGCCGGCAGGATGTACGACACCGGCGATCCGTCGCCCAGGACCGGCAGCCAGTGCCAGCGGACTGCCACGATGTAGAGCAGCAGGAACGCCGTCAAAAATCCCGGCAGGGCATTGCCGCCGAACGACAGGACACGAAGAACGTAGTCTGCCGGTTGGTCCTTATGAAGCGCGCAGTAGATTCCCAACGGCACGGACACGACCAGGGTCAGGGCCAGGGATGCTGCTGTCAGGGCTGCCGTCACAGGCAGACGGGAGAGGATCATGCTGCCCACCGGTTCCCCCGTCGCCAGGGAGACAGTCGTGCCCGATCCCAGCGACACCAGCCAGCGGACATATTGGACCGGCAGCGGCTGGTCCAGTCCCAGACGGGCCCGTGTCGCCGCTTTGACCGATTCCGATACGGTGCCGCTCTGCCGGTACAACACGTCAACGGCGTCTTCGGCAGACACGTGTACCAGCAGGAAAGTAATCACGGTCACACCCAGGAGGACGGGAATCAGCAGCAGAACGCGCCGTGCCACAGGCGACAAACGATCGAACATGACAGGATTCCTCCCTCCTGATAAAAAACTTGCAAAAAAAGACAGCGGGAAAGCGACCCTGCGGTCTCCTCCTCCCCAGCTGTCTGCGTAGTCCTGCAGCGGCTCCTGCCACGCAGGCAGGAGATATTATTTTGCCGTATCCGGTGCCGGTGCATCCGCACCTTTTTCACTGCCTGTGTCAAACAGGGCGTCTACGAACTTATCCGGTTCAAACGGACGGAAGTCCATCATGCCTTCGCCGATGCCGATCCACTTGACCGGCAGTCCCAGCTCCCGGCGGATGGCAACGACGACCCCGCCTTTGGCTGTTCCGTCCAGTTTCGTCAACACGACGCCGGTCACGTTGGTTGTCTCCGTAAAGACCTTGGCCTGCGTGATCGCGTTCTGTCCCGTCGTTGCGTCCAGCACCAGGAAGACTTCCTGCGGCGCGTCGGGAATTTCCCGCTTGATGACGCGGTCCATCTTCGCCAGTTCGTTCATCAGGTTGGCCTTGTTGTGCAGCCGTCCTGCCGTATCGACGAAGACAATGTCCACGTCCCGCGCCTTGGCAGCTTTCAGGGCATCAAAAACAACGGCCGCCGGATCGGCGCCTTCCTCATGGGCAACGACATCACAGCCGGCCCGTTCGCCCCAGATTTTCAGCTGGTCTGCTGCAGCCGCACGGAACGTATCTGCAGCCGCAAGCAGTACTTTGTAGTGGAACAGATGAAAATAATTGGCCAGTTTGCCGATGGTCGTCGTTTTGCCGACCCCGTTGACGCCAACGACGAGAATAACCGTCGGATGCCCGCTGATGCGGGTGCGCACGCCGTCGTCTCGAAGCAGTTCCGTCACGCGCTTTTTCAGGAAAGGAATGACCTCTTCCGTCCCCGTTATTTCCCGCTTTTTCGCGGCTTCGCGGACGTCGTCGATCAACTCTTCCGTCGTCTTTACCCCCACATCAGCCGTGAGCAGGATCATTTCCAATTCTTCCAGGAAATCTTCGTCGATTTTTGACGACGCACCGACCAGCTCGCTGATGCGGTCCGTAAAATTATGCCGGGTCTTGGCCAGGCTCTGTTTCAGATTCTCAAAAAAACTCATCCGTTCTTCAGCTCCCTGCAGCAGCAGGGATGCCCCTCCTTTCGTTCCCTACATTATAGCATGCCTGCCAGTGCGAAACTACTCCACGCCGGGCAATTTATCGCTCATCTTGACAGACAGGATTTTCGAAACGCCCGATTCCTCCATCGTGACGCCGTACAACACGTTGGCAGCCTCCATGGTTCCCTTGCGGTGTGTAATGACCAGGAACTGTGTATGGACTGCGTACCCTTGCAGGAACTGGGCGAACCGTTCAATATTCGCATCGTCCAGGGGTGCATCGATTTCGTCCAGGATGCAGAAGGGCGTCGGATGGTAACTCAACAGGGCAAAAAGGAGTGCGATGACCGTCAGGGCCCGCTCACCTCCCGACAGCAGATACAGACTCTGCAGCCGCTTGCCCGGCGGCTGCACTTCGATGTCGATGCCTGACTCGAGCAGGTCTTCCGGGTCTGTCAGTTTGAGAACCGCTGTTCCCCCGCCGAACAACTGCACGTACGTGCGGTGGAAATATTCATTAATCTGGGTGAAGGCGGCCTTGAATTTCTTCGTCATGCCGTCATTGATTTCCCCAAGGATGCGTTCCAGTTTTTCCTTCGATTCCTGCAGGTCGTCGTACTGGCGGCTCAGGAATTCGTACCGCTCCTTGACGGCGTCGTACTGTTCCGGCGCCGCCGGGTTGACAGGGCCCAATTCTTCCATCTGGCGCTGCAGCGCCACTTCTCTGCGCCGCAGGGCTATTTCGCTCTTATCCTCGGCCAGACCTTGCTGGCGTGCTTCTTCCACGGACAACTGGAACTCCTGTGCCAGCTGTTCTACAGCATTTTGGAAATTCGTTTCTTGTTTGACCCGTTCCAGTTCGGCTGCCTGGACGCGTTTATCTGCCTTTTCCTTCGCCTGTGAGGCCAGTTTCTGGCGGGCCTGGGCATCTCCCAGATCCTGGTTGAGGGACAACCGCTGGGAGTTGATATCCTCCTGCCCGCTGGTAATCTGCTTCAATTCTTCCAACAGACGCTGCGTTTCGCCAGCCAGCGCCGCCTTGCGCTGCTTACTGGCCTCCACGCCCTGCTGCAGGCGGTCCGCTTCCTCTTCGTTTCTGGCAAAGTTATCCTGCAGCCGCCCCAGCGTCGTATCAATATCTTTCATACGTTCTTCCGTAGAGCGGCGGCGTGCTGCCGTCGTCTCCATGCGGATATGAGCATCCTGCAGCTGGCTTTCCAAAGTCAGGAGCCGGCTCTCGTGCCGGCCGATTTTCTTTTGTGCCTCATCGAGTGCAGCCTTCCCAGCCTCGTTGGCCTCTTCCAGCTCCTTCAGGGGGCCTTGCCGGTCCGCGATAGACTGGCGGGCCTCCAGATACTCCCTGCCCAGCAGAGACCGCGTGTCCAGGTTGACCTGGAGCCGTTCCTGTGCCTGGTGCAGCGCGTCACCGTTGCGCTGCTGGGCTCCCTTCACGGTTTCCAGTTCCACGTCGATCTTCTGCACGGAAGCACGGAGATTCTCCAATGTTTTACGCTGCTCCGCCAGGGCATCCTCCCGCTCTTCCCGGTCCTCCTGGATGGCCAGGAGTTCCTCGTGCAGGTGCTGCAGTGTCTCCTGCTGGGCTGCAATGTCCCTGTTGCGGGACAAGTACCCGCCCTCGTTGTGGCTGCGGCTGCCACCAGTCAGGGAACCGCCCGTATTGACCACGTCTCCGTCCAGCGTCACGACACGCAGGCGGAACCGCCCCTGGCGCGCTGCCGCCAGGGCGGCATCCATATTCTCTGCCACAAGGACGCGGCCCAACAGGAACCGGATGGCCGGTTCCACTTCGGCGTCACAGCGGACCAGATCCGCTGCAAAGCCGTGAATGCCCGGCAGATGAGCCAGTTTTTGCTCGTCCGGGCGCGGTTCGGCAGGACGGACTGTGTCCAGGGGCAGAAATGTCGCCCGCCCGGCCTGTGTTCGTTTCAAGAAAGCAATGGCTTCCTTGGCTGCGTCGGCATGGCGTGTCACCAGATTCTGGGCACCTGCACCGAGTGCCGTTTCCACCGCCGTCACATAGTCGGCATCCACATCAAGGAGTGCTGCCGCCGGACCAAGGATCTCCTGCCGCCACGGCGCGTCGCTCCGCAGGACAGCCTTGATACCCTTGCCGAAGCCTTCGTACGCCTGCTGCATATTTTCCAGGACACGGAGCCGCGATTCGGCGCCGGCTACGCGGCGGCTGCAGTCATCATACCGCCGCAGGACTTCGTCCAGCTCATGCTGCCGGTCCTGTACTTCGGCAGCGAGTTTCTTTCCGTCACGGACAAACGTATCCCGATTCTGTTCCAGCGTGCCCTTGCGGCGCAGAATCTCCCTTTCTTCCTCCTGGAGCTCCTGCAGGCGGGCCTCGCCTTCTTCCAATTCTTTCTTCAGTTTTTCCCGGCGCACCATCCGCTGTTCCTGCTCTTTCCGGAGCTGGTTCAGTTCGTTGCGCAGTTCCACCATCTTCTGGACGCCTTCGAAACTGCTGTCACGAAGCGCTTCCACGGCCTGCTTCGCCTCATCCCGGGCAGTTGTTTCGGCCTGCTTTTCCGCCGCCAGTCCGTCGGCGAGCTTTTTCGCTTCGGTACCGGCTGCATCGAGTTTGTCGTATTCTTCCGCCAGCGTCTTCAGCTGGTCGTCCCATTGCTGGATTTCCGCGCCCAGCTTTTCGTTGCTCTGAAGCAGTTTCTGCCGCTGACGCCCGTACTGTCCGATGCGTTCCTCCAGCACTCCTGCCTCGGCCTTTACTTCGCCCAGGGCCTTTTCCTTCGCGGCAATGCCTTCCCGCATGTGGGTCACGGCATCGTTCAATCCATCCAGCTGCTGCTGCAGCCGGGCGCATTCCGTATCGGCCCGGGCCAGTTCTGCCGTCTTGCCGGCCAGCTCATCCTGTGCTTCCTGCCTCTCCGCGCGGACCTTTTCCCGCACGGCTTCGATATTGTCGATCCGGTTGACGGCCTGGGTCAGGTGTACCTGACGCAGATCAGAAGCCAGGACATTGTATTTCTGGGTGCGTTCCGCTTCAATGCGGAGCGGTTCCACTTGGCCTTCCACTTCGTTCTTGATGTCGTTGATACGAAGCAGGTTCGCCGCTGTTTCGTCGAGGCGCCGCGCCGCGTCGTTCTTCTTGATCCGATACCCTGCGATGGAGGCTGCTTCCTCGAAAATCCCCCGCCGTTCTTCCGGGCGGCTGTTGAGGATTTCATCGATGCGGTTCTGCCCGATGAGGAACATGGCTCCCTTCCCCATGCCCGTGTCGGCCAGCAGCTCCTGAATATCCTTCAGGCGGCAGGACTTTTTGTTGATGGAATACTCGCTGTCCCCGGAGCGGAAGAGTTTGCGCGTAATCGTCACTTCGTCGAAATCCAATGCCAGGGCCCTGTCGGCGTTATCAAACGTCAGCGAAACTTCAGCGACGCCCAAAGGACGCCGTTTGCTCGTTCCGTTGAAGATGACGTCTTCCATCTTGCTGCCGCGCAGGTATTTGACACGCTGTTCGCCGAGAACCCAGCGCACGGCATCGGAGATATTGCTTTTTCCGGATCCGTTGGGGCCGACAATCGCCGTAATGCCGGCACCGAACGAAAGGCTCGTCCGGTCGGCAAAAGACTTGAAGCCCAAGGCTGTAACGGATTTCAAATACAAGGGAATCACCTGCTTGCAGGGTCCTGCCAGACCCTCTCTTATTTTTCAGGACCGGATGAACGATCCTTCTGCCCTGCTCCGGCCCTACTTGTTCCGACGCCGGTCTTTGGCTGCCTTGGCAGCATCCTTGGCGGCCCGTGCCTTGGCAGCTTCCTTCAACTGAAGACTCTGGCGCCGTGCGGCCGAACGGGACAGCTGGCGTCTGTTCGACCCCGTCTTGGGGGCATGGCGCTTGTCGAGAACGGAATTACGGCCCCGGGTCTTCGGTGCCGCCGCTTTCTTTTTCGCCGCGGCAATGCGGGTGCGGCGGACCACTGTCCGCCCGTCCGGAGTCTGCTTCTCCATGGTAATGCCGAGCTTGCTTTCAATGTTATGAAGCCAGCGCAGTTCTTCCGGCGTATATAAGGTAATCGACATGCCGTCCCGGCCGGCCCGTCCTGTCCGTCCCACGCGGTGCACATACCAGTCAGGGTCATGGGGTACGTCGTAATTGACAACGTGTGTTACGCCTTCGACATCCAGCCCGCGGGCCGCGATGTCGCTGGCCACCAGAATCTGCAGTTTTGCCTCGCGGAACCGTTTCATGACGGTTTTGCGCTTGACGGCACTCATGTCGCCGGTCAAAACGTCCACATTGTATCCCCGGGCACCCAGGTAGTCGTTCATCTCCCGGGCCCGTTCCTTACTGATGCAAAAGACGATCATCAGGTAAGGCTGGAGACGGTCAATCAATTGCTGCAGCACCTGAGGCTTGTTTTCTTCCGTCGTACGGATGCAGATCTGCTGGATGGTACGGACTACGGCTTCGTCCGGATCGAGTTCCACGACGAGGCAGTTCTTCGTCAGGCTGCGGCCCAGTTTATTGATTTCTTCGGAAACCGTAGCCGAGCAAAGCATGGTCTGGTGTGACGGGTTCGTCATGGCAATCAGTTTCCCGGCGTCTTCCATGAATCCCTGTGCCAGCATTTCATCCACTTCGTCCAGAACAAGAAACTGGACGCCGCCCAAATCCGTGTTTCCTTTACCGATATGGTCCAGCAGGCGTCCCGGTGTACCGATCAAAATCTGGGCATTCCCCTGGAGCTTGCGTTTCTGCGTTTCAAAATCCCGGCCGCCTGTCACCGCGAGGGTTTTCAATCCCAGTCCGTCGGCTACTTCTTTGAAAACTTCGTTCACCTGCTGGGCCAGTTCGCGCGTCGGCGTCAGGACCAGCCCCTGGACATAGTTCCTGGCCGGATCCACTTTCTGCGCCATGGGAATCAGATAAGCCAGCGTCTTTCCCGTTCCCGTCTGTGCGCGGGCCAGGACATCCCGGCCATTGATGAGGGCCGGAATGGCGCGCTGCTGTACCGGCATGGGTTTCCGGATGCCCATCTTCCGCAAATTCGCCTGTATGGCCGGCGCTACCTTCATCAAATCAAATATTGTCGATTCCATGACTATTCCTCACATGCATTCTTTCCTATTCTTTTTCCTGCGCTGCCGCTTCCTGCCACAAGTACCAGACAGCAAGGCTGCGCCAGGGGCGCCAGTGCTCCGACCGCCGGATCAGTTCTCCCCGCTTGGGAATTTCCGCGAGGCCGTATAAATCCCGAACCTGTTTCTTCAGCAGGAAATCGTCTCCCGGCAGGATGTCCGGCCGACACAGGCAGAGCAGCATAAACATTTCAATCGTCCACTGCCCCAGCCCCCTGACAGCTTTCAATTTTTTCAAGAGCTGAGAATCCGACAAGGACTCCCAGGCCGCCAGGTCCACGCTTCCGTCGAGGATGGCGCGGGCAAATTCCTTCATATACGTGACCTTCAGAGCCGTCAAGCCGCAGGACGCCAGCGTTTCGTCTGTCAGTTTCAGCAGGTTTTCCGGTGTCACCGGCTCTCCCGTTAAGGTCTTCAGCCGGTCCATGATTTCCAGGCTTGTGTCCGGCGGTAGTTGTTGCGCCGCAATGCCCGTCAGCAGCACTTCGAAATGCTGTGCCTCGTCCTTGGGAAGCAGCGTACAAGGGCCGTACTTCTCCAGGAAAGGAACCAGCTCAGGCGCGTTTTCACGCAGATACAGATCCCCTTGGGACCAATCTGGGGTTTGTTGCATAAGCTTTTCCTCCATTGTCATCGTAAAATCTTGTGACACAAAAACGTGAGCCATCCAAAAATAGGCGCAGGCCCCCAGTTTTGTTTTGAATATACCGTGTCATTATATCATAAAAAGGCAGGCAAGTCACCACATGACCTGTCTGCATTGTCTGTTGCCTGGTTCTTCGTTCGGGGGCCGGACGCAAAGAAAACCCGCAGGATCCTCCTGGATTCTGCGGGTATATTGTTCTCTGGTGCCGGGGACCGGAATCGAACCGGTACGGGTGTCACCACCCGAGGGATTTTAAGTCCCTTGCGTCTGCCAGTTCCGCCACCTCGGCATATTATCTTTCCGGATACACAGATAAAAATCAGATAAAAATGGAGGCGACACCCGGAATCGAACCGGGGATAAAGGTTTTGCAGACCTCTGCCTTACCGCTTGGCTATGTCGCCGCCTGAAAAAGGCTCGTACAACGAACCTTTTGTAAACTGGAGCGGAAAACGAGGCTCGAACTCGCGACCCCCACCTTGGCAAGGTGGTGCTCTACCACTGAGCTATTTCCGCAAAATGGTGCCTCAGAACAGAATCGAACTGTTGACACAGGGATTTTCAGTCCCTTGCTCTACCAACTGAGCTACCGAGGCACATAAAATGGCGACCCGGACGAGACTCGAACTCGTGACCTCCGCCGTGACAGGGCGGCATTCTAACCAACTGAACCACCGGGCCGTTACATCAGCAGTATTAGTATACTGAAATTTAATTTTAAAGTCAAGTTAAAGTGCCAAAACTCAGGCTTTTTCAATCTCTCCGCGGTCCAGACGGCCGAGATAATCGGCCAAATGTTCCGGCGTCAGGATACTTTCCAACTGCTTCAAACTCTGTGCGTCAAAATCGTGGATAGTACCCGGGAAACTGGCTTCCTTGATTTCGGCAAAGAATTCGTTCCGCACGCGGTTATACAGGAAGACGAGTTCGTTGGACCGGGCAAAGTCGACGTAGTCCAGGAAAATCGTCGAGTTGTTGATGAATTCCAGGGGCCGTTCCGGCGTCAGGAAAAGCTGGAAGCCGCCGATCTGTTTCGGCAGGGTCTTCCAATATTCCCACTGCAGGATTCCCTTCTTTTCCAGCATGGGCTTGCACGACGGCATATACGTCGGCAGCAGTTCCTCCAGGATGCGGGGCAGGACCTGGGGTATCACCTGCTCAAATTCCTGCCGGCTGCGCGTAATGTACCGGACGTCGCGGAAGCGGTGCAGGCCCACATTCTTGACGGGCAGATAATCGAACGTCTCCTTTGTGTAGATCAAATCCAGGCTGCGGTGTTCTTCTTCCATCACATAGGAACACAGGGTCAGCACATGTCCGTCCACCTGTCCGCCGTCGACGTAACGGAACCCGTGAATCTCCCGCGGCAGGTTCTGCAGAAAGTCCCATGTGGGACGCCGCTCCAAAATCGTCTTGAAATCTTCTTTTTCCGCCACAGCCGATGCCTCCTCCGCCCTGTCCGGACTGTCCGGCAGGGATACTACCTCGTCATTCTAACACGGGGCGAAAGCCTTTGTAAAGGAAAGGACCATGTAAAAAAAACGTCGTACGCTTCCGGCGTACGACGTATGTTTGCTTGGCAGGGGCACAAGGAGTCGAACCCTGAACCAACGGTTTTGGAGACCGCTACTCTACCAATTGAGCTATACCCCTGTGGAGCGGAAAACGAGGCTCGAACTCGCGACCCCCACCTTGGCAAGGTGGTGCTCTACCACTGAGCTATTTCCGCATTGGCGACCCGGACGAGACTCGAACTCGTGACCTCCGCCGTGACAGGGCGGCATTCTAACCAACTGAACCACCGGGCCGTGTCTTCATCCGAAAGGGATGCCTGACAGTAAGGAATTATACCATATCCCTGCCGAATAGGCAAGATGTATTTTTTACTTCGCAGCCCCTGTTTTCAGCGGGTTGTTCTTGCCCGTGCTGCCCCGTTTCGTCAGCTCGATGCCCTGTTTGCAAAGCGGGCATTCTTCCGGTTTATACGTCGGAACGGACAAATGAAGCAAGGCTTCCGTCCGGACGCCGAAGTCCACTTTTCCGCCGCTGCGGTCGACGAGGAGGCCCACACCGACCACGTTGCCGCCATGGGCACGGACGACATCCATGACTTCCCGCACGCTGCCGCCGGTAGTGACAATATCTTCCACAACCAGGACACGGCAGCCTTTCGGAATCTGGAAGCCCCGTTTGAGGGTCATCTTGCCGTTTTCCCGTTCCGTGAAGATGGCGCGGGTTCCCAATGCCTTGCCCGTCTCATGGGCCAGGAGGATCCCACCTGTCGTCGGCCCGACGACCAGTTCAATATGGTCATTGGCATAGCGGGCTGCAATTTCCCGGCACAGCTTTTCCGTGTATTCCGGGTGCTGGAGCACGTTGAACTTTTCCACGTACGTCGGGCTGTGCAGGCCACTGGTCAACAGGAAATGGCCGTGCAGGACCGCCTGGGTTTCTTCCAACAGATGCAATACTTCTTGTTCGCTTAACAATGTGGGTTCCTCCTTTAGTCGATTCCTTTGATTTCGTTGACGATAGCTTCGGCCGCGGCGCGGCGGTCCACCGCTTTCATGATCGGGCGGCCGACGACGATGTGCGTCGCTCCGTTGGCGAAGGCCTGGGCCGGCGTGGTGACACGGCTCTGGTCGTCCAGGGCCGTTCCGGCCGGCCGGACGCCCGGCGTTACAATCAAAAAGTCGGGACCGCAGGCTCTGCGGATTTCCTCGGCTTCGCGAGGTGAGGCAACGACACCGTCCAGACCGGCTTCTTTCGCCAGTTTAGCCAGAGACAACACCTGCTCAGCGATTGTGTTTTTGTAGTTCAGTTCGTCGAACTGTTCCTCATCCATGCTCGTCAGGATGGTAACGGCCAGCAATTTAGGTTTCACGATGCCCAGTTCGTCCGCCTTGTCCTTGACAGCCTGGGCAGCCATGGCCATCATCTTGCGGCCCCCCACCGCATGAATGTTCATCATGTCGACGCCCTGCATGGTTTCGACGCGGAGGGCACTGGCCACGGTGTTGGGGATGTCCTGGAGCTTCAAATCCAGGAAAATTTTCTTTCCGTGGCTTTTCAAAAAGCGGATAATGTCGTTTCCGGCGGCGTAGTACAGTTCCATGCCTACCTTATAATAGCCGACGGCGTCGCCGATCTGTTCGACGGCCTGTTTTGCCAGTTCCGCCGTCGGAAAATCCAATGCTGCAATCAATCTCGGATCGCTTTTCATGCTGCTGTGTCTCTCCTTTTCTCTCCGTTCGTTCTGTCACGCTGTTGTCCGAGCGCCTTCTGCGCCTGTTTTCCCTGCCCGCTCAGCGTCCGGGCAGGGCCAGTCCGATCATGTCCTGCAATTTCGCAATATGGTGTGCATCCATGTAGGACAAGATGCCCTGGGAAATCGTTTCGGCAATGGTGGGATTGATAAAATTTTCCGTTCCCACGGCAATGGCGCTGGCGCCGGCCAGGAAGAACTCCACGGCGTCTTCGGCGTTGCAGATACCGCCCATGCCGATGATGGGAAGCTTCGTTACCTGGGCCACCTGGTAGACCATGCGGACCGCCACCGGGCGGACGGCGGGGCCCGATAAGCCGCCGGTGATATTGCCCAGCACGGGGCGCTGCCGGTGGATGTCAATTTTCATGCCCAGCAGCGTGTTGATCAGGGACAGGGCATCCGAGCCGGCCGCTTCGGCCGCCTGCGCCATGTCCGTAATGCTCGTCACGTTCGGGGACAGCTTGGTAATGACGGTCTTGCGGGTATTCTTTTTAACCTGCCGCACGACGCTGGCCAGACTGGCCGCGTCCGTACCGAAGACCATGCCGCCGTCCTTGACGTTTGGGCAGGAAACGTTAATTTCAATGGCGTCGATGCCGTCCACGTCCAGCTTGGCTGCCAGTTCTCCGTATTCTTCCGGGGACGACGCGGCAATGTTGACGATGATCGGGACGTCGTAAGCGCGTAATTTCGGCAGAGTTACTTTCAACAAGTAGTCACTGCCCGGGTTTTCCAGGCCGACGCAATTCAGAATGCCCGACGGTGTTTCCACCACGCGCTGCCCCTTGTTGCCGGCCCGCGGCGCCAGCGTCGTGCCTTTGACGGTAATGGCGCCGACTTTTTCCAAATCGAGAAAATCCGCGAACTCCAGACCAAATCCGAAGGTACCCGAAGCGGTCGTGACCGGCGTCTGCATGTGCAGCCCGGCAATGTCCGTTGCCAGGCGCCCGTCATAGAGTTTCTTCACCATTCCGCCACCTCCTGTGCCCAGAAAACAGGCCCGTCCGAGCAGACTTTCAGGCGCTTGTCGACGCCCTGGCAGGAGCAGGACAGGCAGGCACCGAGGCCGCAGCCCATGTATTTTTCCAGCGAAACCTGGCACGGCAGGCCCGCCGCCAGCACGGCGGCGGACACGGCCTTCATCATCGGCGCCGGACCGCACACGTAAACACAGTCGTACTGTTTGGCCGCCAGCATCTGCGGCAGCAGGGCCATGACAGTACCCTGCGTCCCGAGGCTGCCATCGTCCGTTGTCAATCCGATGGTCCCAGCTTTTTCTTCATACAATTCCTTCCAGAACAGTTCCGTTGCCGTGCGGCCTCCCATAAGGACGTCCGGCACGACGCCCCGCGTCCGGAAGTCGTCGGCCAGGTACAGCAGCGGAGCGAGTCCCGTCCCGCCGCCGACAAACAGCGGATGCCTGGCCGAACGGTCGAAACCGTGGCCCAGAGGGCCGATGAGGCTCAGTTTATCCCCGGTGCAGGCCTCAGCAAGGACGTGCGTCGCCTCGCCGAGAATGCGGTAGATCAGGGTAATCACACCGTCTTTCCGCTGGACGGCGGCAACCCCCAGGGGGCGCCGCAGCAGCGGCGCCGTATGCCGGCTCACCTGTACATTGACAAACTGGCCCGGTACCGCTTCCGCCGCAATGACCGGCGCAATCAGATCAATCTGCTTCGTCGTCGTATTCAGGATGCGCTGTCCCACGACTTTTGCTGTTTCCAAATGTTTTGTCACTGTCTTATCCCCCTGTCAATCTTTGTAGGAGAGGTCCTGCAGGGCCACGACGCTGACGATGCGGCGATGGCGCATAGCCGCCATGACCCGCTGCAGGGCTTTTGCCGTATCCAGCGACGTGAGGCACGGAATCGCGTGTTCCACCGTGCTGCGGCGGATCTTGAATCCATCCCGCTCGACATCGGCGTCACCGGTATGGTCTGTCGTGTTGATAACCATGGCGATGCGGCCGTTTTTGATGTCATCCAGCAGGTTCGGCGTGCCTTCGCTGACCTTTGTCGCCGTTTCCACAGGCACGCCGTGTTCCTGCAGGTACTGCGCCGTACCGGTCGTGGCGATGACTTCGTAGCCCAGATCCAGAAAGCCGGCGGCTATATCGACGATTTCCGGCTTGTCGCGGTCTGCCACGGTAATCAGGATCGCCCCTTCGTGCGGGACGTTGATGCCGCTGGCGATGCATGCCTTGTAGAGGGCGCGGGAGAACTGGTAATCAACGGCCATGACTTCACCGGTCGACTTCATTTCCGGCCCCAGGGTGATATCGACGTTGCTCATCTTGTTGAAGGAGAAGACCGGTGCCTTGCAGGCCCAGTAGTCGGGGAAGAACTGCAGTCCCGGTTTATACCCCTGCTCCCGCAGGGAGACTCCCATGGCGCACTTGGTCGCCACATCGACCATGGGGATGGTCGTGACTTTGCTCAGGAAAGGAACCGTGCGGCTGGACCGCGGGTTGACTTCGATGACGTATACCTTGCCGTCCCGGACGATGTACTGGACGTTGATCATGCCCTTGACTTCCAGTTCCAGGGCCATACGGATCGTGTAGTCGATGATCGTCCGGATGACGTGTTCCGACAGAGTACGGGGCGGGTAGACGGCAATGGAGTCGCCCGAATGGACGCCGGCCCGTTCCACGTGTTCCATGATGCCTGGCATCAGTACTTCCTTGCCGTCGCAGATGGCGTCCACTTCGACTTCCGTCCCCATCAGGTAGTGGTCGACGAGAACCGGATGGTCGCTCGAGGCCTGGACGGCCGTCTCCATGTAGTGTTTCAATTCGTTGTCGCTGTAGACGATCTCCATGGCACGGCCGCCCAGCACGTAGGACGGACGGACCATGACCGGATACCCGACGTCGTGGGCGGCGCGGAGGGCGCCTTCCAGGTCCGTGACACTGTGTCCTTTCGGACGGTCAATGGCACACTTCGTCAGGACTTCGTCAAACCGTTCCCGGTCTTCTGCGCGGTCGATGCTGTCCACGCTGGAACCAAGGATGCGGACGCCGGCGGCTGCCAGCGGCGCCGCCAGATTAATGGCGGTCTGGCCGCCGAACTGGACAATGACACCTTCAGGCTTTTCTTTGTCCAGAACGTTCAAGACATCTTCCACGGTCAACGGTTCAAAATACAGCTTGTCCGACGTATCGAAATCCGTCGACACGGTTTCCGGATTGTTGTTAATGATAATCGTCTCGTAGCCCAGCTCCTTCAGGGCCCAGACGGAATGGACCGTGCAATAGTCGAATTCCACGCCCTGGCCGATGCGGATCGGACCGGAGCCGAGAATGCAGACTTTCTTACGGTCGCTGACGGCTACTTCATCTTCCGAAGCGTACGTCGAATAGTAGTACGGCGTGGCAGCTTCGAATTCGGCGGCGCACGTGTCGACCATTTTGTACGTCGGCACAATGCCCCAGGCCTTGCGCTGCTCGCGGATTTTCTGCCAGGTCGTACCGCGGAAGTCCGCAATGACCTCGTCGGCGAAACCCATGCGCTTGGCCTGCCGCAGGAGTTCTTTCGTCAGGTCTTCGTGCTGCAGCCGCCCTTCCATGGCCACGATGTTCTGGATTTTTTTCAAGAACCATTCGTTGATTTTCGTGATGTCATGGATTTCTTCCACCGTGCCGCCGCGGCGCATGTACTCCGCGATGGAGAACAAGCGCTCGTCGTCCTGTTTGCCTACGCGGGCGCGGATTTCTTCGGTCGGCAGGGACGTCAGTTTCTTCAACTGCAAGTGCTTACAGCCGATTTCCAGGCAGCGCGCGGCCTTCAGGAGGCCTGCCTCGAAGGTCCGCTCGATGGCCATGACTTCGCCGGTCGCCTTCATCTGCGTACCCAGTGTACGGTCTGCCGTGACGAACTTGTCAAAGGGCCAGCGCGGGAATTTGACTACAAGGTAATCCAGGGTCGGCTCGAAGCACGCCGTCGTTTTCTGCGTTACGGCGTTTTTGATTTCGTCGAGCGTGTAGCCTGCGGCAATCTTGGCGGCTACCTTGGCAATGGGATAGCCTGTCGCCTTGGAGGCCAGGGCCGACGAACGGCTGACACGGGGATTGACTTCGATGACATAGTACTGTTCCGAGTAGGGATCCAGGGCAAGCTGCACGTTGCAGGCGCCGCAGACACCCAGTTCCCGGACGATGTCGATCGACGCCTGGCGCAGCATCTGCACTTCGCGGTCGCTCAGAGTCTGGCAGGGAGCCACGACGACGGAGTCGCCCGTATGGATGCCCACCGGATCCACGTTTTCCATGTTGCACACCGTGATGCAGTTGTTGTCTGCGTCCCGGAGCACTTCGTATTCGATTTCCTTCCAGCCGGCCACTGACCGTTCGATCAAAGCCTGGCCGATCAGGCTGTACGTGAGGCCTTTTGTCACAATGTCGTCGAGCTCTTCGTCATTCTGGGCAATGCCGCCGCCCGTACCGCCCAGCGTATAGGCCGGACGCACGATGAGCGGATACCCGACACTGTGGGCAAATTCCTTCGCAGCCGCCACGGTCTCGACAATGGTACTTTCCGGAATGGGCTGGTGGATTTTTTCCATGGCTTCCTTAAACAGTTCCCGGTCCTCGGCCCGCTGAATGGTTTCAATCTGCGTGCCCAGGAGCTTGACACCGTACGTCCGCAGGATGCCCTTTTCGTCCAGTTCCATGGCGAGGTTCAGGCCGACCTGCCCGCCCAGGGTGGCCAGCATGGCATCGGGATGTTCCTTGCGGATGACGCTCTCCAGGAATTCCACCGTCAGGGGTTCCACGTAGACGCGGTCCGCAATGTGCGTATCCGTCATGATCGTAGCAGGGTTACTGTTCACGAGGACGACTTCCAGGCCTTCTTCCCGCAGAGACCGGCAGGCCTGGGTGCCGGAATAGTCGAATTCGGCCGCTTGTCCGATGATGATCGGGCCGGAGCCGATGACCAGGACTTTTTTGACATTCTCCAGTTTCGGCATTAGTGACGACCTCCCATCATGCGAACGAACCGCTCAAACAAGTACTCGTGGCCGCCCGGTCCGGGGCAGGCCTCCGGATGATATTGTACCGTGAAAGTAGGTGAATCCTTGTAGATCAATCCTTCAATCGTGTTGTCGTTCAGGGACACGTTGCTGACGATCACCCGGTCATCCAGGGATTTCTCATCGACGGCGTAGCCGTGGTTCTGTGAGGAAATGCAGATTTTATGCTCCACCAGATCCCGCACGGGATGGTTGATGCCGCGGTGGCCGAACTTCATCTTATACGTGTCGTACCCGCTGGCCAGCGCCATCAGCTGATGCCCCAGACAGATACCGAACATGGGCCGCGTGCCGATGAGTTTGCGGATGTTCTCGATAATCTCAGGCAGATCCTTCGGGTCCCCGGGGCCGTTGCTCAGGAAGATGCCGTCCGGGTTGTCCCGCAGTATCTCTTCCGCGCTTGTATACGCCGGATACACTGTCAAGTGGCACCCGAAGCTCACGAGGTAGTTCAAAATATTCCGTTTGATGCCGTAATCCAGGACGGCGACATGAAATCCGCCCTCCCCCATGGTATATTTTTCCTTCGTGGACACGACCTTGACCTGATTGTGCTGATCCGGCGTATCGAGGAGTTTCTGCACGTCGGCGTCGGACATCTCCGCCGGTACGATGACGCCTTTCAGGACGCCGTAATTCCGCAGTCTCCGCGTGATAGCGCGCGTATCGACACCGGTCAGGACGGGCACGTTCTGCTGTTCCAGAAAATCCTGCAGTGTCCCTTCACTGCGCCAGTTTACGGGAAAATCGCACAATTCCGAGACAACATAGCCCTGGAAGAAGCACTGCGGGCCCTGGTTGAACAGCGGGTTGATGCCGTAATTGCCGACCAGGGGATAGGTCATGACGACAATTTGTCCGCAGTAGGACGGATCCGTTAATGTTTCCTGGTACCCGCTCATGCCCGTGGTGAAGACGACTTCCCCTACAGCCGGGCGGTTTGCGTATAAATCGCCTTCATAGACGCTGCCGTCCAGAAGGACGAGTTTTCCTTTTACTTTTTGCATACTACACCATCTTCCATTACGAACTGACCGGCAACGATTGTGGCGACAGCTTTGCCTTTGCAGTGCTTACCCTGGTAGGGTGTTGCTTTGCCCTTGGTGTAAAATCTGGCAGAATCGACGGTCCACTCCTGCTCCGGATCGAGAATCGTCACATCCGCCGGTGCCCCCGGTTTCAACGTCCCGCCGGGGAGATGGAAGATAGCCGCCGGACGGCAGCTCATTTTATCGACGATTTCATCCAGGGTGAGGAAACCCGTGTGATACAAGTCGGTCAGGACGACACCCACCGACGTTTCCAGACCGCAGAATCCATTGGGAGCTTTTGTAAATTCTACATCTTTATGATGGGGCGCATGCGGCGCGTGATCTGTGACAATGATGTCCAGCGTACCATCCTTAAGGCCCTGCCGGACTGCGTCGACATGTTCCTGGCTTCGCAAGGGCGGCGAAACGCGGGTCGCCGTGTCAAAACTGCGGCACATTTCATCGGTCAGGGTCAGGTGATGCACCGCCGCTTCTGCCGTAACGGGCCAGCCCTTGGCTTTGGCCTGACGGATAATATCGACGGCCCCGGCCGAAGCAACGTGAGCAATGTGGATGTGCGTACCTGTATAGCCCGCCACGATGCAATCGCGGGAAACAGCAATGTCTTCGGCGATGGACGGAATGCCCTTGACGCCGAGCTGGGCGGAGACGGCTCCTTCGTGCATATAGCCGTCGTCATTGAATTCCTGGTCGATGCTATGGGAAATCAGAGGCCGGTCGAAACTCTGCACGTACTCGGCGGCGTGCAGCAGGAGGCGGTTGCTCTGGACGTACTTGCCGTCGTCAGAAAAAGCGATGGCGCCGGCCTTGGCCATGTCCCCCATTTCCGCAAGCTGCTTACCCTGCTCTCCAACCGTAATGGCACCAATGACCGCCACGTGTACATAGCCGTTTTCGCGGGCCCGTTCGCGGATGCCGGAAACGACGATGGAACGGTCGACGACCGGGTCCGTATTGGGCATGCAGGCCACGGTAGTAATCCCACCCGCGGCAGCCGCCATGGTACCCGTTTCAATGGATTCCTTGGCCTCCACACCCGGCTCACGCAGATGGACGTGCATGTCGATAAAGCCCGGGGCAACCACTTTACCGGAGGCGTCGTAGACGCGGTCGGCCTGGTCGGTAATATGCCTGGCAACCTTAGCAACTTTGCCGTCATCCAACAGCAGGTCTGCCACTTCGTTCAAGTTTTGGGACGGGTCGATGATGCGCCCCTGTTTAATCAACAGCTTCAATTCGGTTCCCTCCTGTCAGAGTCAGAAATTCCAGTGCCATGCGAACAGCCACGCCGTTCTGCACTTCGTTGCGGATCAGGGCTTCCTTGGCGTAGCCCATCTGGAAGGAAATTTCCGTACCGCGGTTCATCGGTCCGGGATGAAGGACGACGGCGCCGGGGTTGGCCAGTTTATAACGGGCTTCGTTCAAGCCGAATTCGCGGGCGTACTCGCGCATGGACGGGAAGAGGCCGCTGTTCTGCCGTTCCAGCTGGATGCGCAGGACGTCGATGACATCGGCGCCTTCCAAGGCGTCTTCTACGCGTTTATGGTACGTAACGCCCAGGGATTCGATCTGCCAGGGCATGAGCGTACGGGGACCGGCGACGTGAATGTCCGCGCCGAATTTTTTCCAGCAGGCGATATTGGTGCGAGCCACGCGGCTGAAGAGAACGTCGCCGAGGATAACCATCTTCTTGCCTTTCAGGTCCGTCAGCCCATGTTCCCGCAGGGTGAACAGGTCCAGGAGGCCCTGTGAGGGATGGGCGTGAGCCCCGTCGCCGGCGTTGAGGATAACCGGTTTCGCCACTTGTGCTGCGTAGTACGCGGCACCTTCGCAGGGACTGCGCATGATGATGCCGTCACAGCCCATATTCTGCAGCGTCAGGATGGTGTCACGGAGGCACTCTCCTTTCACGACACTGGACGTACTCGTCGTAATGTTGATGACATCGGCACCAAGGTATTTGGCCGCGGTTTCGAAAGACGTCCGGGTACGCGTACTCGGCTCATAGAATAAAGTGATCAGCAGCTTGCCTCGCAGGGCAGGTACTTTTTTGATATCCCGCTTCATGATTTTCTTCATTTCCGCGGCCGTACTCTCTACCAGGTTGATCTCCTCGACACTGAGGCTTTCCAGATCGAGGATGTCCCTGCCGGCGAGGGACACATTCGCTTTTGCCATTCCGTTTCCTCCTGTCCTTTCAGTCCATGAACAACTAACAACGGTTTGCTGTGAATTTATGCATCAAAAAAGCCTCCTTGCCCTGAATGGATGCAAGAAGGCTTATGAATTGCCATGTCAAAAAGTCACCTTACAGCCTCACAGGACCGTTTTAAAGGTAATGCTGTTCAATTTCGTTCATTATAACACGACGGCTGCCGGATGACAATATGCAATTCCGGAAAAATCCGGTTTCTTCCGGGAAAGCCTGCCGTCACAACAAAAGGTATTTCAGGATAGGCGCAACAGAAGCGGCTCCCAGTCCGGGCCCGCCACATAGCGCGGTTCCAGGGCCGGCGCCAGGCACTTCCATTGCCGTCGCGCACGACGCGGCTGGGATAATCCCCAGAAATGCATCAGAAGTTGCATAAAAATACAAATCTGCCGCTGCCGGCACGCACGCCCGCCGGCCGTAGCCAGCCAACTCTGCTGCCATACTGTGTAGACCTGCCATTCATCCTGCATAGTAACACGGGCTGTCATGGCCGCCATGTCCCGGAAACAGACGAAAATCTTCCGCAACGCCAGTACGGCTTCTTCCGCTCCTGTCCGCCGCCACCGGCGCACCAGTATGCGTGTCCGCAGGGAAGCAGCCCGGAAGACCGGTACGTACAGCAAAAAGGCTTTATCCACCCCACTCCACTGACTCGTCATCTGCACCTGCAGGAGGAAATCCGACAGGACATCCTGCTCCAGGGAGGCGTCGCGGCTCTGCCACACCAGGCGGAGCAGTCCGTACTGCAGGATTCGGGCTTCCTGATCCCAGCCGCGGTGGGTAAACTGGGCAACGGTCCGGGTCCATTCCCGAACAAAGCCGCGCCGCTCCGAATCACCTTCCGGGACGTACACCCACAGGCGGCAGGCAAGACGTACCACAATCTGCAAAGCCGGCAGCTGCCGGTGGTCGGCCGCCATAAAGAGCAAATCCAGAAGAAGCGTGCCGTACCCGTCGCCGGCAGCAGGATGCCGGACGCGGTCATACTCCCGCAGCTGTCCCAGGAGCGTCAGAAAGGCAGATGGCTGGCGCTTCCGTGCCGCCATGCCAAGGACGGACCGAAGCCCGGCAAACAGGGCCTGCCGAATCGGTGCGTCTTCGGTCCCGGAACCGGCCAGGTAAAGGCCGGACACGAGCACGTTTCCCAGGAGCAGGCCTGCCGACGGGAGACCTTCGCGGAAAGAAAGGCAGCCTAAAAGAGCGGCGTCCTGGCACAGCCAGAGACGCTGCTCACGGTGCTGCTGAACAGCCGTTTTGTACAATTGTACCGTACGGTACAGGCACTTGTCGTCCCGACGTGACAAACCGTAATATACGGCATCTTTCAGCCGGTCCGGCAGGGTCATGTCATCCTCCGGCCCGGCAGCGCTCTGTTCCAGGGCAGTAAAATCCGGGGCGGGCACGTTGTCCCGCAAGGCCTGTTCCGCCGCTTTTCTTGCTTCGTCCGCCTCCCGCTGCTGCCGCTCCTCTTCTTCAGGGCTCAGCAAGCTCTCGTCGGAGTCGGAAGTTTTGATCTGCTTCGTATCCATCATCTGTGTCGTGAAAGAAGGACAGGGCAACGCCCTGCATTATTTGATGTTGATGATTCCGTCGTACACGATGCCCGACGCTGTATCCAGGGTGACGTGCCGTCCGTCCGTCAGGACATCCGTCGCATTGGCGGCGCCGATGATGACAGGAATGTTGTAGTTGATGCCCAGGATTGCTGCCGGAGACGTGAAGCCGCCTTCTTCTGCAATAATGGCCCCGGCCTGGGCAGCATAAGCCACGTCTTCCTCGTTCAGGACATCCACGACCAGCACCATGCCCGGTCTTAACTTCTTGATGAAGTCTTCCGTCTTCCGGCAGACGCAGACCTCACCGGAGTAACCGCGTTTGCCGATGCCCGAGCCAGACAGGATCTTCCGGCCCAGGTTGATCACCTTGATCATGTTCGTGCTGCCCGGTTTGCCGATCGGAATCCCCGCCGTCAAAACAAGGGAATCCCCCTGGGAAATGCAGCCTGCGTCCAACGCAGCCTGTACGGACATTGCCATCATTTCGTCCGTATTGGCCGAATACGGACCGACAATCGGCTCAACGCCCCAGAACAGCTGCAGCGCACGGCAGACTTCCGGCGTCTGCGTGACAGCCACAACCGGGACCGGGGAACGATATTTGGAAATATTCCGTGCCGTAAACCCGGAGGACGTGACGGACAGAATCGCGTCCGCCTCGATTTCACGGGCAATCTGGACCGTCGCATGGGCAATGGCGTCCGTGCTGTAGGTCCGGCCGTGCTTGCTTTCCAGAGAGGACAGCTTGGCGTAGTCCAGAGCCGCTTCGGTCGTCTGGGCGATCTCCGCCATCGTGCGGACCGCTTCCAGCGGATACTGACCGCTCGCCGTTTCGCCGCTCAGCATGATGGCGTCCGTACCGTCAAAGATGGAATTGGCCACGTCGCTGGCTTCCGCGCGGGTACAGCGGGCGCTGTTCGTCATGCTTTCGAGCATCTGCGTTGCCGTAACGACAGGCTTGCCCGCCAGATTGCATTTGCGGATGATTTTTTTCTGCCACAGGGGCACCACTTCTGCCGGAATTTCCACTCCCAGGTCTCCGCGGGCCACCATGATGGCGTCACTGGCCTTGATGATGTCATCAATATGTTCCAGTCCGGCATTATTTTCAATTTTGGAGATAATCCCCATCCGGTATCCCTTCGTCTCCAGCAGGCGCCGGATGGCAAACACATTGTCCGCGTTCTGGACGAAGGAGGCGGCAACATAATCCATGCCGTTTTCCGCCGCGAAAAGGATATCTTTTTTGTCCTGCTCCGACAGGAAGGGCATCTTCAATTCCACCCCGGGGCAGGCGACACGCTTCCGGTCCGAAATGACGCCGCCGCTGCGGACGACCGTGTAGATACGCGGCCCTTCTATTTTCGTCACTTCCAGGATGAGCATGCCGTCAGCGAGAAGGATCCGGTTGCCGACGGCCACCTCTTCCGGCAGGCCCGCGTAATTGACGTGGGCCATGGCTGCCGTACCGGTGCACGGCTCCGTCGTCAGGATAAACTCGTGGCCGTTTTCCAGTTCGGCCTTTCCGCCTTTAAACAGCCCCAGCCGCATTTCGGGTCCCTTCGTGTCGCAGATCATCGCTACGGGTTTCCCGACCTCTTTTGCCGCTGCGCGCACCATCTCCAGCCGTTCTTTATGGCTGGCGTGATCGCCGTGGGAAAAGTTGAAACGGGCCAGGTCCATGCCGGCCCGAATCATGTCCTGTAACAAAGCAGGGCTGTCCGTAGACGGCCCCATCGTGCAAATAATTTTTGTCTTTTTCATCATGGTTCCTCTGCCCGTCGGATTCCTCAACCGCGGAATCCGTGCTCGGCTAGCACTTCATACGCATCTTCTGCCTCGGAGACGGGAGTCAGGATTTCATACGAACCGACCCGCTTCGCGGCAGCCGTTCCAATGGCCTGGGTCCGGCACAGAAACCCGTTCTGTGCCAGAAGGGCCTTCAATTCATCGGCGCGTTCTACTGTCTGCGCGATATACAATACTTTCCACACAATCAGCCACCTCGGCAACGCGCCTTTATTTTTTCAATTCTTTCAGTTTTGCCGTCAGCAGCGGCAGGATTTTCCGGGCATCGCCAACCACGCCGATGTGGGAAACCTCAAAGATCGGGGCGTTTTCGTCCTTGTTGACGGCAATGATGAGTCCCGACTCTTTCATGCCCGTCGTATGCTGCATGGCCCCCGAAACACCAAACGCAAAGTATACGTCCGGTTTGACAGTCTTGCCGGACTGTCCGACCTGGGACGCGTGGTCTACCCACTTTTCGTCGACTGCCGCACGGGTGCCGGCGACAGCGCCCTTTTCAAACACATCGGCCAGGGCTTCCAAAGAGCGGAACTGTTCCGCATCCCCCATGCCGCGGCCACCACACACGATAACGCTGGCTTCTTCAATTTTGCGTTTGCCGCTCGTAGCCAGGGGTTCCTTCTTCAGGACCGTCACCGATGAGGTAACCGGATTCTTCACCGTATAGGCGACGACGCTGCCTTTACGGGAAGCGTCTTCCGCCAGGGGTTCAAACACCTTCGGGCGGATCGATCCCATCTGAGGCCGGTGTTCGGCGCAGACAATGGTCCCGTACAGGTTGCCGCCCATAGCCGGACGGGTCCACTTGACAAGCCCTTCTTCATCAATGTCCAGGCCGGTGCAATCCGCGCAGAGGCCCGTGCCGAGGCGTGCTGCCACACGGGGGGCCAGGTCCCGCCCGTCAATGGTGGCGCCGAACATGACCGTTCCCGGTTTATATTCCCGGATCAGCTCGCACAGGGCATTGGTGTAGATTTCTGTATCGTAATCCTTATATTCCGGTGCCAGGATTGTGTAGACCGTGTCCGCACCATAGGCAATGCACTTGGCCGAAATGCCATCATCGGCGGCACCTATAAGGACGACATCTGCTGTCGTACCGGCTTTGGCAGCCAGTTCCTTCGCTTTTCCCAGCAGTTCCAGGGTCACGTCCAGGAGCTTGCCCTCTTCCAACTGAGCCACGACCCAGATTGCTTTCTCATTTGCCATTTCTTATATCCTCCTTCGGAAGTGTGATTGCCCCTGCCAGACATTCCCGCACGCAGGCGCCGCAGCAGAGACACCGCGCCGGATCGGCCACGGCCTTGCCGCCAGTCACGCGGACTGCCCCGGTCGGACAGATTGCCTCGCAATCCTGGCAGCCATCACATTTGTCCGTATCAATCAAGACAGCCATTGCGGCCTTATTTCTTCAACACACCGGCGGCGACGAGTTTCTCCACCAGTTTGTCGACTGCTGCTTCCGGCTCATCTTCCTTGATGATTTCAGTGTCGATTTTGGCGACTTCCGGAGTGAATACTTTAATGACCCGCGTCGGAGAGGCATTCAGGCCTACCGTAGCCGGGTCGATCTGCAGGTCCGCTGCCGTCTTTTCAGGAATGGCGGCCTTCCGGGCTTTCATTTTGCCGCGGATGCTGGCAAAGCGCAGGTCCTTTTCGGCACGGGTCATAGTGACCAGGAGCGGCGCCGGGCAGGAGATGGTTTCCGCCCAGTTTTCCGTTTCCCGTTCTACCACGAAGCGGCCGTCCTCGAAATCTACTTTCAAGGCTGCCGTTACCTGCGGAATGCCCAGATGTTCCGCCACTTCAGGGCCGACCTGGGCCGTGCATCCATCCGATGCCTCCCGGCCGCAAAGGACAAGGTCGAAATCGCCGCAGCTCTTGACCAGGGCGGCAACTGCCGTACTGGTGGCCAGCGTATCGGAACCAGCGACGACGCGGTCCGTCAGGAGGACAGCTTCATCGGCGCCCTTGGCAATGGCTTCCTTCAGGATTTCCTTGGCCTGGGGCGGTCCCATGGTGACGACGGTCACCTTGGCGCCGTACTTATCCTTCAGGATGAGGGCCGTTTCCAGCGCTTCCGCGTCGTACGGATTGAGAATATTCTCTACGCCGTCGCGGATCAGCGTATGCGTTTCCGGGTTCAGCTTGATCTGCGTCGTATCCGGAACCTGCTTTACACAAACGATTATGTTCATTGAAAAATTCCTCCTGCATTTTCCCTCCGCGGGAATCTGACTCGATGGGGAGAACAGAATCACCCCATGATATTTCAGTATACCACGGAAGCACCCGGCAGGCAATGCTGCCGCCTTCCGCAGGGCTTACCCTGTTTTACACGGGCTTGATGCGAAACGCCCCGTTGCCGAGAAGCTGCTGCACGCCGGTCTGAAACGCTTCCGAACCATCGACGTAGAACTTCGGGTTGAGGCGGATGCGCTGCCGCGATCCGAGGAGTTTTAAAAACACCATGTGTGTCCCGTGATGCCCTTCCAGCAAAGGAATCAACTCCGAGGTCACCAGGGACTCCTTGTCGGCCGGCACCGTCAATTCGATGACAGCCCCTTCCGGAACCGCCAGGCAGCCGGCATCCTCACGGACTACGTACCCTGTGGGACCGCCGGCATCCACATCATACGGAGCGGCAGCCTCCTGCACGCTCCCATTGCCGGTGCGTCCAAACCCACCGGTACGCAGTGCCTGTCCCATGGGCGGTGCCGGTTCGCCCTCCCGGAGCTCGACAATTTCCGAGGCCATGATTTTTTCTTCCCGTTCGTCGATGCTGAAGCGGCCTTCCACGGCCAGGACCGCATCCTGCATCAACAGGCGGGAATAAAGGTTGTATGTTTTGGGGAAGACGACAACCGATACGCGGCCCGTAAAGTCTTCCAGTGTCAGGATGGCCATGTTGTCACCTTTTTTCGTGAGGCGGATGTTGCACTCTGCCACAATGCCTGCAACACGTACGAAAGCGCCGTCCTGGACCTGACTGTCCTCTTCGCCCAGCTGATAGACCGGTGTAAATCCTTTCAGCGCCTCGCGGTACCCGTCCAGGGGATGGCCAGTCACGTAGAATCCGAGGAGTTCTTTTTCTTCCTTAAGAAGAAGGGAACGTGGCATTTCCGACAACGCCGGCAGAGCAATGGTATTGACCTCCGTAAAGGTATCGTCTCCGAACAGGCTGAATTGCCCGCTCAGCTTGTCCCGCTGCGCCTGCTGTCCCAGGTCGAGGGCCTGCTTGTACACAGCCAGCAGCTGGGAACGGTGCGCGCCAAGAGAGTCCATAGCGCCGCATTTAATCAGATTTTCCACGAGTCGCGAGTTGAGCTGCCGGTACGGCACGCGGGTACAGAAATCGAGAATATCCCGGAACGGCCCCTCTTCCTGCCGAACCCGTACGATTTCTTCCACAGCGCCTTCCCCGACGCTCTTGATGCCATTCAGCCCGAAGCGGATGGCTCCGTCCTCCACGGAAAAACCGGACCGGCTCGCATTGATGTCCGGAGGCAGGATGCGGATGCCCCTGTCGCGGCAGACCTGGATGTACCAGCTCATTTTATCCGGATCGCCAATAACGCTCGTCAGAAGAGCCGCAAAGAACTGTGCCGGCCAGTGGGCCTTCAGATACGCCGTCTGGTACGCCACCAGGCCGTAGGCCACGGAATGGGATTTATTGAAGCCGTACCCGGCGAATTTCAGCAGGATCTCGAAGATCTCCTCACTCTTCTCCGGCGGTACCTGGTGCAGTTTCTGCGCACCTTCGATAAAGCGCGACTTCATGGCAATCAGGTCTTTCACCTTTTTCTTGCCCATGGCGCGCCGCAGGATGTCGGCTTCACCCAGGCTGAAACCAGCCAGGATGGAAGCTGTCTGCATGACCTGTTCCTGATACAGGACCACTCCGTACGTGTCCGCAAGTATCGGGTCCAGCAGAGGATGGATGGATTCGACAGCGTGGTGCCGCCGCCGTCCTTCAATGAATTTTTCCGCCATGCCCGCATCAAGCGGACCTGGACGGTAGAGCGCGACCAGCGGAACCAGGTCTTTCATGGTTCGTGGCGCCAGGCGCACGACGAGGCGGGTCATTCCGGCGCTTTCCAGCTGGAAGACGCCTTGCGTGTCTCCGGCGCAAAGCATGTCGCTCACAGCCTTATCAGCCAGCGGCAGGTGGTCCAGATCCACTTCTTCACCTGTCGTTTCCTTGATAAAGCGCACCGCGTCAGCCAGGACGGTCAACGTGCGCAGCCCCAGGAAGTCCATCTTCAGCAGCCCCAGTTCTTCGACCTGGGTCTTGTCATATTGCGTCGTAATCATGCGGTCCTGGCTGATTCCCTCGCCCTGGACTCCTTCGTCCAGCTGCAGGGGAACCAGGTCGATCAAAGGCTTCGGAGCAATGACGACGCCTGCCGCATGGGTCCCCGTGTTGCGGGGCAGGCCTTCGACGCTCTTGGCGATGTCAATCAGGTGATGGACCTCTTCGTCCGTATTGTACATGTTCTGCAGTTCTTTGCTCGATGCCAGTGCGTCTTTGAGGGTAATGCCCAGCGTACGCGGCACTGCTTTGGCCACGCGGTCGACTTTGGCCAGAGGCAGTCCCAGGGCGCGGCCGGCATCGCGCACGGCAGCCCGTGCCTGCAGAGTACCAAACGTCACAATAAGGGAGACATGGTCCGGACCGTATTTATGGATGACGTAATCCAGCACCTCGCCGCGGCGCTTGTAACAGAAGTCCGTATCAATATCCGGCATGCTGACCCGTTCCGGATTAAGGAACCGCTCAAACAAGAGGTCGAATTCCAGCGGGTCGATATTCGTAATATGTAGCAGATACGCCACGATACTGCCGGCAGCGCTGCCACGACCCGGTCCGACAGGAATCGGGTCGGGGTTTCCGGCGGCGTCGCGGTGAGCCCGACAATAGTGGATAAAGTCCCAGACAATCAAAAAATAGGCGGCATAGCCCATGGTCTTGATGATGCCCAGCTCATAGTTCAGCCGTTCGTGTACCTTCCGGTCCAGCGCTTCCCGTTCGGCGTCTGTCCTGGCGGCGGCGAGGGCCGGGCCGTACCGTTGTGGAACGGCTTCCAGGCACAGGGCGCGCACATAGGCATCGGCATCGCCATGGTACGCATCGGGAATGGGAAACTCCGGCAGCAGCAGCTTTCCGAAGGTGAAATCCACGTGGCACCGTTCGGCAATGTCGTGCGTATTGCGCAAGGCTTCTTCATCATCGGGGAACAGCGCCTGCATCTCTTCGTAGCTCTTGCAATAGTACCAGTCGTTATTGAATTTCATGCGGTCCGGGTCCGTGACAGTCTTGTTCGTCTGAATGCACAACAGCACGTCCTGGGCACTTGCATCTTCCCGGCGCACGTAATGAACGTCGTTTGTGGCCACCAGTTTCAGACCGAATTCGGCGGCCAGCTTATGCAACCCCCGCCGCACCAGTGCTTCCTGAGGCAGGTCGTGATTCTGTAATTCCAGGAACAGATGGTCCCGGTCGAAAATATCCAGGTATTCCTGCACAGCGGCACGGGCTTTGTCTTCGTTACCGCTGAGAATGGCCTGGGGAATTTCGCCCTGCACACAGGCCGTCAGACAGATGATGCCCTTGCTGTATTTCCGCAGGATATCCTTGTCGACGCGGGGCTTGCGGTAAAACCCGTCGATGAAGCCCAGCGACACCAGGTGGGACAAATTATGATAACCTTCGTTGTTCTCCGCCAGCAGGATCAAGTGGTACCGGGGCTGCTTGTCCACGCGGTCGAAACGACTGCCCGGCGCCACATAGACTTCGCAGCCAATAATGACACGGATGCCCGGCTTCCCTTCCTTGGCAGCTTCTTTAGTGAGCCGCTGCGCTGTCTGGTAGAAATCGATGGCACCGTACATGTTGCCGTGGTCCGTAATGGCAATGGTATCCATGCCCAGTTCCATGGCCCGCCGCAGCAGTTCCTCCGGTTTGGAGGCTCCATCCAGCAGGCTGTACTGGGAATGGACATGCAAATGGGTGAACGGAACAGTCATGGTTACTCTCCCTCGCTACGTGCGCCGTTACGGGGACGCTGCCGGCCGGCCAGGCGGATGATTTCCAGCACCCACTGGGCGGCGTGGTACAGGTCGGTCAGGGCCAGCCGCTCTTCTGTCGTGTGGATGCGGTCCATGCCCGTTGCCAGGAGCAGGGACGGCAGTCCAAGCCCGCAGAGAAAATTGGCATCGCTGCAGCCGCCGGTGAATTCACAGCTCACAGGGAAGCCAAGCTTCCGTGCAGCTTCGGCAGCCAGACGAACTGCTTCCTGGTCTTCCGGCAGGCGGATGGCCGGTGCCACCGTCTTGACTTCCACCGATAACGTGCCGCCACCGGCTTCAACCACACGGCGGAACCGCGCTGTCATCTCTTCCTGCAGCCGATCCAGCTTGTCCGTATCGTCACAGCGCATGTCGATGGTAAAAGCACAGCGGTCCGGCACAATATTCGTGGCAAGCCCGCCTTCCATCAGGTCGACGCTGAGCGTGGTCCGTTCGTCCAGCCGGCCGTAAGCCGGCAGTTGTGCCAGGGCCTGTGCCGCCAGCATAATAGCATTGATTCCTTTTTCCGGTTCCGCCCCGGCGTGGGCTGTTTTACCATGAACCGTGTACGTGACATCCATCGCCTGGGGAGAGGCATTGTAGATGGCACCAGGATGTCCCGTGCTGTCCAGGGCGTACCCCACATCCGCACGGATCCAGGCAGGATCCAGGTTCCGGACGCCATAGCTGCCTGTTTCTTCGCCGATGGTAAAGCAGACCTGGATGTCCCCGTGCGGCACATGCTTTTCCTGTACGACGGCCAGTGCTTCCAGTACAGCGGCAATGCCTGATTTGTCATCCCCTCCCAAGGTAGTGGTTCCGTCAGAATAGAGAACGCCGTCCCGCTCCATTACATGCGTTCCCGTGGCAGGTGCCACCGAATCCATGTGGGCTTCAAAGAAGAGGCGCGTAGCACCAGGCTCCGTGCCGGGCAGAAACCCCCACACATTGCCTGTCGTACCACCGCATTTGCGGCCGGCTTCGTCCACCTGCACCGACAGCCCCAGGTCCTGCAGACGGCGCACCAGCAGTGCCGCTTCCTCTGACTCCTGCAGGCTCGGACAGGGCACGCGGACCAGCTCGACAAAGGTGTCTTTCAACCGTTTTTCCTGAATCTCCATCCCAAATCCTCTTTTCGTATGATGTCCCGCTTCGGTAGCGGGGAAAATTCGAACGTATATTTTATTATACCACAAGGCCCGGTACGGAATGTGAATTTGCAGTGGCACTTTTGCTATTTGGAAATTCTGTGCTAGAATAGCAGTGCTGGGACAGCAGCATGCATTGCCGCGGCCGGAAAGCCGCCCTTGTCATCCAAATCTATTTTCAGGAGGACTGTATGAAACGCAGTGAAAAATTTCGTCGTGCCAACCACGAGGCCAAAGTCACGTGCCTGGCGACCCTGGCGGTCATCATCTTCTGGACCGTGGCCGGCTTCGGCCTGTCCAGCCTGGACATCACTTTCTTTGACACGCCCGTGTGGGTACTTGCCGGCTGCATCGGTACCTGGCTGTTTGCCGTACTGGTCGCCTTCTGGCTGGCGGAGCATGTAATCTCCGACATTGACCTGGACGAAGAGGATGCCGCCGTGTGAAAGGGGGCCGACTCTGATGGATTTGCAGAAACTTTCCTCCCTGTATCCGGTCTTTATTTTCCTGCTGGTTCTGCTCTATATCAGCTACCGCGTGCAGAAAGCTTCGCAAAAAGCCCGGGATCAGAACTTCGCCAAGGATTATTTCATCGGCGGCCGCACGCTGGGCGGCTTTGTTCTCGCCATGACCACCGTGGCGACCTATTCCAGCGTGTCCACCTTCGTCGGAGGACCCGGCGTCGCCTGGCAGATCGGCTACGGATGGCTCTATATGGCCATTGTACAGGTTGTCGTCGTGTTCCTGGTCATGGGTGTCTTCGGCAAAAAGATCTCCCTCGTGGCCCGGGACATTGACGCCGTTACCGTCATCGACATCTTACGGGCTCGGTACCAGTCGGACAGCTTGTGCAACCTGGCGGCTATCTTTATTGTAGCCTTCTTCTGCGCCACCATGGTCGCCCAATTCGTCGGAGCCGCCAAACTGTTTGAGGCAGTCACGGGATACAGTTATGTCACAGGCCTGACGTTGTTCGGGCTCATTGTCATCATCTACACGACCATCGGCGGGTTCAAGGGCGTCGCCATTACGGACGCCATCTGCGCCATTGCCATGATTGTCGGCATGTCCATCCTTTTCTACTGCATGCTGGACAAAGCGGGTGGCTACGGCGCCATCATGAACCACATCCGCCTGAACGACCCGGCCATGCTCGAACCGTTGTCCCGGGGGAAGATGCCCATTTCCCTGTACATCAGCCAGTGGCTGCTGGTCGGGGTCTGCACCCTGGCCCTGCCGCAGTCCATCGTCCGCAGCATCAGTTATAAGGACACGCAATCGTTGCGCAACGCCATCATCATCGGTACCATCGTCATCGGTGCCATGACCTTGATTGCTACCTGGGTCGGCGTCCTGAGCAAAGGCATCCTCACCAATCCTTCGCTGGCAGCCTACGGCGGCAGCGTCGACAACATCACGCCCCGGACTATTGTCAGCGTCATGAGTCCCTTCTGGGCCGGCGTTACCATTATCGGCCCCATCGCTGCCACCATTTCGACGGTCTCGTCTCTGCTGCTTACTTCGTCTTCTTCCATCATCAAAGATATCTACATGCATGCTCTGGAAAAGAATGGAAAAACGCTGAGCAACAAGGGGATCCAGCGGTTCAGCATGGCTGCCACGATTCTTCTGGGATTCGGCATCTACTTCATTGCCATCGCCCCGCCGTCGGTCATCTGGAAAATCAACATGTTCGCCTTCGGCGGTCTGGAAACGGCTTTCTTCTGGGTCATGATTTTCGGTCTCTTCTGGCCGAAGGCCAACGGCACCGGCGCCCTGTGGGCCATGTTCGGCGGCGTCGTCGCCTATTGCACTACCATGGCGCTCCACATCCGCCTCTTCTCGCTGCACCAGATTGTCATCGGCATTGGTTCCTCCCTGATTTTCTTCTACATAGGGAACGCCATCGGCCGGGAACCGGACGAACAGGTAAAACGGCTGTTCTTCCCGGACAAATTTGAAGACTGACAGAAGAACAGATTCTGACACATAAAAACGGTCTCCTCCCCTTCCACCAAACGTGGACAGGGAAAAGAGACCGTTTTTTTATTCCGTAATTTCTACTTTGGTACCGACCTTGACATATTTGTACAAGGTAAGCAGGTTTTCATTCTTCAGCCGGACACATCCCTCCGAGGCATTGGTTCCGATGGAAGACGGGTCGTGCGTTCCGTGGATACCGATGCCGTCCCATTGCCCGTGGCTGACCGATTTGGTGTCCAGGCTCAGGAACCACGGACCATAAGCATGCGGGATCTGCCCTTTGCCGTCCCCGAAGTCATGGGTCCATGTAGAAGCATCGTCAATTTCATCGATGTAGAAATGACCGGTCGGCGTCATATTATCGCCGGACCGCTGCTTCTGGCCGGCGCCGCCCTTGCCGATGGCGCAGCCCCAGACGGCTACTTTCTCCCCCTTGTCGAGCAGGTAGAGTTTGTGCTCCCCTTTTACGACGAGAACGGAATAGTCATGCGGACCCGGAGTGGAAGGCACAACGCCGTTCAGGGGCTTCTTCTCCGGCGCGGCCGGTGCCTCTTGCTGCACTGACGGGGCTGTCGGTTCCGTCACAGCAGCAGGGGTTTTCTCCCCTCCCCCGAACAGCTCCAGCACCAGCCCGACAAGCTGCACCAGACCGAAGATGGCAAGTGCCGCCACCACCAGAAAGACAATCCACAGCTTGCGGGAACTGCGTTTTCTCCCGCGGCGGGGATGAACGGGGCGATCATAGTTTGTCATGGCTCTCTCCCCTTCACTTCATTTTACGGCAGTAGTCGCCGGACACCCAGCCCACCTGGCCGTTTCCACGTTTTACCTGGAACCAGTTTCCCTGTTCCTTCAGAATTTCCACGGCTTCCCCGTTCTGGTAATACCCGCGGGGCGCGAAATTCGTGCCGGGGCCGCTGCGGATATACACGTACGTGCCGTGGATGGTGCCGCGGACGGCATTTTGGGCGGCCTGCTGCCCGGCCTTGGCCTGCTTCGGTGCCGCCTTTCCCTGCACTTCCTGTGTCTGCTGTACTGCCGGTTTTTTGTTGGCCGAATAGTAGCGATAGCCACCAAAGGACAAGCCGGCAATGACGAGGACTGCCAGGACGACGGGAAGTATCTTATGCGTCGTTCCCCCATCCTTGTACGGTACCGGCGTTCTTACAACGGAAGGACGGACCGGTGCCGTCGGACCGGTCGTCTTCTTTTCCGCCAGATTCCAGCCGCAGCACTGGCAAAACCGGTCGCCCGGTTCACACAACGTACCGCAGTTAGGACAAATATGAAGCTGAGCGCCGCACCCGGGGCAGAAATGTTCCCACCCCTCAAGCCGGCGGCCGCATTGTTTGCATGTAATCATCGTATTTTCTCCCCTTCCCCTTGTCATTTGCCGAAGGACGGCGGTGCAAAAAAGTTGCTTTCCTTCCCGTGCTCTTTGAACGGGTTGAATTTCCTGTCCGCCATGGAATCCAGGTCGACATTATACACGGCAATCACGAACAGGACGACAAGGACGACAGGAATCACAAAAGCGGGAATGGAGGCGGATCCGAAGCGGACCGGGCTCCGGAGGCCCTGCCAGAATTCCTGCAGAACCGTATCCGGACCGACAGGCAGCTGCTGATACGCAAGGCCGCACCACAAAATACCTGCCAGCATCAGGACGGAGCCAAGGAGAAGAACATACATGCCGGTACCGAGGCTGAAGGCAGCCGTCACCAGGGCGCCGAACGGACCGGCTTCCTGCACGGCACTCACCATGGCATACTTGTAATATCCGGCTGTACCGATGAACAGGAGGAGTGCCCCTGTTCCCGCGCCCAGCGTGAGCGGCTCCTGCCCTTTCACGGCGCCATACGCCCCCAGCAGAGCGGTCAGAATCAGCAGAACCGACGCCAGCCTGGACAAATCCCACCAGGAGATGCTCAGGAGGGTGATATTGACCACCCCCAGGAAAGCAGACAATGCTACCAGCAGGCAGCCGAACAGGCAAAGGTACAGCCCCCGCTTGTCTGTCCATACCCCCTCTTCACTGCCGGCGGCGAATGCCGGAGAAGAGAGACGCGGGGCTGCCGGCGTAGTCCCTGCCCCTGCCGCCAACCCTGCTGCCGGCCCCGGTTCAGGCCGGGGCACACTTCCTGCGGCATTCTGCAGGGACTCATCGGGAGGTACGAACCCTACCGGCGGCACCTGCGCCTTTCCGCACGACGGGCAATACCGCGCACCCTCTTCAATCGGATGCCCGCAATAAGCACAATACATGTTTCCCACACCAATTCCCCCTATCTTGTTTTTCCTCATTGTGAGATTCATGGAAAAACCATGCACCGCTTTATCAGTATGCACATTATACAAACATTATATGACACACGCTTGCGATTTCAACCCAAAATCCGGAATCATAAGGCATATTTTTAAAAGGTGCTGTCTTTATCACACAAAAAAACCGGAGGAACGAATGTTTCGTTCCTCCGGAAATGCGATTAAAACTTTTTATACAGAATACGACAGGAGTTAGCCACGCAGAGAGCTGCCACGCCCGTGTCCGCGAAGATGGCCGCCCACATATTGGCATATCCGAAAATCCCGGCCGCCAGGATCAGGACCTTCACGGCAATGGCAAACACGATGTTCTGCCATGCGACTTGATTCACCACATCGGCGATGTGCAGGGCCCGCGGCACGGAATTCATTTCAGAATTCATGAAAACGATATCGGCTGCTTCCAGGGCTGCGTCAGCACCACTTCCCATGGCGGCGCCGACATCGGCTCCGGCCAGGACGGGGGCATCATTGATGCCATCACCGACAAAGCAGACACTGCCGTATTTGTTGCGCAGGAGTTTCATTTCCATTACCTTATCCTGCGGCATCAATCCCGCGCGGAATTCCTGCACTCCCGCTTCGGCAGCCACGGCAGCAGCCTCCCGTTTGTCATCGCCTGTCAGCATGACAGTGACGAGACCGCGTTGCCGTAACGCTTCCATAGCTTCTTTCGTGTCTTCTTTCAAGCTGTCGCGGACAACGAGGGTGCCCAGGAACTTTCCGTCTTTCGCCACCAGAACTTCACTGCCGGCGTCCGCTTTTTTGTACTCTTCAAGGGAAACACCATACCGCTTGAGCAGTTTCGTATTTCCCACCAGAACCTGACTGGAACCATATGTTGCCGCAAGGCCGCAGCCGGCAATTTCCTCGAACCGGTCGGGCTGGATCAGAGGCACTTTATCCTGCTGGGCCGCACGGACGATACTGAGAGCAATCGGATGTGTCGAAACTTGTTCGGCCCCGGCAGCAGCCGCCAAAAGTGCCCGCGGGTCGGTACCCGCGGCAGGATAGACTTCCTGCAGTTCAAAGCTTCCTTTGGTAAGCGTCCCTGTCTTATCCATAATGACAGCCTGTATCCGTTTCAACTGTTCCAGGGCGCTTCCGCCTTTGAAAAGAATGCCCAGTTTGGATCCAGCGCCGATGCCGGCAAAAAAGGACAGGGGCACACTCAGGACGAGGGCACAGGGGCAGCTGATGACCAGAAAGGTCAGGGCCGTATAAATCCAGTACTCCCAGTTGCCGGTGAAAAGGGACGGGACCACGGCAACCAAGACCGCTGCTCCGACAACAATGGGAGTGTAGATCCGGGCAAAACGGGTAATAAAGCGGTCAATGTGCGGCTTAGACGCCGCAGCGTTTTCCACAGAATCCAAGATTTTGGTGACCATGGATTCCTTCAATTCCTTTTCTACGCGAATCTTGAGCATACCGCTCGTGTTGACGCAGCCCGACAGGACCGCGTCGCCGGTACGTTTCCGGACCGGTACAGGTTCGCCTGTGACAGGAGACGTGTCGAGCATGCTTTCCCCTTCAAGGACAACACCGTCCAACGGGATGCGGTCCCCGGCCCGGACGAGGACGACCTCGCCAGGTTTGACGGATGCAGCCGGCGTTGTCACGACATCGGAGCCCTGGACAAGCTGCACCGTCTCGGGACGCATGTCGACGGCGGCCATTATCTGGTTGCGGCTTCGTTCGGAAGCACGTTCCTGGAAGAACTCACCGATGCGGTAGAAGAGCATGACACCGATACTTTCTTCCCCGGCGCCGATGGCAAAAGCGCCCAACGTCGCCACCGCCATCAGGAAATTCTCATCAAAGACCGAGCCGTTCAAGATGTTGCGGACCGCCGCTTTCAAGACGGAAAACCCCAGAATCAGGTATGTCGCAATCTGAACCGGCAGATACCAAGTTTCCGGGAAGACCTGAGTAAATTCCGTCAGGACGAACAAAACAGTGCCCACTAGAATGATAGTCAGTTCACGTTTGGATTCCGTGCCACCCAGCAAAGAAGCTGCCTCCAGACGATCCTTTTTCTGCTCCGCCGACATGACACTGTCATCATGTTCCGTAATCGTCGTGCCCTCTTCTACAGCATCCGCCGCTTCCTGCAGGCGGGCCGTCATGTCCGTCCAGTCCGAAGCCTGGACTTCGAGACGTCCTGTGGCGAAGGTCAGGACGGCTTTCTGCACTGTCGGTAAAGAGTTGATAGCTTCTTCCACCTTCTGCGCACAGAAAGCACAGTCCAATCCCTTGATATCATAAGTCCTGACAGGAGCAGAAGGGGACAGTTTCCCCGTCAAAGGCTTTACAGTAACAGCCGAATCGACAGAACGGCAGATTTCATTTAAAACCGGCAGCAGTTCTTCCGGATTTTTGGCAACCAGGCTGAGAACCCGGGAGGGGTACGCGACGGAAGCATAGGAAACACCCGGCAGCTTTTTGATTTTCCCCTCCATTTGGGACGCGCAGAGACTGCAGTCCAGGTTCTCCACGACAAACAGTTTGCGGATATCGGGCGCATCTGCCTGCCGGTTCAGGCAGTGAGCCAAATCCCTGTTGCACAAGTCACAAAGGACTTCTCTGTCTTCACAAGCTTCGCAGGTGCATCCATCCGGATGTCCCTTTTGATGATGATGGTGTATGACTGTATGTGTGTATTCCGCATTGTGTTGATGTTCCGGCACGCCAGCATGATTCCGGTGGTGTCCGTACACTGCGGTCTCTTTATGTCCGTGTTCGTGACAGGCACAGCCTACGTGTTTTTGCTGTAATTCTTTTTCCGTCATAGCACAGCTCCTTTTATGACACACGTGTAAAAAATCTCTTTTGTTAAATATATGAGCATTTGTTCATATATAATATTAAATTATTCCCGTCTTTTTGTCAAGTTGTTTTGCAGCCCATTCGCATAAAGGACATCTTTTCCTGACGCCAGAAACGGAGGAACCACGTTTCTCTGCTACATAGAAAAACAGCCTGGCTGTGTAGTCAGGCCGTTTTGTAACGCAACGTCTTAAGAAATTTCTGGCTCTCCAAATCGGCAGATTTACTCAACCTGACGGCACCTGAGCCGTAATGGGGAGACAGGAACGAACGCTTAACTGGTTTTTTCCAAAAAATTTTTTATGATCTGGGGGCCTTCCGGTGTCATGATGGATTCCGGATGGAACTGCACGCCGAAGATGGGGTACTCTTTGTGCTGTACCGCCATGATTTCTCCGTCTTCTGTCTGAGCGGTCACTGCCAGACACTCCGGCATGGTCTCCGGTACGGCGGCCAGGGAGTGGTAGCGGGCGACGAGGATGGTCTCCGGCAGTCCCTGGAACAAGGGGCTGCTGGTATCCAGCCGGACCCGGGACTGCTTGCCGTGCATCAACTGTTTCGCGTGACCGATGGTGGCGCCGAACGCCTGGCAGATGCCCTGGTGTCCCAGGCACACCCCCAGTATGGGAATGTTCGGTCCCAGGGCGGTGACTGCTTCGAGGCAGACGCCAGCGTCCCTGGGATACCCCGGCCCCGGTGACAAGATGATCTTTTCCGGATGGAGGGCGGCAATCTCCGGTATGGTAAGGGCATCGTTACGGATGACCCGGATGTCAGGATTGAGGGCACCGACGGCCTGGTATAAGTTGTAGGAAAAACTGTCATAATTGTCGATAAGGAGAATCATCGATCCATTCCCTCCTGTGCTGTTTCCAGCGCCACAAAGACCGCACGGGCCTTGTTCAGGCATTCCTGGTATTCCCGGGCCGGGACACTGTCGGCGACGATACCAGCGCCGCTGCGGACAAAGACTTTCCCGTTTTTCTTGACACAGAACCGGATGGCAATGCACGCATCCAGGCTGCCGGAAAAATCCAGATACCCGATGGCGCCGCCGTAAATACCCCGTTTATTGTTTTCCAATTCGTTGATAATCTGGCAGGCACGGATTTTCGGGGCCCCGGACAGCGTTCCTGCCGGCAGGATGGCGTCCATCGCATCGACCGCGTCCTTGTCCTCCCGCAGTGTACCGCGTACGGTGGAACCCAGATGCATCACGTGGGAATATTTCAGGACCATTCCGTATTTTTCCACGGCGACGCTGCCGAACCGGCTGACCTTGCCGATGTCGTTCCGGCCCAGATCGACGAGCATGTTGTGTTCAGCCCGTTCCTTTTCGTCCGACAGGAGTTCCCGCTCCAGCGCCTCGTCTTCTTCCTGCGTGTCGCCACGGCGCCGCGTGCCGGCCAGAGGGAAGGTGTGCAGGATTCCATTATCCAGCTTGACCAGCGTTTCCGGAGAAGCCCCTGCCATTTCGATGTCGTCGCTGGAAAAGTAGAACAGGTACGGGGAGGGATTCAGCGTACGCAACACGCGGTACGTATCCAGGAGACTGCCCTCGTACCCCGCTTCAAAACGGTTCGACAGCACGACCTGGAAGATATCCCCATCGTAGATATACTGTTTGGCCTTTTCCACCATCTGGCAATACGCCTTCTCGTCAAACAGGGCGTGAAAGTCTGTCGTCGTGTGTCCCGGCACGTCCTGGTAAGGTTTTCCCTGCAGCAGCAGGTCCCGCATCTGATCCAGCGTCCGGGAGGCCCGGTCGTATTCCTTTTCCAGGTCTTCGCACCGCACCCGGTTGATCAGCAGGATTTTCTGACGGAAGTTATCAAAAGCGACCACCTTGTCGAACAGCATGAGGTCCAGATCCCGGAACCCTTCCGCATCGGCGGCGTCCAGACGCAGGGACGGTTCCGCATATTTCAAGTAATCATACGACCAGTACCCGACCAGACCCCCCGTGAAAGGAGGAAGATACGGCAGACGCGGTCCCTTGTTCTCTTCCGCAATGCGGCGGACCATTTCCCCGGGATGACGGACGTGCTGCACCTCCGTCGTTTCGCCCCGGAGTGTCGGAACACCGTCCCGGCAGGTCAGTTCCAATTTCGGATCATATCCCAGAAAGGTGTACCGACCCCACTGCTTGCTGTCTTCCACCGATTCCAGCAGGAACACATGGCTGCTGACGCGCTTCAGCTTACGCAGCACCTCGATGGGCGTCGTGAAATCCGCGTACAATTCCAGGCACACGGGAACCGTTCGATACCCCTGGGCTGCCAGCTTCCGCACCTCCTCCAGGCTTGGTCTGATTGCCATGATTTCTCCTCCTTATTCGTTGCAATGATGGACTGCTTCTACCATGGAACGGACATATGCAGCAACAGGCTGGACGCAATTCCGTCCGTACTTTTCACACAATTTGACAATGGCACTGCCGACGATAGCTCCGTCACTGGCACGCGCCATGGCAGCCGCCTGCTCCGGCGTGGAAATACCGAATCCAACCGCTGCCGGCGTGTCCGTTACCGCCCGGATTTTCCGGTAGATGGCGCCAATATCGGTCGTGATTTCAGACCGGACGCCCGTCACGCCCAGGCTGGATACGATATAGATATACCCTTTCGCTCCCTTGGCCAGCATCTGGATCCGGTCATCTGAAGTAGGCGCGATCATTACAATCCGGTCTACGCCGTATTTATTACAGAATCCTTCCAGTTCCTCCCGTTCTTCGTAGGGGACATCCGGCACAATGGTACCGTCAATGCCGGTTTCGGCACACCGGCGGTAGAACTTGTCCGTGCCGTAGTGGAAAATCGGATTGGCGTAGGTCAGGAACACCAGAGGGATGTCTGTTTCCTTCCGCACTTCGGCAACCATGTCGAATACTTTGTCCGTCGTGCATCCGGCGGACAAGGCACGCAGGTCCGCTGCCTGGATGACAGGTCCCTCTGCCATGGGATCACTGAACGGAATCCCCAGTTCTACCAGCGAAGCCCCGGCCTCCGCCATCGCCAGGATCAGCTTCTTGGTTGTTTCCAAATCCGGATCACCGGCGGTGACAAACGGAGCGAAATTTTTTTGATTCCGTAAGGCTTCTAATCGGTTACTCATGGAGATCCCTCCCTAAATATCTGGCGATAGCCGCAACGTCTTTATCTCCGCGGCCTGACAAATTGATGACGATAATTTTATCCTTGTCCATGGTCGGTGCCAGCTTCATGGCATAAGCAACAGCGTGGGCACTTTCAATGGCCGGGATAATCCCCTCTGTCCGGGACAGATACTGGAACGCGTCAACGGCTTCCTGGTCGGTTGCCGCCACGTAGTCCGCCCGGCCGATATCGTGCAGATAGGCATGTTCCGGCCCGATACCAGGATAATCCAGGCCGGCGGAAATGGAATAGACAGGCGCAATCTGCCCGAACTGGTCCTGCAGGAAGAGGGATTTCATGCCGTGGAAAATGCCTTCGCTGCCACAGGCAATCGTCGCTGCCGTTTCCGGTGTGTCGACACCGCGGCCGGCCGCTTCTACGCCGATCAGGCGCACTTGCTTGTCCGGAATGAAATCATAGAACAAACCCATGGCGTTCGATCCGCCACCAACACAGGCCAGCAGCGCATCGGGAAGACGGCCTTCCTTTTCCATCAGCTGTGCCCTGACTTCCTCGCCGATTACTTTTTGGAAATCCCGCACCATTTCAGGATAGGGATGCGGTCCCATGACGGAACCTAACACATAGTATGTGTCTTCGACACGGGCCGTCCAGACGCGCAGTGCTTCATTGACAGCGTCTTTCAGCGTACCGGTTCCCGTCGTGACAGGTACGACTTTGGCACCCAGCAGTTCCATACGGAACACATTCAAGGCCTGACGTTCCGTATCTTTGATGCCCATGTACACCGTGCAGTCCATGCCCATTAGGGCCGCGACCGTCGCCGTAGCCACGCCGTGCTGCCCGGCGCCGGTTTCTGCGATGACGTGCTTCTTGCCCATGCGCTTCGCCAGCAGGCACTGTCCCAGCACATTGTTGATTTTGTGGGCACCCGTATGGTTCAAGTCTTCGCGCTTCAGATAGATTTTCGCACCGCCCAGGTCCTTTGTCATTTTTTCCGCGTAGTACAGCATGGACGGCCGGTTGGCGTATTCGTGGTAGAGCTGGCGCAGTTCTGCCAGAAAGTCCGGATCGTTTTTATAATGCTCATAGGCTGCTTCCAGTTCCTTGACAGCATTCATCAACGTTTCCGGGATGTATTGTCCCCCGTGGATTCCATATCTTCCGTTGCTCATAATCTCATTCCTCTCACTTTGCCGATGATGTCCTTGATTTTCTGCGCGTCTTTGACGCCCTCCGTCTCGACGCCGCCGGACACATCGACGCCTGCGAAATACGGTGCCAGCTGCGGCAGGGAGACAACCGTGCGGACGGCGTCCTCCACGTTGTCTGCATTTAACCCGCCGGCCAGCAAAAAGGGTTTGTCCACCTTGACCTGCTGCAGCAGGACGGGATCGATGCGCCGTCCCGTGCCGCCGTATGACTTAACACTAAAGGCATCCAGGATAAGATGTCCTGCTTTCTGCACCGCCGGAAACCGGCAGTCCGTCTGGCCCGGCCGGATGCGGCAGGCCCGCCAGAGAGGCACCGTGGTCTGCTGTCGCAGCTCCTCCACATACAATTCGTCTTCATCCCCATGAAGCTGGATGCCGTCGATAATTCCTTCCTGGGCAAGGTTTGCCACGAACGCAACTGGTGCCTGGACAAAAACGCCCAGGACGGGAATGTCCCTCCGCAAGGATGCACGCAGGCGGCGGGCCTGCTCTGCGGTCACGCAATGTCTGCCGGGGGCGAAGACAAAACCGGCCCAGTCCGGGCGGTACTTGTTGACCGCTTCCACGTCAGCCTCCCGTTGGAGGCCGCAAATCTTGATCTTCAACTGCCTGGAACTCTGCATCCTTATCCCTCCCGGAAAGACTGCAGCGTCGCCGCGATATCGGGGCTGCGCATCAGCGTTTCCCCGATCAGGACCGCATCCACCCTGTGATCCTTCAGCGCCCGTATATTTTCCACAGAACGCACGCCGCTTTCTGCAACACAGACACGATCCGGCGGAATCTGGTTCCGCAGCCGCAGGCAGGTAGTGAAATCCACGGTGAAATCCTGCAGGTTGCGGTTATTCACTCCCACAAGAACTGCCCCTGCGGACAGCGCCTTGTCAACCTCTCCTTCGTCGTGCGTCTCTACCAGTGTATCCAACCCCAGGCTTTCCGCAAGTTCCCGGTATTCCTTCAGTTGGGATGGTGTCAGGATTGCTGCAATCAGCAGTACAGCAGACGCGCCCAGCAGACGCGCCTCGTAAATCTGGTAGGGATCGACTGTGAAGTCTTTCCGCAGGATGGGAAGCCGGGTTTCTGCCGCAATGTCCACCAGGTCCTGGTCGCGGCCCAGAAAATGATCCGGCTCGGTCAGACAGCTGATTGCTGCTGCCCCGCCGCGTTCATAGGACCGTGCAATTTCCAGGTAAGGATATTCCGGAGAAATCAGCCCCTTGGACGGCGACGCTTTTTTGCACTCGCAAATCAGCTGCAGGCCTGGCTGCCGCAACGCTTCCTGAAAGGTCATGGCAGCCCGGTTCCGCCGCTCCCCCGTCCGGGCCAACGCTTCCGCATCGGCCCGCAGGGACGGAAGGCTCCGTTCCTTCTTTCTTTTTGCCACCCGCAGGCGCGCCTCCTGCGCCAACGTGTCCAAAATCATAATATCCTCCTCAGCAAGCCTTCTGTCCCTTCTGGCTGTAGTCAATCATTTCTTCCAATTTGGCCAGGGCCTTGCCGCTGTCAATCAATTCCCCTGCCAGGCGGATTCCATCAGCCAGGTCCTCAGCCTTGCCGCTCAAATACAGCCCGGCGCCTGCATTCAGGAGAACGGCATTGCGTTTGGCACCCCGTTCCTTCCCTGCCAGGATTGCCCGTGTAATCTGCGCGTTTTCCTCCGGATTTCCACCAACCAGTTCCTCTTTTGTTGCCATCGGAAGGCCGTAGTCACGGGGATCGATTGTATATTCACGGATGGCACCGTCTTTCAATTCCGCGACAGTCGTCTTGGCAGAAGCGGAAATTTCATCCAGCACGTCGTTGCCAAACACAACCAGAGCCCGTTCCAGGCCGCGCTTCTGCAATACTTCTGCAATGGGCCGGACCAGTTCCTTGCTGTAAACGCCAATCAGGGCCAGCTGCGGGTTTGCAGGGTTGGTCAGCGGGCCGAGGATGTTGAAGACTGTCCGGATTCCCATCGATTTCCGGACCGGTGCCACGTACCGCATGGCCGAATGATAGACCGGCGCAAAGAGGAACGCGATGCCGATGTCATTTTCCATCTGTTCCGTAAAGGAAGGCGGATTATCAATTTTGACTCCCAGGTGTTCCAGGACATCCGCCGCACCGCTCCTGCTTGATACGCCGCGGTTGCCGTGCTTGGCCACATGGACGCCGGCCGAAGCGATGACGAACATGCTCGTCGTGGAAATGTTGAAGGTTCCGGCCTTGTCTCCACCGGTTCCAACGATTTCCAGCAGTTCTCCGTTCGGATGGATCTGTGTTGCCGCTTCGGTCATGCCCTGTGCGCACGCCGTGATTTCGTCGACCGTCTCTCCCTTCATGGAAAGAGCGGTCAGGAAGGAAGCTACGGCCGCCGGCTCGGCCTGTCCACTCATAATTTCGCGCATATCGGTCAATGCTTCGTTCTGGCTCAAGTTTTCGTGTGCGACTAACTTTGCGATAGATTCCTGTAACATAATTCTCTCCTTCTGCCCCACGGGCTCCCACAGTACTTTGATACAATACATTCGTTGGCATTGACGGGCCGGCCTGGGCAGGCATATAAAAAAGCCTGTCCTCGCTTTCCAACAAGGACAGGCTCGAAATTCTCTACCTGCGGTACCACCTTGATTCGCGGAAAACTCCGCGCCCTCAGCAGGATGCCAACACATCCCTCACCCTTAACGCAGGCGATACGTTGTGCAATACTCTCCGAAGATTTCAGCACACCCTCGACGGTCCATTTACCGACCAGCATCTCTACCCGGCTCGCAGCTCCCCGGACTCTCTGTCAGCGCTTCTATCGGCTTGATCTCCGTCTCAACGGTTTCGTGGCTGTATTCACTTTTGTTGCAAGAATAACACCATCTGCAAACAGAGTCAACAAATTTTCTCAAAAGCTTGTTAAATAGCAAAATTTTTCGTAACAACTGTAAAACTGTTTACATTTTTTCTGATAAAAAGTAAAAAATAAAGGCGGTCAGGATATCGCGAACCTGATCGCCTTTACTTTTTGAAATCCTTGTTCATTTTTTCCAATAACTCCTTCCGTGCGGTGATTCCCGTCGACCCCCGGGACAATCCTCGGGTCGGAACGGCCGGACAGGACAACGCAGGCTGTGTTGTCGATTGGGTTGAATTGACGTCGGAGCAGATTACGAAAAGATTTGCTTTATTCCAGCGGAATCAATTCAATTTCGGACAAGAATGCAACGATACGTTCCAACATGTTCAGCACCTCCTTTGCTGCTTTCCAGGATAGTTTGTGTTTTGCAGGGTCCGGCGAGTGTGTTCCTTTCCCTGCTGCACCTTGAGTATACCATCTGTTGTCGTTTTTGTCCAGTATGGACAAAAATCGTCCCATTTGTTTTAAAAAGTAGCGGGAACCAGCTCTACAAGCTTGTTCCCGTTATTTTATCTTTCCGACGTTTCCGTCGCGCTTCACAAATAATTCGAATTTTTGTCCCGGCGGGACGAAAGCAACCCCAATAAATTTTCACTCCACTCGTGCCGTGTCCCGCTCTTCCGGCGCTGTTCTCAATCCTTGGTCAGCGTCACCTCGTCGACCTGCGTACCGTCCGGCAGGTACGTACGGAACCGGAGCTGGTCCGGCGAGGCATCCAGGGTCATGTAGTTGTCTGTTTCCGGCTGCGGCAGGACTTTCACGTCCAGCGCATGGTTCCGCCACAGATCAGGATACCGCACATTGCCCGACAACCCGGCCATCAGATACAAGGGTCCTTTTGCATCCCGTTGGAAATTCCGGATGTGTCCCCGGTTCCGATAGGAATGGAGATGCCCACTCAACACGGCATCCACCTGGAATTCATCAAATACGGGCATAAACAGCCTCCCTTCCTCGGAAAATCCTTCCGCCCGAGGTGTCGTACGGTGCTTGAATCCGTACTGCAGGACGTCCTTGTGCAGGAGGACAATCTTCCATTTCTTCCGGGTCTGCTGCAGATCCTGCCGCAGCCATGCCATCTGATCCTCCCGCAGGCGCGGTTCGAACTGATCCAACTCCCGGAACTGGGTGTTCAGAACGGTGAAATGGACATCCCCAAAATCGAAGCTGTAAAACTGGTTGCCGTATTTCTTTTGTAATGACTCCGGCAGAGGCGGCAGCTGGAAGAGATGCAGGTAGGCCTCGGGCATGCGCACTTTCCAATCCACTGTGTAGGTCTCGTGGTTTCCCATGACCGTGGCCACAGGAATGGACGTAACCATGGTTCCGGCCTGCCGGAACCACTGGCGCCACTGTGCATCCTGCTGCCCGTTATCTACCAGATCGCCCAGCAGGAGAAACAAATCGGCATTGCCATTACGGGACCAGGCCGAACCGGCGACTTTTCCCCACACGTCGTAATCACTCGACTGGGAGTCCGTAAAGATCAAGGCCCGGAAAGACGGGCCGGACGGGGTATTCAGGGACAGCCAGGGTCCGCGCTCGCCGTCAAAGCCCAGCCGATACTGGTACGAGGTTCCAGTCCGGAGTTCCGTCAACCGCACCGTATGAATCCAGCTTGTCTTGCCGTCCTCTTTGAACTGCTCGGTCCGCCAGGCTCCCTGGGCCCACAACGGCCCCGTCGGCTTTCCGTCCGGGCCGAGTTCCCGGTATTCCACGAACGGATTCTTTTCCTCCCGTTCGGACTGCCACTGGATTGTACGCGACGTCGAACTGTCTGCCGTGATCACCTGGTGAACGCTGAAAGCCTCCTGGCGGGAGAAAGAAATCAGATTGTCCCGGTCCGGTACCTGCACCGGTTTGTCTGCGGTAATTGCTACCGGCGCGCTGCTGTGGGGCGCTGCCGGGGCGGTCTTTCCGCAACCGGCCATTCCCAGGGCGGCTGTCACCGCCAGCACCGCCAGAACGGCCGCCAACGCCCGGCGGATACGGCGCGGGCGGAGAGAAAACACTGTTGTCATTCCTTCGGGCTCCTTCCTTTCTTTACCCCATCAGCGGCAAAGCCGCCACGGTGAATAATTTGTTCTCCAAATTTGTCTTTTAAAGCGTCCAGGGTCCGGTTGCGCCTTGCGAGCCGTTCGTTCTCGGCAAAGGACAGCACCGGTGCATCGCCGGGACGCTGCAGGTCACTGACCGTCACGCCCAGCAGGCGTACGCCCTGGCGCAGGTCGATTTTGTGCAGAAGGCCGTCGGCAAGCTGGAAGATATCCTCATCCCACGCTACCGGCTGATCCGACGAGACACTCCGTGTCACCGTATGGAAATCACCGTACTTGACCTTGACGGTCACAGTGCGCCCGGCCAGGCCTTGCTTGCGCAAGCGCCACCCCGTCTGGCCTGACAGGTCCAGAATCCGGTCGCGGCAGGCTTCGTACCCGATCAAATCACTGTCGAACGTCGTTTCCTTGCCAATGGATTTCGCGTCTTCTTCCGGGACAACCGGACGGTCGTCCAGTCCCCGTGCGAGGTCGCGGATGCGGCTGGCATTGCTGCCGAACACTTGCTGCAGGACTGACGTCTCCGTCCGGGCCAGCTGGCCGATTGTCACAACCCCGAACTGTTCCAGCTTCTGCGCCGCCTGCGTACCGATGCCGAAAATATTCCGCACCGGCATAGGAGCCAGCAGGGCTTCGGCCTCGTCTGCCGTGATACGGACAAAGCCGTGCGGCTTGCGCATGTCGGACGCCAATTTGGCCAGAAATTTATTCGGTGCCAGCCCGACGGAGGCACTGAGGTGCAATTCGCGGGCAATACGGTCTTGTACATCCCGTGCGATGCGCTCGGCACCGCCAAGTTTCTCCATGCCGGACAAATCGAGAAAGGCCTCATCGACGGAAAGCTGCTCTACCAGGGGCGAAGTTTCGTGGAAGATAGCCATGATTTGTTCCGATACCTCCGTATACCGGGCCATCCGGACGGGCAGGAACACCGCGTGCGGGCACAGGCGCCGCGCCGTAAACATGGGCATGGCCGAATGGATTCCATACTGCCGCGCCTCGTACGAACAGGTGGCAACCACGCTCCGGGGCGAACGGCCGCCAACGACGACAGGCCGGCCCTGGTATTCCGGATGGTCCCGCTGTTCCACAGAGGCATAGAACGCGTCCATGTCAACGTGCAGGATCCAACGTTCCCGTTTCGGCTCTTCCATGGTTTCACCCCCCTTTTCTTACCCTATTGTACCCTATTTTACGGATGGTATGTAAGCTTTTCCAATGCCCGTCAGACATACATTTTGCTGCGTGGCAGGCATAGGTAAAAAAGTTCGCAAAATTATCACAAACCGATTGAGAATTATTAGGAAGTTTGGTAGAATGAAAACGACAATAAATACGGAACTTTATTGCCGATTGGGTGTAGGAATTGCGACAAAAAATTAAAGGAGTGTATGAGTATGAAGGGTAAAACGAAAGCAATCTGCGCGGCTTCCCTGGCCAGCCTCATGCTGCTTGCCATGGCCGGCTGCGGCGGTTCTGGCGACAAGAAGGCAGCCGACGGCGGCAAGAAACTGACCATGTACTGGGGTGCTATGGAAGACTTCATGGTCGCTGACATCAATGCTTTCCAGAAAGAGACGGGCATCAAAGTCGAAGGCGTCCGCATGTCCTCCGGCGAGACCATCGGCCGTATCAAAGCAGAAAAAGCCAACCCGAAAGCTTCCCTGTGGTTCGGCGGCCCGGCAGACGGCCAGATCCAGGCAAAACAGGACGGCCTGCTGGAAAAATACGTTTCCCCGAATGCAGCTAAGATTCCTGATCAGTTCAAGGATAAAGAAGGTTACTGGACCGGCGTCTACGTCGGATATCTGGGCTTCGCCTCCAATGCAAAGCTGTTGAAGCAGGCTGGAGTGGAAGCACCGAAATCCTGGGCGGACCTCCTGAAACCGGAATTCAAGGGGCAGGTTGTCACGGCTAACCCCGGTTCCTCCGGAACGGCCTACACCATGTTGGCCACGATGGTCCAGCTGAAAGGTGAAAAGGACGGCCTGGCTTACATGAAGGCCCTCCACAAACAAATCAAGAACTACCAGAAGTCCGGCACGGCGCCGGCACGGCTGGCAGGCCAGGGTGAATGCATGGTCGGCATTTCCTTCCTCCACGACGCCATCAAGTATCGCGAAGAAGGCATGAAAGACCTCGTTCTGACGGCCCCGGCAGAAGGCACGGGCTATGAAGTCGGTGCGGTCTCCCTGATCAAGGGCGGCCCGGACCAGGAGGCAGCCAAGAAGTTCATCGACTGGGCTCTGACTGCCAAAGCACAGGAAATCGGCCAGACCGTCGGTTCCTATCAGTTCCTGACGAACCCCGATGCCAAGCCTCCGAAGCAGGCAGCCGAAATCAAAGATACGAAGTTGATCAAATACAATTTCGAATGGGCCGGTGCGCACCGCAACGAACTGGTTGAAAAATGGAACAAAGCCATTAAGGAATGACAGAACGGCGGAATGCCGTTTCAACAGACAGAATGAAAGGCCGTTTACCCCCGGTAAGCGGCCTTTTGCCGCATAATCGCATTATGTGAAAAGTCTGCCTATTTCATTATTGTAAGGAGTAGTACCAGAAATGCCGGAAAAAAAGTATTCCATGTGGTCCTTGAAGTGGGATGAATTCCAGAAAATCCTGCGGGATCCTATTCTGCTTTCCACCATCATCCTGGTGGCCATCGCATTGGTAATTTTCATTGTCTGGCCTCTCTACGATGTGCTGAAGGAAAGCTTTATCAACGAATCGGGAAGTCTGACGCTGGAGTATTACCGGGAAGCCCTGAGCCATCAGGAAAACATCGATGTCTTGTTCAACACCGTTTTCCTTGGTTTGTTCGTGAGCTTCTTTTCCACGGCTATCGGCTTTATCTTCGCCTATGTCGACGCCTATCTGAAAATTCCCTTCAAGAAAGTGTTTAAACTGGTCGCAATCCTGCCGATCATTTCCCCGCCTTTCGCACTGGCCATGTCGTTCATCATGCTTTTCGGCCAGCAAGGCTATGTTTCCAAAGTCATCCTGGGAATCCAGAATGCGAACGTATATGGGTTCCGCGGCCTGGCCGTGGTCCAGATTCTGACCTTCTTTCCTATTGCCTACCTCGTCCTGGCAGGCCTGCTCAAGCAGATCGACCCCTCCATGGAAGAAGCGGCACGCAACCTGGGTGCTTCCCGCTGGCAGACGTTCCGCACGGTCCTGCTGCCGCTGCTGAAACCGGGTATCGCCAACAGCTTCCTGCTGGTCTTCATCCAGACAGTGGCTGACTTCGGGAATCCGATGGTCATCGGCGGCAACTTTAATACCCTGGCAGCCCAGGTCTACCTGCAGGCCATGGGGAACTACAACCTGAAGGGTGGCACGGCTCTGGCGACCATCCTACTGTCCCTGTCGATTCTCATGTTCGTCCTGCAGAAGTACTGGCTGGGCAACAAGTCCTACGTCACCCTCACGGGTAAGCCGTCCCGCATCCGTGCCATGATCAAGGATAAGACGATCATTGCGGTCATCGGGATTCCCTGCCTGCTGATTTCCCTGTTCATCCTGGTGCTCTATGCCCTGATCCCGTTCGGCAGCTTTGTCAACTTGTGGGGCATTGATTACACCTTCACCCTTCGACATTACGAATACGTGTGGAACCTGGGTGTCAAGCCGATTTGGGATACGACAGAACTGTCCCTCATCGCCATGCCGATTACCGGCGTCCTGGGCATGATCATCGCGTATCTCATCGTTCGGAAACGCTTTTTCGGCCGTGGCCTGATTGAATTCGTTTCCCTGCTGTCCCTGGCCATCCCCGGTACCGTTATTGGTATGGGCTACGTCCTGGCCTACAACGAACCGCCTCTGGTCCTGACGGGCACGGGCATCATCATCGTCCTGTCCTTCATCTTCCGCAGTATGCCTGTCGGCATCCGGGCCGGCGTGGCGTCGCTGCAGCAGATCGACCCGGCGATTGAGGAAGCGGCTTATGACCTGGGCGCCAGCAGCTTCAAGGTCTTCCACTCCGTCACGATTCCGCTGATCAAGTCCGCTTTCTTCAGCGGCCTCGTATACAGCTTCGTGCGCAGTATGACAGCCGTCAGTGCCGTCATCTTCCTGGTCAGCGCCAATGTCAACCTGTTGACCGTGGCCATCATGAGTCAGGTCGATGTCGGGCGTCTCGGCGTCGCTGCGGCGTATTCCACCGTACTGATTGCCATCGTGCTCCTTGTCGTCTCGCTGCTGCTGGCGATTTTGAGCCGCATGGGTGTCAGCATCAAGAGTGTTGAGTAAACGTGTCGAAGGATAAGGAGGACACAATATAAATGGCAAAAGAATCTGCAAGTGTAAGAATAGAACATCTGAAAAAAGTATATCCCGGCATTGACGGCAAGCCGGTCGAAGCCGTCAAGGAAGTCAATCTGCGCATCGAGCCGGGCCAGTTCATCACCCTGCTCGGTCCTTCGGGCTGCGGCAAGACGACTATCCTGCGCATGGTCGCCGGATTTGAAATCCCGACGGCCGGCGACATCTATATCGGGGACACGCGTGTCAACAGCCTGACACCGGACAAGCGCGATACGGCCATGGTATTCCAGAGCTACGCCCTGTTCCCTCATTTGAACCTGTTCGACAACGTCGCGTACGGCCTGAAGATCAAGAAACTGCCGAAAGACGAAATCAAACGGAAGGTCGACAGCATCATGGCCATGGTCGGCCTGGAAGGTTTCGGCAACCGCGCCCCGAACCAGTTGTCCGGCGGCCAGCAGCAGCGTGTGGCTCTGGCCCGTGCCCTCGTCATGGAGCCGTCGGTGCTGCTTTTCGACGAACCGTTGTCCAACCTGGATGCCAAGCTGCGCGTATACATGCGCAACGAAATCCATAAAATCCAGCGCAAGGTAGGCATCACGTCGATCTACGTCACGCACGACCAGTCCGAGGCCATGAGCCTGTCCGACAAAGTCATTATCATGAACGCGGGTCATGTGGAACAAATCGGCACGCCGCTGGAAGTCTACACGGCACCGGCGACGGAATTCGTGGCCGACTTCATCGGCATTGCCAACATCCTGCCGTGCAAGGTCGTGGAAAACACGGGGTCTTCCGTCACGGTAGATGTCCTGGGCGTTCCCTGCAGCAAAACTGTCACGGGATCTCCTCTGCACGTGGGAGAAGACGTCAAGATGGTCGCCCGCCCGGAAGCGTTGAGCCTGGGACGGGAAGGCGACGTCCCCTGCAAAGTTGTTTCTTCCATTTTTATGGGCGAATCCCAGGATTATGTGGTCGCCGTAGGCGACCGGGAAGTCAAAGTCAAGGTATACAACCCCCTGATCCATGAAACGTACCATGAAGGGGAGGATATTTTCCTGAAGCTGCAGAAAGATTCCCTCCACCTGATTCCCAAGAAAGCTGAATAAACGCATCACACAAACAGACTGGCGTTTTCCCGAATCCGGGAAAACGCCTGTTCCCCCAAAGGAGCCCTATGTTCCGTAAAATCCGGCACGGCCTGCTGCTGCCCCTGCTCGGGCTGGCGGCCTGGTACCTTCTCACTAAACTGCAGATTTTCAGTCCCTACCTGCTGCCCTCGCCGGCAACAGTCTGGGCTGCCTTTGTGACCGCCGTCGCCGACGGAACACTCTGGACCCACCTGACCATCAGTCTGCAGCGGGTCTTTCTGGGTTTTTTCGCAGCGTCGGTCATCGCCATTCCCCTGGGCATTATATGCGGCAGGAGCCGTCTTTTTTATACTTATGGCTGGTTCCTGCTGGAATTTTTCCGGCATGTGCCTCCCCTGGCAGCGATTCCGCTGATTATCCTCTGGGCCGGCATCGGGGAGTTGTCCAAGCTCGTCATCATCTTCTGGGCCTGCTTCTTCCCCCTGTTTCTGAACACCGTGTCCGGTATCCGCGGCTGTGATCCACGCTGGGAAGAAGTCGGCCGGTCCCTGGGTTTTTCCGAAGGACAGATTATCCGCACCATCCAGCTTCCGGCAGCCCTGGAGTCCATTGTCACCGGACTCCAGATCTCCCTGGGATACAGCTGGCGGGCCCTCATTGGAGCCGAACTCATCGCTGCTTCGTCCGGCATCGGCTATATGATTCTGGACGCGGAGGAAATGTCACGGCCGGATCTTGTCATCGTAGGCATCTTCTGCATCGGCGTCATCGGCACGGTACTTGACTGGGCGTTCCTGTGGCTCGTGCGACGCTGCCTGCCCTGGTATACCGTACGGAAGGAGGACAGCCATGATTCAGTTGACTGACCTCAGCAAGCGCTATGGGACGAAACAGGCGCTCGCTCCCCTTTCTCTCACCCTGGCGGACCACAGCTTCACGTGCCTCGTCGGCAAAAGCGGCTGTGGCAAGACAACGCTCCTGCGCCTGCTGGCCGGGCTGGAGTCAAAAACCACCGGAGAGATTAGCGGCCTGCCCCGCCGGGTTGCCCCCGTCTTCCAGGAGCCTCGTCTGATGCCGTGGCTCACGGTGGCACAGAACATCGCTTTTGCGGCCAAGGGCGATACCACTCTGTGGGATGGCACGCCGCCTGCAGGAACTTCTTCGAAAGCTGTCGCCCGGCATCCCAAAGTAGCGAAACTGCTGGACCGTCTCGGCCTCTCCGGCGACGAGAATCTGTATCCCGCGCAGTTGTCGGGCGGCATGGCCCAGCGCGTCTCCCTGGGACGCACCCTCTTTTATAATCCGGACCTGATCCTTATGGATGAGCCCTTCAGCGCCCTTGATTATTTTACGCGGCAGAATCTGCAGCGTATGCTGCTCCGTCTCTTCCAGACAGAGCAGAAAACCATCCTCTTCGTCACGCACGATGTAGAGGAAGCACTCTTGCTTGGCGACCGCATCCTTGTCATGGACAACGGCGGCCTTAAAGCAGACAGGCCCATCGACCTGCCGCGGCCGCGCAAAGCAACCGATCCGGCTTTCCAGGCCCTGCGGCAGCAAATCCTGGAGCTTCTCCTGGCGGACGAAGCCCTCTCAATCTGAAAGGAGTTTCATATGAAAAAACTTGCCCTTTTTCTCCTCAGTCTTTTGGCCATGGCGATGGTCCTGGCGGGATGCGGAAGCAGCCAGAAGGCCGACGCTCCCAAAGCGGCTCCGGTCAAGGAACTGCGCGTCACCTACGTAAAGGCGCCGCTGAATATCCCGAGCATTGTCGATAAATTCAACCAAACGACCGTCAAGGGATTTGAAAAAGACGGCACAAAAGTAACCTTCCCGGTCATTACGTCCGGAGCGAAACAGACGGAAGCCCTGGCAGCTGGCAGTCTGGACATTGCCAGCTGCCTCGGTGGTACGAGCGCTATCCTGGCCGCTTCCAACGGAGCCGACGTTAAAGTGGTCGGCATCTACAGCCGGGCACCGAAGGCCTTCAATATCATGGTCAAAGATCCGTCGATCAAGACCGCGGCGGATTTGAAAGGCAAACGCGTCGTCGGTCCGAAAGGTACCATCCTGCACCAGATTCTCGCGGCCGCCCTGGCCAAAGAAAAATTGACCCTGAAAGATGTCCAGTTCCGCTCTCTCGGTATTCCTGCCTCTGTGAACGCACTGCTTTCCGGGGATGCTGACGCGGCCCTCGTGGCCGGTGCCGACGTGCTCCGCGCCCAGCGTGCCGGTGCCCGTATTCTCGCCAACGGGGAGGGTCTGGTCGACGCCACCATCGTCATCGGCGTCAGCGGCAAATTCCTGAAGGAACATCCTGACACGGTCCGCCGTTACCTGGACCTGCACCAGGAAAATCTCCGCTTCATGAAAGAACAGCAGGCGAAAGCCTACGAGTTCACGGCGAAGGAAACCGGCCTGTCTGTGAACGATGTCAAGTTGATGGCACCGTGGTATGATTTCTCCACGGCCATTACGGACAAAGACATCAAGGACCTGGAAGCCACGCAGGAATTCCTTCTGGCCAATGGCATGCAGAAGAATAAGATCGACATCAAATCGATGCTGGCAGAAGTAAAAAAATAACAAACTTTACGACAAAAAAAGATCCCTGAAGCAACCGTTGCTTCAGGGATCTTTTTTGCTGTTATTGCGCCAGGCTGGCCAGAATATCCTTTGCCGTCCGGTCGACGCGGCGGGACAAGTTCTGCCGAATTCCCTTGCCGGACCGGAACAGGCCGGTCACCAGATCCACAGCGGTGGAAACCGGGCCCCGGCTGTACTGGTAGCCGCCCACATAAGTCACGCGGCGGAACGACGGACGCCACCGCTTGTCCAGTCTTTCCTTCCCGCCGGCAGCCAGATACCGCTCCGCTTCCTGCTCGAGGCGGTCTCCGTCGGCATCGATGGCACCGAATGTATTGAGAAGATCGTAGTTGACCAGGTCGATCAATTCCCGGGCAGAATTGTTGTTCAGCAAGAAAGAGATACGTCCCGTTGCAATCAACAGGTGGGACCGTTCCGCCCAGGCCTTGATTTTGCGCCGCACGTTTGCCTTGTAGATAGCCGGCAGACGACGCCGGATGTCCTCGGCCAGGCTGTATTCCGCTGCCGCCAGGATTTCCGACCGGCCGGACCGCGTCACGGGGTCGCCGCCCACGGTTTCCCCGGCTACGGAAACGACCGGGAGAATGGGGATATCCCCCGCCCCGGGCAGTACCTGTTCCAACCGCTCCCGCAGGTACGTCGTCATGCCCTGGATCTTCTCCTCTTTCCGGAAGCCCGGTTCGGCGTTCGTCAGGATAACCAGGACTTTGCTGCCCATGCGGAGCAGCGGCACAATGATCTCGTCTACCTCTACGTCCTCAATCCGGGCCGTGTTGGCGGAAAAGCAATAATATACGGCGTGAAACCATTCGTCCATGTGGGGTGAAGTATTCCGCTTCCCTACCAGGGACAGAACCTCTTTGCGCCATTCGGGCAGGGAATCCGCTTCCAGTCCCCACGAATCGAAAATATGATATGCCGTACCCTCGCGGACAAAAGTGCTCTCGTGAATCCCCTTCCCCGTCTGCGGCAACCCCGCTCCGACGGGCAGATCCAGCCCGTAGAGATAATTCAACAAGGACGTCTTGCCCGTGCCGGTTTTCCCCAGGACGAGGATGTTGCGTACCAGATTGCCCCGGCGCAAGACATCCGGTGTAACTGTCCGGCGTTCCTCCTCCGGTGCCTGGATGGCACGCGTTCCCCGCGCACCCCGGGCCCAAGTGTTTTTCCGCATGGCAGACCTCCTATACGGCGCAGTATGCACCTTATTTCCGTTTCATGTATTTATCGACGAGCTGCATAATCATATCTACCGCAAAGGCGGAGGTGAAGTCAACCTTCTCCCCGTCAGCCATTTTAAGGGCTGCTTTGTAGCAGAGTTCGTTAATGGCATGGCCAAAAGCGTAGGTAAACGAAGTAGCCACACCACTGTTGATGACGGCAGACGCCATGGTACCGGCCCCGGGAACCAGTTTCAGCAGGGACCGGGAGAAAACGCGTCCCGTATTGGCAATGACCACGTTGACGAACACATCTTTAATCTTATCTGTACCACGGCTGATACCCCAGAAATTGAACAAGTGCGTCGCCATGGTCGTCTGGATGGCGACGAGAACGGCAGAGTCCGTCATTGGAAGGGGGCAGACGACGGCGCCGGCTGCCGCAACGACGTAACGCTGAACCAGTTTATCCGCCTGCATGCGCTTAATGCGCACTTCCTTCCCCAATGCCTGCGCCAGGGCCAGTTCCATCCCGCTTTCCAGGTTATCCATGGACCAGTCGAGCAGACCGTCCCATTCCAGAGACTCCTCCGGAACGCGGGGATCCAGGGAAACCGTAAACACAGGCAGGTCCGGCACCTTTTTCTGCAAGGTCTCCCGCAGCTCCTTCAACTCCACGACCGTGGCGGCATCAATCTGCGTCAGAACGACACACACCTTGCTCAGGCCATTCAAGGCCGCAATCAAGTCCAGATCCATGGGAGTCACGCGCTTGTTGGCGGCGGAAATGCAGTACCAGACCAAATGGATATGGCGTGCCACATCATTGGATTCATTGGCCTCTTTGACGAACCCAATCACCTCTTTGTAGAACTGCTGGGTCTTATTATCGCCGATTTCATAGCCCCGTGTATCATAAAGGACCACATCGTGCTGTTCCGGTTCATAGCGGGTCACGTGGTCCGTCACGGGTTTTCCGCTTCCTTCGGCGGCTACTTCCATGCCGAAGAGATGGTTGATCAGGCTCGACTTCCCGACGCCCGTCGCACCAGCCACAAGAATGCCCGGCTTTTTGATGGTTTTGCGAATGCGGCGCAGAACCTTGTCATAATCGAAATACTGCAATTTATCAATCAGGGTGAATACGGTTTCTTCCTTGAGTTTGTCCGTAATCATACTTTCTCCTCCAAACCGCAGCTGGGAACAGCGGGAAAGCGGCTCTTGACGCGGCGGCCGCCGCCGTTTTACAACGAGTTGCTATTTTTATTATACCATGATTACAGAGGGAGTTTGCCAAAAATCAGGGCTGCCACAAACAAGGCTCCGGCCAGGCAAAAGCAACCGGCAAGCCGGATCGAGACGGAGCGGGTCCGCACGAGCAGGCAAAGTCCCGCAGCCGCGAGGGCGGCGCTGCACGCCAGAAAATCCCGGCCCAGGGCAAACGGAAGCCCCCAGTCAAGAATGCCGTAGCAGAGGGCAGCCGCAAGGGCGGCACAAAGAGAGACCATGTTGGGGCGGAACGCCGCCGTGCGGCGGGTCTCTTTTTCCCGGGTCCACTGAGCCCAGAATATCGCCAGGGGAGCGACGCAGACGAACACGAAGAACACCGCCATCCAGGGCAGGACCTGCAGAGTTTGCACTCCGCCGGACGCCCGGAACAACACAGCATTCCAGAACAGGCAAAGAGCCTGGAATCCGTAGGCATAGAGCATGGCTTTCGGCGTGACAGCACGTGTCATCAGCAGGATTGCCACAATCCACAACAGCAGAAGATATTCCATGGACGTTCTCCCTTATTGCGCTAAAATCGACAGAAACAGCAGAACGGACGCCGCTGCCAGAAAGGCACGGCGATAGAACAAACGGAACCGTTCCACGACGGCCAGTACAATCGCCAGAAGCAGGGCTGCCGCCAAAGCGCGGGGCCCCGACGGAATCGGCAGAGGGAAGAAAAGTTCCGCGAAGAGCATGAGTACGACAAGAACCTGCAGAACCTGCGCCAGCGCACCCCAAAAAGGCAGCAAAGCGCCGTCCCTGCTCTCGAAAAAGCGCCGGCAGCCCTCTCCAGCCACCACGACCAGGCAGAAAAAGCCCAGGGCCGCCAACTGCGTCCAGCCCGTAAACCACGTACCGTGGAACGAAAAAGAGACGTCAGGCAGCATGGTCGACATCGTATGGAAGCCCCTGCTGGCCACGGCAAGGAACAACGCCGACGCGAGGAGAGGCATCTCGCAGCAGGCCCTCTTCCACGCAGCGCCACTATACGAATCCGTCTCTGCGCCGGAAGCATTTGACGGAGAGACGCCGGAATGAGGCCGTTTCTCGCCGTCGTTGTACAGGAGGGACAGAAGAGACGCTGCCGCCAGTAGACCCACCAGCAGCACAAAGTCCCCGAAGGTAATTTTCGCACCGAGGAATCCCGGCACCATCGATGCGGCCAGAAAGACGCATACGAAAGGAGCCGTCACGCCCAGGGACAGTCCGTGGAACCGTGCGGCACCGAGTTTCTCGTACAGAAAGAAGACGCCCGGTACCGGGTCCCGGCGGGCCAGGCCGGCAAGTCGATAGACAATACCCAGCAGCAGGGGGGCAGCCAGTGTCAGGGCCAGTGCCTGGCAAAGCCCCACGCCGATGTTGATCATCAGAAATCTCATGCGTCCTCCCTCCTTTCCGACGGGCGGCGTCCCGAAATGCCGTCCACAATCGCCAGGAGGGTGAAAAAGAGCACCGCCAGAATGATCGGGCTGTAAATAGCATAGCGCCCTGCTCCGCCCCAGATCAGGCCGATGTAGTCTCCCACAGGAAACGGCAGGCGCACGCTGAGAAGCAATCTTTCCGCCTGCGACACCAGTAAAAAGGGAAACAACCCCAGCAGAAACAAAAACAGCGGGGCAACAGCCTCCGCGAGGTGGAAGGAAGCCCTCGGATCCAGGCTGAACGGTCCCTCGACAGCTTCTGTTTTTGCCGCCCGGCAGGCTGCATGGTAATACAATCCACAGGCACCAAGCCGGAGGCCATACGTCAGGCCCAAAGTGGCAAAGATGACCGCCAGGACCGCTTTAGACCACGAGGCCGCCTCTGCCATGGGCAGGCTCAGGGCGCCCTGTGTCAGCTGCCACAGCGCGGCAAAGCCCAGGGTCAACGGTACATCGGCCACACAGAGCAGAGCCAGGCGGTGGCCGCCCTTCGACGTCGCAAGGATGAGGCCGACCAGAGACAGTACCAGGTCGGCGAGAAACAAGGCTGCCGCGGAAAAGCAGATGAACGGCAAAGCTGCGTTCTGATACTGCAGCAGAACGCATCCCAGGCCGGAAGCCGTCAAAATATAGCCTGTCTCCTGCAGGGCCAGGGCAGCCCGAAACCCTTTCCCCTCGGCTTGTGCAGCGCGGCGCCAGACCTGGACGGCCGCCAGGGAACACTCTCCCAGGCCGGCCGCTGTCAGGAGCAGGCCACCGTACAGGGTAAAAGCCCAGCCAGTCAGAAAGAAAAGACAAGCGCCCACCAGCAAGAGGATGGGCGCCGCAAAGGAACGCTTCATTTCAACAAATCTCCAATACGCCCGTATACGCGCAGAGCGTTTTCATAGTAAAATTGCGGCCAATATTTCTCCGGCACGATTTTGCCCAGATTACGGATATTATCCGCAATGTTGATGAGAGGCCAGTCGCTGCCGTAGAGGATCCGGTCCCAGATTCCCTGATAGGTCAGCCACATACGGATGTACTGCTCGAACGCTGCCAGCTGCTCTTCCCGTTCCGGCGTGAGATGGTATTCCCAAAGGCCGGAAAAATCAATGTAGACATTCTCGTTCTTGGCCGCCACTTCAATGGCGTCCGGAATCCAGGGATTGCCCACATGGCAGATGACAAACTTCACCCCGGGATGTTTTCCGGCGGCTTCGTCGACCGTCAGGGGATGGGCATACCGCAGCCGGCCATGGTGGTTTGCCGTTTCGCCGGAATGCATGGCCACAGGCACATGATAAGCCTCGGCCAGCTCGAACAGCGGCTCATGCCGTTCATCATACAGGTAGACGTTCTGATATCCCATGTAGAACTTGATACCCAGGCAGTGCGGATCGTGCTGCAGGTACCATTCGAACTCCTGGGCAGTCTTTTCCGCATTTTCCTTTGTAATATCTTCGCTCTGGACACCGAGGCAGTAGCCGACGTTCGGTGCCTGGTTGTAGGGTTCGCACGAGAACGGTTCTCCCCGGGAACCCAGGTCGATCAGGCGGGGCGTGACGCCGCCGAAACGAGACGGCGACACGTAGCTGTTTCCCATGGCGACCGAAAAGACGACGTGATTTTCTTCACAAGTCTTTTGCCAGAATTCACGTGTGTTTTTGCCGCCGGAGAGCTTCGCCAGCTCGTCGAAGCCCTCGGCTTTGCAATAATGCATATGTGCATCAATGATTTTCATAATATGTTGCTTTCTGTGTTTACTAGTTACTCTGTACCCGGCTTTCCAGGTGGGTTCAACCGTCCGCTTACTTGCGCAGCTCCGCCTGGTAAGTATTCTGGACGTTCTCGACGACAGTCTTCATGATCGAGTCGATTTCGGCGTCCTTCAAAGTGCGGTCCTCGGCGCGGAACGTCAGGTTGAAGGCGACGGATTTATTGCCTTCGCCAACCTGCTTGCCCGTGTATACGTCAAAGACGCGGACATCCTGTAGAAGTTCGCCCGCATGGGCGCGGATCACCTGTTCCAGCTCTTCCATGGAAACGGAGACCGGAACGACAACCGCAATATCACGGCTCGTGCCGGGGAACTTGGCCAGTTTCGTATACTGCGGAACGACAGCAGCTGCTTCCACCAGAGGCTGCAGTTCCATTTCCAGCACGTAGGTCTCTTCCCCCACATTCCAGTTAGCCGCCACCGTCGGATGGAGGCAGCCGAAGGTCCCGATAGTACGTCCCTTCCACTGGATGGAGCAGCTCTTGCCGGGATGGAGATACGGTTCGTCTGCCGGAGCAAGCGTATAGCCCGTCAGGTGCATCTTTTCGAACAGTCCTTCCACGACACCCTTCATGTCGTAAAAATCAACGGACTCCTTGCCCGACGTCCAGTTCAGTTCTTCCCGGCGGCCCGTCATAACCGCACCGACGCGCTGCTGCTCTTCCGGGTGTTCCGTCAACGGCAGGGCTTTGGGCAGGTACACGCGGCCCGTTTCAAAAATCTTGACACTTTCCGCCTGACGTGCCAGATTGTACGCAGCCGTTGCCAGCAGTCCCGGCAGCATCGTCGTCCGCATCGTGCTGAACTCCTCGCTGATCGGGTTCAGGATACGGATGGTCCGGCGCCGGCTGTCTCCGTCCGGCAGAAGCAATTTATCCGCAAAGGACGGATGGATGAAGGTATAATTCTGCACCTCGTCCAGCCCGGCCGAAGCCAGATAATCCTGTACTTCGTCCTTGCCCCGTTCCATGGGGTCTTCTTTTCCCTGCCGCATCGCCAGCAGCGGATAATGCGATTCGATCTTGTCGTAGGAATGCATCCGTGCGATTTCTTCCGAAATGTCGGCATCACACGTTACATCACTGCGCCAGGACGGCACAGTGACCTTCAGGTTCCCGTCGGCCTGCAGCTCGACGCCGAATTCCAGTTTCTGTAAGATGTCCGTCATTTCTTCTACGGAAATCTTCACACCGATCCGCGTATTCATGGCGTCCGGCGAAATCATCAGGACCGTCGGTACAAAGGGCACAGGATACGATTCACAGATGCCCTGCACGCTCTTGCAGGCGCCCATTTCTTCCAACAAATGAACAGCCCGGTCGAGGGCGTACCAAGTATGTTCCGTATCGACACCGCGTTCAAAACGCATGGAAGCTTCGCTACGCAGCCCCAGCGCTTTCGAGGTATGACGGATAGACGGGCCATTGAAAGTCGCAGCTTCAAGGATGACAGTATGTGTCTTGTCTGTTACTTCCGTTTGCAGACCGCCCATGACACCGCCCAGGCCCACGGCTTTTTCCGTGTCGGCAATGACCACCATGTCCGGTGTCAAATCGCGGACTTTGCCGTCCAACGTTGTCAGTTTCTCGCCGGCGTGTGCCTGACGTACAATCAGGGTGTGGTCCTTCAGGGTGTCGTAGTCGTACGCGTGCATCGGCTGCCCTAATTCCATCATGACATAGTTTGTCACGTCGACGACGTTGCTGATGGGACGGATGCCAACGGCGCGCAGTTCATTCTGCATCCATGCCGGCGACGGCATGATCTTGATGTCCGTGATGATGCGATTCGCAAAGCGGCTGCACAATTCGGGGACCTGGATTTCATTCTTCATCATGTCCTCAATCCGGCGGCCGTCGTTTTCCTTGACGGACATATCAGGCAGTGACATCTTTTCGCCCAGCACGGCAGCAGCTTCACGTGCAATGCCGGTCATGCAGAAGCAGTCCTGTTTGTTGGCCGTCAGATCGATGTCAAGGACCGTGTCGTTCAGGCCCAGGACCTGGCGGATATCTTTGCCGATGGGCGTATCCGGCGCCAGGATGAGAATGCCTTCACGCTGTTCCGGCAGCAGCAGTTTGGAGTCGATGCCCAGTTCACCGGCGCTGCAGAGCATGCCATGAGAATCCAGCCCGGCCATCTTGACCGGCTTCAGTTTCATGCCGTTCGGCAGGGTCGCACCGACCGTCGCCACCGGAACCATGTCGTGCAGCTTGACGTTCTGGGCGCCCGTCTGAATCTGGACGAGTTCGCCCGTACCGTAATCGAGCTGGCACACCCACAGATGGTCCGATTTCGGGTTCCGTTCAATGGACATGACCTTCCCCGTTACGACGCCGGAAATGCCCTCGCCCTGATGTTTGACCTCTTCGACTTCAAGTCCCACACGGGTCAGTTTATCTGCCAGTTCTTCGGGAGTGATGTCGAATTTGACATATTTTTTCAACCATTCAATCGAAACTAACATTTGTCCAATCCCCCTTATCTGAACTGACGGATAAACCGTAAGTCGTTTTCAAAGAACAGGCGCAGGTCGTCAATGCCGTATTTCAGCATGGCGATGCGTTCAATGCCCATGCCGAACGCGTAGCCGTTCATGACAGAAGGATCGTAGCCGCTCATGCGGAGAACGTTGGGATGTACTTCGCCGGCACCGAGGATTTCCAGCCACCCCGAATGTTTGCAGACGTTGCATCCTTTGCCGCCGCACATGACACAGGAAATATCGACTTCGCAGGAAGGTTCCGTGAAGGGGAAATAACTCGGGCGCAGACGAATCTTGACATCGTCTCCGAACATTTCGCGGCAGAACAGTTCCAGCGTGCCCTTCAAATCGGCCAGGCTGATATTGCGGTCTACAACCAGCCCTTCGACCTGATGGAACATAGGCGAATGGGTCGCATCGTAGTCGTTGCGGTACACCGCGCCCGGCGAGATCATGCGGATCGGCGTATTTGGCTCATGAGCCTGCATGACCCGTGCCTGGACACCTGATGTCTGGGTGCGCAGCAGGTAATTGTCCGTAATGTAGAACGTATCCTGCATATCGCGGGCCGGATGGTCCTTGGGCAGGTTCAGTGCTTCAAAGTTATAGTAATCGTTGTCGATTTCCGGTCCTTCCACGACGTCGAAGCCCATATGCAGGAAAATCCGTTTGATTTCCCGGGCCGTGAGCGTCAGAGGATGGAGATGCCCTAAGCCTGGTTTGCGTCCCGGCAGTGTAATATCCACCTTTTCATTGGCCAGCTTCGCCTTCAGGGCTTCTTCCTTCAGGATTTCCGCCCGGTCTTTGATCGTCTGTTCCAGGACCTGTTTCACCTGATTGACAACTTCGCCGATCTTAGGCCGTTCTTCCGCCGGCACTTTTCCCATGCCGCGCAAAATTTCCGTCATCGGCCCTTTGCGGCCCAGATACTTGACTTTCAGTTCCTGCAACTGCTGGGTATCAACGGCTTGTCCCAAATCCTGCATCGCTTTGTCGCGAAGTTCCAGCAGCATGTCTTTCATGCCCATGACATTACCTCCTAGAAATGAAAAAACTTCCGCCCCTGTGCAAGGGGCGAAAGTCTGATTCCGCGGTACCACCCTAATTTGTTCTCTTCTGCCTTAACGCGGCGCAACGTCCGACCTACTGCTGGTTCAGCCGAAATGCTCCCGGGTGAACTTCACGGCTGCCGCACTGCCTGCTTTCACCATCTGCAGGCTCTCTGCAAGCGCTTTCCCCGTTACTCTCCCGTTCTTCACACTGTTTGTTGTTGTTTCAGGGGCGTATTCAATTAACTTAGATATTATATCATTCTTTATGGGAAAGAACAAGCAGAACAGCGGAACAAAAACCTTTACGAGAAGAGATCGTTCAATGCTTCCACATAGGACGGATGCGGACGGATGACACGGTTCATATCACGCAGCGTGAGCCCATTGGCAATGGCCAGCGTAAATTCGTCAATCATGTCGGACGCGCGGTCACACAAAATCTGCGCGCCCAGTATCCGGCCATTTTCGGCGTCGGCCGTAACTTTGAGGAGACCCCTGCCCGAACCGGACATGAGAGTGCGCGCGTTAGTAGTCAGGGGCGCTTTTTTCACAACAACGTCCTTGCCTTGCTGACGGGCCGCGTCCGCGTCGAGGCCGACGGCAGCCACTTCGGGGGTTGTAAAGACGCAGGCTGGCACCAGAGACAACTCTTTCAAGGGCTGGAGGCCGCAAATGGCACGAACGCACTCGGAACCTTCAGCCATGGCTTTATGAGCCAGCTGCACGCCCGTAGCACAGTCACCGATGGAATAAATGCCAGGCACACTGCTGCGGCACGCTTTGTCGGTCACAACGGCACCCCGCTCGAGTTCCAGCGCGAAGCCCAGCTCCGGCAACACAGCCCGCCGGCCTGTGGCGACGAGGACCAGATCCCCTCTGCACTGGGCCTCCTTCCCATTTTCCAGATAGGTAACAACAGCCTTGCCAGCCTTTTCGTCAATACGCTGCACTGCCGCTCCTTCATGGCAGACCACGCCCTGGCGGCGCAGATTCAAAGCCACACTTCTGGAGATTTCACGGTCCATGTTCCCGAGGATTCGGGGCATTGCCTCCAGGACGGTCACTTTGCGACCCGCTTTGACGCAGGCTGTCGCAAATTCAAGGCCAATGGCACCGCCGCCGATGACAATCACTTCTGCAGGCAGGGTGGCAAAGTCCGCCAGAAAGCGATTGGAGTCCACCGCCAGCGTCATCTCCATTCCGGGAATGGGCGGTCTGGACGGCTGGGACCCGGTGGCCAGGATAATATGATCTGCCGTAAAGCGCGTGCCATCGGAACACACGACTGTTCCTGGTTCCGGCACGGAGCCACGGGCACGGATAACGGGTACTTTTGCCCGGGCGAGGTTTCCTTCAGCGCCCGTACGGAGCATCGACACGATGCGGTCGGCCTTGTCCTTGGCCGCCACCGTATCCAGCCCCGCGGCAAGACTGTGCAGCAGGGATTTCGTCGGAATGCAGCCCTGGTTAAGGCATGTGCCCCCAATCAACTTGTCTTCTACCAGAACAACAGAACGGCCCTGGCGCAGGGCTTCTCCGACAGCGCTCAGGCCACCGGGTCCGCCGCCGATGACAGCAATCTGATAGTGTTCCATAAAAATCTCCTTTCCTGATCAGTCCGCCGTAGAGACCAGACCGGCTATATCTTTGGCGATATCGTCACCGCCTGCCTTCCGGGCGGCTTTCACCAACCATTCCGGAAGACAGGGCACACCCAGAAGAGCACGGGCGAAGTCGTCCGGGAAACTGCTGTCCAACATATCCGTAATAACGCGGGCATCGCGGATCATCCCTTGCCGGACCACAACCTGCAGTTCCATGCGGCCCCAGGGAAAGCTTCCTTTCCAAGTCTTGGACACCGGCATACGGCGCCCGTAGATCCAGTTGTCAGACCGAAGCAGGTCCGCGTAGGACTCGACTCGTTCCAGATTCGGCAGGGTGCCGGTATTCGCCGGGCCATATTCTTCTTCGAAAGACTCTTTTAACGCCGAGCAGAGCTGCGGGATGGTGATGCCAGGAGCAATGTCTGCCAGGTTTACGACGCGGGACCGGACGGACGCCACGGCATGTTTCTTCAACTTTTCCGGCGGCACTGTCAAATATTCTCCCAGGCGTCCCATGTCACAGTGGACCAGCAGAGTGCCGTGCTGGCAATGCCCGCCAGGGACCTGGTAATAGGCGTTACCGGAAAATTTACATCCCTTGGTCTCCAAGTCATTCCGTCCCGTGCGGACAGCATCAATGCCGACTTTGCGGCAGGCCCGGAGAACCACTTCCGTCTGACGGTCCACATTATAATCGCTGTCATGACAGCAGAAGGAAAAATTCACGTTTCCCAAATCATGCCAGACAGCCCCTCCGCCGGAAAAGCGCCGCATGAGGAAAATGCCTTCGTCCCGCATGCGATCTACCTTGCACTCAGCTCTGCTGTCTTGATGGAGACCGATGACGACCGTATCCACATTTCTCCATAAAAAGAGTGCCGGAGCACCGGGTTCGGCCTGTTCCGTCAGGACACGTTCTGTGGCCAGATTCCAGTATGGATTGTGGCTCCGGCTCTCCAAAAAACGCGGCCCGGTCATGGATTTTCTCCCTCGAAATCGTACTTCAAAACCAGGTGCCGTGCTGCCAGCACTTCGTCCGGCCGTCCAACGGGAGTCGTGTAAGGAGCACCATGCAGCTTGGCACTGTCCTTTTCCGCCATTTCGTGAAGTTCGTTGAGGACGTTGATGCAACGGTCCAAGGTTTCACGGCTCTCTGTCTCCGTTGGCTCCAGCATGAGTGCTTCATGCACAATGAGAGGGAAATACATGGTCGGCGGGTGGATGCCGTAGTCCAGAAGCCCTTTGGCAATGTCCATGGCCGTGACACCAAGAGTGTGTTTTTCGTGTTCCATGGTCATCACGAACTCGTGCATGCACGTGTGGTCATAGGCCATCTTGTAACGCTTTGCCAGTTTGACGCGCATATAGTTCGCATTGAGGACCGCCGCTTCCGATGCGTCGCGAATGCCTTCCCGCCCCAGCTCCAGCACATAAGCAAAGGCCCGGACGAGGACAAGAAAATTACCGTAGAAGGACCGCACGGCGCCGATAGAATGTTCCGGCACGGAGAAGTGTGCTCCCTCGGAGCCGCCCTCCACGACCGGCGCCGGCAGGAAGGAACGCAAAAATTTCTTGCAGCCCACGGGGCCCGCACCAGGGCCGCCGCCACCATGCGGCGCGGAAAACGTCTTGTGCAGATTCAAATGCATGCAGTCGAAGCCCATATCACCAGGCCGCACAATGCCCGCAATCGCATTCAGATTGGCGCCATCGTAATAGCACAGACCGCCTGCGTCGTGGACAATCTTCGTAATTTCCAGGATGTTCGGGTCAAACAGGCCGACTGTGTTCGGATTCGTGAGCATAAGGCCCGCCGTATCAGGACCACAGGCCGCACGAAGGGCATCCAGGTCTATGCCTCCATCGGCGTTGGAATGGATATTGACCACGTCATATCCTGCCATATGAGCCGACGCAGGATTCGTGCCATGGGCCGAATCAGGGACGAGAATCTTCGTCCGTGCCGTCTCTCCCCGCGATTCATGCCAGGCCTTGATCAGGAGCAGCCCCGTAAACTCGCCGTGGGCACCGGCGGAGGGCTGGAGTGTCATGTCATCCATGCCCGTGACAGCACAGAGATTTTCCTTCAGGGTCAGCATAAGCTCCATCGCGCCCGGCACCGTCTCCGGCGGCTGCAAGGGATGCAGATCCGTGAATCCCGGCAAGGCAGCCACTTCCTCATTAATTTTAGGGTTGTACTTCATGGTGCAGGAGCCAAGGGGATAGAAGCCGTTATTGACGCCCGTTGTCTGGTCGGCCAATTCCGTATAGTGCCGGCTGATGGCCGTTTCCGAAAGTTCCGGCAGCCGCAATGGTGCCTTCCGGGGAGCAGCCTGCAGCGTATAGGCCGGAACATCGCACGGCGGCAGCAAAGACAAATGCCGCCCTGGGTGAGATAACTCAAAGACCAGTTTCATCAGCAGCCACCTCCTTGTGCAGCGCGGACAATTGCTGCAGCCCTGTCCATATCTTCCCGTGTGCACAGCTCTGTGCAGCACCACAAAATCTCATCTTCTGCCAGTGGCAGACCACCCAGGATGTCTTCGGCGTCCAGGGCCGCCAGAATTTTTCCGGCATTGCCGCCCTTCGTAACGAATTCATGGAAAAACTCACCAGCATATTTCCGTGCCAGACCAGCCCGTTCCAGTTCCTTTTGGAAATAATGAGCTTTGGCCGTACACTGGCCGGCTACCTCCCGCAGGCCGCCAGGTCCCATGGCACTCAGGTACGCCGCCACCATGAGAGTGCACAGGGATTGATTCGTGCAGATGTTGGACGACGCCTTTTCCCGACGGATGTGCTGCTCCCGGGCCTGCATGGTCAGGACGAATGCACGCCGGCCCTCCGCATCGTGAGTCTGTCCGACGATACGACCCGGAAGCTTGCGCATCATCGCTTTCGTCGCTGCCATGAATCCCACATAGGATCCGCCGAAGGACAGCGGCAGACCCAGCGGCTGCCCTTCCCCGACGGCCACGTCCGCATTGCACTCACCAGGTGAAGCCAGCAGAGCCAGGGAGATGGGATTGCAGTCCATAACAAACTTGGCGCCGGCGCCGTGGGCGATGCTGCCGAGAGTCACTGCATCTTCCACAAGGCCGAAATAGTTCGGCTGCTGCAGAAGGAAGCAGGCTGCATCGTCCGACAGCACCTGTGCCAGGGAATCCATGTCCGTCCGGCCGTCTTTTGCAGGCACGACCGTCACCGGACGGCCGCTGCCATAGCAATACGTCCGCACGACAGTCAGTATCTGAGGATCCATAGTCTCTGACAGCACCACCCGCGTCCGTTTGCGGTCGGCACACATGGTTGCCGCCTCCGCAGCCGCCGTCGCTCCGTCGTAGACGGACGCGTTGGCCACATCCATTCCTGTCAGTTCGCAAATAAGGGTCTGGAACTCGAAAATTGATTGCAGTACGCCTTGACTGATTTCCGGCTGGTATGGCGTGTAAGCCGTAACGAATTCTTCTTTCGAGGCTACGCTCTTCACAATAGCCGGAATGTAGTGGTTGTATGCTCCGGCACCGCGGAATATGGTGCCGTAGATTTTGTTGCGCCCGGCCAGGCGGTGCAGTTCCTTCCGGACCTCAAGTTCACTCTTTCCGGCCGGAAGATCCACTCCGTCCGGCAGCAGGACCTGGGACGGCACATCAGCGTAGAGTTCTGCGAAACTGCCGTACCCCGCATCCCGGAGCATTTCTTCCCGCTCAGCGCGGGTGTTCGGAATATACGATCCCATAGTTACAGCTCCTTTGCCTTTTCCTCTTCCACAAACGCTTCATAAGCCGCCGCGTCGAGCAGTTCTTCCGTATCGGTGATATTGCCGACTTTGACAAACCACGCCTGATCGGGTTCCTCATTGACCAATTCCGGATGATCCAGCAGGCTCTCATTGACCGCTGCCACAGTTCCCGTCACGGGGCTGATAATATCGGACACGGCCTTGACGGATTCCACATCTCCCAGCGCTTCTCCGGCGGTGACAGCATCCCCCTCCATCGGCAGATTGACGAAGACCAGGGCTCCGAGCTGTTCCTGAGCATAGCTGGTAATACCAATGATAGCTGTTTCGCCGTCCATTTTAATCCACTCGTGCGATTTCGTGTACTTTCGATCCGTTGCAAATGCCATGACAATTCCTCCTCACTATCTCACTTATTTCGGTTGTCCAGATACCTGCCGCCCCCTGCCGGCGTCGATGTTTTGTACAACTTCATTTTTTTCTCGTGTAAAAAGGCAGACCTTCTACTTCGACGGCGACACGACGTCCCCGGACGTCTGCTTCCAAGGGTGTTCCCACGGCGGCGCAGGCGCACTCCACCAGCGCCATGGCGATGGGACGTTTCACGAAGGGGCAATAGGTTCCTGACGTCGTGCGGCCCACGACCGTCCCGTGGGAGTAAAGATCCATGTTTTCCCGTACGATGCCACGGCCCGTTACCTTCAGGCCTACATGCACCCGTTGCGGTTCCCCGGCGGCCACAAGGGCTTCCTTGCCCACAAAATTTTCCTTCTCCAGCTTCACAAAGCGCCCCAGGCCTGCTTCCAACGGCGTGATGTCTTCGGTCATTTCGTGGCCGTACAAAGGCATGCCCGCCTCCAGGCGCAATGTATCCCGCGCTCCAAGACCGCACGGCAGAATTCCGTAAGAACGGCCTGTCTCCAGGAGGAGACACCAGATTTTCTCCGCATCGGGAACAGCAAAATAGAGTTCAAAACCGTCTTCCCCGGTGTATCCCGTTCGAGACAGGATGACCTCCGTTCCCTGCAGATCTACGTGAAACCGGGCTGTATAACTTTTCCGGGGGATTGCTTCGTCCGGAAGCAGTTCCCGCAATACTGCTTCGGCTTTCGGCCCCTGCAGTGCAAGCTGAACGTACTGATCCGACACGTCTTCCAGCCGGCAGTCCCCGCGGACATGGGACCGCATCCAGGCATAGTCCTTGTCTTTCGTCGCCGCGTTGACCACAATCAGATAGTCACCGTCCGCCAGCTTGTAGACAATGAGATCGTCCACAACGCCGCCTCGTTCGTTGCACATAGGGCTATAGCGGGCAGACCCGTCTTTCAGGGACGTGTAGTCATTGGTCAGGATGTAATTCAGGAAGTTCAGTGCGTCTTTGCCCCGGCACGTGATTTCGCCCATGTGGGATACGTCAAAGAGGCCGACGGCTGTGCGGACCGCCATGTGTTCCTCTATGACACCCTTGAACTGCACCGGTAGCAAATAGCCGCCGAAGGGTACAATTTTGCCGTTGTACCGGGCGTAGACGTCATACAGTGGTGTCTTTTTTCCCATGTTGAATCCCCTCCTAAAGCAAAACAGCCTTTCATAAAACAAATACAGCTATTAAACAAAAAAGGCGAGGAAAACGATTGTTTTCCCCGCCTCTGTTTACAGAAATCAGCCGGCCGTTCCGCCGGTTGCGGAAATATCCAGAGTTTCGTCCCGACCCGGTCCCATCACCTGAGAGTTTTCGCGATTTCCCCTTCGGTGCTGCGGCAAAGCAGCTCTCCCGAGTCGTTCATTCGCAATATGAAGTTATTCTGCTTATGAGGTCAGTGTAGCAGGAACCGAACGGGATTGTCAAACATTCTGGTTGAAATGCCAAAAAGAGCTGGAAAGGACAGTTATTTTGTTTCATTTATTGCAGAATCATTCGTATGATCCGTGCTTCTGCATCCGGTTCAACGGCTCCCTTAAACTTGGCCGTAGCGGCGGCGCCGGAACGCTTCAAACAACAGGACGCCGGCAGCCATGGCGACGTTCATGGATTCCGCCTTGCCTGCCATGGGAATGTAGACCCGTTCGTCGGCCGCCTGCTGCAGGGCCGGCGCCACGCCATTGGCCTCGTTGCCCAGCAAAAAGGCAAGGCGCCCCGGCAATGTCGTCCGGTACAGATCCCGTGCCCCGTCCAGGCACGTGGCCACTGTCCGGTACCCTTGGCGGGAGCACCAGGACAGGACATCCTCCGGAGCCAGGTCCGAAAGGACCGGCACGTGGAAGAGCGATCCCATAGAGGCCCTCACCACTTTGGGCGCATAGGCGTCAGCACAGCCTTCCAGAAGCAGCAGGGCCCGGACACCGGCGGCATCAGCCGTGCGGATGATGGTGCCCAGATTGCCCGGATCCTGCACACGGTCCAGAATGACGACAGGCGCATCTGCCTCTTCGGGGCCGGGTGCCAGCGCCTCCAGGGACGGGGATGGCAGAGACACGACGGCAACGATGCCCTGGGGCGTTTTAGTGTCGCTCAGCTTTGCCATCACTTTGTCGTCAACACGGTACAGCGAAGCTCCCTGGGAAAGGGCCTTGTCCAGCCATTCGCCGAGCCGGTCTGCCTCCGTATCGGTCACAAAGAGGGACCGGACCTGGCCGTAGGCAATGGCCTCGCGGACAGAACGCAGCCCCTCGGCCAGAAAGGCCCCGGCTTCGGCCCGATGCTTCTTCGTTTTCAGGCAGGCCGCAGCCTTGACCTGAGGATTGTTCACACTCGTAATGGATTCCATGACTCCTCCCGCCTGCCGTGATGGCAGGATACAAAAAGAACCCGAACGATAGGTCCGGGTTCATTCGTGGCAATCTTACCTGGATTACAGGGAAGCCTTGGCGGTTTCCACCAGTTTTGCGAACGCAGCTGCGTCGTTGACAGCCATGTCGGCCAGCACTTTGCGGTTCAGCTCGATGCCGGCTTTGGACAGGCCGTTGATGAAGCGGCTGTAAGACAGGCCGTTGGCACGGGTGGCTGCATTGATACGGGCAATCCACAGGTTGCGGAACTCGCGTTTCTTGGCGCGGCGGTCCCGACGGGCGTACATGAGGCCCTTCATGACGGTCTCATTGGCCTTCTTGAACTGCAGATGTTTTGCTCCGCGATAGCCCTTGGCCAGTTTCAAAATATGTTTATGACGGCGATGCGCAGTAACGCCAACTTTAATTCTAGTCATCTTTTAAATCTCCTCTCTATTGTACTCGTAAGTCTTATGCGTAAGGTAACATCTTGCTGACATGCTCATGATCGGTCTTGTGGACCAACGCAGCCTTGCGCAGGTTTCTCTTACGGGTCGGGGATTTATGTTCCAGAATGTGACTGCGGAATGCATGGCCACGTTTGAATTCTCCGGTACCGGTTACTTTAAAGCGTTTGGCAGCGCTTCTGCGGGTTTTCATCTTAGGCATTGTCAATTCCTCCTCAAGTTCTTTCTTGCTTGGCTTATTTTTGTTTGGGCGCAACGACCATGGTCATGTTGCGGCCCTCAATCTTGGGTTTCTTCTCCACTACAGCCGTATCACCGAGCTGGGCGGCCATCTTGTTGAGCAGCACTTCTCCCAATTCCGGATGGCTCATCTCACGGCCACGGAACATGATCGTTACCTTGACCTTGTTGCCGTCAGCCAGGAAGCGGACTGCATTCTTGAACTTCACGTCAAAGTCATGGTCTTCAATACCGGGGCGCAGCTTGACTTCTTTGATTTCAAAGACTTTCTGTTTCTTCCGGGCTTCTTTTTCCCGTTTCTGCTGCTCGTAACGATATTTGCCATAATCCAATATCTTGCACACAGGCGGGCGGGCCTGCGGAGAGATTTCCACCAGATCCAGGTGGTGTTCCTCGGCGATGCGGACGGCGTCGCGCGTGGCCATGATGCCAAGCTGCTGCCCGTTCTCGTCGATGACGCGGACTTCTCTCACACGGATATCGTCATTGATGCGTAAGTCTCCTCTGCTAATAGCGGTTCACCTCCAAATTCCTGCGGGTCCGGACCAGGCACTTGCCAGGCCGGCCGGTCAACTCCTGTAACAAAACAGGCACATGAAAAAACGCGGATGGATGACCCACCCGCGTCAAAAAATCTGCATGATTCAACCCTGTCGAGCGAGGCCGCAAGGTGAGAAGCGGATGGCTTCTGCTTTGTTACTGGAATAGGTTACCACAGAACGCTTCCTTTGTCAATGAAATGTTTCCCTTTCTTCAAAAGTTTTCTATCCTTAAACCATTCTGTGCTGAACCTTTTCTTATCCTTAAACTTTCCTTGTCCCATGCCCTTCTCCCCCCTCTTTCCCTTTCCTTTCCTCCGGACCTGTAGTATACTCAAACTACACTACAACAGCACTAATGTGGAGAAAACTATTTCCAATTCATTCCGATGAACCTGCAGCATGGCCGTTTCCTGAATTCGCCTGTCTGCAGCAAATCCAATCTGTGAAATTATGTGGACTATCCAACTTCTTTTTTCGTCTTTTATCATCTGGTGCATTGTCGTCTGCGGCGCCGGACTTTTGCGCCGCCTCTGCCGGCGCTGGAAAGCGCGCCATCCGGAGCGCGTTACACCGGGTCCTTTTTCCGACCAGGAACCGGCAGCACCGCCGGACATCGTCGAAGAAGCGGCAGAGGAGCGCCTCGTCCGCTCCGATGCAGATGCCCATCCCTGCCGGTTTGCCATCTTGATTTGCGCCCACAACGAGGAACAGGTGCTTGGGCACATCCTGCAAGACCTGGCAGGACAACACTATCCTGCTGCCCTCCGGAAGGTCTTCGTTTTTGCCGATCACTGCACAGACGGCACGGTCGCCCTGGCCCGGAGCTTTGCCGGCGTTACGGTGTGGGAGCACACGGAAGGGGAGCGCAGCAGCAAGGGCAAGGTCTTGAACGACTTCATGCCGCGCCTGCTTGCCCTGGATGAGCACTTTGACGCCATCGTCCTCTTTGACGCGGACAACCAGATCGGCCCCGGATTTCTGGCACGCATGAACCAGGCCTTCGCTGCCGGAGCAGCTATCGTGACAGGACGCCGCCAGGCTTCCAATCCGTACGATTCCCTCATCAGCCAGTGGTACACGCTCTACTGGGCCATGTTGAACTCCTTGTACAACCTGCCCCGGTATGAACTGGGCTTGTCTGCCATGGTTTCCGGAACTGGGTTCGCTTTCCGCACGAACCTGCTCCGTCGTGACGGCTGGCATTCCCACAGCGTTTCGGAAGATATCGAGTTTACGTTCCAGCAAAATCTGGCGGGACATCGCGTCGTTTACCTGGACAGTGCATTCTTCTATGACGAACAGCCCACGCGTTTTTCCGTCATGTGGTCCCAGCTGCGCCGCTGGTGCACGGGCGGGAATCAGGTCTGCCAGCACTACTTTCGGGACTGGGTCACCGCTTTTGCAGCCCGGCCTTCCTGGCGCCTTTTCGACATCATGGCCGGTGTCTACCTGACCGGCGTCTTCGGCCTCACAGCCGTTGCCTTCGCGTTCAACGCCTATACCATGATTCGGGACGGTCAGTACCTGCTCTTTTTCGTGCCCACGGTGGCAGGCTACGCAGCCACCATCGTCACAGGCTGGATTGCGGCCCGTCTGTCGGGCTGGCCGGCCCGTAAACTCTGGAAGGGCATCGTAACCATGCCGCTCTTTTATTCCCTCTTGTCCTACATCTCCCTGCTGTCCCTGTTTAAACGGCAGACCTTGTGGGTCAAGATCGACCACCACAGCCGACGCAGGAAATTCTGACCTTCTCCTGCCTGCAAAGAGAAACAAAGACGGGGCTCTCCTGAAGGAGGGTCCCGTTGTTGTTTTATTGTTTTTATCGCACTGGCCTGGTGGTCTTTATACCACCACCCCGAAGGCAAGGTACAGTACCAGCCCCAGGACGCCCGACAGGGCAAGGGTGCGGATGGTCCCGAACTGATGCCGGATCAGGAAGAGGGATACGAGGAGGATGAAAAGCCCGAGCAAGTCCGTATCCGCCAGATGCACCGGCGGCTTTTCCTGATTCCAAAGGGCCAGCAGGACAATACCGATGCCGGCGTTGCCAATGAGCGCGACAACAGCCGGCCGCAGGGCGTTCAAGACACCGCGGATGGGACCGACATTGCCATACCGGTAATACAGAAAGGCCAGCAGCAGGACGATGATGACGGACGGAAAGACGAAACCGGCCGTTGCGGAAACGGAACCTGGAATACCGGCCACCTTGGCTCCAACAAAGGTGGCTGCGTTGATGCCGATGGGTCCCGGAGTCATCTGGGAAATCGTAAAAATATCGACAAACTCGTTCATCGTCATCCAGGCATGCCGGGCAACGACTTCCTCCTGAATCAAGGGAAGGGAGGCATATCCGCCGCCGACGCAGAAGAGTCCGACTTTGGCAAAACTCAGGAACAATGCAAGGATATCTGCCATGGCTGCCTCCTTAATTGTAGATGGGGTTCCGCATCAGGAACAAGCCCAGGATTGCATCGACGAGGATGATTTCCATGATATTGACGTGGAAGAAGACCGAGGCCACGAACGACCCGGCCATGACGAGAAGAGGCAGTACCAGCCTCTTATGGACCTGCTTCTGCACCAGGCCGACGAGCACGTTGATCAGGACAGCTGACACGCCGCACTGCATGCCTTTGAGAATCATGCGGGCGTAAGGATTTGCCTTGAACGCCTCATAAAAGTAGGAAATGACCGTCAACGTAATCAACGGCGGCAGGACCGTAGCAAACAACGCCACGAGAGTGCCCAGGAAACCACCCATACGGAAGCCCAGGATGATGGCGGCGTTGGCGGCGACAACACCCGGTGCGGACTGGGCGATGGCCACCAGGTCCAACGCTTCGTCTTCACCGATCCAGCCGTATTCATCGACGTATTTGGCCTTCAGCAGCGGCACAATCACAAAGCCGCCTCCCACTGTAAAAGCACTGATGATGAAGGTCGACCAGAAAAGCTTCCCGTAGCTGAACGGCACTTTGGGCCTGGCAGCCGTGCGGGACAACGATTCTTTCGATTCCATGGAATTCCTCCTCTGACACGACGTACCGCCTGAAACCGTTCCTGCGGTTTTCTTTTGCGGCCGTCCATTCACAACATCCTGTTTGTTACATTGTACCCCAGCAGTGCCGGTCCGAAAAGGGGGATTTCGTTAAATTGTCTGCTTGACAGGAAAAGAGAACGTGTTATAATCTAGCCATAGCGAAAAATGCAACGGTAATGCGAAGGACAAGAATCCGCATGCTGCCTCACAGAAAAGCCGCGTATGCTGAGAGCGGCCGGGCAAGGGCAGATTTGAAACCACCTTCAAACCGCCTTCGGAAAGGCAGTGATGCCGAGTATGAAGCGCCGCTGGAACAGCGTTATCATTCAGAAAGCGGACTACTGGTGTAGTCAATTTGGGTGGAACCGCGAGCAACCTCGTCCCGATGTCGGGCCGGGGCTTTTTTATTTCCCTGTTTTCTCAATCATTTTTCCATATATCATGTTAGGAGGAATCATCATGGCAAACGTCAACGTAACACTGAAAGACGGGAGCGTCCGGGAATACCCGGCAGGCACCTCTCTTCTCGAAATCGCCAAGAGTCTGAACCAGAAACTTGGCAAACAGGCCCTGCTGGCAGTCGTAAACGGCAAAAACAAGGATTTGAGCGACAAACTCACCGAAAACGCAACGGTGGAATTCATCACGCCGGACAGCAAGGAAGGACTCCATGCCATCCGCCACACGGCTTCCCACGTCATGGCCCAGGCCATCCAGCATCTGTTCCCGGGCGTCAAATTCGCCATCGGCCCGGCCATCGACAATGGCTTCTACTATGACCTGGACAGTGACCATGTCTTTACACCGGAAGATCTGCGCGCCATTGAAAAAGAAATGGCCAAAATCGTCAAACAGAACCTGCCGCTGGTCCGCTCCGAAGTATCCCGCGAAGAAGCGTTGGAACGCTTCGCCGCAGCCAACGAAATCTACAAGGTGGAACTGATTAACGACCTGCCGAAAGACGCTGTCATCAGCCTCTACACCCAGGGCGACTTCACTGACCTCTGCGCTGGCCCGCACTGCCCGTCCACGGGCCGTGTCAAGGCCTTCAAGCTCATGAGCATCGCCGGTGCCTACTGGCGCGGCAATGAGAAGAACAAGATGCTGCAGCGCATCTACGGCACTGCTTTCGCCAGCAAGGAAGATCTGGATGCTTACCTGCATATGCTGGAAGAGGCCGAAAAGCGCGACCACCGCAAACTGGGCAAAGAGCTGGATATTTTCAGCCTCCACGACGAAGGCCCTGGTTTTCCGTTCTTCCATCCCAACGGCATGCGCCTGCGCAATGCCCTGATGGAATACTGGCACCAGGTACATCGCAAATATCATTATGAAGAAGTCATGACTCCGTTGATCCTGAACCGTGAACTGTGGATCCGCTCTGGTCACTGGGATCATTATCGCGAAAACATGTACTTCACCCAAATCGACGGAGAGGACTACGCCATTAAACCGATGAACTGCCCCGGCGGCATGCTCGTCTACAACACGCATCCTCATTCGTACCGCGAACTGCCGCTCCGCTATGCGGAAGTAGGCATTGTACATCGTCATGAACTGTCCGGCGCGCTGCATGGTCTTTTCCGCGTCCGCTGCTTCACCCAGGACGACGCGCACATCTTCATGAGACCGGACCAGATCCAGTCGGAAATCACCAATGTCATCAAGTTGTTCAACGAAGTTTACAGCACCTTCGGCCTCAAGTACCACGCGGAACTGTCCACCCGTCCGGAAAACTCCCTGGGCACGGACGAATCCTGGGAAATGGCAACGGAAGGGCTGCGCAAAGCCTTGGAAAACAACCATCTGGATTACGTGGTCAACGAAGGTGACGGCGCCTTCTACGGTCCGAAGATTGACTTCCATCTGGAAGATTCCCTGGGACGTACCTGGCAGTGCGGCACGATCCAGCTCGATATGCTCCTGCCGGAAAAATTCAACTGCGAATACACCGGAGAAGACGGTCTGAAACACCGTCCTGTCATGATCCACCGTGTCGTGTACGGATCCATCGAGCGCTTCATCGGCATCCTCATCGAACACTATGCCGGCTCCTTCCCGGTCTGGATGGCTCCGAACCAGGTGAGCGTCCTGCCGATTACGGACAAACAGGCAGACTATGCCCGGAAAGTCTATGACAAGCTGTTCGAAATGGGCTACCGCGTCAGCATGGATGACCGGAGTGAAAAGATCGGCAAGAAGATCCGCGACGCGCAGGTCCAGAAAGTTCCGTACATGCTTGTCATCGGCGACAAAGAGGTCGAATCGGGCACCGTTGCCGTCCGCAAACGCCATGGCGGCGACCTGGGCGCCATGAAATTGGATGATTTTATTGCCCGCCTGCAGCAGGAAATCGACGACAAAGTACAAGACTAAACAGAACAAGGGGCCCCAGCCGCCCATCCACAAAGGGTCTTCCGGAATCAGTCCGGAAGGCCCTTTTGTGTCTCTTTCCGACAGGGGAGGCCCTTTTCTTTACTTCCGGAATAGGTTATAATAGTGTGATAACAATTTGACGGCACCACTTTGGGATTCTTGTTGCGGGCCGCCATATGATAAAGGAAGATTGCCCCATGAATCGTCATTTATTTGCCTGTCTCTGGACGGTCATCTTGTCTGTTGCGGCCCTGCTGTTGCCCTCCGCCGTCCTCGCCAAACAAAAGACATCATTTATTTTTATTCCTCTCGACAACAGGCCTGTCTGCTATGAGTATCCCATCCGGGCTATGGAAGCGGCAGGCTACAAAATCTATACGCCGCCGGAAAAATTTCTGGCAACCCGCACGACGCCGGCCGATACGGAAAAACTCTGGGACTGGCTGGAGCACCGGGCCGAGAAGGTCGATGGTGCCGTTATTTCAACGGATGCCCTGATTTACGGCGGCCTGGTTGCATCCCGTACGCACCATACGTCCCTTCAAACACTGGAGACCCGCGTACAGCGGCTCAAGAACCTTAAAATGGATGCCAACATCCGCTTCTACGGGTTCTCGACATTGATGCGTACGCCCCGTGAAAGCTATGGCAATGTAGAGCCGGCCTATTACAGCGATGTAGGCCCTGCTATTTTCAAATATTCGCAACTGGCGGATAAATCCGATGTCCACGCAGAATCTCTTTTGGAAGACTTCATGTCCGGTACGTTGGAACGGAACATGGCCAAAAGCCATCTGCAGGACTGGCTCGACCGGCGCAGCAAAAACATGCAGATCAACCGCGAACTGGCTATGCTGGCACGGATGGGCCGTTTCGACTACTTTGCCGTCGGCAAGGACGATAACGCGCCTTACTCTCATACGCACATGGAAGCACGCCATCTGTCCCTGAGCAACGCAGACGTATCGGCCACGGAATTCCAGATCCTGCCCGGCGTCGACCAATTGGGACTGCTGCTTCTGACCCGCGCCGCCAACGAAATCCGCGGGGTCACGCCCAAAGTCTGCCAGTTATACGTGGAAGGCGTCGGTGCCAAAACGGTTCCCCAGTATTCGGATCTGTCCCTGGGCACCTCGATCCCGGAACAGATTACTGCGGCAGGCGGAACCATCGTTTCCGACCCGTCCCAGGCTGATATCGTCCTGGCGATCAATACCCCTGCCGATGGAATTACCCGTGACTCGACAGATATGTCCAACCAATATTTTGCTTCGCCGTCCAACAAGCGGTACATTGCCAACCTGGGCCGTCTGCTGGACCAGGGGGCCAACATCTCCCTGGCGGATGTCGCCTTCTCCAACGGTGGCGACAACGGCTTCCTCAACGAGCTGTCCCTGCGGGGGTACACGGAGCGCCTGTCCGCCTATAACGGCTGGAATACAGCAGACAATGCCATCGGATTCGCCATTTCCCAAGGTATGCTCGCCGCAACGACGCCGAAAGAGAAGCAGCTGGAACTCCTGCGCGAACGCATTCTGGATGACTGGTACTACCAATCCAACGCCCGCCGCATTATTTCCAGCGAATTGGAAGAAGATCATCAGGAAGCCATCAAATACAACCTGGGAACCCACCGTGCAGAACTGCAGAAGGTGGCCCAGAAAGAAATGGAACGGCTGACGAACAATTATACCGTCACTGTTGGCACGACCTTTACAGTCACCTTCCCCTGGGACCGGCTTTTCGAAGTCAGCATCGAAAACCTGAAGACAACACGGGACTTGCGCAGTCTCGCCCGGTTGCGGGTTCTTCCGGATGTTCCCGTCTTTAAAGAATAAGGAGTTTTATCATGTCTGAATCGTTTTTCAACAACCTCCTGGATCCTGGGCCGCTGGGCATCAGCAATTTTGCCTTTCTTTTCTCCCTGATCCTGGCCTACTTTGTCCATAACGACGCACGCAACCATAACGTCCCGCACGCCGGCTGGTGGGCATTGGGGACATTCCTGGTATGGATTGTCTTTTTCCCGCTGTACATGGTTCGCCATTACTGGGGCCGTAAGCGGAGCTGACGGAAATCTCCTGCCGGTTGTACTGCAATTCCATAGAAATGAAAACGGGCTGCACGCCATGCTGTTTCGCATGACATGCAGTCCGTTTTTTAAGTTTGTATTGCCACGAAGCCACAACATTCCCTTTACAGGCTGACGCCATCTTTGAAAATGGCAATGCCCCGGTATCCGTTGCGTTCGTTTTTTGCCAGCTTTCCTTCCGCCGTCGCAAGAACGAGCTGCAGCAGCCGCTGGGCCGCTGCATCAAGGGTTTCCCCTTCGGCTACGGTACCGGCATTGAAATCAATCCAACGGGCCTTGCGTGTCGCCAGATCCGTGTTGGAAGCAATCTTCAGCGTCGGGACAGGCGTCCCGAACGGTGTCCCCCGCCCGGTCGTAAAGAGCAGCAGCTGGGCCCCGGCTGCCGTCAAAGCCGTACTGGAAATCAAGTCATTTCCCGGGCCGTACAACAGGGACAGCCCGTGTCTGCGGATGCGCCCGCCGTACTCCAGAACGTCGACGACCGGCGCCGTGCCGCCTTTCTGTACGCAGCCGCAGCTCTTGTCTTCCAGCGTGGAAATACCACCGGCCTTGTTGCCCGGGCTCGGATTCTCGTAGACCACCGTATGGTGGGACAGGAAATAGTCTTTAAACCCGTTCAGCATAGCAGCCGCCCGTTGGAATACTTCCTCGTCGACGCAACGATCCAGAAGCATGGACTCCGCGCCAAACATTTCCGGCACTTCCGTCAAAATGGTGCTGCCGCCGCGGGCCAGGAGCAAATCGCTGAAACGCCCGACTGTGGGATTGGCCGTAATGCCGGACAACCCGTCGGACCCACCGCACTTGAGCCCTACGACCAGCTTGGACACGGGTACATCCTGCCGGGAAAATTGCGCTGCATAGGTTACACATTCCTGCAGTGCCTGCCGGCCTGCCGCGGTTTCATCTTCTACTTCCTGGCAGGTTACGAAACGGATTCGCCGGGGATCGTAATCACCCAGGGCTTCGACGAATTGCTCGTGCGTCAGGTTTTCGCAGCCCAGATGGAGTACCAGGACCGCGCCGGCATTCGGATGATGGGCCAGGGCGGCCAGGAGCTTCCGCGTCTGCGCGTGGTCTGCTCCGGTCTGACTGCACCCGTAAGGATGTGGAAAGGCATAGATGCCGGAGACAGACGTTCCTTTCAACAAATCCTGATTATCCGCAGCCAGCCGCGTGGCAACGTCATTCACACATCCGACCGTGGGAAGGATCCATACTTCGTTGCGGATGCCAGCCTGCCCGTCCGGACGCAGGAACCCCCGGAAGGTACCGCCGTCTGCCGGCGGCAGGGCGCATTCCCGCCGGTGGTAGGTATAGGCCACTTCCCCGGACAGGTTTGTTTTCATGTTGTGGATATGGACGTGCTCACCGGCAGCAATGTCCCGCACGGCGTGGCCGATGGGAACGCCGTACTTGACGATGTCTGTCCCGGCGGCAATGTCCCGCAAGGCGAACTTATGTCCCCGCGGCACAGCGTCCCGCAGCACGAGGCGGCCGGACGGGAGAGATACGGTCTCTCCTGCCTGCCAGTCCCGCAAAGCGACGGCCACATTGTCCGCCGCGTGGATTTGAATGTATCCGTTCTGCATAAACGACTCCTCAGAGACACGCTGCAAAAGCCTGTTCCGCCCCTTTAGTGCGAATCAGTTCCAAATCTTTGGTAACGGCATCCGCCAACCCGGCGATGGCGCCCAGGTCTTCGCCCCACCAATCTTTGTTTTCCAGCACCGCACGCACCAAATCGGCCGGCCCATCGTTCCGATGGGCAAAGTAAAAATCAAGCACCACTGCATCGTCCTGGACTTTATATTCATTCCCCTTGGCACGGCGGCACACGAGACAGTCGGACTCCCGGCGCTGCACGTCATTGCTGTAAAACGCGATGTACGCCGCCAGGCTCATGGTCAGGCAGACCGGCAGGGTTCCCGTCCGGGCAAGGCTGTCCCGGAAAGACGGCAGGTTGCGGGCGCGCCATTTCGACGTGGAGTTCAGAGAAATACTCAGCAGCTGATGGTCGACAAAGGGATTGTTGAAACGGTCTGCCACTGCGGCGGCAAAATCCAGCAGATCCTGCCGGTCCAAGGGCAGCGTGGGAATCACTTCGTCATAGAGCATCTTGTTCATAAAGCCGCGGATCGTCTCGTCGTGCATACAGTCGCGCACGATGTCCTGGCCTGCCAGGTAAGCACCCAGAACAAAGCCTGTATGCGCACCGTTCAGAATGCGAACTTTGCGCTTTTTATACGGTGCCACATCTGGTACGACCTGGACGAACTTGTCCAGCCCTGCCCGGTGGAACGGCAGGCGGTCCTGCAAGGAAGCAGGGCCTTCAATGATCCAGATGCCGAAACATTCCCCTACGTCCTTTAAAGCGTCCGTGTAGCCGTTTTCCTTGTCCATGGCCGCGGATTCCGCCGCATCCCGCACACCGCCCGGCACAATGCGGTCGACGAGAGTATTGCAGAAAAGATTCTTTTCGTTGACGTAGGAACGGAAGCCGTCGTCCAGCTTCCAGTCTGTAATGTGCTGGTTGACGCAGCGGCGCAGTTCCGTGCCGTTGTTGTCGATCAATTCACAGCTCAGGATGACCACACCCGGCAATCCTTTCTGATAGCGGGCATAAAGGGCCTGGGTCAGCTTCCCCGGGAAGCTCAGGCAGGGCGTATCCGTCTGCTTTGCCTCGGGATCATACGCAATCCCTGCTTCCGTCGTATTGGAAGTGATGAATTCCAGGTCGGGGCTGCAGGCCGCCTCGAGGAAGCGGTCATAGTCCCGGTACGGATTGATGCAGCAGGCAACGGACGAGATCACGCGCTTTTCATCTACCTTGTGGCCCTTTTCGCTGCCGCGGAGATACAACGTGTACAGTCCGTCCTGGGCATTGATGACATCCGTCTTACGGCCCCGCGGTGTCGGCTGGACCACAGCCACTTTGCCGTTCCAGTCCGCCCGTTCGTTGGCCTGGTCCAGGAAATCTTCCACAAACGCGCGCAGGAAATTCCCTTCGCCAAACTGCAGCACCTTGATGGGGGCCGTCTTCTTGAGATACCCCTGATACCCGATCTGTTGCAGCGTTTTAAAACTCAGTTGTTCCATAGTGCCACCTCAGCGGCTGAAGTCGATGCGGACCTTCAGCATTTCTCCCGCATGGGCGGAAAAATCGGCAAAGGCCTTCGGCGCTTCGCTGAACCCATATTCGTTCGTAATCACCTTGTCCAAAGGCACGGTGCCCGTCTTGACGAGGTCGATCAGTTCCAGGAAGTCCTTCTTCAGGGCATTCCGGGATCCGCAGACGTTGAGCTCTTTTTTCTGGAGCAGTGTAAAATTAAAGTCCAGATTCTTCTTGCCTACGCCGATGAGGACCATATGGCCGCCAAAGGCCGCGGCGTCGATGCAGTTCTGGAAGGTAGACGGCAGGCCAACAGCTTCGATGGTCACATCAAATCCGTTGCCGCCGGTGATTTCGTCGCAGGCTTTGGCAAATGCGTCGGGAGAAGAATTGAGGATGGTTCCGGCGACGCCGAAATTCTTCTTGGCATAATCCAGTTTGGGCTGCGCCACGTCAGCAATGTAGACTTCGCCGCCCTTGGCTTTCGCGGCAATCGAGGCCAGGACACCGATCGTGCCGGCACCGACAATAAGCACCTTGTCGCCCGGTTTAATGTGAGCGCGGGAAACACCGTGCCAGCTGATGCAGAACGGTTCAATGGCACACAGCAGGTTAGCCGGCAGCCCCTTACCGTCGTAGATGCGTTCTATCGGCATAGTGATGTATTCACAGAAGGCCCCGTCACGCTGGCATCCCATGGTCTCGTTGCTCGTGCAGGCGTTGACAATGCCACGCTGGCAGGAATAGCAATGACCGCAGTTGAAATACGGATTGCACGTGACGACCATGCCCGGTTTGAGTCCTTGTTCGTTGTCGTCGATTTCCACGATTTCTGCCGAAAATTCATGGCCCGGAATGCGGGGATAGTCGAAGTAGGCAAACGTGCCTCTGTAAGAGCTGAGATCGCTGCCGCAGATACCGCCGTAAAGCACTTTCAGCAATGCTTCGCCCGGTTTGCGGACCGGTTTGGGAATATCACGAAATACAACTTGTCCCGGTTTCTCAATGTAGATAGCTTTCATAGTGAGTAGAACCTCCTAAACAAAAGATGGGGCAAACGGCAGGACAGCTTCCTGCATCGTCAGCATCCTTGTGCTGGTCAGTAGACCAAATTCACGAGGAATGTCGTAAACGGTTCGAAATACGTGATCAACAGCAGGTCGATCACCAGCAGCACATAGAACGGCACTGCTTCCTTGATAAACTTGGACGTGGGGCACTTGGAAATAGAGCACGTGACAAACATCAATGTTCCCATGGGTGGCGACAAGGCCCCGATGGCATTGTTGAAGATGTAGATCATGGCAAACTGGATTTCATTGATTCCGTATTGCGCCGCAATCGGAGCCAGCAGCGGAACCAGGATGATCATGGAGGCGTTGCCTTCGATGAACATGCCGACGATCAACAGGAAGATATTCACCACGATCAGGAAAACAAAGCGGCTGTCAATGGTCTGGAGCATCCACTCCGTCAGCTGCTGCGGAATCCGTTCGCGCGTCAAAATCCAGGAGTAGACCGACGCGGCGGAAACAATCAGCATAATAGACGACGTGGAAGACACGGTCTCTTTCAGGCTGCGTCCCAGGTCGGACAACTTCATATCCCGGTAGATAATACCCAGGAAAATCGCATAGATGATGGCGACAGCACCGGCTTCGGTAGCCGTGAAGACGCCAATCCGGATGCCGCCGATGATAATAATCGGGAGCAGCAGGGGCAGCAAGGCCGGACGCAGCGCGCCAACCACTCTTTCCCTGGTCAATTTTTCCGTCGTCAGCTTCCCGTACCCGCGTTTCTTCGAGATAATCCCGACGAGGATCATCATGGAAATACACAACAGGGACCCAACGCCAATCCCGGACACGAACAATTTGCCGATGGACACATTGGCAATACAGCCGTAAAGGATCATGGCGATACCAGGCGGAATCAACGGGGTAATCATGGACGAAGCCGCCGTGACGACCGACGAGAACGCCAGGGAGAAATGCTTTTTCGTCATTTCCGGAATCAGCATCTTTGCTTCCATGGCCGCGTCAGCCAGGTTGGATCCGGACAAGCCGCCCATGACCGTGGACAACAGGACGTTGACCTGGGCCAGACCGCCCGGCAGGTGGCTCGTAACGACCTCGCAGAAGTCCATAATCCGTTTGGTAACACCGGTATAGTTCATTACGATGCCGGCGCAGACAAAGAAGGGAATCGCCAGCAGAGAAATCTTCTCTGTGCCAAGGATCATCTGCTGTGCGAAAATAACAGAATTGATGTCGGGGTTCATGACGAAGTAAATCAACGAGCCCCCCAAAACCGCAACGAAGACAGGCACCTTCAAGAAAAGGAGTACCAGCATCATGACGGACGAAAACAGCAATACATCACTCATGGCCCGATGCCGCCTCCTTTGCTTCAGATTTTACGTTAGTGAACACACTGTAGAAATAACTGATCAGCATGTCGATATAGGCGGGAATCGCTATGCCATAGATCAGCCAGTATGGGATTTTCAGAATACTAGTAGTTCGTCCCGTGCGATAGAACATTTCCACGAAATCGAGCGTATTGACAAAAAGATAGCCCAGGACGGCGACGACAACGATGGAAATGAACACCTGCACTATCTTCTGCAAAAAAGCGGGCAGCAAATCGACGATCATTTCAATCGCCACGTGGTTCCCCAGGCGGAACGCGGCTCCTGCTGCCGCGAAAACAATCCAGACCATGCAGGCCAGCTGGGCTTCTTCCATCCAGGTGAAAGGCTGGGACAGACAGTAGCGCCAGATAACGCCAGCAAAAGTGAGGACAATGAGAATCGCCAGCACGACGGATGCAATGATAATATCCAGGTTGGCGATGCAGCTTTTCCAGCTGATCTTGTTTTCCTTCATTCTCTTGCTCCTACTACTGATGATTGTGAAAGGAAACAGGGCGATGCCCGCCGGAAGGCAGGCACCGCTGTCTGTTGTTTCCTGCCGGCAGCGCCGGCACATTCCTTTTAAACCATTTTGAACTGCGTTTCAGGGAGATTACTTCATTGCGTTCTTAACCGTCTCATACAGGCCATCGGACCAACCGAACTCTTTGCCTTTTGCATAGAAGGACTCGGCTTTCTTCTTGAAGCCTGCCAGGACTTCTGCAGACGGAACCGTAACGACAACGCCTTCCTTCTTCATCTTTTCCAGGTAATCCTTTTCGGTCTTCTGCTGAACTTCGTTGTTGTACTTACCAGCTTCTTCCGCCGTTTCTACAAGCCACTTCTGCTGTTCCGGCGTCAGGCTCTTGAACCATTTATCGGAAACAACCCAAGTCGTGAAGTTCTTGACATGCCCGTCGAGGATCAAATATTTGGCAACTTCCTGAAGTTTTCTGCCGTAGAGGGTACCCAGCGGATTTTCCGCGCCTTCAATGGTCTTGCTCTGCAGAGCCTGGTACACTTCACCCAGAGGCATGCCCGTAGCGGTTGCGCCGAGGGCATTGAAGCCTTCCGTCTGGATTTTGTTCCCCGGAACACGAATCTTCATGCCTTTCAGATCTTCTACCTGATGAACCGGCTTCGTCGTCAACGTATGACGTTCGCCGTAGATCCAGTTGGAAGCCAGAATCTTCAGGCCCTTCTTTTCCAGCTTGTCGCACTGGTCTTTATACCACTGGGATTTGGTCAGCTTCCAGCACTGATCCCAGTTATCAAACAGGAACGGCCCGAAGACGATGCCGAAATCAGGCACGCCATAATCTGCATAGAACGCGCCGTCTGCCAGAGTGCAGACGTTTTCACCCATCAGCATGGAGTCGATCAAAGCCGACTTTTTGCCGAGCTGGGAATCCGGATAGGTCACGATTTCCATGGTACCACCGGACTTTTTGTTAATGATTTCCTTGGCTTTTTCCCATGCGACACCGACCGGTTCACTCTTGCTGTTTTCATAGGCAACACGCAGGACTACTTTCTTCCCGTTGCTGGCCGGAGCCTTATTGTCCGCTTTTTTGTCCCCGCCGCCGCAACCGGTCAATGCCAGTGCCATAATACCTGCCAGTACTGCTGCTGCCAATGCTTTTTTAGTCATTTCCGATTCCTCCTCTTCTCCAAGGTATCCCTTTATGCGGAGATACAGCGCATGATAACAAAAGACGGTTCACTACCCTTCTGAATGCCGGGCCATCTGCCCCAGCGACCAGGATTCCGGTATGCCATTCCCCCAGGTGCCCCGGCGCGTGGACATCAGCTGTACGGCTCCATCCTGTGAATTGTGGAGGTGCTGCTCCAGGGCCCGGGCGGCCCCCTCATAGTCCTGTTCCAGGATGAGGTTCAAAATCCGGTCGTGTTCCGCCACGGTCTCCTTCATCCGGTAAGACAAGGCCTCTCCAGAAAGAATTCGGATACGGTGGTTCTGGGCATAGATTTTATCCATCAGCTCCACCAAAAAGGGGTTCCCACTTGCCAGCATGAGCGTGTGATGGATGTCTTCGTCCAGATTGTATTCCTCCGGCCTCTGGTGGCTTTGCGCCGCTTCGTGGTTCCGTGCTTTCAGTTCCTGCAGCATGGCCTTTGGAAGGCGGCAGGCATATCGTCTCAGCACGGGCGGCTCTACCAGGAACCGGATCTCATAGATTGCATTGATATCCGACAAGGTGATATCCCGGACCAAAATTCCCCGCTTGGGCAGGATGTCCACCAACCCTTCCTGTTCCAGCTTGTTCAAGGCTTCGCGGATGGGGGTCCTGCTGGCGCCGATTGTGGAAATCAACTCGGCTTCCACCAGGAACTGTCCCGGTTTATAGACGCAGCGGATGATTTTATCCCGAATCATGGCATACGCCTTGTCTTTCAAATTTACGGTTCGTTCCATAGGCGTAATGCCCCCTTTGGAATACTAGTTGCATACATCTTGTATACATTAAGAATAACAGTTTCTAATCCGCACAGCAAGGGCTTTCTGCAATTTTCTGATATTTGTATCAATTTCACCTTGATTCGATAAAACAGTCCCGTCGGGACTAAATTTGTCCCTGTAAAAATTCCCTTTTTTTGTTCTTTTTTTCGTCAGACATTTCAGTTTGCCATTTACAAGTGCCGTGTTATAATCTAGTTGGTGAAAGTTGTATATCAACAGAACGGAAGTACGATTGAATTTGCGGCGTCGGTACTTTCAACCGGCGCGGCAACATTTTTCAAGGAGGTTTTTCTATGAAAGACACTGCTGTATTGAAGAGGTTTCATGAACTGGGGGTTGTCCCCGTTGTCGTACTGGATGATGCCAAGGACGCGGAAGCCCTCGGGAAAGCCCTGTGCGAAGGCGGCCTGCCGGTAGCGGAAGTGACGTTCCGTACGGATGCGGCTGAAGAGTCAATCCGTATCATGGCGTCGAAATTCCCGGATATGCTTGTTGGCGCGGGTACCGTCCTGACCGTCGACCAGGCAAAACGTGCCGTCGCCGCCGGCGCCAAGTTCATTGTCAGCCCCGGCTTCAATGCGAAAGTCGTCAAGTACTGCGTAGACAACGACATTCCTGTTACGCCGGGCATCCAGACCCCGACGGAAGTCGAGATGGCGCTGGAATTCGGCCTGAAAGTCGTCAAATTCTTCCCTGCGGAAGCGGCAGGCGGCCTGAAAATGATCAAAGCTCTGGCAGGCCCTTATGTTAACACGTACTTTATGCCCACGGGCGGTATCAACATGGACAACGCGCCGGATTACCTGAAATACGAAAAGATCTGGGCCGTCGGCGGCAGCTGGATCGCCAAAAAAGATGAAATTGCCGCGGGCAAATTTGAAGATATCAAAGTCAAAGCAGAAGAGGCTGCTGCCCTCGTCAAAATGATCCGCGGCTGAGCGGCCTTGCCTGCGGACGGAACATTACATCTGGTTGATAAAAGGAGCTGCAAATTATGGATTTGAAGTTGAGACCTGCTGAAGAATGCCGTTTTGATGCTGTGAGCCTGGGCGAAATCATGCTCCGCCTGGATCCCGGGGAAGGCCGGATCCGTACAGCCCGCATGTTCCGCGCCTGGGAAGGCGGCGGCGAATACAATGTTATCCGCGGCCTGCGGAAATGCTTTGGCATGCGTACGGCAGCCATTACTGCCTTCGCAGACAACGAAGTCGGCCGGCTGATGGAGGATTTCATCTGCCAGGGCGGTGTGGATACGTCGCTCATCAAGTGGTGCAAAACGGACGGGATCGGCCGTGTGTGCCGCAACGGTTTGAACTTTACCGAACGGGGCTTCGGCATCCGGGGCGCCGTCGGCTGCTCGGACCGCGCCAATACCGCCATTTCGAAGATGAAGCCCTCGGACTTCGACTTTGATTATATTTTTGGGAAACTGGGCGTCCGCTGGTTCCACACGGGCGGCATTTACGCTGCCCTGTCCCAGGAATCGTCCGAAACGGTCGTTGCAGCTATCAAGGCGGCCAAGAAATACGGCACCATCGTTTCTTACGACCTGAACTACCGTCCGTCTATGTGGAGTGCTATCGGCGGCCAGGCCAAAGCACAGGAAGTCAACAAGGAAATCGCGAAGTACGTCGATGTGATGATTGGCAACGAAGAAGACTTCACGGCCTGCCTGGGCTTCAAGATTGAAGGCAACGACGCCAACCTGAAGAAACTCAACGTCGAAGGCTATAAGAAGATGATCAATGAAGCTGCCAAGACGTATCCGAATTTCAAAGTCGTGGCTACGACCCTGCGCACCGTCAAGACGGCCACCGTCAACGACTGGAGCGCTCTGTGCTGGGCTGATGGAGAAATCTACAAGGCCAAGGATTACAACGGCCTGGAAATCATGGACCGCGTAGGCGGCGGCGATTCCTTCGCATCTGGCTTGATTTACGGTCTCATGACCACGGGAGATGCCGAAAAGGCCGTCAACTACGGTGCGGCTCACGGTGCCCTCGCCATGACCACGCCTGGCGATACCTCCATGGCCAGCGTCGACGAAGTCGAAGCCATTATGGGCGGTGCCGGTGCCCGTGTAAAACGGTAATACGGGAAACGCTAAAACAATTTAAAATTGACAGTAAAACAATAAGCCTGGACGCAAAGCGTCCAGGCTTGTTTTCGTTTGGATTGGCGTAACAGCGGAAAGGAAAGATTTTCCTCTTCCCGTTGTCGTCAGGCCAGATATCGCCGCAGAGTTGCCCGTACCGCGCCGGGACCGGTGAGCATTTCCGCAACATACTGTTCGATTGTCTGCCCCAGGCCGGCAGCATACAAGTCACTGCCGAAAATAGCAGCATTGCTCAAGATGGGCTGCAGCGCCTCGTGTACGGAAGCACTCCCGCCCAGCCGCAGGCCTGCCACATGGGGGCGAAGCTGGTCCAGCAGCGGATCCGGGCTCAGCTCAAAGCTCTTGCCCTTGTCGTCGACGCCGAGCAGATACCGGCACCAGCCGGCAATGGCCAGAGGAATATACCGTAAGGAGGCTGCCTGCCTGCCATACGCCTTGATCGTTTCGCCGTAGCGGATGCCGACTTTCTGGGATGTGTCACAGGCGATCCGCTGCGGCGTGTCCGGAATGGCCGGATTCGGGAAACGCACCGTAAGACACTGTTGCAAAAATTCCTGCGGTGACAGAACTCCCGGATCAGTTACCACTTTCATTCCTTCTTCCCCGATGCGGGCTACCAGCTTGGAAAGTTCCGGATCTTTCATTTCGTCTGCAATCAATGTATAACCCAGCAGACAGCCGTACACCGCCAGAGCCGTGTGCAGCGGGTTCAGGCAGGTACATACCTTCATTCGTTCCACTTTTTCCACGGTCTCGCGGTTCGTGAAAATAACCCCCGCCTCTTCCAGCGGCGGCCGGCCATTGGAGAAACGGTCTTCTACAACGAGGTACTGCGTTTTTTCCGCATTGACAAAGGGGGCAAAGAAACCGCCATGACTATTGCGGATGATGCCCATGTCTTCCAATCCGTCCTTCTCCAACAGCTTCTGGATTGCCTCCGACGGCCGCGGAGTGATTTTATCAATCATCGTCCAGGGGCAGGGAACTTTGTCTTCCAGATAGGACAGGAACCCATCCGAAACCAGGCCTTGCTCTGCCCACCGGCGGGCCATCTCCGTCACGGACGCCCGCACAACATCCCCGTTGTGGGAGCAGTTGTCCAGACTCAGCAGTGTGATGGGTGCCGCGCCGGCCGTGAAACGGACATACAAAAGAGAAGTCAATTTACCGATAAAAGTATGCGGTGCCGCCGGCCCCTGTTTCAAATCCACCGCGGCCTGCTCTTGATAGGACCCGTCCGTTTTGTGGAGCTGATAGCCTTTTTCCGTCACTGTAAAGCTGACCAGGGACAAGTGCGGGTCTGAAAAAATCTGCTGCAGGCGCTGCCAGTCCGGAGTTCCTGGGTCGCTGGCCAGTGCCTCTCCCACGCTGCCGATCACCTCTTTTTCCACGCTTTGGTCCGGGTTCATGGTCATAGCCATATTCAAATCGTCGTGCTGATGGTAGACTTTTTCAATCAACTCCGGGAAATTTGTCTCCACTGCCGTAATGCCATAGTCCACCAGACCTTTGTTCAGCAGGCGCTGCTGCAGGGCAGCGATAAAGGCACGGAAAATGTTCCCCGGCCCGAAGTGGACCCAGCGGGGATACCGCTGCGTTTCTTTCATCATGGCACGGTGGTCGAATTCCGGCACGGCGATGCCGTGCTCACGCCAAAAAGGATCCTTCAAATTCTTTTCCAGTAGTTTCATGATTTGCTTCCTTCCTGCCAGCGGCGGCTTACTTGCTGTTTTCACGGCAGATGGCGTCCCACAAGCCGCACAGATAGTTGGCACCGAGGGCACGGTCGTACAGGCCGTAACCAGGTCTGCCCTTCTCGTTCCAGATCATCCGTCCGTGGTCCGGGCGGATTGGTCCGTCAAATCCGACTTCCCACAAGGCCCGCATGATGTCATACATATCAAGGGAACCAAATTTCGACTTGTGGGCGACTTCATTGAAGACCCACGGCTCATGAACCTGGATATTGCGGACATGCATGAAGCCGATGCGGTCCTTTTTCCCGAACTTACGGATAATCTTCGGAATGTCATTGTCACGGTTGGAGCCCAGGGAGCCGGTGCAGATACAGAGGCTGTTGGACGGACTGTCGGCAAGGGCCACGATTTTATCCAGATCCCATTCGTTCTTCACAATCCGCGGCAGGCCGAAAACGCTGCGCGGCGGATCGTCCGGATGGATGGTCATGCGGATGCCCAGTTCTTCGCAGGTCGGGATGATGGCTTTCAGAAAATACCCCAGATTGGCCCGCAGGTCCTCTTCCCCCATGCCTTCGTACGCTTTGAACAGACGGGACAACTCTCCCAGCCGTTCCGGTTCCCAGCCCGGCAGCACGTAGCCATTGCTGTGGTCGAGTATCTCTTTGGCCATTTGTTCCGGCGATTTACCCGCAATGACATGATAATCGAACGCCAGCGCCGTCGACCCGTCGTACAGCGGTTTCGCCAGGTCCGTACGGGTCCAGTCGAAGATGGGCATAAAATTGTAGCAGACAACCCGGACGCCGGCCTTGGCGACATTTTTCAAAGAGGCGATGTAGTTTTCGATATAGCGGTCCCGCGAAGGCAGGCCGAGCTTAATGTCTTCGTGGACATTGATACTTTCTACCGTTTCGTATGAAAGACCGGCTTCGCGGGCCGCATCGGCCTGGGCCTGAATTTCTTCCAGCGGCCAGACTTCCCCGACGGGAATATCATACAGGGCCCCGACGACTCCATCCATGCCAGGAATCTGTTTAATCTGCTGTAACGTGATGGAATCATCCTTTTCGCCATACCAGCGAAATGTCATTTTCATAATTGTACGCTCCTCTCCCGCCGTTCCCGGGTCGCATAAATCGTCTGCAGGTAGTCGGCGCCCAAATCCTGGGATGCCGCGCGGACTGCAGTTCCTTCAAACAGATACGGATACTGTTCTGTCAAATCTTTTTCTTCCACGGACAGTTTTTGCAGATGGTGATACAAGGCCTGCTGAACGCGTTCCTCCGACCGGTCCGACACAGCTTCCAGGATGGTCTGGTGCTGCCGCAGGTTTTCCGACATCTGCTGGTACTGACAGCAAAGGAGGCGCATCCGGCGATAGAACCCGCTGCTTTGCTGCAGCACGTAGAAACAGTAATCGCGGTCCATAGCGTGGTAAAAATATTGGTGGAAGTTATCGTCCAGACGAAGAAACGTGCGGAAGTCCCCGTCCCCTCCCTGCAGCCATTGTTTCTGTGCCTGCAGCAGGGACCGGGCGGTCTCCAGCTGTTCCGTCGTATGCCGGGCGGCAAATTCCCGCATGACTTCTGTTTCGACGGCCACACGCATAAAGCGTTCCTGTGCTTCGCGATGCAGGTCGATCAAGGAAATCATAATCCCTTTTTGCGGCTGCACCGTAATCAGACCTTCCAGCTGCAGCCGCTTCACGGCGTCCCGTACGGGAGACCGTCCTACGTTGTAAAACTCACAGAGATTACGGATACTGAGCACGATGCCCGGACAGAGATACAAGTCCAGAATCGCCTTTCGCATCACATCGTAAATCTCCGTTCCTTCCCGTTCCGGATCCGAGGAGAACTCCGGAATATATGCTTCAGTCATGATATTCTTCCCTCATTGCCGGACCCGGCTGTACCAAAACACAGGTCATGGTCCCGTCTTCCGGCAGCACAGCCAGGGTATCGGCCGCTGCTGCCAGCGCGAACGAGTCTCCCTGCCCTACATGGATTCTTTCCGTCCCGGTCTGGATACATCCCCGTCCGGCACAAACCACACCGAGCGTAAAGGACTGGCCGCGGGCCAGTACGGATGAATCCTCCACAGTATATTTATCAACAGTAAAACAACGCGTCAGCGGCTCTTCTATCAGCCGCACCTTTTCGTACGATCCGGTCCGTGCGAGGACACGGGGCTTCACACGACAGCGTCTGGTAATTTCCTCCACCGTGTACTGCCCGTAGTCGAACATAGGAAGGCAAAAGTCCAGGCCACGCTGCATGAAACGAGCTTCCGGCGGAACGACAATGCCTTCGCGTTCGTATTCGCACCGGACGACAAGATCCGACGGTTCCATGATTTCCAGCATAGTGATTCCTTCGCCGATGGCATGCGGCATGCCTCCGGGAATATACCAGACTTCGCCTGGCCGGACGGGAATGGGCTCGAAGCAGGCGTCCATGGCCGCGATATCCTGCGTCTCCACGATGCGTTTCCACTCCTCCTGCGTCGGAGCGTGCTGGAAACCCAGCCGGATATACGGATGGGGAACGCGGGCCGACAGGATATAGTAGCACTCCAATTTCCCATAGGGTTTGTGCAGGACGTGGCGCGCAAACTCTGTCGTCGGATGAACCTGCACATGAAGCCGCATGGCCGAATCCAGAATCTTGAACAGAAAACTGAGCTGCCAGGTCCCGTCGGGCCGTACATCCTTCCCCAGATAAAATGCCGGGTCGTCGTCCAATACATCCCGCAAAAACCGGGTTCCTGTTTCCGTTTCCACACGGCACAGTCCTTCGCCTGGCACCGTCGGAAGACCGGGATTGACCGCTTCCGTCAGCGACCCAATCCACTCCTCCGGACGGTCCGTATCGACGCACTGGCGCAACCCGTGGAGCTTATCAATGCCGGCGCCGCCCCGATAGTTACGGCGGACGCGATTCGGCGGAAGCTTAAACAACGCTTGTTTCATCTTGGCACCTCACAAAGCTGTGGCATCATATGCTGACACCGTAGACAAGGTTCGGGAGGAACAAGACGGCTTCGGGGAACAGCACCATCAACAGGACCGTCACACCGATAGCGACAAACAGGGGGATGGCATATTTTGTCGTCTCTTCCACTTTGCAGTGCATAATATCGGAACACGTGTACAGGGCAACGCCAACCGGCGGTGTCGAGCACCCCATGGTGACAATCGTCATCATAATGATACCGAAATGGACGGGGTCGATTCCGTACCGCGTAATGACCGGAACGAGAATCGGTGTGACAATCAGCGTGATAACCGTTGTTTCCATGAACATGCCGAATACGGTCAGCATGAAAATCAACAGGAAGAACAAGGCGTACTTGCTGTCTGTCATGGCAATCAGTGCATTCGTAAGCGTACGAGGCAGCTGGTCGAAAACAACGCCGTAGCTGAAAATGCCGGAAAAGGCCAGAATCATGGTGATGACCGACAAGTCCTTTACGCTGTCAACGACGCATTTCCGGAACTTTTCAAAGTTCATCTCTTTGTAAATGAAGATGCCTACAAAGAGAGCGTAGAAAACAGCGAACGCACCGGATTCCGAGGGCGTCATGACACCAAAACGGATCAGGACAATCAGCATGATGGGGAACATCAACGCCCAGATACTGTCGATACAGGCTTTTACAATGGTTTTCAGCGGATAGGGATGTTCATGATCCGGTTTATAGCCGTAGTGGTGGGAAGACCAGCACGTGGCGATCATCATCAAAATACACATGACGGCACCGGGGAGAAGTCCTGCCACGAAGAGGCGGCCGATGGAAACTTCACCGATGGTACCATACAGAATCAGGCCCATGGAGGGCGGGATGGTAGCAACAATCAGGCCCGTCAGGCAGTTGACGGCGGCAGCCCAGCCGGGAGCATAGCCGCGTTTCGTCATTTCCGGTCCCAGAATCCGGCATTCCATGGCGGCATCAGCAACAGCCGAGCCGGAAACACCACCCATCAGCGTGGACAGGACGACGGAAACCTGACCGATGGACCCCCACATGTGTCCAGTCAGTACGTTGGACAGTTTAACAAGGCGAGTCGTTACACCTGTATTGTTCATCAGGTTTCCTGCAAAAATAAACAGCGGGATGGCCAGCATCGTGAATGATTGCGTTGTGGACAGGGATTTCTGGACCAGGATAGTCCAGGGAATTTCCGGCCGCATCAGGAAAAAGGAAAATCCTGACGTGGCAATAGCAAAGGCGACTGGCATCCCTAAAAACAGGATGATCAGAAAGAAAATGATGGAATAAATCATAGTGTTCTCCTATTCTCCAGCAACAGGCCGATTATCGGTTCCGCGGATATCTCCAAGGAACTTTTCTGTCAGGCTCTGCAGCATGAGGACAGAACCGGTCGGCACGGCCAGCGTACACCAGGCGTAGCTGATGGACAGCGTGTTGAACGAGCGGTTCCAGCTCTGCGACACGAGCTTGAATCCGTAGACCACCAACAGGAGGACGAACAGGATCATCATGATATCGAAAATAAGAGTGAGTGCCTTGCGGATACCGCCGGGCAGCTTCTTTTCCAGCATGTCGATTCGAATCAGATGGCGATGCCGGATGATCACATCAGATCCCAAAAAAGTCAACCAGCCAAAAGCGAGCAGCGAGGCATCGCCCGCCCAGTTGATGGGATAGCCGATGGTTCTTGCGACGGCGGACAGAAACACCAGGGTTGCAATCAGGCAAAGCAGGAAAGCAGCGATATTTTCCTCCGCACGCAGGATGATTGCCGAAATCTTTTGCATAATGAGGTTCCCTTCTCCAAACAGTGCAGCCTATTTTTCCTGGCTGTAGAGTAAGAATGGGATATAGCCTGACAAGCAGGCTATATCCACATTCTGATTTTCAATGTTCCGGACAGGCAGGGGGAAAGCCTCCCTTGCCGGATGCAGGCGTGTTATTTCGTTTTGCCGATTTCCTTGTAGAGGGCAGCACGCAGATCTTTGTATCCCAGTTCTTCGTAAACCGGATCCACTGCCTTCTTGAATGCTTCCAAATCAGACGGGACGGAAACTTTCAGGCCTGCCTTGACCATTTTCTCTTCGTCCGCATTGGCTTCCTTGATAACGTCTTTAGCAGTTTCGCGGCCAATTTCATCCGCCGTTTCCACCAACAGTTTCTGCAGATCAGCCGGCAGTGTATTGAACCATTTGCTGCCGCAGATCAAGCCCTGCATCAACTGGAAGTGTTCTGTCTTGGTCATGTACTTGGCAACTTCATAGGTCTTGGACGGATAGGCCGAAGTGTTCTGCACTTCGCAGCCATCGATGGCTTTGGACTGGATACCGTTGTAGACTTCGCCCCACGACATGGAGACCGGCGTTGCACCCATGGCGGCGACGGATTTGGTCGTCACAGCCTGGCCGATGGTGCGGATACGCTGCCCTTTCAGGTCTGCCGGGCTGTTGATAGGTTTGTTCGTAAAGAAGCTGCGCGGGCCGTCATAGTAGGCAAAAGACAGGACCTTGACGCCGTGTTCCTTGTCCAGCTTGTCCACCCAGTTCTTGAAGGTCTTGGTCTGGGTCACTTTGTAGCATTCGTCGTAGTTGTCGGCGAAATACCCCATCATCAGGATGGAAAAATCTTTGACGTACTGTCCCATACGGGATGCGTCCGTATTGACGGCGACGTTCGCCCCCTGGATGCCCTGTTCCAGCATGTCTTCGTCACTGCCCAGCTGGCCGGCAGGGAATACGGTCACTTTCAATCTGCCTTTGGAGCGTTTGTTCAGCTCGTCTGCCAATTTCTGGTAGTTCCGGGTAATGAGAGCCTGTTCCGTCTGGGACGTGCCGATCTTCAATTCATAGACCTTGCCATCTCCACCGGCGGCTTTTGTATCTTTCTTATCGCCGCCACCGCCGCAACCGGCTGCCAGAGCTGCCATCAAACCGAGACATGTTGCTGCCACCATCCATTTTTTAGCCATTTGACTCCACTCTCCTATCTTGAATTTGCGGATGATTTCCTGCCGCATTCGGCCAAAAGGATTTTGTAGAACTTCCGCAGGTTCCTTCGTTACTGATATATTACCCTAATATATCAGTTTAGACAAGACTCAACATTGGTTATTTTCTGTTAATTATCTTTTAATGATATCACAGTTTACGCTGTCTTTCTGGTTTTGCCCTATATTTGACACAAATAAGCATTACGATACTCATACCCTGAAGTGGGAAATACCTTTAAGGAGGAAAACATGATGAAAAAATTCTTAGCTTTGCTTGCTGTCACTGTGATGGCCGTCGGCTTCTCCGCTTCTGCTTTTGCCAGTGAAATTCCGGGAGACTATCCCGCTGTTGTAAAAAGCCAGGATCAGGTTGTAACCTCCACGGAGCAATCTGATGCTGATATCCAGGCACAGGGCCAGGCTTACAACCAGAGATACGAAGCAAATCACGCAAGATAAGACCAGATATAAGGAATGCCGGGAAGCGACTCGTTTCCCGGCGTTTTGTATTTTATTACCTTTCTGGAGACAGAAAAAGAACCCGTCGCAATGCACAACATTGCAACGGGTTTATTTTCAGGAACAGACTGCGGTCTGTCTTTTCCAGCCACGTCCGAATTATTCCACCGTCACGGATTTGGCCAGATTTCTCGGCTTGTCGACGTCACAGCCGCGGGTCAGTGCCGCATAGTACGCCAGGAGCTGCAGCGGCAGGACGGCCAGAAGCGGTGCCAGGTACTTGTCCGTTCTCGGAATGTAGATGACATGATCGGCTACCTTGTCGATCTCACGGTCCCCCTGCTGGGCAATGGCGATGACTTCCGCTTCGCGGGCCTTGACTTCTTTCAAGTTGCTGATTGTCTTCGGATAAACATCCGCCTGAGTTGCCAGTACGATGACCGGCAGTCCTTCCACCACCAGGGCCAGCGTCCCGTGTTTCAGTTCGCCCGCCGCATAGGCTTCCGCGTGGATGTAGGAGATTTCCTTCAGTTTCAGGGCTCCTTCCAGGGCGACAAAGTAGTCCAAGCTGCGTCCCAGGAAGAAAGCGTTCTCACAGGATCCATAGCGTTTGGCAAAGATCTTGATCTGTTCTGTATCTTCCAGCATGGAATGGATCTGTTCGGGTATTTCCCGCATATCATGCGTCAGGGTGCGGGCCAATTCGTCGGACAGCTTGCCGCGCAGGCGGGCGACGTAGATGCCCAGCATGAGCATGACGATGAGCTGCGTTGTATACGCTTTGGTCGATGCCACGGCGATTTCCGGGCCGGCATAGGTGTACACCACCTGATCGGCTTCCCGGGCGATAGAAGAGCCCACGACATTCGTGACGGCCATGGTGCGGGCGCCGAGGCGTTTTGCCTCGCGCAGGGCTGCCAGAGTATCGCTCGTTTCGCCGGACTGGCTGATGACAATCATGAGGCAGCTCGAGTCAATCAGCGGATCCCGGTAGCGGAACTCGCTGGCAATGTCCGTTTCCACAGGAATACGGGCAAACTTTTCCAGGTAATACTTGCCCACCAGCCCTGCATGATAGGCTGTACCGCAGGCAACGATGAAAATTTTCTTGATGCCGCGCATGTCGGCCTTCGTCCAATTCAGTTCCGGGAACTCAACGACGCCTTCTTCTTTCCCCAGACGCCCGCGCATCGTTTCGCGGACCGCTTTCGGCTGCTCGTAAATTTCCTTCAGCATGAAATGCTCGAAGCCGCCTTTTTCCGCCGCTTCAGCATTCCACGTCACGTTATAGACTTTTTTGTTAATGGGGTTGCCGTTCAAATCCTCCACCCGGACCGCATCCTTCGTGACAATGGCGATTTCCCCGTCACTCATGATGTATGTACGGCGCGTATGGCGAATGATGGCAGGGATATCGGAAGCGATAAAATTCTCCCCTTCCCCCAGGCCGATGACGAGCGGATTGTCCTTCTTCGTGGCAATCAGCTTGTCCGGCTCATCGGCGCACATGAAGACCAGGGAATAGGAGCCATCGATCTGGCGGAGTACTTTCTTGACCGTGCTCAGGAAATCACCGTCGTACTGGTCTGCCATCAGATGGGCTACGACTTCCGTATCCGTATCGGACGAGAATTTATGCCCCTTCTCCAGCAGGTACTCCTTCAGTTCCAGATAATTTTCAATAATGCCGTTGTGGACGACAACAAAACGCCCCGTTTCATCACAATGGGGATGGGCGTTGCGGTCCGACGGTCTGCCGTGCGTCGCCCAGCGGGTATGGCCGATGCCGACCGTTCCCTGGGGCTCATGGCCTTGAATTTTGATGCGCAGGGACTGCAGGCGCCCCACGCACTTTTCAATGTTGATCTGCTTGCCGTCATAGACGGCAATGCCCGCGGAATCATACCCGCGATATTCCAATTTGCTCATCCCGTCGAGCAGGATAGGACAAGCCTGTTGATTTCCTATGTAACCTACGATACCACACATAATAGACCTCCTGTTTAACACTAATGTGTACGCGGTCCGACGTTACGGAACCGTGATGTACCAGGAGCCGCGTGCCCGAGATTTTCCCTCCGGCATTACTGCCGGGCTTTGTAGTCGGACTTTTGGTCTGCGGCAGACCAGGAGACACCCGCTGACTGATCGATTAGTCTCCGCCTCGTCTGCCACGCCGAAGCGTGGCACTTGCGCTCCTATATGCTGTTGTGACAACCCTCCCCATAAAATACGGAAACCGTGCAGGCCCGGTACAACCTACACGGTATCCAGCTTACCATATTCTACTACACCTGCGCGGTTTGGTCAATCGCGTCGCCCCGCGGGACGGCGCGCAGCCCACCCGCAGGAGAAGCCCGCTGGCGCTTCCTCTTACGCCAGCTCTTCCCGTACCACCTTGGCGATGGCTTCGGCAACAGCTTCCAGTTCAACCTGGTTCGGTCCCTCGGCCATGATGCGGATCAATGGCTCTGTGCCAGAGGCACGGACCAGAAGCTGGCCATTATCCCCTAATTCCTCCGCATATTTGGTGACCACATCGTGGATGGCCTTGTTTTCCTCCCAGCCATTCTTATCCTTGACACGGACATTGACAAGAATCTGGGGATAGCGGGTCATGAGCTTGGCCAGTTCAGACAGGCGCTGGTTATTGCGCACCATGGTACACAGCAGTTGGACGGCTGTCAGAATGCCGTCGCCGGTCTTGGCAAATTCCGAAAAGATGATGTGCCCCGACTGTTCGCCACCCAGGCCGTAGCCATGCTTCAACATCTCTTCCAGGACATAGCGGTCGCCGACCTTCGTCTTGCAAGTCCGGCCCCCCATTTTCTGGAAAGCCTTATGGAGGCCAAGGTTACTCATAACCGTTACAACGAGCATATTGTCCTTCAGTTTTTTACGATTCATCAGCTCACGGGCCAGGATCAGCATAATCTGGTCCCCGTCCAGTTCCTGCCCCTTTTCGTCGACAGCGAGGCACCGGTCCGCGTCTCCGTCGTTGGCAATGCCGACATTGGCACCGTACTCCAGAACCTTCAACCGAAGAGCGTCCAAATGCGTGGAACCGCAGCCGTTGTTGATGTTGATGCCATTCGGCTCGTTGAAGATGGGAATCACTTCGGCTCCAAGCATCCGCAGAATAGTCGGCGCAATCCGGCTGTTGGCGCCGTTGGCGCAGTCCATGACAACCTTCAGGCCGTTGAGCTTGCAAGGAGCAGTGCTGACGATATGGCGGATATAGACCTCTTCCAGTCCCGTTTCCCTGATAACACGGCCCAGAGACGAACCACTGGGAGCTTTCGTGTAGTCAATCGGCCTGCGCACGATGGCTTCGATTTCATCTTCTACCGAATCAGGGAGCTTATACCCGTTATTGGCAAAAAACTTGATGCCGTTGTCTTCAAACGGATTGTGGGACGCAGAAATGACAACGCCGGCATTGGCATGCACCAATTCCGTCAAATAAGACACAGCCGGCGTGCAGATGACTCCCAGCATGTGGGCGTCGCCGCCGGCGCTGCAGACGCCTGCAGCCAGGGCATAGGCCAGCATGTCGCCGGACAGGCGTGTATCCTGCCCGATAATGATCTTCGGGCGTGCTACTTCACGGCCGAAGTACTGCGCCGCTGCCCGTCCCAGTTTATACGCCAGTTCCGGTGTCAATTCGGTGTTCGCCGTTCCGCGGACACCATCCGTTCCGAATAAACGTGCCATGAAAATCCTCCTGCAATCACGCGGCAGCCCGGCATTTGCCTGCTGCCACTTCCATTTAAATCTTTCTCATTATACTCTGAGACAAGAGTGAATGCAACCCTGGCACCGGTATGCCTTGACTGTATCGCTTCTCCCCTTTCATCTGTGGTATAATTATTTCGTAAAATTATTTCGTCGTATCTGCCCGGGCTTCCCGCTGCGTGCGGGCGGCCTCGCGGTTCTGGAGGAGGCATTTTCATGCGCCTGTTATTCATGCTCCTCGGCAATGTCTGCATTCCTGCCATGGTCGCGTATCTGGTGGGGCGCAACAAGCGGTTCCGTCAGTATATCCTGGCGCCGCTGACTTTCCGGTCGGCCATTGTCTTTACCGCCGTCTGTTCTTTCCTGGCTATTATATCTTCGTACTACGGCATCCGTATCTATGGCGCCCTGGCCAGCACACGCATTGTCGGCGTGCTCATGGGCGGTATCATCGGAGGGCCCTGGGTCGGCCTGGCCACCGGCATTATCGGTGGCCTGCATCGTTACTCCCTGGGTGGCTTTACCGCTCTAAGCTGCGGGATTGCCACGTTTCTCGCCGGCATCATGGCCGGCCTCGTCCGGTCCCACTATTCCTTCGCCAGCATGAACTGGAAGGTCGCCGCCTGCATCGCTCTGGCAGCCGAAGTCCTGCAAAAAAGCCTGACCCTGCTTCTGGCAAAGCCCTTTGAGCAGGCTCTGGCCTTTGAACGCACGGCGGCGCTGCCGACGACCGCCGTCACTGTTGTCGGCACCGTCTTGTTCGTCCTCATCCTGCAGGACATGCAGAAGCAATATGAAACGGCCGGCGCCGACGCGGCACAGATTTCCATGCGCATCGCCAACGAAACGATGCCTTACCTCCGGAAAGGACTGGACCGGGAGTCGGCCCAGAAGGCAGCAGATATTATCCTTTCTGTTGCCAACGTCGATGCCGTTGCGATTACAAACGGGGAAGAGTGCCTGGCTTATGCCGGTCTTCCTTCGCCTTACCACGCCCCTGGCGTAAAAATCCATTTCCCCGAAACCAAGAAAGTGTTGGAGACGGGACAAATCTCCGTCTTTGCCGGCGACCACGGCTGCGGCGATCCCCATTGTCCGCTGTTTTATGGCATCGTCGTCCCGCTGATGGTACATCACAAGCCGGCCGGCGTCGTCCGCTTCTACCAGACCCGCAAAAAAGGCCTGTCCCAGGTTGACGTGGAAATGGCAGAAGGCGTGGCACGCCTTCTGTCGACACAGATTGAACTGGCAGACTATGAAGAACAGCGTCTCCTGCGGGAGCAGGCAGAATTCAAAGCCTTGCAGTCACAGATCAATCCGCATTTTCTTTTCAACACGTTATCCATTATCATGTCCCTCGTGCGCACTCGTCCGGAAACGGCACGGGAACTGCTGATCAATCTGTCGGACATGCTTCATTTTACGTTTGCACACCATGAACCCCGTATCCGCCTGGAAGAAGAACTCCGCAACGTGGAGGCATACTTAAACATCGTCCAGGTGCGGTTCGGAGAACGACTGACGACGGAAATCGACATTCCGCCGGACCGCAGCCTTCTGGATGAACTGGTGCCGGCCTTCATGTTGCAGCCGCTCGTAGAAAACGCAGTCACGCACGGCCTGTTTGAAAAAGCCGAGGATTGCCGTTTATACCTGTCTGTGGCCCGGGAAAAACACCGCCTGAATTTCGTCATCCGGGACAACGGGGTCGGCATGTCGGAAGAACAGCTGCGAAAGCTGGAAAACATGGAGTCCAAAGGCATCGGCACGGCCAATGTCATGCAGCGTATTGCCAAAATTTATCAGGGGAAAGGAACCATCACCTTCCAGAGCAAGAAAGGTTATGGTACGACCGTGACAATTTCCCTGCCTGCTTCAAGGGAGGTATAATTCATGACTTATTCAACTGTTCTCGTGGACGACGAGATGCCGATCTGCGACGAACTGGAATATCTCTTCCAGTCTCATCCTGACTTCGTCGTCACCGCAAAATTCAACGTCGCACAGAAAGCACTGGACTATGTGACATCCCACCCTTGCGACTTGATACTGCTGGACATCAACATGCCGGGTCTCAATGGTCTCGAATTTGCCCGCTGCATCGGCGAATTGAAGTTGTCCACTTTTATCGTCTTCGTTACGGCCTATGAAAAATACGCCGTCGACGCCTTCAACACGCCTGCCATCGGATATATCACCAAACCGGTCTCACAGCTCGCCCTGACCCGCACGCTTGCCAAAGTCAAGGGCTTGCTGGACGCTGTCCGCCGCCCCGATGCAACACCGGAGTCTTCCGACGCAAAGGCCGCGCCGGATTTGGCAGAACGGAGCGAAAAACTGACCGTATCCCGGGACGGCAAGCTGTATCCTATCACGAAATCCGACATTACTATGGCTTACGTGCACAATAAGGAAGTATTCGTCCGCACGGCAAGAGGGGACTTCTACTCTCCACTGACCATGCAGGAAATGGCTGCCTTTCTCTCGTCGGCCCCCTTCCTGCAGGTACACCGTCAGTACATCGTCAATCTGGACTGTGTGGAAGAAATCGTTCCCTGGTTCAATGGTGCCTACCTGCTCCATTTAAAGGGACAGAATGACATGGACATTCCCATCAGCCGGAACCATATCCAGGAAGTCAAGAAGCGCCTGGGTTTCCGGTAATTTCCCTTCCGAACATTCATAAGTGCAGAAACAAAAACCCCCGCCGGTGGATCGGCCGCCTGTATCAGGCCGCGACCGCCGCGGGGGTTTTTGTTTATTTATGGAGATTTCTAAGGAGAATTTGTTAACAAACCGACAAGAACCGGAGTCTCGTTACAGAATTCCCAAGACCTTCCAGTAGGTCTGTGCGAACACGAGGAGCAGCACATACCCGATGATGGTGATTGGAATACCGACCTTCATACAATCCTTTGCCGTGAAGGTATCCGTCGCGAAAGCCAGGATGCCCTGCGGAGAGTTGACCGGCAGGATAAAACCGAAGCTTACGACGAACTGGAGCAGCATCGTGATATCGATGATGTTCAGTCCAGGAATGTTCAGGCTCTTCAGAACGGCAATCATAATAGGAATCATGGACGAAGCCACTGCGGTTGCACTGGCAAAGCCCAGATGTACGACAATCAGGAACGCAGCCAGGATGGCAAATACTGCGAAAACGCCCATAGTTGCCAGACCCAGCGTCGTAACCAGCTCCGTCGCCAGCCACATAGCTGCTTTCGTGCTCAGCAGGGCGGAACCCAGGCTGATGCCGATACCGAAGAGGACCAGCGTGCCCCAGGAAACGCGGGACTGCGCGTCTTTCCAAGTCATAATTTCGATGCCCGGCAGGAACATCAACGTAATAGCGATAACCGTCGAAGCCGTCGTGGAAACCGGATGCAGTACCTTTTCAGTAACCCATGCGAACAACAGGAGAACGGAGATGATCAGCAGTTTCTTTTCTTTGGTCGTCATAGGACCCAGTTCTTCCATGGACTTTCTGACTGCCTCGTCACCGCCGGCCACTTCATCCATTTCCGCCGGCAGCAGCTTCATGCAGACAAAGTAGAGGACGACGGACATGATTGCTGCGTAAGGAGCAGCCGTAACGAACCAGTGAAGCCACGTAATCGTGCCGCCCAGTTCCCGTTCAATAAAGCCCAGGGCGACCATGTTCTGCGCAGCCGCCGTCTTGATGCCGATGTTCCAGATGGAAGCGGCGTGAACGGTCACAACCATCAGCAGTGCGGCAAAGCGGCTGTGGATAGACAGTCCGAAGGCCCCGATAATGCCAAGGACAATAGGGATAATACATCCAACACGGGCCGTCGTACTGGGAACAAAGAAGGCCAGGACGAAACCAACGAAAATCATGCCGGTAACGATGCGGCTGGTCTTTGATCCGACTTTCGACAGGATGCTCAGTGCAATCCGTCTGTCCAACCCCGTAGTCGTCATGGCTGCTGCCAGGAACATGGCAGCACCGACCAGGACCGTACCGCCGGCGCTGATGCCGGTGAAGGTCATACTGACGGCTTTACCGAACCCAATTACTTTCCCTGCCGCCGCCTGGGCAGGTACCAGGGACGGTGCCGTCCCTAACAGAATCAACATCAGGGACGCAATCAACGTCGCGCTGACTGGATACGTAACCGTTTCCGTGATCCACACGACAACGGCAAAGCAGAGCACGCCCAGCATCCGCTGTCCCGCAATGGACAGGCCTTCCGGCGTGGGCAGGGCCAATACGATGGCCAATACCACCAGTGCCAGGATTAATCCATACCGCTTCGCAAAATTCGTTCGCATCGGCGGAGTGCCCTCCAGAGCTTTCTTCATGTTTACGTCTTTGTCTGCCATGGCAATTCCCTCCTTCGGTCCCTTCTCGCAGGGCCTCTTGTCACTTTCGTTCCCGCCCTGCGTTGGACTTGTTTTGGCTTAGTTTCATTATAAACGGGGTCCGAAAGACAAGAAAAGAAATTCCTGCCGAACAGTCGAAATCAATGACTGAACGGCAGGAATTCTCAGAAAAGTCCGATATTCGGAATCCTCTTTTCAATTGTCAGGCTCACGCCAATGCCATACTGTCAGGCAAAAGGACGATACAGGGACATAAGGGCCCGGGCCACGTGGTACCCGTCAAGGGCGGCACTCATGATACCGCCGGCATAGCCACAGCCCTCCCCACAGGGATAGAGGCCCCGGTGGGTCACAGACTGGAAGTCCCTGCCGCGCAAAATCCGCAAGGGCGCAGAGGTACGGGTTTCCACGCCCGTCAACATCCCCTGCGGGCCATCAAAGCCCTCCAGGCGGCGGCCGAAATACGCCAGTCCCAGTTTCAGCGTCGAGGACACGAACGGCGGCAGGATTTCCTCCAGCCGATACGGTGTCACACCAGGACGGTAGCTGTATCGGCCTGTAAGAACCGGCGCCGTGTCCTGCAGGAAGGTTTCCACACTTTGGGCCGGTGCGTGATAGTTTTCTCCCCCGGCGGTAAAAGCCAGCCGCTCATATTTCCGCTGGAACGCAATCCCCGCCAGCGGGTCCGTACCGAAATCAGCCGGAGTCACGTTGACGACCAGGGCACTATTGGCAATGCCGGAATCTCTGTGGTAGAGGCTCATGCCGTTGACCACGACACCGCCGGATTCCGACGCTGCCGCGACGACCTGCCCGCCGGGACACATGCAGAAGGAATAGGCCGCACGGCTCCGATCCGGCGTATGGTAGACCAGTGAGTAATCCGCAGGGCCCAGCCGCGGGTGTCCCGCAAAGGGCCCGTACTGCGCCCGGTCGATCAGTTCCTGCGGATGCTCTACCCGCAGGCCGATGGAAAAGGCCTTGGCTTCCATGGCAACCTGCCGCTCCGCCAGGACCGCATATGTATCGCGAGCACTGTGACCGCAGGCCAGGATGGCCGCCGTGGTCGGAAGAAATTCCGTTCCGTTCAGGACGAGACCCGTCAGGGCGCCGTCGCGAAAGGAGAAATCCGTGACCTGCGTTTCACACCGGATTTCCCCGCCGAGCTGTTCAATTTCCTTCGCTAACCCCGTCACCATTGCCCGCAGTTTATCTGTCCCAACGTGCGGTTTATGCTCTGTCAGTATTTCCGACGGTGCACCGGCCGCAACGAAAGCCTGCAGGATGTCTTCCATCACCGGATCGTTGACACGGGTTGTCAGCTTGCCGTCCGAAAAGGTGCCGGCGCCACCCATGCCGAACTGCACGTTCGAACGAGGGTTGAATTTTCCGGTTTTCCAAAACGTCTCTACATCTTCCACCCGGCGCACCAATGCCCTGCCCCGCTCCAGCAGGAGAGGGCGGTAACCGTACCTGGCCAGTTCCAGGGCCGCCATGAGGCCGCCGGGGCCCGCACCGATGACAACGGGACGATCCGTCAGCGGCATTGTACCCAGACTGGGTGGCTCCGGCTGGGGACGGACATATTCTGTCACCCCATGCCGGGCGAGCAATTTTTTCCGAAAACCTGCCGGTACGTCGACGGCGGCCGCCACATGATACAACAGGCAGACGTCGTCCTTCCGCCGTGCGTCCACGGCACGGTGCAGCACCGTCACATCCGACAAGGCAGACGGACGGATGCCGAGCTTTTTCGCCACACACTCGCGCAGCGTCGTTTCCTTCTTTAAGGGCATTTTCACATCATTGATGCGAAGCAGTTGTTTCTTCATGCTCTCTCCTTCAAGACGCTGCCTTCATATAAGTCATCATTCCTTGTCAATCGTGTAGTCCACTGTCACGGTCCGGCTGTCAGCCCGCACCGACTCCGGCAGGACCACGTTGACCCGGACAGAACGGTCGTTTCCATGGGCTGCCAGATCAATGGTTTCCGTTTTGACTTCCGTCAACGCATTGACGACGGACGGCGGACCGGAAACAGTAATCTTATACGGATTTACCGTTGAACTGGTCATCTTCATTCCGGCAGGAAGGGAACCTGTGAAGTCCGCTTTCACCGGCAATTCTTTGGTAACCGTCTCGTGGACCAGCGTGGTCCGGATCGTGATGCGTGCCGGGTCAAACGTAATATCCTCCATTTCGGTTCCGTCATGGCCGACCGCCACGGGCTGCACTGTGCTCTGGAACGTTTCGCTGCGATCGTTCACATCGACGGGGACTTCGATTTTTTCAATACTGTCTAAGCGCGTTGCCGCACCAGTGACTTTCACTTCCGAGGGAACCAGCAGGTTCTTGCTCACGGCAATGTCTGTGGCCGGTTTGCCCAGGATGCGGGCCGTCACAGGCATAATCTTCTGCTTCTGGACGTCCACAAAGAGCGAAATCATGCGGGGACTGATCTCCACGACTTCGCCCTGGGGGAAAAAGGCATTGACCAGGACCGTATGCGGTCCGACCGACATTTTGGCCAGGTTCACATACGCCGTGATCTGCGATTCAGACAGATTAGCCAGGACGGTCCGGGGACCACGGACGCGGACGCTGATCTTATCAGGCTTATTGAAAACGACCATGTTTTCCGCCAGATTCCGCTGACCCAGGGACACAACAACGTCCCGTTCTGTAATCGGGTTCTGTTCTCCCATGACATAGATCCAGAGAAAGATTGCCAAAAGCAGGCAGATGATGCGGGGAATCCAGTTGCTGGATTTGGACTCCCGCTGGTGATCCATAAAGCTGTTCATTTCTTTGCCTCCGCCTTATCCGACAAGAGCCGGCCCCGGAACTCCTGGACCTTGCCTTTGATGAATTCCATCAGCGTCAGTTGTGTACGAACCAAAACGGCGCTGCGGAGCATGTCTTTCACGTCGTCAGCCTGCAGATACCGGAAAATTTCCCCATTACGGGCCATGGAAATGGCACCGGTTTCCTCGCTGACGACCAGGACCAGGGCGTCGGACTGTTCCGACAGGCCAATGGCTGCACGGTGACGGGTCCCCAGTTCCTGGCTCAGGTTGCGCTGTTCTGTCAGCGGCAGGAGGCAGGATGCGGCCACGATGCGATTGCCGCGGATAATAACGGCGCCGTCATGGAGGGGTGTGTTCTTTTCAAAGATGTTGAGGAGCAGACTGTCCGAGACGAGCCCGTCAATCTTCACGCCGGTTTCCACCCGTTCTTCCAGGCCGACGGCCCGCTCGAACACAATGAGAGCCCCGACTTTGCGGCGGGACATGATGGACGCGGCGCTGGCCACGGAATTGATCATGTCGTTCAGTTCATCCTCGTCAATTTCCCCTGCTTTGCGGAACAACCGCCCCCGGCCGATCTGTTCCAGGGCACGGCGCAATTCCGGCTGGAATACGATAGGCAGGGCGACCATGACCATGGTCATGGCCTTTTCCAGCAGCCAATTGATAACATGGAGATTCAGAGCCTTACTGACCAGCATAATGAACGCCAGGACAATCAGGCCTTTGACCAGGGCGGCTGCCCTGGTGTTCTTCAACATCGTATAGATTTTATAGAGGAAATAGGCGACGACTCCGATATCGACGACATCGAGGATACCGATCGTACGGCTTAGTCCCTGTAATTGTTCCAGCAACGGGATCACCTTTTCTTTCACCAACATGACGTTGCCATGACGTCATTTTCGTTCAAAACGGCACAAAGCACCAGTGTGCATAGTATGAAGTTATTATAACACAGGGCCGTCCTCTTCGGCTACGAAAACTGGGAAGAATGCGAAAAAAAAGCACCCGTCGTCCGACAGGTGCAAATCCAATACAATTAAGGATAATGGGGTCAAAGTTTTTTCAGGAGCTTCTGGTGGGCGGCTTCCTGTTCCTCCAGGACTTTGTCGCAGACGACAAATTGCTTGTCGTTCTCCACGTAGCTCGGCCCGCCGTAGGAAACACGGGCATTGACACAGTGCTCCGGATCGAGGGCTGCCATAAGGTCCGGCTCGAAAAGGTCCGAAAACTGTTTGTATTCTTCCAGTGTCATGTCCAGCAGGAACTTATTCTGCTTGATGGCATAGGCCACGCACTGCCCTACCACGGAATGGGCCTTCCGGAACGGCATTCCTTTGCGCACCAGATAGTCCGCCAGGTCCGTCGCATTCGAGAAATCGTGGGATACGGCCCATCTCATGCGGTCCGTTTTAACCTGCATCGTCAGGATCATATCGCGGTAGACCTGGAGAGTAAATTTCACCGTGTCGATTGCGTCGAACAGGCCTTCCTTGTCTTCCTGCAAATCTTTATTGTACGTCAAAGGCAATCCCTTGAGGGTCGTCATCATGGCGATCATTTCCCCGTAGACGCGGCCTGTCTTGCCACGGACGAGCTCCGAAATATCGGGGTTCTTTTTCTGGGGCATCATGGAAGAACCCGTGGCGAACGCATCGTCCAGTTCGATAAAGCCGAATTCCGTGCTGCTCCACAAACACAGCTCTTCCGACAGGCGGCTCATATGCATCATCAGGATGGACGCAAAGGACAGGAATTCCAGGATGTAATCCCGGTCACTGACGGCATCCATGCTGTTCGGATAGACTTTGCTGAAGTGCAGCTGCTCCGCCACGAAAAACCGGTCGATGGGAAACGTCGTCCCTGCGATGGCACCCGCCCCGAGGGGCATGATGTCCGCGCGGTCGAAAACACCCATCAGTCTCTCAAAATCACGGCGCAGCATGTTGAAGTACGCCAGCAGGTGGTGGGCGAACGTAATGGGCTGAGCCCGCTGCAGATGCGTGTAGCCCGGCATGAGCGTCTTGTCGTGCTTTTTGGCCACGGCCAGCAGGGCCTGCTCGAACCGGATCAGCAGTTCGGCGATTTCCGCCACTTCACGTTTGACATACATATGCATATCCAGCGCCACCTGGTCGTTCCGGCTCCGCGCCGTGTGCAGGCGGGCGCCGGCATCGCCGATCCGCTCGGTCAGGCGCGCCTCCACGTTCATATGGATGTCTTCCAGTTCCACGCTGAATTCAAACTTTCCTGCCTCGATATCGGCAAGGATATCCTTCAGTCCCTGGACGATCTTATCTTTGTCCTCCGTGGAAATAATCCCCTGCTTCGCCAGCATGGTGGCATGAGCAATGCTGCCGCGGATATCTTCGCGATACAGTCTCTTATCATAACTGATGGACGCATTGAATGCGTCCACCAGTTCATTCGTATTCTTACTGAAACGGCCACCCCAAAGCTTAGCCATTATTTCAACGTTCCTTTCTTCATCATGGCCCGGACAGCCAGCGGCAGGCCAAACAGGTTGATAAAGCCCGTCGCATCGCTCTGGTCATAGACCTGGTCTTCGCCGAAGGTGACATATTCCTTGCTGTACAGGGAATACGGAGATTTAGCGCCGGCGGAGATGATGTTGCCTTTGTACAGTTTCAGCCGAACCGTACCGGTCACGGTCTTCTGCGTTTCATTGACGAATGCATCCATGGCTTCGCGCAGGGCGCAGAACCATTTGCCGTCGTAAACCAGCTCTGCGTATTTCAGGGCCAGGCCTTCTTTATAGTGATACGTGTCTTTGTCCAGGCACAGGTTTTCCAATTCGTTGTGGGCATAGTAGATGAGGGAGCCCGCCGGTGTCTCGTAAACGCCACGGCTCTTCATGCCGACCAGCCGGTTTTCCACAATGTCGCTGATGCCGATGCCGTTGCGGATGCCGATTTCGTTCAGCTTATCGACAATCGTGGCAGGGCTCATGGTTTCTCCGTTCACCGCAACCGGGACGCCTTCCTTGAATTCGATTTCCACGAATTCGTCTTTATCCGGTGCCTTTTCCGGCGTGCAGGTAACCTTGAACATCTTATCCTGCGGTGCGTTCCAAGGATCTTCCAGATCGGACCCTTCGTGGGACAAATGCCACATGTTGCGGTCCATGGAATAATCGTCGTCGTGGGACACAGGGACAGGAATATGATGAGCAGCGGCATAATCGATTTCCTGGTCGCGGGACTTCAGTTCCCATTCCCGCCAGGGAGCGATGATGGCAAGATCCGGATCCAGCGCTTTGACACCCAGTTCAAACCGGACCTGGTCATTGCCCTTGCCCGTAGCGCCGTGAGCGATGGCATCGGCCCCTTCCTCGTGCGCAATGTCCACAAGGTGTTTCGCAATCAGCGGACGGGCGAACGACGTACCAAGCAGGTATTTCTTTTCATAGACGGCACCAGCTTTGACGCAGGGCCATACGTAATTCTTGATAAAATCTTCCTTCAAATCGAGGATGTAGCATTTGGAAGCACCGGATTTGATCGCCTTTTCATGGACGGGGTCCAGTTCGTCTCCCTGTCCGAGGTCTGCCGTAACAGCGATGACTTCGCAATTGTTGTAATTGTCTTTCAGCCACGGGATAATAACGGAGGTATCCAGCCCGCCACTGTATGCTAATACAACTTTCTTAATATTTTTCTTGTCTGCCTTTGCCATGATGATGGCCCCCTTATCCTTAATTTTGTTTTCTCGTCCGGCTTTGCGTCGGGCCTGCCTCATTTTCCGAGGTCTGTTTTTCAAGAACAGCTTTATTGTAACACTTCCGCAAAATTATGCAAGTAGTTTTTTAATATTTTTTCATTTATTTTTGATTAAATATTCATTTATACAATTTGCCGTCCTGAAATGGACAAAGGACCCGCCTCAGAGGTCAGCATCGCTCATGAGCAGGACCATGATAGCTTTTTGCGTATGCAGGCGGTTTTCCGCTTCATCAAATACAACAGAGTGCGGTCCTTCCAGAACGTCTTCCGTAATTTCTTCCCCGCGGTGGGCCGGCAGACAATGCATAACCAGTGCATCCTCTTTGGCCAGCTGCAGCAGCTCTTTGTTGATCTGGTAGTCGTGCAGCGCTTTCCGCCGCACATCCCGTTCCGCCTCTTCGCCCATGCTCGTCCAGACGTCCGTATACAGCACATCGGCACCAGCCGCTGCCTTACGGATGTTCGCTTCGACGGACACGGTGCAGCCCATGGCACGAGCGTCTTCCTGGGCCTGGCGCACGACGACGGGGTCGGGCTGGTAGCCCGCCGGGCTGGCGCAGACCATATCCATTCCCACCTTGGCGCAGGCGTACATGAGGGAGTGGGCCATGTTGTTGCCATCCCCGACATAGACGAGCTTGCGGCCTTTCAAGGTTCCCCGGTGTTCGCGGATCGTCAGCAGATCCGTCAGGGCCTGGCAGGGATGAAGCAGGTCCGTCAGGCCGTTGATAACCGGAATCGTGGCGTACTGTGCCAATTCCACTACGGAATCATGGGAGAACGTACGAATCATGATCCCGTCCACCATCCGGCTCAGGACGCGGGCCGTGTCGCGGATCGGCTCGCCGCGCCCGATCTGGGAATCCTTGTCGCTCAGGTAGATGGCGTGGCCGCCCAGCTGGTAAAAGCCCGTCTCAAACGAAACGCGCGTCCGGGTGGACGCCTTGGAGAACAGCATGGCCAACGTCTTGCCTTTGCAGAATTCATGGGGCACGCCACGTTTTTGCAGCGTCTTCAGCTTTTCCGCCACATCCAGGATGTGCGTGACTTCGTCCGCCGTCAAGTCATGGATGGACAACAAATCTTTGTGGGTTAACTTCATGGATATCCCCTTCCCTTTTTTCTCCGTCTCTCTTTACGCGCGGGTCTCAGCCGCGGACAACTTCCGTTCCGATTCCTTCGTCGCTGAACAACTCGACCAGGATGGCATGATCCACCCGGGCGTCTACAATATGGGCTTTGCGGGCGCCACCGGACAGGGCCGTGATGCAGGCCTTGACCTTGGGAATCATCCCGCCGTCAATCCGGCCACCGCTGATCAGTTCCTGCGCCTTCTCGAACGTCAGCGTGGACAGGAAGCTGTTTTCATCGTGATAATCTTCATAGATGCCCTTGACATCCGTCAGGACAATCAGTTTTTCCGCCTGCAGGTCTCCGGCGATCTTGCCGGCGGCACTGTCGGCATTGATGTTGTAGCTTTCGCCGCCCACACCGACACCAGTCGGGGCAATAACGGGGATGTAGCCCCCGTCCAGGAGGCAATGGAGCAGTCCTGTATTGACAGTGTCGACATTCCCCACATAGCCGATATCGACGAGGCTGACTTCACCGTTCTCATACACGTCCGCCAGGTGCTTCTTGGCGACAATGAGGTTCGCGTCCTTGCCGTTCAGGCCGACGGCCTTGCCGCCCAGGCGGTTCACTTCCGCCACCAGGTCTGTATTGATCCGGCCGATGAGGACCATTTCCGTCAATGCCACTGTATCTTCGTCCGTAACGCGCAGGCCGTGGACATACGTGGCTTTTTTGCCGGACTTCAGGAGCATGGCCGGTACTTCCGGACCGGCGCTGTGGACAATAATAGGCCGCATGCCTGCGCCCTGCAGGGAAATGACGTCCTGCAGCAGCTTGGTCCGCAAGGCCGGGTCCGTCATGGCCTTGCCGCCGAACTTCACCACGACAATCTTATCCTTGAACTCCTGCAAATACGGTAATGCCTCCACCAAAATGCCGATATCTTCGTTCCGTAACATTTCGCTACCTCCTCTGAATGTTTACCTGTGGATGCTGGCAATATACTATATTTTACCACACTGCCCTGTATTTTTATAGGAGCATTTTGCCAAACAGCCCATTCCTTGCTACAATAGAGGGGGTCGCACCAGCGGCTCCGCAAATTTGCTAATGCAAGGAGGTCGTCGTCATGCAGAATCATCGTGGCAGCAGACTCCCGAAAATACTCCTGGTGCTCTTTCTTCTGCTGGCAGGCTGGCTGGGATGGACTATCCTGGGGCCCCGGCAGCCGGACAGCAGCACGCCGGCAGAGCAAAAAACCGTCAGCCAGGCGCCGAAAAAAGAAACCTCCGGTCTGAAAGACCAGGCCGGAAATCTCTTGTTTGAAGCCAAGGACGCAGCAGAAAACGCCGGACGCCTCGTGCGCCGCTCCACAGACAAGACCAGTAAGCTGGCCGGTCAGGCGAAAGAAAGCAGCAGTCCCCTGCTCTTCGGCATTTCGTCCATGTGGCACGCCAAAGAAATCATCGCCGCCCGCCGGGCGGATCCGGAATGGGTGCCGATCAAGGACATTCCACCCCAGACCCGGGAGGCCCTTATTGCCATCGAGGATCATGGTTTCTATGAACACGGCCCCTTCGACGTCTCCGGTATGTTCCGCGCCGCTCTGGTCAACATGACGGCCGGGGAGATCCTGCAAGGTGGCAGTACGCTGACGCAGCAGATGGTCAAAAACGTCTTTCTATCCAACGAGCAGACCATGGCCCGCAAGTTTTTGGAAGCCGCCCTGTCCATGTATGTGGAATTCAATTACTCCAAAAACGAAATCCTGGAATTGTACTTCAATACAACCTACTTCGGCAACGGCTACTACGGCATCCGCGCTGCTGCCAAAGGCTACCTGGGCAAAGAGCCGGGCCAGCTGAACCTGCCGGAAAGCGCCATGCTCGCTGCCCTTCCGTATGCACCGTCCAGTCTCAATCCTTTCGAGAACCCCATGGACTGTGCAAAACGGACCGCCCTGGTACTGCGGGAGATGAAGCACTACAAGTACATCGGCACCATCGACATGGAAAACGCCATGGAACAAGGCGTGACCCTGCGCAACGGGCGCCGGCTCGTATTGCAGTGACAGAAAGTTTCCCAGCATCATAAAGACAAACAAAAACAGGCTGTGACGAAATGTCACAGCCTGTTTTCTTATCCGAAAGGAGGGACAGATCCTGCCCCGACCTTTTCCTGCTTTTAGTGATGGAACTCACGCAGGTGGGTAAAGCACACCACCATGCCGTATTTGTCCGCCGTGGCGATGACGTTATCATCGCGGATAGAGCCGCCGGCTTCCGCCACGTACTGCACGCCGCTGCGGTGGGCCCGTTCAATGTTGTCGCCGAAGGGGAAGAACGCGTCACTGCCCAGGGCCACGCCCGAAAGCTGTGCGACCCAGGCTTTTTTCTCTTCGCGGGTCAGCGGCGCGGGCTGTTTCGTAAAGAACTGCTGCCACATGCCGTCAGCCAGTACATCCTCCGAGTCATCGGAAATGTAGACGTCAATGGTGTTGTCCCGGTCCGGGCGCCGGATATCTTTCTTAAAAGGCAGCGCCATGACTTTCGGGTGCTGGCGCAGCCACCAGATGTCCGCCTTGTTTCCGGCCAGGCGCGTGCAATGGATGCGGGACTGCTGGCCCGCGCCGACGCCGATGGTCTTGCCGTCCTTGACATAGCAGACGGAATTGGACTGGGTGTATTTCAAAGTAATCAGGGCCACGATCAAATCCAGGGTCGCTTTGTCCGGCAGGTCTTTGTTTTTCGTAGGACGCTCCGCCAGGAGTTCTTTGGTAATCCTGGCGTTGTTACGGGTCTGTTCAAACATTACGCCGAAGACCTGTTTCGTTTCCTGCACTTCCGGCACGTAATCCGGATCGATCTGCAGGACCAGGTACGAACCCTTCCGCTTGGATTTGAGGATTTCCAGGGCTTCGTCCGTGTAACCCGGGGCAATGATGCCGTCGGAGACCTCCCGTTTCAGCAGGAGTGCCGTCTCCTTGTCACATACGTCGGACAGGGCGGCGAAATCGCCGTACGAAGACATGCGGTCGGCACCGCGGGCCGCAGCATAGGCGGACGCCAGCGGCGACAAAGCGAGGTCGTCGACGAAATAAATCTTGCGCAGCGTTTCCGACAGGTCCGTCGCAACGGCAGCGCCGGCAGGGCTGACATGCTTGAAGCTGGCGGCGGCGGGCAGGCCCGTTGCCTCCTTCAGCTCCTTGACGAGCTGCCAGCTGTTAAAGGCATCGAGCAGATTGATGTAGCCCGGACGCCCGTTGAGGACCGTAAACGGCAGGTCCTTGCCGTCTTTCATATACACTTTGGCAATCTTCTGGTTCGGATTGCAGCCGTACTTCAAAGCCAGTTCGTTCATGTTCTTCCTCCTGAAAGTTGAGAGTCCAATGAGGCCGGAGTAAAAAAAAGACCGACCCCCTCCTGTGCATTCGCCCAGACGGTCGGCAGATCCGGCCATGCTCCATGTGGTGAATCCACTTCCGTCAGTCACATGACCACAGTCATTATACCGTCCTTGTCCAGCCCTTGTCAACAATGGTATAATACGCTTGAACCAAAAGGAGGGACAAGGATGACTTATTGTTACGTCTGTCCACACCGGTGCGGTGTCGACCGCCCCGAAAGCATTCATGATACAAACGGGACCTTTGGATCCTGCCGCGTCGGCATGCTGCCCATGGTGAGCCGGGCGGCTCCCCACCTGTGGGAAGAGCCGGTCATCAGCGGCACCGACGGCAAAGGGAGCGGCGCCGTCTTTTTCACGGGATGCAACCTGCATTGCGTTTTCTGCCAGAACTATGACATTACGACGCGCATGATCGGCAAGGAAATCACGGTAGAACGCCTCAAGGAAATCTACCATGAACTGATTGCCAAAGGGGTACACAACATCAACCTCGTAACGCCGACCCACTTCACGGAGGCCGTGTTGAAGAGCCTCGATGAACCGCTGCCCGTCCCGGTCGTGTACAATACGAGCGGCTTTGAGACCGTGGACACGCTGCGCCGTCTCGAGGGCAAGGTCCAGATCTGGCTGCCGGACCTCAAATGGAGCGACGACCAGGCGTCCATCAAATACAGCAATGCCTGGAATTACTGGAAGATTGCCCGGGAAGCTATCCTGGAAATGTACCGGCAGGTCGGCCCCTATGAAATCGGGGAGGACGGACTGCTGAAAAAGGGCGTCCTGATCCGCCACCTGATTATGCCGGGCTTTGTGGAAAACAGCAAAGCCGTGATCGACTGGGTTTCCGAGACCTTCAAACCAGGGCAGGTACTGTTCAGCCTGATGCACCAGTACATCCCTTGCGGCATGGCGGCGAAGTATCCCGAAATCAACCGGAAGGTGACCGATGAAGAATACAAGGAAGTCCAGGACTACCTGTTCGCCAGCAACATCGAAGACGGGTTCGTCCAGGAAGGCGAAGCGGCCAGCGGCGAATTTGTTCCGAAATGGGATCTGACCGGCGTCGAAAAAGCATAACACTCGCATAAAAAAGCGGAGTTCCGTTTGAGAACGGAGCTCCGCTTCTTTTTTGAATTTAACGGGAGAATCGATCCGGAATTCTCCCTTATTTCTGCAGCCGGCCCAGGAGGTATTGCCGCGCTGCCTGGAGCTGGACATCTTCTGTCGGGTGCGCCGGCAGCTCCACGACCTGGTCAGGCGTGATGCCTTTCTTATGGATCGACCGGCCCGAAGGCGTGTAATACATGGCCGTCGTCAGCTTCAGAGCCGTATTGGCCGACAGCTGGTAGATTGTCTGGACGCAGCCCTTGCCATACGTTGTGACACCGAACAGCCGTCCGGCTTTCGTGTCCTGAATGGCACCGGCAACAATTTCCGACGCACTGGCGCTGCCATGGTCCACCAGAACAGCCAGAGGATATTTGACAGCCGCCAGAGTCGATTCGTAGACCTGCGACCGCCCCTCTTTATCCGTAATGGTCACTACCGGGCCCTTCGGCACGAGATAATTCGCCACTTTCAAGGATTCCGTCAGCAGACCGCCAGGGTTCTGGCGCAGGTCCAGCAGCGTCGCTTTCATGCCCTTGCCTTCCAGTTCCTTGTAGACTTTGGCAAAATCGACGCCGGTCTGTTCGTTGAACACGGCAATGCGGATGTATCCGATTTGGGTGCCCGGCAGGATTTCGCCGGCGACGGACTCGATTTTAATATCGTCGCGGACAATGTCGACGGTATAGACTTCTCCGCTGTCCTTGCGGCTTAATTTGATTTTAACGTGGGTTCCCTTTTCTCCACGGACGTGACTGACGCAGTCCTCCAGGCTGCGGCCCTTCATATCCACTCCGTCCACGGCCAGGATTTTATCCCCGGCCCGGATGCCGGCCTTGTCCCCGGGCGACCCCTTCTGGGGCGCCACGACGATCAGTTCTCCGTCCTTCTGTCCCAGGACGACGCCGATGCCGCCGAATGTTCCGTTCGTCACCTGGCTCATGCTTTGAAACGCTTTGTGGTCCAGATATTCCGAATAGGGGTCGTTCAGTGTCTTGACCATGCCCTTCATGGCACCGTCATACAGGGCGTCGGCCTGATAGGGGTCGCCGACAAAGTCCGTCTGGATCCGGTGGTACACGTACAGCAGACGCAGAACGTCCATCGCGTGATGCCCGGACAGGAACTGCATCCCGGCGAAGACACCGCCCAGGGTGACCAGAGCGGTCAGAACGACCGTCAGGGGAATATACCAAATGCTGATTTTTTTCTTCATTGTTCTAACAATCCTAACAAGACAGCGCCCCGCCCGGGGAACGCGCCCAATCTGATGGCTGTCACCGTACGGCAAGAAGCCCTGCCGGTCCGGCCCGCTGCCGGATCTGTTACGGCAAGTAATTCATAGGATTCGTCACTTCGCCGTGGAGACGGACTTCAAAGTGACAATGGGGTCCTGTGGAATAGCCGGTGCTGCCGGCATAGGCAACGACCTGTCCCTGGGACACACGCTGCCCTTCGCCGACGGCGAGGCGCGAATTGTGGCCGTACAGGGTGACGAGGCCGCCACCGTGGCTGATCATGACGCAGTAGCCGTAACCGCCCATCCACCCGGAGTAGATGACGGTGCCGGCTGCCGCCGCATGAATCGGCGTTCCCGTGTCGACAGCAATATCCATGCCGGAATGATACCGTCTTGTACGGAAAATCGGATGGGTGCGCCAGCCGTAGTACGACGTGATGGGGCCGCTGCAGGGCCACATAAAGGAGCCGCTGCCGCCGCCCGACGGCATGGACGCTGCTGCTTCCATGCTCTGGATCATGGCCTTGATGTTTTCACTGATGGCTATCATACGCTGGTATTCGCTTTCTGAACTGCGTTTTTCTTCTTCCGCCTGATACAGGAGGCGTGCCCGTTCCTGGCGGATTTTCTCAGCGGCCGCCTTCTTTTCTTCCAGGGCCGCGCGGTCTTTCTTGATGTCCTCCATCTGGGTATCCAGTTCCTTCTGGCGGGCTTCGATTTCCGCTGCTTCCCGCTGCACTGCCTCAACAAGGCTCAGGTCACTGCGGATGATCTTCTGCAGCAGATACATACGGGACGCAAAATCCCCGAAGTCTTTGGCTCCGAGAAGGACATCCAGATAGTTGATCTGCCCGTGTTCGTAAATGTCACGGAGACGGGCTTTGTAGATTTTCATGCGCTCGGCCATCTCGGCCTTTTTCTTGGCCAGAACAGCCTTATTTTTGTCAATGGCTGCCTGCAGGGCGTTGGCCTTCTTCTGCAGGGCATTGATTTCCGTCTGGACCTGGTGCAGCTGGGCCATGACTTCACCCAGCCTGTTTTTGGCCACTTCGACGGTTGCGCCGGCCTTACGGGCCCGCTCCCGCGCCTGTCCGGCCTTCTGCTGCGCGTTTTCCAGTTCCTGCCGTTTGTCGTCGATGGCTGAGGCGTAGGCCGTCATCGGCAGCAGCGCCACCGTCAGAGGTGGCGTGACAGGAAGAACAGTCAGCCAGGCAGCCAGCAAGGCAGCCGTGTATTTCCGTACCGTCATCTCCTCGCCTCCCTCAGACCCGCAGGAATTTCTTCAAGGACAGATGGGACCCGAGCGCACCGATAAAGGTGCCGCAGGCCAGGATAAAGAGGTCGGCAAAGAGCAGCGTCGGCCACGCCGGCAGAATCGGGAAAAACGCCAGCGTCAGGTAGATGCGGCTCATGAGACTCGTATAGATGATATCGACCAGGACGCTTGCAATCAGGGCGCCGCCGAAGCCGAGACACATACCTTCCAGCAGGAACGGCCAGCGGATAAACCAGTCCGTGGCTCCGACGTACCGCATGATCGTAACCTCTTTCCGCCGGGCGAAGACGGTCAGGCGGATCGTATTAGCGATGATAAAAAGCGTCGCCAGACAGAGGAAGACGATCAGGACGGCCCCGCCGATGCGGAGGATTTTCGTCAGGGCAAAGAGGTGTTCCACCACTTCCTGCCCGAACTTGGCTGTCTCCACCTTGGGCATCTCGCTGACCACAGGCACCAGCTCGCGGATGCGCGACGGCTGGTCCACCTGGATTTCAAAGGAGGCAGGGAACGGATTGTCCGTCCCCAGGGCTTTCAGCAGGCTCGCCTGGTCTCCCAGGCGCTCCCTGAACCGATCCATGGCCTGGTCTTTCGTGACTTCTTTGACCTGGACGACACCCGGCAGGGCGCGCAGCTTGCCTTCCATGGCAGACAGGTCCTCCGCCGAAGCGGAATCGTCCATGTACACCGTCATCTGAACCTGGCTTTCCAGATACTTGGCCAGGTTGTCCGTGTTGAGGAACAACAGGAGGAACAGTCCCAGGACAAGGAGCGACACTGCCACCGTCGAAACAGAGGCAATGCTCATGACGCCGTTGCGTTTGATGGACTTACCTGTTTCGCGGATGAAATATTCTTTACTGCTCAGACTCATAACCGTATGCTCCGTTCAATTCATCGCGCACAATTTCACCATGGTCGATGGCAATGACACGCTTGGACATAGCGTCGACGATTTCCTTGTCGTGGGTCGCCATGATGATCGTCGTCCCACTGTTGTTGATCTCCTGGAAGATTTCCATGATTTCGCGGCTTGTTTCCGGATCCAGGTTTCCCGTAGGTTCGTCGGCTATCACAAGCATGGGCTCGTTGACGATGGCCCGGGCAATGGCAATGCGCTGCTGCTCGCCGCCGGACAATTCGTTCGGATGCGCATAGGCGCGGCGCCGCAGCCCGACCAGGTCGAGCACGTTCATGACCCGCCGCTTGATCTGCCGGTACGGTGTCTCGATGACCTGCATGGCAAAAGCGATATTGTCATAGACCGTGCGGTCCGGCAGGAGGCGGAAGTCCTGGAAGATAATGCCCAGTTTCCGCCGCATGAAGGGAATCTCCTTGGGCGTGAGCGTGGGGATGTTCTGCCCGTCCAGCACAATAGATCCCGTCGTCGGAACGATTTCCCGGAACAACAGCTTGATAAACGTAGATTTCCCGGCACCGCTGGGCCCTACGATAAATACAAAGTCTCCCGCGCCGATGTGCACGTTGATGTTTTTCAACGCCACATGGTTTCCAGGGTAGACCATACTGACATCGCTCATATCTAACACAGGACAAGTCCCCTTTCGTTACATGACAACGCCCTGCTCCGTCAGTGCGGCAGCAGGGAAAAGGCGATTTCCGCATTCTGGCTCGCCAGGGTGCGCATGGCGGCGATTTTCTCCGACTGTGCGGTGACATCCTGCCCCCACACAGCTTCAGCCGCCGTGACGACATCGGCTGCGGCAAGCGTTTCCACCGTACCGGCCGCCCGGGCGCCGACGGCTTTTACGAAGGCGTCGACCTTCGGGTCGTATGACACAGCCAGCAACGGCACACCCATGATGGCCGCGAAAATCAAAGCATGGAGCCGCATGGCAATGAGCAGTTGGAAATTTCCGATAATGCTCAGGAACTCTTCCGTCGAAAAATGACGGTGCAGCAGAACCACGGGCTGCTCCGTCCGGGGCATGTAATTCCGCAGCAGTTCGCATGTTTCGTAGTCCATGCTGTACTGCAGCGGCAGGATGGCGACCTGGGCATCGTACTTTTTACTCAGGGCGGCGGCGGCATCGGCCAGCTGCTGCAGGCAATGCAGGTTGTCCGGCCAGGTCCGCACCGACAGGCCCAGGATGGGTTTGTTCAAGTCCAGTCCCGCTTCTTCCAAAATCAAGCGTCCTGCCACCCGGTCCGTCGGCTCCAGCGTGAGGACGCAGTCCGCCGTAACCTGTACTTTTTCCGGCGACAGGCCCAGTCGGACCAGTTCCGCCGCCGAATCTTCGTCGCGTACGGTAATGGCATTGGCGTGGCGGCACACGATCTTCGTCAGGAACCGCATAAAGGAATTCCGGATGGGACCGATGCCCTGGGCATAGAGCATGACCTTACACCCCTTCAGCTTCGCCAAAGCGATGATGGTCAGGTAATACAAGAGGCTCTTTTTGCTCGTCACATCCTGCAGCAGGCTGCCGCCGCCGCTGATCAACAAGTCGGCCTGCGACAGGGCCCGGAGGATATGGCCGGCATGAAACCGATAGATGGCATCCACGTGATGTCGCAACTTTGTATCGCCCGGGTTGCCGGAAATGACCGTGATCCCGGTTTCGGGATCCACAGCCTCGAGTGCCTGCAGGATAGCCGTCAGCAAGGCTTCGTCGCCGGCGTTGTTGAAACCGTAATATCCCGAAATGACTATGTTACTCATGAACAGAAAATCTCCTCATCCACTGCAGCACCGGACGGCGCAGCAAGGAAACCAGAATGACGGCAACAATGCCGAGAACCGCACCGAGGGCGTAGCCGTCCAGGGCCCGGACATAACTCATGATGGCCGGCGTGCGCATATGGCAGAAGGTCTGTACCAGCGACCCCTGCCCGATGACGGCACCCAGCACCAGGAACAGCCGCAGCCAGGCCGGTGCTTTCCGGTACGCCGCATAGGCTGCCAGGAAGAAGGCCGGATGGCCGATCATAAACTCCTTTTCCCGCGGACGGGCGTACATCACCTGTTCCAGGAAAGTGCGCAGCTTGATTTCAATCGCCGGCACAGGGACACCGCCGGTGTGCCCGCTCCTGCCGACGAAAATGTAGGCGACAAAGAGCAAAACACCCAGGATGACGAGATGGTACAAGGACAACTTGGTCCGGCAGACTTTGACAACCTGCCCCACGAGCGAAGCAGGCCGTACATGAACAGCGTCCCCGCCACGGTGGAAGATGTCGTTTTCCGCCAGGAACAAGATGAAAGTCAACAATACTGGCATAACAAAGGTCAATTTGACGCCACGGTAGATGTCCGCTTCCAGGAAGAAGCGGTTGTCCCCCATGATGGCGGCGTTCAGCGTGGCTCCCACCAGGGAAACAGCCACAGCCAGGGCCAGCTGCCACAGGGCGTTCCCCACAATGGCCGCCGTCGGCGTGTCACTCCCTTTGATATTCTCCCACAGCCGCAGGATCACACTGATCGACAGGACCGGGAAAACCGAGGCCCCCGCCAGGGCCAGCATCTGGCGGATCAAAAGGCCGCGTCCCAGGAAGAGCGCTGCCGCCGTAACCACCATGCCCAGACCCACAAAAGCCAGCTGCCACCGCAGGGTAAAGCGGCGGCAGACCAGATTCCCATACAAAGCCAGGCCGGCCAGGGCACCCAATGCGACAATAAGGAAGCTTCCTTTTGCCGGAAAGTACGGTCCGCCAAAGACGGCGGCACCATTTTCCGTCCGCCGGAGGGATCCATCCGCCTGCTGTACCTGCGGGCCGTAGGGATTCTGCAGGACCGTCGCCACGCCGATTTGAAAACCGCGGGCCTTGACCTGCTCCGTAATCTGCCGCATATAGGAAAGGTTCAAGTCGACAATGTCGACGCCATGCTGCGGTTTATTGAAAAGGCGCACATAGTTAACGCGGATATTCCGCTCCTCGTCCGCCAGCGCCCAGCGGCGCAAGGCATCGGGCATCTCCAGCTTGGAGTTTTCCAGTGCGTCGATATTGTAGACACGGACCGCGTTGTAATCCACGGCACGAAGCAGCGGATCCAACCCTTCAAATTTCGTGAACTGAAGCTGAGTTACGTGCTCCAGCAGGCCGAACCGGATATTCCGTTTGGCCAGCGCATCGCCCATGAGGGAAATGCTGCCCGGAAAACCCACGACATCCGTCCCTGCCGGTACGTACGTCGTCACCTGGGCACCCGACTCGTCGATGCGCCGGAACAGGCTGCGGATTTTTTCTTCGGTGACGGGCAGATAATTCTGGGGCCGGACGGCGGCATAGAAGCCGGCGTCACGGACCGCTTTCAATTCTCTGGTCGAAAGGCCCAGGGGAGCCTGCATAACCGGCGTCTTGGCCCGGTAATCGGGAACCTGGAGCATACGGTCATCGCCGAGTACTTCCAAGAGGTCCTCCCGGCCGGCTATCTGGCGAACCCGGTCTGCACCGTAGCGGAGACGCAGGTCTTCCACCGTTTCGCGCCAAGCCGTGTCATCCTTCCCGCGGGCCGCATAGACCGCGTCGGGGCGCACGGAACCGGACGCCAGCAAGACGTCGAAAGCACCACCGTAGGAACCGGGACCCGCATGACGCAGGTCAGCGCCCGGCGCCGCCGTCAGGGTACCTTCACGGTCAAGCCGTTCCAACGTCGTATCGTAGACAGCCAGGGTCGTGACACCGGCATCCCGGAACTGTTTCAACAGTTCCTGCGAAGGAATTCCTTCGCGCTGCGCCATCATCAGAATGGCCTGGTAATCCATGAGCTGTTCTACCGTGTTATTCTGTTTTTCCACGCGGTATCGCGTATGCACCAGCCAGGCGGCTGCGCAGAAGGCCACCAGAATGAGGCCAACCAGCAGTGGATGATAGCGTTTTTTCCAATCTAACAGAGTCATGACATCCTGCTGCCCCTTCCGTCACTATGTCTACACAGCGGCAAGGAAACAATCCCTGCCGCTGTGCCGGTCGTGCTTGTTGTGTTGTCCCGGCCCCCGGTCTGTATGACAGACCGTGAATCAGATCTGTTTCTGGGCCAGTTTCTTTTTCTCGTATTCCTGCCGCAGGTATGCTTCGACGAACGGCTGGAGACCGCCGTCCATGACAGCCTGGACATTGCTCGTTTCACAGCCGGTCCGGTGGTCTTTGACCATGGTGTACGGCTGGAACACATAGGACCGGATCTGGCTGCCCCACTCGATGGCCTGGTAGTCCCCGGCGAGGTCCTTGATATTCTGGTCCTGAATTGCTTTTTCGTACATATACAGTTTCGCGCGGAGCATCTGCATCGCCTTTTCGCGGTTCTGCAGCTGGCTGCGTTCATTCTGGCACTGGACTACGATGCCCGTCGGCAGATGGGTCATGCGGACTGCGGACGACGTCTTGTTGACGTGCTGGCCGCCGGCACCGCTGGCGCGGTAATAGTCGACACGGACATCCTTCATGTTGATTTCCACATGAACGGTCTCGTCCAGTTCGGGCATGACGTCCACGGCCGCAAACGACGTATGACGCCGTGCGTTGGCGTCGAACGGAGAAATGCGGACCAGACGATGGACGCCCTTTTCGCTCCGGAAGAAGCCATAGGCATTATGGCCGTTGATCTGCAGCGTGGCGCTCTTCACCCCCGCTTCATCACCGGCCTGGTAGTCCAGGGTTTCCACCGTATATCCATTTTGTTCGGCAAAGCGCGTGAACATGCGAAGCAGCATGGAAGTCCAATCCTGTGCTTCCGTCCCGCCGGCACCGGCATGGAGCGTGAGGATGGCGTTGTTTGCGTCGTATTCCTCCCCCAGCAGCATGCCCAGTTCCAAATGCTGTAATTCTTCGCGGACCTTGTCCAGGGCAGCGTCCAATTCGGGAATCATGGACTCGTCCTGTTCCTCTGCCGCCATATCCTGCAGCACTGCCAAATCGTCCAGGCTCGTCCGCAGTTTATTGTACGACTCGACCTCCGTCTTGAGGTCCGTCACATCTTTCGTCACTTTTGCCGCCTTGTCCGGGTCGTCCCAGAACGTCGGCTCGCCCATGGTATGTTCCAGTTCCCCTATGCGTTCTTCTTTACTGGGGATGTCAAAGAGATCCCCTCATTTCGTCCAGTTTGTTCTTGAGGTTTGCAATGACAGGTTTGTATTCTTCAAGCAGCAACTAATTCACGTCCTTTACTGGTTATTTGCCTGTTGCCGGGCCAGGCTCCCGCTCCGTGACCGCACAGGCCGGCTTATTTATTTTTGCCGTGGCAGTCCTTGTATTTTTTCCCGCTGCCGCAGGGGCACGGGTCGTTGCGTCCTATTTTCGGTTCCTTGCGGACGTAGGGCTGGGCACCTTCGTTGGCGGCGTCCGCCGGGCTGACATCCACGTTGGGGTTGTTCATGGAAGCGTTTTCCAAATGGTCTTCCACGACCGGCTGGGTGACGACATTGACACGGTACATGTATTTGACCACGTCGTCTTCAATGGCGTCGATCATGCCTTCGAACATGTCGTAGGCTTCAAATTTGTATTCCACCAGCGGATCTTTCTGACCGTACGCGCGCAGGCCGACGCCTTCGCGGAGCATGTCCATGGCGTCGAGGTGTTCCATCCAGTGCTGGTCCACTACTTTCAGCATGACGAGGTTTTCCAGTTCCCGCATGATTTCGGGGCTCATCATGTCTTCCCGTTCCTGGTATGTATCTTCGGCCAGTTTATGCAGATATTCGCCCAATTCCTCGCGGCTCATGTCGGACAGTTTTTCTTCGCTCAACACGCCGTAAGGAGCGAAGAACTCTTCACAATATTTGATGAGGGCTTTCAAATCCCAATCTTCCGAATAGGCCTCGGGCGGGCAGTACATGTTGAGCGCCCGGTCCACGATCTTGTGGGTGTAGTCCATGATTGTATCGCGCAGATTGGCCTGTTCCAGGACTTTCCGGCGTTCCTTGTAGATAACTTCACGCTGTTGGTTCATGACATCGTCGTACTGCAGCACCTGTTTACGGATGTTGAAGTTCCGTTCCTCGACGCGCTTCTGGGCACTTTCGATGGAACGGGTGACCATCTTGTTTTCAATGGGTTCGTCTTCTTCCATCCCCAGCTTATCCATCATGGACTTGATGTTGTCAGATCCGAAGATACGCATCAAATCGTCTTCCAGCGACAGGTAGAAACGGGCCGAACCAGGGTCGCCCTGACGGGCGCAGCGGCCGCGCAGCTGGTTGTCGATGCGGCGGCTTTCGTGCCGTTCCGTACCGATGATATGAAGACCGCCCAGCTCGGCAACTCCTTCGCCGAGGACGATATCCGTGCCGCGGCCTGCCATGTTCGTCGCAATCGTAACCTGACCCATCTGGCCGGCCTGGGCGACGATGGCCGCTTCCTTCTCATGATACTTGGCATTCAGCACGTTGTGGGGAATGCCGGCTTTTTTCAACAGGGCACTCAAGTCTTCCGACTGGGTGATCGACGTCGTGCCGACCAGTACCGGGCGTCCCGTCTTGTGCAGTTCGACGATTTCGTTGACGACTGCCTTGTACTTGGCGCGACGGGTTTTATAAATCACGTCCGGATAGTCGATACGGATCATGGGTTTGTTCGTCGGAACAACGACTACATCCAGGTTGTAAATCTTCTGGAATTCCTGTTCTTCCGTCTTGGCCGTACCGGTCATGCCGGCCAGCTTGTGGTACATACGGAAGTAGTTCTGGAAGGTAATCGTCGCCAGGGTCTGGCTTTCACGCTGGACCTTGACGCCTTCCTTCGCTTCGATGGCCTGGTGCAGGCCTTCGGAGAAACGGCGGCCGTACATAAGGCGGCCCGTGAATTCATCGACAATGATGATTTCCCCGTCTTTCACGACATAGTCGCGGTCCCGCTTCATCAACGCTTTCGCGCGGATGGCACACATAATATGGTGGGCAAAATCAACGCCGTGTTCCATATCATAAAGGTTCTCGACGCCGAGCATCTTCTCTGCTTTGGCAATGCCAGCCTCTGTCGGGGCAACCTGCTTCTGTTTTTCGTCTACGGTGTAGTCTTCGCCTTCCTTCATGTTGGACACGACGTGGGCGATGACATTATACAATTCCGTCGGCTTTTCGCCAGGGCCGGAAATGATAAGCGGCGTACGGGCTTCATCGATGAGGATGGAGTCCACTTCGTCGACGATACAATAATTCAGTTCGCGCTGCACCATCTGGTCCTTGTCGACGACCATGTTGTCACGCAGGTAATCGAAGCCGAATTCGTTGTTCGTCCCATAGGTAATGTCCGCCTGATAGGCCGCCTTACGTTCCGGGAATTCCATTTCATGCGTAATCAGGCCGACAGACAGGCCCAGAAATTTGTAAATACGCCCCATATCCTCGCTGTCGCGGCGGGCCAGGTAATCGTTGACCGTAACGACGTGGACCCCTTTGCCCGTCAGGGCGTTCAGATATACCGGCAGCGTTGCGACCAGAGTTTTGCCTTCGCCCGTACGCATCTCGGCGATTTTTCCATGATGCAGGACAATGCCGCCGATGAGCTGCACATCGAAATGCCGCATCCCCGTCACACGGCGGGAGGCTTCCCGCACAACGGCAAAAGCCTCCGGCAGGATATCTTCCAGCGTCTCCCCTTTTTGCAGGCGAAGCTTGAATTCCTGTGTTTTTGCCTGCAGGTTCGCCGAACTCAGTTTTTCCATTGCTGGCTCGAGGGAATTGATTTTTTCCACGACAGGACGGGCATTTTTCAATTCCTTCTCACTGGGATCGCCGAAGATTTTCTTTATTAAAGATTCCAGCAAATTGATCACTCCTTATTGGTCGCTGAAAACACTTATCGACATTAATATCTAGTTTAAAATTCTATCAGAAACGCCTCTAAAAGTCAAAAACACGCGGTGCCGCGCACCGCGTGTTTCGTAAACTTTGTGTGAATTTTCACAGTCCCCGGAACAGCCTTGCAGTTGGGGCTCTGCAGCTGCCTTACCGCCCTTATTCCACCGTCGGGGCCAGGAGGCCGTAGTTGCCGTCTTTCCGACGGTAGACAACGCTCACGCCGCCAAAGTCCGGATCATAGAACATGAAGAAATCATGGTTCAGCAGGTTCATCTGCAGAATGGCTTCATCAGGCGTCATGGGATGCATGACAAAACTCTTGTTGCGGATGATCTGGAAGTCTTCTGTATCTTCCTTCACGGCAGGTTCCGGTTCTGCACCCGCTGCATCCGGCACTTCACGGAAGTTGTTGTATTTCCGTTTCATCAATTTTGTCTTGTATTTGTGAACCTGCCGTTCAATCTTTTCCACGACCAGATCGATGGATGCATACATATCCTTCGTCGACTCCTGAGCCCGGAAAATCACGCCCTTCGCCGGGACGGTGATTTCCGCAATATGCTTCCCATTCTCGACCTTCAGGACCGCCTGAATGTCACCGACTGCTTTAAACTGGCGCGTTACCTTATCAATCTTTTTCTCCACATACGCTTTTACGGCAGGAGATACAACCGTGTTTCTACCTTTTACGATAACAGCCATAGGGCAAACCTCCTTGTTACCCCCGGCATACCGGGGAATGTATCGGAACAGGATCGGGGCAAGCTTCCCTTTCGGGTTCTGCCTTCTCCTTTCCCGCTTATTTAGTAGTTCGACAACAGAAAAAAAATCCCTTCTTATCCCGAATGTTATCAAACGGAAGGAAATTTCGGCTGTTTTTTGTAACCTTTTGTTCACTTCGACGGGTGAATCTTTTCGTATCTCCAAACAAAAAAGACATGTGCCATCGCTGGTACATGTCTTTCGTCATTGTCGTTCGAATACTGCTTATAAAATTTTCGACAAAAAGCTCTGCGTCCGGGGATTCTGCGGATGCTCGAACACTTCTTCCGGCGTTCCCTGTTCCATAATATACCCTTCGTCGACGAAGAGGACACGATCGCCCACTTCCCTGGCAAAGCCCATTTCGTGGGTCACGACGACCATGGTCATGCCGTCTTCGGCCAGTTTCTTCATGACGTCGAGCACTTCCTTGATCATTTCCGGATCGAGGGCGCTCGTCGGTTCATCGAACAACAGCGCTTTTGGTTTCATGCACAAGGCACGTGCGATGGCGACACGCTGCTGCTGACCGCCGGACAGTTGGTCCGGGAACGACTGGGCCTTCTGCGCCAGCCCGACTTTCGTCAGGTAGTACATGGCCGTTTCTTCGGCCTCCTTACGGGAGGTGCCGCGGACTTTCATGGGAGCCAGCGTCAGGTTGTCCAGGACGTTCATGTGCGGAAACAGGTTGAACCGCTGGAACACCATGCCGACTTCCTTGCGGACTTCGTTGATGTTCGCGTCTCCGTTCAAGGGAATGCCGTCGAACTTGACGGTTCCCGCCGTCGGTACTTCCAGGTAGTTGATGCACCGCAGCAGCGTCGATTTGCCGCTGCCCGACGGGCCGATGATAACGACTACTTCCCGTTCCTGCACGTCTAGGTCAATGCCTTTCAGCACTTCCAGGTCGCCAAAATTCTTTTTTAATCCATGGATTTGAATCAGCGGTTCTTTCATTTCGTCTGGCATTTCCTTTCCAAAAGACCCGTCAGCCGGGCTACGGCAAAGGTCATGATCAAGTAGATAATGGCGACAGCCATCCAAATGGTGAAGGACGCATACGTCCGGGCGATGACCAGCTGGCCGCGGCGCGTCAGTTCTTCCAGACCGATGACGGAAACCAGGGAAGAATCCTTCAGCATGGCAATGAATTCATTGCCCAACGGCGGGATGATCTGGCGGAACGCCTGGGGCAGGATGATGTAGCGCATTGTCTGCCACCAGCTCATCCCAAGGCTGCGGCCGGCTTCCATCTGTCCTTTGTCGATGGCCTGAATACCGCCGCGGAAGATTTCCGCCACATAGGCGCCGCTGTTGATGGAGCAGGCCGAAATGGCAGCGAAGAAAGCGTCTACATGGCTCCCCGTCACAGCAGGCAGTGCAAAGTAGACAATAAAGATCTGGACCAGCAGCGGTGTGCCGCGGAGAAAATCAACGTACACGTTGCCCAGCCACCGCAGGGGCCTGATGTTCGTCAGACGGATCAGGGAGACGATGACGCCGATGAGCATGCCAAAGAACACGGACAGGACCGTAATCTCCAGCGTAATGCCCGCGCCTGTCAGCAGAAGGGGCAAGGACCCTGTAATTAATTCTAAATCGAAATCCATAAAGCGTTAAATCCTTCTAGTCCCAGTTGGGAGAAAATTATTTTTTGTCTGCCGGTACCTTGGAACCGAACCATTTTTCATAAATCTTGTCATATTCGCCGTTCTTCTTGAGGTCGGACAATGCTTTGTTAATCTTGGTGGTCAGCGGGCTGCCCTTCTTGAGAGACATGCCGTAGGATTCTGCTTCCATGGTATCGCCGACCAGTTTGGCCGTTTCCTTGCCGCCGCCCTGGGCCAGATAGTATTCGGCAACCGGTTTGTCGATGATGACGGCGTCCACGCCCTTGTTCTTCAGTTCGAGGAATACTTCGGCGTTGGTGTTGAAGGTTTTGACCTTGGCGCCTTTGACGCTGTTCGCCTTATCTGCACCCGTCGTGCCGATCTGAACGGCGATTCCCTTGCCTTCCAGGTCTTTCAGGCCTTTCACGGCGTTGTTGTCTTTGTTGACCACGATGATCAGGCCGGATACGTAGTACGGATCCGTCATATCCACGGCTTTCTGGCGTTCCGGCGTAATGCTCATGCCGGAAGCAGCAACGTCGATGTTGCCGGCATTCAGGGCCGGAATCAAGGCGTCAAAACCCATGTTATTGATTTCCACTTTCATATTCAGCTGTTTGCCGACGGCGCGGATCAGGTCCATATCAAAGCCAACAAACTCTTTGGAACCCTTTTCCTGGAACTCAAAGGGAGCAAAAGTCGGTTCCGTCCCCACCTTCAGGACCTTCGGCTGTTCGGCGGTCTTCTTTTCCCCGCCACCGCAGCCGGCAGCCAGCACCAGCATCATCAAGCTCATCATGACCAGTAAAAACTTTTTCATCTTCCTGTCTCCTTCCGGGATGTTTTTGTATACTCATGCATAAACTGCATATGCACTTTCTGCATGTTTATAAACTTATTTCGCTGCTTTCTCACCGAACCACTTCTCATACAACTTGTCGTATTCGCCGTTCTTCTTCAGGTTCGCCAGGGATTTGTTGAGGGCTGCCTGCAACTGCGGATGTTTCTTGGAAACGACAATACCGTAGTCTTCCGTCGTCAGGCCGGTGCCGACCATCTTGGCATAGTCACTGCCGCCCTGGGCCAGGAAATACTGCAGGACCGGCTTGTCGCTGATAACGGCATCAGCTCCCTTGGTTTTCAATTCCAGGCAAGCCAGGTCGCTCGTGTTAAAGGTTTTGACGGTGACACCCTTGTCTTTCAGTTTTTCCGCATACAGGGCTCCCGTCGTGCCGAGCTGGACAGCGACTGTTTTGCCCTTCAAGTCATCCACGCTTTTCACGTCATTGACTTCCTTACGGACCACAAGGCCGAGGCCGGCCTTATAATAGGAATCGGTAAACAGAACCTGTTTTTTCCGCTCTTCCGTAATGGTAAAGCCCGACATGCCCACATCCAGGTTTCCGTTGTTCACGGCCGGAATCAACGCATCGAAGCCCATGCTTTTGATCGTAGTTTTCTTATATCCCATATCCTTGGCCAGCGCCTGAATCAGTTCAATGTCAAACCCTGTCAATTCTTCGGAATTCTTTTTCGGGAACTCAAACGGAGCGAAGGAAGGCTCCGTCCCGACAATCAATTCGTCTTTCGTCAAAACAGGATCTTTACCCTCCGCTGTCTTCTTTTCTCCGCCGCCGCAGCCTGCAGCCAGCAGTCCCAGCGCCAACACAAACATGGCCAGCAGTGCCGTCAGTTTTTTCATACTGAAAACCCCCTCAGCTACCCTCTCGATTCTCTCATTTTTCCTCATTGTTATTGCCACACAGAGCACGTTCAGGACGAAACAGCCCCGCGGAGGCCCTGCGGCAATAAAAAATAAAAACTCCCCGGCTGACCTGGTTTTCGCCCCCACACTCGCCTGCTGGAAGTTTCGCTCCTAAGCATTCCGCTCCCCACTACTCGTTCTCTCGCTTACGCGGCAGGACTTACTTCTAAGCTGCACCGTGCTCACAGCAGATTTCTGCTGCTTACGTGGATCGTTTGGCCTGCAACTGGCATCGACTTTCAACCACAGACCCAGGTTGTTTTTATCTTCTGGACACTATAGCACATTCGAATGAATAAATCAACAAATCACTATCATAAATATAACATTTCTCCTTTTTCACTCTGTAAAGTGCAAAAAAAGGAACGAAAGTCTGTTTGTCTTGACGGAACCCGACCGGACTCTTATACTTTAATTACTGAGTGAAACGGACCGGGAACGGGAAAAAGAGAGGTCCGAAGCGGCTGCGAAGCCGTTTTTTATCGTCAGGCCGCAAGGTCCGACGTGTTTTACAAATGCTTTCGGGACGTGATGTTATGTTTTCTTATCCGCAATATCTGGATTTCGCGTATAACGACAAGACGAGCGAAACTTGCAGATTCCTGCTGGGCATGCTGCAGCGTAAAAGCGCAGTATTGTATCTTCATTCCCGCCAGGTCGCGAATTATGCCATTGCAACGGCTGCCAAACTGGGGCTTTCAGCGCGGGAAATCAGTCTGATCCACACGGCAGCCCTGATGCACGACATCGGCTTGCTGACCGTCCCGAACAACATCCTCAATAAGTTCCCCTATCTGAGTGTCCGGGAGACAGCCCAATACAAGCGGCACTGCGTGGCAGGCTGCAGCATGCTGGAAAATATGGAAGAATTCAGCGGTATTGTTGACATGATCAAGGATCACCACGAACGCTGGGACGGCACGGGATACCCGAAACGCCTCAAGGGCGTGAACATTCCTCTCGGTGCCCGCATTATCGCTGTGGCAGATTATTATGATGGGATTGTGAATCCCTGCACCCGGAACTGGGAAAAGTCTCCGGAAGAAGCGGTGGTGGCACTGATGGATGGCATCGGTACCCGCTTTGATCCTGTTGTTGTCAAGGCTTTTATCAAGACTTTGCTGCCGGGAAAACAGATCCGCGTCTTCCCTAAGAGCCGGGCAGAACACCCTGCCGAACCCGGGCGTCGCATTCCCAACGCGGCCCAGAAGATGGTGGGAGAGACGGCCGCTAAAACACGGATCCTGGAACCATAACAAGAAATCATTCAAACGCCTGCCCCGGCAGGCGTTTTTTATAGGTCCCACACACTGCTTTCCCTGTTTGTACGCCACATTGATACATCTGTACAAAAAAGGAAGAATCCATACAGAAAGAAAAAAATATTTTTTCTCCGATCACGCCTATCCTGAAAATGTGTTCACTTTTCGAACTTTTCATAATGCCCTGCAGGAAGCATTGAAAAAAGGGTGTGTTCCAGATACAATAGGAATAGCGGGCGCCGAGGGTGCGCCTGCAGAAAAGAGGTCATCATGCAACAAGAAAAAACCCGTATCAAGAAAGACCCCGGCACGGGCCTTTATGTAAATATTCCTGCCCGCATCCGGGAAATCTTTGGGGAAAACCGTTTTTTCCGCTATATGAACATCCGGCTGGACAATGTTTCCTGCGGTCACAGCCGCATTTCACTGGAAACGATCCACGACCGGTTTTCCAATCACCGTAACGTACTGCACGGCGGTGTCATCGCTGCCGTTTCCAACGCAGTGCTGCCCTTGACCGCACTGACAATCGGGAAGAAGACGCGGACTTTGTCGTCCAACATCGTTTTTGTCCGCAACAGCAGCTTCGACAGTACGATCTACGTGGAAGGCTTTGTGGAAAATGTCCAGAAACAGCTGATTACCATTTCCGCCCAGGTAACGAATGCCGTGGGAAAACTGATGGCCACCGTCGAAGCGACGCTGGAGGTCACGGACACGATTACCGGCATCCCGGAAAATTGGTCTACCCCGGAAATCAACTGAATGCACGTCATTCAAGAACAAGAAACCGCCGGTTCCTTTCGGAACCGGCGGTTTTTTTGCTTTTTCGGTGCGCTGCAGATTTTTACTGACTGTCTTTTCCCGTCTGTTCTTCCTTGGAATCCGGCAGCATTCCCAGGATTTCTTCCGTATGTTCTCCCAGGGAAGGGGCCGGTCGATACACGGCACAGGGTGTAGCCGAAAACTTCGGCACGAACCCCATCTGCCGGTAGGTACCGTAGCGGGGATCTTTGATTTCCAATACCATGTCGTCGGCCTTTGTCTGCTCCAGTGCAAGGGCCTCGTCAAAGTTGAGTACCGGTTCCAGGCAGGCGTCATGCCCTTCCGCAGCCTGGACCCATTCTGCCATGGTCCGTGTGGCAATCACGCGGCCGATTTCTTCCGTCAGGCTGGCGTAGTTGGTTTCATCCTGCAGTGCCGGGATCAAATCGGGCCGCTCCAGGACACGGCAGAATTCCTGCCAGAACTTGTCTTCCAGGCAGCCCACGGACATATAGCGTCCATCCTTGGTCCGGTAGACGTTATAATTGGGAAAATTGCCGCCGAGCCAGTTGTTACCGCGCTGGTTGACGAACCCGGAGCCAAAATAGGTCGCAGCGACGCCCGGCACCATGGCCAGGCAGATATCAAACAGATTGAGCGTAATGGACTGTCCTTCTCCTGTGCGGCGGGCGTGATGCAACGCCGCCAGGATAGACATGCCGGCCATGGCGGAAGCCTGCATGTCTGCCACCAGGGCGCCTGGAATGGCGGGTGGGCCGTCCTTGATACCGCTCATGGACACCAGCCCGGCAAGGCTCTGGTAGCCGATGTCGTGGTCGGCCCGGTGGGCAAAGGGTCCGTGGGCGCCGAAGCCTGCAATGGAACAATAGACAATTGCCGGATTGACCTTGCGGGCCGCTTCGAAGTCCAGACCCAGTTTCTGCAGGACGCCGGGGCGGTAGCTTTCCACGACCACATCCGCTGTTTTCACCAGTTTCAGGAATTGGTTCTTCTGCCGGGGATCTTTTAAATTAAGTGCAACGCTCTTCTTGTTGCGGTTCACTTCCATAAACCAGCAAGACATGTCGCCGCGCCGTGGTTCAAATTCCCGGGAGTAGTCTCCCCTTTTCGGTTCTTCGATTTTGATGACATCCGCTCCCATGTCGGCAAACATCCGCGTGCAGAAGGGTCCCGGCAGCAGGCGCGACATATCCAGGACTCGTACATCCGCTAAAGGTCCCATTTCAAACCTCCTGTTCTCTATATCTTTCTCTACATCTCACTGTTCTCTCCCGTCGTACCGGTATTACCGGGTTCAAACGTTCTCCAAGTCGTCGATATCTTCCAGGAGATCCACTTCCTGCAGGAAAAATTCCTGGAATTTTTCCCCACGGTGGACAAGGGGCGGTCCTTGAGGACGTACAGCGTCTTCCGTTGGAACATCCTTTCGTCAACGATGCTTTTCCGGACCAGGCCCTGCGGCACTTCTTCTTCCATTTCCGACGGCACGACGACGATGCCTGCATCGGCCTTGGCCCAGTTCATGGCAGACAGCTTGGTCGTGGACATGCTCAGGATGCGCACGTGGACTTTGGAATCGCGGCACACGGAAAGAAAGTACATACCCGACCCTTGGGAGAGGCAGACCGGCATTCCATCCAGTTCGTCCAGGGACATGTTAGGATTGTCATCACGCAGGAAAACACTGTTTTCCTTATAAAAGGCCATCAAACGCTCCTTGCGGCTGAAAATAATCCGCATCTGGCGCGAGGAAAGACGCGGTCCGCCGTTGGTCACGCAGAACTCCGCCTTGCCGGACTGCAGTTCCTCTACCTGCTCCGCCGGAGAACATTCGTGCAGTTCGTAATTGACATCCGGGTAGAGCTTGTTGAATTTCGTCAGATAACGGGTGATCAACCACAGGGACATAGACGGAGAAAGGCTGAACCGCAGGGTTCCGGAGAAGCCTGCACGGCAGTCGGCAATTTCCTTGGAGGCGCTTTCTTCTTCGTCACAGATCAGACGCGCCTTGCGCAGCAGGACACGACCGGCGTCGGTCAGTTCCATCCGGTGGCCTCCGCGCCTGACCTCGATGAGTTTCGCGTCGTAGTGGCGTTGTAATTGTTTCAATTGGTTACTCAGGGCCGGCTGGGCAATGGATATCTTCTTGGCCGCGGCACTGATGCTGCCAGCTTCGACGATGGTAATAAAATTGCGATAATATTCCAGATCCATACCATCCCCTCCTGTTCTTGTTTCCATTATACGACCAATTATAGGTTCTGGCTATAGGTCTATAGCATTCCCTTTTAATTTTTGGGAAGTCCTATAATTAAAAGTTATAACCATTATACATTTTAGTTTGCAGTAATTTTGAGAAAATTTGTGAAATTGTGCAAAAAAAGAATAGAAACTGCAAAAATCACCACAAAATCTGGAGGATGGTGCAAAGTAAATATAAAAATAATCTATATGTTTATGAAGTTTTTAATATTTTACAAATATGTTTCCCCGGGCTAAACTGTAAGTGAAAAGACGGAACAAAGGCAACGATGGAAGGAAGGAGGGAGCAACATGTTGGACAGCAGCAGACTAAGGAATCCCGCGTTATTCGACAAGATTGTCACTCCTGCAAAGGCTCAGGAGCTCATTCAGGACGGGATGAACGTCGGGTTCAGCGGCTTCACGCCGTCCGGTTATCCGAAAAAGACAGCGCTGGCGCTGGCCGAGGCCATCCGGCAAGGAAAGAAGTGCCGCATCAATGTATGGACGGGTGCTTCCGTCGGGCCGGAAATCGAAGAAGCACTGGCCGAGGTGGACGGCATCGCAAGCCGCGCCCCGTATTACGCAGCCTCCAACAAGAGCCTGCGCAAAGGAATCAATACGGGCCGCGTCCGTTACATTGATGCCCACCTGAGCCACTTTGGACCGCAGGTCGATTTTGGATTCTTCGGAGATGTGGATGTGGCGGTCGTGGAAGCGGCAGCCATTACGGAACAGGGAGACCTGGTCCTGGGCAGCGGCGTCGGCAATACACCGATTTTTGTCAAACACGCCCACAAGATCATCGTGGAGGTCAACACATCGATTCCCCTCAGCCTGGAGGGCATGCACGATATCTACTTGTGCAACAAGCCGCCTTTCCGGCGGGAGATTCCCATCTACCACGTGGCAGACCGCGTCGGTTCTCCTTACGTGACTTGCGGGATTGACCGCATCGACGCTATCGTTGAATCGGACATCGTGGACCATGTGCGGAAACTGACTCCGCCGGACGAGACGAGCAAGCGGATTGCGGCCAACCTCGTCGAGTTTCTGAAGAACGAACAGCGCCACGGCCGCTTGCCAGAGCAGATGCTCCCCATCCAGTCCGGCGTCGGCAGCATCGCCAATGCGGTCCTGTCCGGCCTGAAGGAATCCGATTTCGAGAATCTTTCCATGTATTCGGAAATCCTGCAGGATTCGGTTTTCGACCTCATCAAGATGGGGAAAGTCACTGCAGCTTCCGGCTGCGCTTTCACTCCATCCCCGCGGGTCTGGCAGATGTATAACGAAGACCCGGAGCTGTATAAGAAAGCGCTAGTGCTCCGTCCTCTGGACGTGAGCAACAATCCCGGTGTCATCCGGCGTCTCGGTGTCATCGCCCTGAACACGCCGATCGAGTTCGACATCTACGGGCAGGCTAATTCCACCCACATTATGGGAGACAACATGATGAACGGCATCGGCGGCAGCGGTGACTACATGCGGAACGGTTACCTGACCATCTTCTGCACCCCGTCCACAGCGAAGGACGGATGCATCTCCAAAGTAGTACCGATGGTTACCCACGCTGACCACACGGAACACGACACCATGGTATATGTGACAGAACAGGGCGTCGCGGATCTGCGGGGACTGGATCCCATCCAGCGCGCACAGACGATTATCCGCAACTGTGCCCACCCCGATTACAGGGCTCAGCTCACGGAATATCTGGAACGGGCCGAACTCACCGGCGGCCACGAACCAGTTGATTTAGAACATTGTTTTGACATGGAATTGCATTACCGCCGTTACGGCACAATGCATCTTGACGCAAGGAGGGATTGATCATGACTGCAACGTTTAACCAAGGATTCCTGCAATATCAGGCAAAAGTTGATAAATCCACGGCCCGTTTCCCGGAACGTACCAACTTGACGGAAAAGCGTCTCTACACACCGTTGGATGTGCTCGGTTCGGGCTATATGGAAAAAGAGGGCTTCCCCGGCATGTACCCGTTTACGCGCGGCGTACAGCCGACCATGTACCGCGGCCGCCTGTGGACCATGCGTGCGTACGCCGGCTTCGCGACAGCGGAGGAAACGAACGCACGCTACAAATACCTGCTCCAGGCCGGACAGACAGGCCTGTCCGTCGCCATGGACCTGCCCACACAGATCGGGCTGGATTCCGACGCGGAACTGGCCCATGGTGAGGTTGGCAAGGTCGGTGTCGCCATCGACTCCCTGGCCGACATGGAACGTCTTTTTGACGGCATCCCCCTGGACAAAGTATCCACCTCCATGACCATCAACGGTCCGGCCGCGGTGCTCCTGGCCATGTACGTGGCCGTCGCGGAGAAACAGGGGGTCAAACCGGAAGTGCTTCGCGGCACGATTCAGAATGACATTTTGAAAGAATACATCGCACGCGGCACGTACATCTTCCCGCCCCGTCCGTCTATGCGCCTGATTACGGACACCTTCGAGTATTGCTCGAAGCACATTCCCAAGTGGAATACGATCAGCGTCGGCGCGTACCACATCCGCGAAGCCGGTGCGTCTCCGGTGCAGGAAATTGCGTTTGCCTTCGCCAATGCCATGGCTTACATCGATGCCGCCATCAAGGCGGGCCAGAAGGTCGACGACTTTGCACCAGGCATCAGCTGGATCTTTACGGCAGGTCTCGACTTCTTCGCCGAAGTGGCCAAATTCCGGGCAGCCCGCCGCCTGTGGGCCCACATCATGAAAGAACGCTACGGTGCAACAGTGCCGAAAGCCATGATGCTCCGCGTCCATGTTCATACGGCCGGCTCCGTCCTGACGGCCCAGCAGCCTTTGAACAACGTAGCCCGTATTACCTGGCAGGCCATGTCCGCCGTGCTGGGCGGCATTCAGTCCATGGCTTGCTGCGCGTACGACGAAGCCCTGTCGCTGCCGACGGAAGAATCGGCGACCCTGGCCCTGCGGACCCAGCAGCTGCTGGCGTACGAAAGCGGCATTGCCGACACCATCGACCCCATGGCCGGCTCCTATTATGTGGAAGCCCTGACCGACAAGATCGAGAAAGAAGCGCTGGACTATATCGAAAAGATTGATGAAATGGGCGGCGCCGTCGCGGCCATCGAGCAAGGCTACATGCAGAAAGAAATGGCCTTCCACGCCTACGAATACCAGAAAGACGTCGAAACGGGCCGCCGGACGGTCATCGGGCTCAACAAGTACCAGGATAACAAGCCGGTTAAGACGAATGGCGTCCTGACGGCAGACCTGAGCGTCGGCCAACGGCAGATTGCCCGCCTGAACGAAGTAAGAGCAAAACGGAATAATGAAGCTGTCCAGGCCAGCCTGGCCCGCCTGCGCAAAGCCTGCCAAGGCACGGACAATCTCATGCCGTACCTGATCGATGCCGTCAAGACTTACGCTACGCTCGGCGAAATCTGCGGCGTCATGCGGGAAATCTTCGGTGAATACCGTCAGGATGGCTCCACCCTGTTCGACGATGATGTGGATATGGCAGAGGAAGAGAGAAAGACTGCGGAAGAGAGAAAGACTGCCTGACAGGAAAATACTTTTGACTGCAGGAAGGTCGGGACTGGGATAGAAAGAAGGGATAACATGACGTGCACAAGGGAATTGGCATCCTTTACCGCAAACATGACATATGACCGCCTGACCCCGCATTCGCGGGAAATGGCAAAACGGTGTATGCTCGACTGGCTGGGCATCGCCATCCGCGGCTCACGCGAAACTCCCCCACAAATTCTCCGCCGCGTGCTGGGGCCCTCCGGCCGGGCAGAAGCGACCGTATTCGCCGACGGCCTGGCAAAGGACTCGGTGTACCAGGCGGCGCTTTGGAACGGTGCCGCTTCGCACTCCCTGGACTTTGACGACCTGCACAATCCGTCCATCATCCATCCGGCGTGCGTCGTCATTCCCGGTGTCTTTGCCATCGGGGAAAAAGAGCACGCATCGGGACGGGACATGATTGCTGCCGTCTGCGCAGGCTACGAAGCCAGCGGACGCGTCGGCGAATCGGTCATCCCTGAATCGTATTATTTCTGGCATACGACCGGCACGGCCGGCACCTTCGGTGCCGCCGCGGCGGCGGCTAACCTGCTCCATCTCGACACGGACCGGACCGTCCAGTGTTACGGTTCCGCCGGGACGCAGGCTGCCGGCCTGTGGGAATTTTTAAAAGACGGCGCCATGAGCAAATCCCTCCATGCCGGAAAGAGCGCCTTTGCCGGTGTTCTGTCGGCCTATCTTGCCAGGAGCGGATTCACCGCGGCCTCGCAGATCCTGGAAGGAGAAAAAGGCTTCTGCCGCGCCATGGTGGCAAAGCCCCATCTGGAAAAATTGACGGAACGGCTTTCGTACGACCACTTGAAAATCGACAACAACTCGTTCAAGCCCTACGCTTGCTGCAAACATTCCCATGCCGCCCTCTACGCCCTGCAGACCCTGCGGGCCGAAAAGGGCCTGACGCCGGATCAAATCGACCGGGTGGAGGTTCGTGTCAACGAAATTACCAACTACCTGATCAATAACGAAAACCCGAAGACCCCTTACGGCTGCAAGTTCAGTCTCCAGTACTGCTGTGCTGCCATGCTGGTCAAGGGTGTGGTCGGCATTGAGGAATTCACAGCCCAGGCCATTGCAGACCCTGTAGTAAACGACCTCATGCGCCGCGTCTCCGTAGTTCTCGACAAGAGAGAAGAAGCCATTCACCAGGCAGATCCGTCCAAGCTGGCCAGTACGGTCCGGATCACCCTGACCGACGGAACCGTTCTGACCCGGCATGTAGACTACCCGAAGGGGGACCCGGACAATCCTCTTTCCTGGGAAGAAGCGAAGGACAAGTTCATGCACCTGGCTGTACCCGTCCTGGGGCAGGCCACCAGTGACAACCTGTATCAGTTGATTTTGCATCTGGAAGAGGCCGACGATTTTGCCACCGCCCTGGCGGAGGCACTGCGGCCGTCCCTGCTGCAGCGTCCGCAGCCTTACCGCAAGTCCATCCCTGCGTGATACCGTCACAGGCAAACTTTTTCGGACAGCCGTACTGGCACAACTCCTGTAATTTCAGTTTCAGCCAAACACCGGGCTGCCGGGCTTTTCCCCGGCCCCGGTGTTTTTCTGTCCCCTCCGCCCGAATCGGCACGGAAAAGTCACAAACAAAAAAAGAAAAGTGTGATATAATATGCCAACGGACCGCGTCCTGCGGCCCAGTACCCTTGAAATGAAGGTGTTTTCATGTCCGTCGAGCGCGCCCGCGCATACTTGGCAAAGTTCGGTCAGGCCGACCGTATCATTACGTTTCCGACCTCCAGTGCCACGGTGGAACTGGCCGCCCAGGCAGCCGGAACCGAACCGTGCCGGATTGCCAAATCCATGTCGTTTCAGACCAAGGAAGGCCCGGTTCTGATTGTCACCGCCGGTGACACGAAGATCGATAATTCCAAGTTCAAGCATTTCTTCGGTGAGAAAGCGAAAATGCTGCCGCTCGAAGAGGTTGAGCCTGCCATCGGTCACGCGGTGGGTGGTGTCTGTCCCTTCGGCGTCAATGAGGGGGTCCGCGTATACCTGGATGTGTCCCTGCGCCGCTTTCCGACTGTTTTCCCCGCTGCCGGCGAGGCAAACAACGCCATCGAGCTGACCCCGGCAGAACTGGAACAGTATACGGACAACCAGGGCTGGATTGATGTCTGCAAAGGCTGGCAGCAGCCTGCAGAGGCCTGACAAAGTTGACCGGCCTCACGCTTGTATTTTCACAGGCTGCCGATGCCGCCGAAGCAGTTGTATTGTCTGCTATTTTTATTGTCTAAGTTGTTCAATTTTCAGTTTTATGAAAGGAGTTCCTATGTTCCATTTTTCTTCTTTCCCTTCTAAAAAAATCCTGGCCGGCGGTCTCTGTGCCGTTGCGTTGTTCTTCGGTGCCAATCTCTCCACGACGAGTGCCGCCGAAGCGTTGATTGGCATGGACCGGGCCAAGGAAATCGCCGTTGAAAAGGCAGGCTGTGCCATGTCCGACGTTTACTTCCACGAAGCAGAACTGGATCAGGAACAGAACCATTCGGAATACGAGTTCGAGTTCTGCAAAGGAACGACGAGATACGATGTGGTAGTCGACGCTGCCACCGGCAAAGTCCTGGCTTACGGCTACAGAACCGGCCATCACCATGATGCCCGTTACGGCAACAGTAAAGACGGCTATGACTCCGACAGACCGTGCTACGGCTACAACGAAGGACGTCATTACCGCGGCCGCGGCTGCTGGTAACCCAAAAACAAAGAAGACCCGGACGGAAAAAATTCCGTTCGGGTCTTTTTGCTTGTCGTTACAGTGCAAAGATAAACACACTTTCAGGTAATGGAGGAGATGAGATGCCTCCCGAACTCAAGCAGCCGTCCATTCTTTGCGGATGCTCTTTGCTTTCGTCCCTACTACTAAGTAAGTAATCAGGATGAACACGACGAGAGGAATTGCAGCTGTAAAGCAAGCTCTGTAACTGGTCGCCTGCATGATATAGCCCCATAAGGAAGAAGCGAGTCCTCCCATGAGTGTGCTGGCACCGGTAATACGACCCCAAATCTTCGTAAAATCCTTCGTTCCAAATACGTGCTTTACCAGCAGCGGACCGAACAGGTTAGGAGAAGAATACATTCCGCCATATAAGAACGCGGCAGCCATCAGCACGCCCTGCGTGGTTCCGAACAGGAACAGGCAGAGCGCCGCGATGGTGGATCCGCAGAAGTAAATTGCACCTACACGGACACTCCTATCGCATACAGCGCCCAGCGTCAGCTTAAAAACCATCGTGCCCAGCTGGAGCATGCTGGCCACCACACCGGCAGCCACGATGGTCAGGCCCACGACCTGAGCATAGGAATTGAAGAAGAACGACATACAGGACACTGCATTGGAAAGAGGCAGGGCCACAAGGATCATGTAAAACAGTTTAGAATGGGTTGCCTGCGCTGCTGAAATACCAACCGGGACCAGGCCGCCTCCCTTCTGGGTACTGCCCTCCAATTTTTCCATTCCATAGGGTGTTTGCCCGACATCGGCCGGTTTTGCCCTGATGAAGACGTAAGCCAACGGAACAGCGAGAAGCGCAATCCCGGCGAACATCCAGAAACAAGCCCGCCACCCGTAGTTCGCAATAATAACGCTGCCAACTGTGCTGAAAATGACGCCGCCCAGGCCTTGCATAGCCGAAATGATGCCTAACATCGTACCCGTCTTCGTGGGGAACCATTCGTTCATCAGAATAGGAATGGAAAAGGCAAATAGTGTAGACATAGGAAACGCAAGCAGTGCGGACGTCAAATACAGCATCCAGATATTCACGGCAACCGCCCGGATTGCAAATCCCAGTGCCTCCACGAGCAGGCAGCTCACCAACACGTACCGGATATTATATTTCCGGCAAATTTTTGAAAACAGGGTAGGTGCACAGATTGCCGTTGTGAACTGGACAATGGACTGGGTGACACCATAATCCGCTACTGTGAATCCGAGCCCCTTGGAAACAGGGGCAAAGAAAATACTGGCACAGGATGTGATGAAGCTTGCAGGAAACATAAGCAGCATCATGACAACCACGACTACAAATCCGTAATAATGTTTCCTGCCAGGTGATTTTACTGAATTCGTTGCTTCCATGTTCAATCAACTCTCTTTCGCCAAACCGAGGATTTCTCCCGGGTACTTGATAAGTACCGAAATATCATCTGCCTCTTCCAGTCGTTTGAGATAGTCCAGGAGGAATTTTGCAGCATCCCCGTTCAGGGCTTTTCCTGCCTGCAGCAAAAACTTTTTGTCGACTTGTTCCGTTGTAATCGGGTTTCCCGGAGCTCCGGGCGCCACATCGCAGGAAACGTCCATACTGCTGCCGTCTTCCAGAATCAGATGGATTTCCGCCTGGTCGTTCCGCAGTGAATCTTTTTCGTGGATGGTAATACGTTTCATGCATTTCCCTATGTTTTCAGGAATAGTGAACGAGTCATCCAACGGTACGAATGCCTCATCAGGATCCGAAAGAACACGGGCTGCGATATACCGCAGACAAACCATCGCCTGGTAAACGTTCGCTGGCGTCGGATTTTTCCCGAGTGTATAAGAAGTAGGAGAAACGTAAAGTTCCACCTTGTCGAATGCTTTTCCAGCCTGTTTTAATTTCTCTGCCGCGTCGATGCAGCACTGGATGACCGCAAAGGAGATAAAACCAAAAGGAAACGGTTTGCAGGCCGTTGTTTCACATACGTAGGTATCCCCCAGACCTTTAAATACTTCCTCATAGGGCGCATCCGGATTAATGGCGTTAAACAGGCCGTTTACGCCGACAAGGGAAGAAATCGGAGCTGTGAATCCATTCTTTGCCATCTTTGCGGAAATATATCCAGCTTCTGCAGCAATACCCGGTACCCAGGAGCCGGACATTCCGCCGTGCGTGCCACGGGTTCCGGAGGCGTAGCCTGCCGCCAGGCCAATAGCTGACTCCATCTGTTCTCTGCTCAGATCCAATAGTTGTCCTGCTGCCACAGCTGCTCCCATGCCACCGGCAATACCGGTCGGATACCAGCATTTGGCGGTAGGATTGTTTTTGTTAGTCAATCCAAGTGCCGTGCGGCATTCCACTTCAAAGCCGGCCTGAAATGCACACAAAGCATCTTTGCCGCTGACTTTCCGGGTTCTGGCGACGCCCAGGATAGCAGCAGCAACCGGCCCGGCCGGGTGCAGTGTCGTTTCAAAATGAATATCGTCGTACGCCAGGCATGCCGAACTCAGGCAGTCAATCTGCACCGCTTTTGGAATATCAAGATGCTCTTTTCTCCCTACGGGAGGCAGAGCAGAAGATGTCCCCTCTTCCCTAAAGGTTTGGACGGCGATTTCAACCATTCTGGTGTTGAATCCTGCCAACACGCAGCCGTACCAGTTTAAAAAAGCCTCCCGATAGAAATCGGTTTTCGGATTTGCCTTTGTCATGGCAAAATCAAGAACCGCTTTGCCATATTTACTCAAATCTGCCATAGTAAAACCTCCGTCATGCTAAACTATGCAATCATTCTTTCGGTCAGTACAACGCGCGTTTTTATGTTCTTCCGACTAAATCCATTATAGGACTGCGCCTGTTTCGGCAGAAGTTTCAGTTTATTCTTTCACTCTAAACTATCAGTTAAAAGAAAAAGCCCTTCCCAAACGGTAAATGTTCCTACCGTTCGAGAAGGGTTCGTTAAAACCATTAACCTATCCGGCATCCCTGCTCGCCAAATTGTCTTTGAGGATCGTTACCAATTGCCGGACCGGTTCCAAGGCATTTTTCGAGTACATGAGGCCGTAGGGAATTTCTGGCAGTGCATCAAACTGAACGAGCTTCAGCAGTGGATGTACCGGACTCCACGCATCCGTCGTGATGAGAATATGGTTGTTGTTCTGACATTCATTGAATGTTTCCACATTGTACAAAGGAAATTCAATCCAATGAATATCAGGATAGCGGCTTTCCAGTAAATCTCTCAGTTGATCGGCGTAGATATTCCATCCCCTCTTGATTATCATTACCGTGTTCCCTTTCAAATCCGAATAAGCGATCCTGCCTTTTTCACTCAACGGATTATCTTGTGAAATGGCACAGCACAGATGTGCCTTAAAGAGAGGAAGCACTTCGCAATTGCGCGTCTTGATGTTTTCCTCGTCATAAATTCCCGGGATGATGTCGTACCGGGATCCTAAATCTTTAAAACTATTTGCGACACTGCTGGGCGTAATACTATAGGGGATCAGTTTGAAACGGAACTGGGATGCGTTTTCCATCAACACCTTCTGTATGTCCCTTAAGAACAGCGTTGATGTTTTGGTAGAAATCGCAATGCGGATGAGATAATGATCCATCTCCATACTGCGAATCCGTTGCAGGAACCGGTCAGACCAATCTATCAGTTTCAATGATTCATTATAAAGCGCGTTTCCCGCCGCCGTCAGCTTCAATCCGCGGTGCGTGCGAACGAAAAGAGTGACCCCGATGTGTTCCTCCAAGGTATTAATCTGTTTGATTACGCCAGGCGGTGTCATATACAGCCGCTCGGCGGCCTTGGAAAATGACAGGGTTTCAGCCACCATGCAGAAAGTCTTCAGTAAAGGATTGTACATAAGACCCCACCTTTCTTCGTAATCTCGTCTTAATTATATAACAAGGAATTCAAAATAATAAAACTCCAATTTTCTGTCAGCGGCGAATTCTTTAGAAAAACAGGCTGTCTGCAACGGTTTACTCCGCCACAGCCAGCCTGCTGTTTTTTATTTTTTGTAATCGCCGTAGTGCCCCGTTTCTTACACTTTCTTTTTCCTGCCGAAGGCGAGCAACGGCGTCACGAGCATAATGGCTGCCGCCACAAGGAAGAACAGGCACAGGGGGCGCGAGAAGAAGATGCCCAGGCTGCCGTCACTCATGATGAGGCTGCCGACAAAATTCTGTTCTGCCATGGCGCCGAGGATGATGCCGATGATCAGCGAGCTCATGGAAAATTCCAGTTTGTTGAGAAAGTAGCCCAGAATACCGCTGCCCACCATGACAAAGACATCATTCATCGAATTGTTGTAGCTGTACGTGCCGACGAACGTCATAACCAGGATCAACGGTAGGAGAATGACGTTCGGAACCTGCGTCACTTTTGCAAAGAGGCGGATCAGGGAATATCCCATGAGGCACATGACCACATTGGCCAGGAGCAGCCCCAGGAAGATAGCGTAGACGTACGGCGCTTTTTCCATGAAGAGCATTGGTCCCGGCTGGATGCCCTGGACCATGAGGGCGCCCATCATGATAGCTGTCGCACCATCACCGGGGATCCCCAGGGTCAGCACGGGGATGAACGCCCCTCCGCTGACAGCGTTGTTGCCGGCCTCCGGCGCTGCCACGCCTTCGGGTTCGCCTTTGCCGAAGTTGTCCTTGTGCCTGCTCCAGCGCTTCGCCTGATCATACGCGACAAAACTTGCAATGTCCCCGCCCGTACCAGGGATGCAGCCAATAAACGTACCAATGGCACTGCTCCGCAGCAGCGTGACAAAAACGCGCCGCACATCGGACAACCGCGGCAGCGTACGGTCGATGGCCATTTTCGTTGTCTGGTGGATATGCTTCCAGTTGTCCTCGATGGACTGTAGAACCTGCGCCAGAGCGAAGACGCCAATCAAGATCGGAATAAAGCTGACGCCACCCAACAGGTAATTGGTGCCAAAGGTAAACCGGGTCATGCCGCTCATGGCATCAATGCCGATCGTCGCCAAAAAGAGTCCCACGACACCGCCCATGACACCTTTGATGACGTTGCCGCTGGACACACTTGTAATGATAGACAAGCCGAATACAGCAAGGGCAAAATATTCCGGTTTGCTGAACTGCAGGGCAACTTTCGCCAGCAGGGGTGCCATGATGATGAGGCACACGGTGCTGAAGATGCCGCCAAATGTGCTGGCCATCGTGGAAATCCCAAGGGCGCGGCCCGGCTGGTGCAGTTTGGTCGCCAGGGGATACCCGTCCAACGTCGTAGCGACACTGGCCGGCGTGCCTGGTGTTTTCAGCAGGATGGCACTGATACTGCCGCCGTAAATGGCACCGCAGTAGATGCCGAGGAGCATCAAGATGCCCGAAATGCCCTTGAACGCAAAGGCCAGGGGCAGCAGCAGGGCCAGTCCCATATTGACACTGAGACCGGGCATGGCCCCGAACATAATTCCCACCCAGACCCCGAAGACAAGGCAGGCAAAACTAAAGGGCTCGGCTACCATGCCGAGTGCCGTAAGGATGTCCGTCATCGCCAGGCTGCCTCCTTATTCCAAAAAAATCGACTGGGGAAACTGGGTGTTCAGCACCATGCCGAAGACCACATACACGAAAACGATTACGCCGAGGGTTGTCCCGCCGATCCAGCGGAGATTCCGGCACCGGAGCAGGTACATCAGGGCCGGAATGAAAATCACCAGGGCCGGGAAAAATCCCAGCAGAACGATAGCTGCACAAAGCAGGACCAGCAGTCCCATCGCCTTGTAGACCGGCCGATTGCTTTCCGTCGTAAATGCCACCTGTTTTGCCGCCATGTCTTCGCGGTGGAACAGGGAAAAGAGGAACAAGATCACAGATGCCGCCACAAGGACAGCGCCCAGGCAGAAAGGCCAGAAGCCCGGCCCCGGGCCTTGCTCCGTCATGGCCATGGGAAACGCCGCCGCGCCGTACATCATGGCTCCACCAAGGGCCAGAAATACGACGGACACGACATAATTGCAAACGAGCATGGAATACATGGAGACTCCCCTTTACAACAAAATCAAGGTGGCTGGCGAACCGGCCACCTTGATACTATACCATATTTGACGCAGCCCTGCCGAAAAATTATTTCTTCAGGAACTTCGCGTACATGGCGTCGTCCTCCGCCAGCATTTTGTCCGCCGCATCGCCCACGATTGCCGTCGGGTCGATGCCCTGTTTCTTAAAGTAATCCTTGAATTCCTTGCTGTTGCAAACCTTTTCCGCTGCTTTGCGCAGGACATCCAGCTTCTCTTTCGGCGTATCCTTCGGGGCGACAAGGGCAGCCCAGGCGCGGATTGTCAAAGGATGGCCCAGTTCCTTGAAGGTCGGAACATTCGGATACAGTTCACTCCGGCTGTCGGCCATGACGGCGAGGATTTTCAGCTTGCCCGCTTCGACCTGGCTCTTAAACACGCTCGGATCGGCCAGCGTGGCTTCAATGTGTTTGCCGGCCAAAGCTGCCGCGATGTCAGCACTTCCCTTCGGGTACGGCACATGTTTGAACTGGACGCCGAATTCCTTTTCAAAGTTCAGCGCGGCAATATGCCAGATAGCACCCGTTCCGGAGTTCCCCATCTGGATTTTACCGGGGTGCGCCTTGGCGTAAGCCACAAACTCATCCAGCGAATTGTACGGAGCGTCCTTCGGAACAATCAGAGCAGCCGGTGCCGCAATGGGGGCGCAGATGGCAGCGTAGTCCTTGTAGGTTACCGACGCTTTTCCCTGATGGGGGAACATGTCCAGTTCGACCGTCACCATACCCAGGGTATGGCCGTCCGGTTTGGCCTTGGCCAGTTCTACCATGCCTGTAATGCCGCCGCCGTCCGGTTTGTTGACCGGCACAAACTTGCTGCCGGGCAGCTCCTTCTGCAGGAACTGGATCAGGCCGCGGGCACTCGTATCCGTACCGCCGCCGGGCGCTTTCGGGATGATGACCGTAATATCCCCGTCTGCGGGATAGGCCGCTTTCTTCTCCCCGCCGCCGCAACCGGCAAAAGCGAGAGCACACAGGACCAGCATGCAAAGTGCAAAGAGTTTCTTCATGGATTTCTCATCCTTTCTCCCAGTTTTGACGCAGGGTACCTGCGCCGTTTCCGAATAACTTACCGTCATTTTACCATATACTGCACACTCTTTCCACTCATTTTTCAGAAAATTTCAGACAATAATCAAAAAGCAGCGTATGCTAATACGCTGCTTTCTCTTCGGTTTCCCGGCGTTACCGGGCCAGTCGTTTTCTTGTTTCCCGCCGACGGTCAGGCAATACGGAATTTGCGCCGCCCTGCAATGTCTTTCCAAGTCAGGAAACAGAGGGCGATCGCTGTGCGATTGTACGTGTAGGAGCACCACAGTCCGCCGAACGTATAGGCCAGACTGGGGTAACTGTACTCCCCCTTCCCCGTCTGAACGCGGCAGAACACTTCCCAGCCGCTGCCGTCTTCCCGTCCCAGGAATAGAGACAAAGGCGTGTGGGCGCCCCAGTTGCCGCGGACGGGATTGCACGCCAGGAAAAGGCGGCCGCCGGGCGTACGGATCAAGTCGAACCCGCTGTTGTTGTTGAACAATATCGTCGCGACAGGATCTGTCCAGGTCTGTCCGTCGTCTTCCGAAGTACTGCTGTATATGTATCCTTCCGTACTCCGCATGTACATGTGCATGCGGCCGTTCATTTCCTGCCACAGGACAGGCTGGATAATCCCCCGTCCGTTGAAGCTCTGAGGGCTCAGGGGCGGCAGTTCCGCCGGCAGTTCGTCCTGTCCTTCGCCGCTTGTTGCGGCAGCATTGCCCGTCAGCAGATTGAGGCCCAGCATAGCACTCTTTGTCCAGGTCTGGCCGGCATCGTCGCTGAAATCACAGAACGACTGCCACTCCCCCCGTTCGACGCTGCCGCCGGCGCAGATGCGGCCGGAAATCAGCACGATCGGTTTGGTGCGGACAGGACCGCGCCCGCCGCTGACATCATCCGGCACCAGAAGCCGGGCCGGACTCCAGTAGAGCGTATCCGTGCGGGCCACCATGACTTTCGTCTGCCAGTTTGCAATTTGATTACCCGTCTTGTAGTACAGGAACACATGCTCCCGGTATACCAAAAGGACCGGATTCCAGCATGCTTCGTCTTCTTTTGTCAGGCAGACCGCCGGCGTCCAGCGGCAATGCATGCTCTGTTCTCCGTCCGACGGTGCTTCCGGCACAGACAGGGAATCCTTAGCCGAATACCCCACGGAAAACCAGATTTCCGTATCCGCCGCGCCTTCGTGGCTGCCACCGAACCAGGCGCAGAGCAGCCGACCGTCGGGCAGCGCCGCCAGGCAGCTGCCGTGGACCATCTGTCCTTCTTTCGCTTGATAGATAAATTGCTTCAGCACCGTGTCTTCTCTCCCTTTCTGCCCGCGTTCGCAAGTGCGTTAGTGATGCTCTTTCCAGAACTTTTCCATGAAGTCAGCCAGGGTCTGGCAGCCTTCCACCGGCATGGCGTTGTAAATGGACGCCCGGATGCCGCCGACACTGCGGTGGCCTTTCAAGCCGCCCAGCTTGCACTGCTTTGCCTCTTCAACAAAGGCTGCTTCCAATTCCTTCGTAGGCAGGTTGAACGTCACATTCATGAGCGACCGGCAGTCCCTGTCCGCCTTGCCGAGGTAGAAATCGGCATGGGCATCGACTGCATCATAGACAAGCTTCGCTTTGGCACGGTTCACTGCTTCCCGTTCCTGAAGGCCGCCGTGCTCTTTCAGCCAGCGCACCACCTTGCCAACAATGTAAATGGCAAATACCGGCGGCGTATTGTAGGTCGAATCTTTCTTCATCATGGTTTCGTAGTTCAGCATGACCGGAATGTTTTCGCTGCGCCCTTCGAGGAACTGTTTCTTCGCCAGGACAAGAACGGCGCCGGCCGGTCCGATGTTTTTCTGCACGCCGGCATAAATCAGGGAGAACCGATCCGTCGGAATCGGGCGGGACAGAATATCCGACGACAAATCCGCGACCAGCGGGACATCGCCCGTTTCCGGATAGGCAAAGTATTCCGTACCTTCGATGGTGTTGTTTCCCGTGATATGCAGGTACGCGCACCGGTCCGGCAGCGTAATTTCTGCCGGCAGCGGCACTCGGTTGTATCCGTGTTCCTTGGACGAATAGACGACAGCAGTTTCCCCGACTTTGCGGGCTTCTGCCAGCGCCTTGTCGGAAAAACTCCCTGTGATGGCGTAGGCCCCGACCGTCCCGGGCAGCAGGAAATTGACAGGAACGCAGCTGAACTGCAACGTACCACCGCCGGCCATGAAGAAAATGCCAAAATCATCCGACAGGTGCAGCAGTTCCCGGATATCGCTCTTCGCCTCGTCCAGGACCTGTTGAAATTCTTTGCTCCGGTGGCTGATTTCCAGGACGGACATCCCTGTGCCCTTGAAATCCAGCAATTCCGCCTGCACTTCCTGCAGGACTTCCAGCGGCAGCGTTGCCGGCCCGGCGTTGAAATTAAAAATACGGTTCATTTTGCCAACCTTCCCTTCTCTTTCTCAAATCAGATGTACTACGATGCCATCCCGCAATTTCGGTTCGAACCACGTCGATTTGGGCGGCATGATTAACCCGGCGTCGGCCACGTCCATGACTTCGTCCATTGACGTCGGATACAGCGAAAACGCCACGGCCCATCCCCCGTCGTCGACACGCTTCGCCAGTTCACCCAGCCCACGGATGCCACCGACGAAATCGATGCGCTTGTCCGTCCGGGGGTCGCCAATCCGCAGCAGCGGTCCCAATACGTTCTGCTGCAGGATGGACACATCCAAAGCCGCAATGCGGTCCGACGGATCGAACGTTCCCTCTTTGGCACGGAGAAGATACCACGCTCCGTCCAGATACATCCCGAAGGAGTGACGGGCAACGGGCTTCACAGGCTGCTCCTGCGGAAGCACTTCAAACGAGTTTTCCAGCGCCCGCAGAAACTCGTCTTTCGTATGACCTGCCAGATCTCTGACGACCCGGTTGTAGTCGATGATGTGGAGCATACGGTCCGGAAAAATAACGGCCTGGAAGTATTCGTACTCCGGCATTTCGTCGATCGGGTACACTCCCCTGTCCGTCCGTTCCATGTCTTCCGCCACACGGGCTGCACCGGCACACCGGTGGTGCCCGTCGGCGATGTAGAAAGCAGGGACGGCGGTAAAGAGGCGTGTCAGTTCGCGTACTTCCAGAGGATTGTCGATGACGTAGAGCATATGGCTGACACCGTCCCCGGCGCGGAATTTAACGTCCGGCTCCCGTTCGCCCATCAACTGCAGGACATACGCCTCAATTTCCGGGCGGCTCCGATACGTCAGGAAGACCGGCCCCGTCTGGGCCTTCGTTGTCTCAATGTGGCGCACCCGGTCTTGCTCTTTTTCCGCCCGCGTCAGTTCATGCCGTTTTACGATGCCTGCGTTGTATTCCGCCACAGGGACACAGGCTGTCACACCAATCTGGATATGTCCGTCCATCATCTGGCGGTAAATGTAGTAACACGGCTCCGGATCCTGCTTCATACGTCCGGTCGTCACATAGGCCTGCAGATTTTCCCGCGCCTTGTCATACACGGTCTGGCTATAGGGATCCGTTCCCGGCGGCAGGGTCGCTTCCGACTTCGTTACCGTTAAAAAACTCAAGGGGTGGCGTGCTACTTCCTGCCGTGCCTCTTCCGTATCCAGCACGTCGTACGGCAGGGATGCAATTTCCGCAGCCAGCTCCGGAAGGGGCCGCAAGCCACGGAATGGTTTAATTGTTGCCATCAGGAATTCCTCCTTCTACCCACTCATTCAAGACTTCTCAAACGCACACTTTATTTTTTCACTTCCTCGCGGAAGCAGGAAAGTCACCATATATCCACCATTATAGGGGGCAGGCAGGGGCAGCGTCAACCAAAGAAGCTGCCGCTCTCCGGCAGTGGCGGGAAACAGGTTCGATTTGTATATTCCGTAACAAATCAGGCCAAGGCCTGTGCTATAATGTTCTTACATTTCAAGGAGGCGTGACCATGCAACGAGTTCCTCACATTGAATTTCTTTGTTTAATTCCTGTCATGACCCTGGCCTTGCTTGCGCCGTTTCCGGCACCGGGTTCCGCAGCTGGCCGTCGGGCGGCGGTGCCGGCCCGGACGGCCGTGACACAAACAACCGGGAGCGCAGCGTCCCGGCATGCCGCCGCACCATCTGTGCGGAAAGCAACACCGGGCCATCCGTTTTCTGTCCAGGACAAGCCGGAGAACTACCGTTCCACCCTGAGCCAGGAGGCCACACAGGGTCTCAATCGCGCTCTGGCCGCCCGCATTGGCGGCTACGGTGACCACGTGCCGGGCCTGTCTGTTCTGATTTTCCGGGACGGGAAAGAAGTCTACCGCAACAGTATGGGCAATGCCTTTCTCAGTCCCAACAACAGCCGGTGGAACCTGCCCGTTACGGCCACAACCCGATTCCGTGTGGCCTCCCTGTCAAAAATGATCACCGCCATCGGCATCATGCAGCAGGTCGAAGCAGGCCGGCTGGATCTGGATGCCGATGTCAGCAGCTATCTGGGCTTCCGTTTCCGCAATCCACGGTACCCCGGAACGCCGTTGACAGCGCGCATGCTCTTGTCCCACACGTCCTCCCTCCGGGACAGCGGGAACAGCTACATTCCCGTCTCGACAACGCTGCAGCAGTTCTACGGGCCGGGACGTGGCTTCGCTCCGGCCGGAGAGGCACCGGGACAGTATTTCAGCTACTGCAACTCCAATTACATTGTTCTGGCTACCATCCTGGAACGGATTTCCGGGGAGCGGTTCGACCGGTACGCGACGGAACACATTCTCGCACCCTTGGACATCCACGGCAGTTTCAACCTGCATGACTTTTCTGCCGCCGATCTGCAGCAGCTCGGTACACTCTACCGCAAACCGGACGGCGTACAAAGCCCGTATCGCGCCACGGTGGATGGACGTCCGCCGCGTATCTTGCCGGATGCCGGTGCCATCCGCTCCTACCGCACAGGCACAAATGCCGCCCTGTTTGTCCCTCAGGGCGGTCTCCGCGTGTCTGCTATAGAATTGTCTCACCTGCTGGAAATGCTGTTCAATGACGGACTTTACCGGGGTCGCCGCATCCTGCAGCCATCTTCAGTCCGTGCTATGGTGCAGCCGCAGTGGACCTACAACGCATCTCATCCTAACGGCACCATCGGCGAGGATAACATCGAACAGTACGGGCTGGGCCTGCAATACCTGTCCGGGACGGGATCAACCAAAGCCGCACCGGGCCGGCCGGATGTGGACCTGACGGGCCACTTTGGAGAAGCCTACGGATTTATCGGGGGACTGTTCTGGCAGCCGGGGACGCAAAACGGATTTGTTTTCCTGCAAAACGGCTGTGCTACGCCGGAAGAGGACAATCCCGGCCGCTACAGCCGCAGTTACCGCCAGGAAGAAGCCATGTTGGAGCCCATCGTCCGCTATGCCTTTCCGAAGAGCCGTTAAATACGGCTCTTTTTAAAGTACCAGGTCGTCGCGGCCAGGTATAAGAAGGACAACACGGTCGTACCCAGCAGCATGGGCAGGGTGAGCATCGGTCCGTCGAACAGCGTCAGGATGCCGCATGCTGCCGGCACCAGCAGGACATGGAGCAGGCTGACGACCCAGGCGCCATGCCGTGCTTCGTCCGTGCAGCGGCGGCTGAGGCGTAAAAGCCATGGCAGATGGCGCAAACCGTCGTCCAACAGCACCACCTGGGCAGCTTGCCAAGCCGCTTTGTCTCCGCTGCCAAGGGCAATGCCCGTATCGGCGGTTGCCAACGCGAGGGCGTCATCCGAACCGTGTCCCACGGCGGCAAGGATATCTCCGCCGGCCTGGAAGGTCCGGATCAACGAAGCTTTATCTTCCGGTGCCAGCTCCGCGGCCACCTTGTCCGCGCCGGACAGTTTTCCCAGGTACTGGCCGGAGCGGCGGTTGTCGCCGGTCATGACCGCGGTGCGCACCCCTTCGGCCTTCAACGCTTCCATAGCAGCAGGCACTTCCTCCCGCAGTGTGTCGGAAAAACCCATTATTGCGTAGAGACGGCGCCCCACCGTAAGGTACCACACCGTCTTCCCTTCCCCGGTCAGCCGGTCTGCATAAGCATCACTTTCCGAAGGGAGCAGCAGAAACCGGGAGATGTACTCTTTGGTTCCCAGCCGCACGCGTTCGTGAAAGCAAAGCGTTTCAAAGCCGCCGGAAGGCGGCGTTTTTAATTCGGTGACAGGCGGCAGGGGACACCCCTCCGCCGCTTCGCGGACTGCCCGCGCTTCCGAGCTGTCCGCTCCCTGCACCATGGCAGCAGCGAGGCCCAGAAGGCCCGTTTCCGGTGCCTGATGGAAGGGGAAGAAGTCTGTCAGTTTGACCTGGTCCCGCGTCATCGTACCGGTCTTGGAAAAGACAAACATGGTCGTCCGGTAGAAATCCCCCAGGACTGTGCCGTCCCGCAAAAGGATATGCTGCCGTGCCGTATGCCACGCCGCGACAAATGCTGGCAGAGAGGTAGCAGGCAGAAGGCCTGCAGGGCAGGCAAGAACCAGGAGGGAACCGACGATCTGCCAGAGAGGGAACGAATGGCGGCCGGTGAAGAAAAAGCTCAAAAAAGCGACAATCGCCAGCAGAATGGCACCGCTCAACAGCACCAGCGCCGGTCTGTCGCGGAAGGACGGAAGAGGAACTTTTCCCCAGCGGTCCAGCGCATTGGCACCGAGGGCCGCCGTCAGGCAGATTCCACTGTACAGGAAAAAGAGCGGTGGCAGGACTTCATACGGGATGCCCCGTGCCATCTGCACTGCCGTGTAGATCCCCATAATGACAGAAGCAGCTGTACTCACCGTCACCAGGACTTCCGGCGAAGGGATGCCCTTGCGGATGTCTTTCCAGGCAAACCGGTAAAATTCCCGCGCCGTCCACGCAATGGGGAGAAACAGCAGTAGTTCCACCAGGCCCCACGGATTGTGACGGTCTGCCAGCGCAGGTGGACGAAGCCACGGTGCGGCCAGGCCCCAGACCGCCAGGGTCTGAAGCACTTCCAACGTCAAGGCCACAATCAGAAGTGGCACCAGCCAATGCCAGGCCCGGCGAAACCGCGCCCACTCGCCCGCGACGGCACGGCTCTGCTTCCTGTCCCGGCGGTGCGGCGGTTCCGCAACGGGAGACGGTGCTGCCGTTCCCGCAGCCTTTGATTGATCGAATTCGGACATTGTACTCATCCATTTCTTTCCGTTACTTAACAAGGCGTCAACGCGCCCCGGGGCTTGCAAGCCCCTTTTATTCCAGTTTACCAATGCCCCTTTGTCCTGTCAACGAAACACGATATAATAGAAGAAAGAATTTCCGTATGTTCAAAAACTGTTCACGGGAGGTGGAGTTGTATGTCTATCCTAGGTGCTGTTTCCGTACCGCATCCGCCCATCCTGCTGCCGGCCATTGGTCAGGGGGAAGAGCGTACCATCCAGGCGACCATCGACGCCTACCACGAAGCCATGCGTTTCGCCGCCGGCCTGAATCCGGACGTCGTTGTCATTTTGTCGCCTCACAGTCTTATGTATTCGAATTACTTCCATGTTTCACCGGGCGAAGGTGCCCAAGGTTCCTTCGCCGCATTCGGCGCGCCGCAGGTCAAAATATCCTGTGCCTATGATACAGCTTTCACGGAGCGCCTGGGCAAGCTGGCAAAGCAGGCTCAGATACCGGCCGGCCCCCTGGGAAACCGCATGCCCGAACTGGATCATGCCACCATGCTGCCCCTGTACTACCTGCAGCCCCTGCTGCCAAACGTAAAAATCGTGCGCATCGGCCTGTCCGGCCTGTCTCTGAAGGAACATTACCGGCTGGGCATGCTGCTCGCCGAAACAGCGGAGCAACTGGGCCGAAAAGCTTTTATCATCGCCAGCGGTGACTTGTCCCACAAGTTGAAACGGAGCGGTCCTTACGGGTTCGACCCTGCCGGTCCTGCTTACGACCGCCGGATTATGGACGTGCTGCGTCATGCCCGCTTTGACGAACTCTTCGATTTCGATGAAGACTTCCTGTCCCGGGCGGCAGAATGCGGCCACCGTTCCTTTACAATTATGGCCGGTGCACTGGACGGCCTGGCGGTGGAAGCGCACCAACTCTCCTACGAAGGACCCTTCGGCGTAGGATACGGCGTCTGCACTTTTCTCCCGACGGGGCAAGATGACTCGCGACATTATTTGTCGCGGTACGATGCCATTCGTACGGCGCGCCGTAAAGAGCGCCTTACCAAAGAAGACAGCTATGTCCGGCTGGCGCGGGCTGTCGTCGAACATTTCGTCCGCCAGGGCAGCATGCCGCGGCTTCCCGACTCCCTGCCGGAAGAAATGCGGACCCGCCGGGCCGGCGTCTTTGTTTCCCTTCAGGAACATGGCTCCCTGCGGGGCTGCATTGGCACAATCGGTCCCATGTATGACAACATTGCCGAAGAAATCCGGCACAACGCTGTTGCTGCCTGCAGTGGAGACCCGCGCTTCACACCCGTGACGCCGCCGGAACTGCCGGACCTGGTTTACAGCGTCGATGTTCTCGGCCCCATGGAGCCAGTCCACTCCCTGTCGGATCTGGATGTCAAACGGTACGGTGTCGTTGTGACAAAGGGAAGCCGCACGGGCCTTCTCCTGCCGAACCTGGACGGTGTCACCACGGTGGAACAGCAAATTTCCATCGCCCGCCAGAAAGCCGGCATTGCCGAAGAAGAAGATGGCGTCACGCTGGAACGGTTTGAAGCCGTAAGACATTATTGACGACACTTGTCTTTACCAAAAGGAGGAGTGACTATGCCTGTCTGTCCGCTCTGCCCTCACCACTGCCGGCTGGAAGACGGAGGACCCCGCGGGATGTGCCGTGTCCGTTTCTATCAGGACGGCGCGTTCCACTGCGGCAACTACGGAATCCTGACGTCGACGGCACTGGACCCCATCGAAAAGAAACCGTTGGCGCGTTTCTATCCTGGGCGCACCATCCTGTCTCTTGGCAGCTATGGCTGCAACCTGCGCTGCCCGTTCTGCCAGAATTTCACCATTTCGCAGGCCGGTCCGGACGCGTTCCGAACCATTGTAACGCCGCCTGAAGCTGTGGCCCGCGAATCCCTGCGGCTGCGGGATTACGGAAATCTGGGGGTGGCGTTCACCTACAACGAACCTCTGCTGTCGTGGGAGTATATCCGCGATACGGGCACGTTGGTCCACGCCCAGGGGCAATACAATGTCGTTGTCACCAACGGCTGTTTCGACGCGGCGTTGGCACGGGAACTGGCCCCGGTCGTGGACGCCTACAACATTGACTTGAAGGGCTTTACGCCAGAGTGGTACGTCCGCCTCGGCGGAGATCTGGCCACGGTGCAGGCTTTCATTGCTGAAGCAGTTCGGTCGGCTCACGTGGAATTAACGACCCTGATCGTTCCCGGTGAAAACGACGGAGACGAGGAAATGGACTCTCTGGCGGCCTGGGTGGCATCCCTGTCGCCGGACATTCCGCTGCACGTATCCAAATTTTTCCCACGCTGGAACCTGGTCGACCGGAAAGAAACCCCGACTGCAAAGGTCTACCATCTGGCGGAAATCGCCCGGCGTCATCTGCATTACGTGTATACGGGCAATTGCTGAAAAACAAAGAAAAGCGGACGGTTCTGCGGAACCGTCCGTTTTTTTATCTGTTTTCCTTTTGTCCGTGTGGTACGGTATTCCGCCTGCTCCGCCGCGCTCGTCAGGAACGCTTTTCCAGAATCCAGCCATTGCGGAATGCGTACAACAGGAGCTGTAAGCCTTCAATCTGCTGCTGCAGGCGGCGGCCGTTGTCCGTATCGGCAATCATAATCCGCTTCGGCTCCAGTTCAACCTGCGTCGTAATGGAGTCGATATCGGCGTTGCTTGTCAGCACATGCTCAATATCCTGGAAAGGATAATGAGCCTTAATGCGCAGGCCGTGGGAATTGAAAATCAGCGTATACCCTGCGATGCCCGTCGATTTCTGGTAGGCCTTGCAGAACCCGCCGTCAATGCAGATTTCACGTCCTTCTGCCCGGACCGGTGTATCTCCCTGGGACACCTTGACCGGCGTATGACCGTTGATAATATGGGACTGCGGCGAATCGAGCCCGAATTCGTGAAGGACTTTGACGCAGATTTCCTTTTTACGATGCAGGCGGTAGTAGGGATCCTGGGGTTCCGGCCAAGTCGATTCATCGTCGATCAGGCTCCGTTCGAAGGTCTTGATGACCCGCCCTGTTACCGGAGAATCGGGATGGATCCACAGGAAGAAGAAGAAATCCTGGTCGTCCTGGTTTCGCCGCACAAACGCTTTGCGGGCGATATGATCCACCCAGTCCATATAAGCTTTTCCGCTCAAGGTCCTGCCCCACAAGGAGACCGGCCGGAAATTACCCTGTCCGTCCAACGGCACGCCACCGTGGAACATGAGGTTGTTGTTCATGACGCGGTACAAAGAACCGTGGCTGAAGAAGAACCGCATATGTTTCTGGAGCCGGTCGCTGTTCCGAAAATCGTTCTGCCATTCTTTGACAATCGCTTCTTCTTCCGGAGACAATGCGTACGGATTCTTGGGATCGAAGGTCGGAAAGTCCGTCGAATTCAGCTTGTACGTTCCGGACGGGAGACGAACCGTTCCCTGAACCGGATCGATTTTATCAAAGAGGAGCCGGTCTTCCATGTTCCACTCGGGATGACGGAGAACCGCCTGCCCTTCCAGTTTAAAAAGGATGACGTTGATGGCCTTTACGATAGGCTCCTTGCTTTCCTTGTAATTGTAGTGCTTGTCGGCGAACATGGCAAAGTTCCGCAGGGAAATGCCGTAGCCGTTTTCCAGGATTTCCCAGTTATGATACCGCACGTTATTGCGGATGACATTGACAATGCAGGCGGCACTTCCTGCTGCCGCCCCCATCCACAGGACATCATGGTTTCCCCATTGCAAGTCCATGGAATGATGCTTCATGAGTTCATCCATGATTTTGTCCGCATGAGGGCCGCGATCGTAAATATCGCCGACGATATGTAAATGGTCCACAGCAAGACGCTTAATGAGGTACGACAGGGCGCCGACAAAGAGCCGGAAACTACCCGTCTCCCAAATCGTATCCAGAATACGCGCGTGATAGGCGTACTGGTTCTGGTCCTCGTCCGGAGCGGCGTGCATTAATTCATCGATGACGTACCGGAACTCTGGCGGCATCGCTTTACGCACCTTAGAGCGTGTATACTTGGAAGACAGCATCTTCGCCAGCCGCACCAGCCTGCGCAGCGTCGTTTTGCCCCACGTTTCCGACAGGGGCTTTTCGCGCTCCATGAGATCCATCTTTTCCTTCGGGTAGTAGATAAGCGTCAACAGATCCTTCTGTTCCTGCTCCGTCAGCGTGTTCGCAAACAATTGCTCTACCTTTTCCCGGATAACCCCGGAGCAGTTGTTCAAAATGTGCAGGAACGCATCGTACTCGCCGTGCAGGTCGCTCATAAAATGCTCCGTTCCCTTCGGGAGGTTCAGGATTGCCTGCAGGTTGATGATTTCCGTGAAAACCGCTGCCTGATTGGGAAACTGGCGGGACAGTACTTCCAAATACTGCAGCTGCTCGTTCGTAAGGTTGCCGTGTTCCATGTCATTCGCCGTGGCGCCAGCGCCACATCCTCCTTTCCAGAACTCCGACTCGTGTACGTTATTTGTAATTATTGTACACCAATTCTCCTGTTCCTGCAATGAAATTCCCCGGAGAAGCAGTGAACGCGACGGTGCAAATTTTCATACAAGATTCATCTTTCTCTGCTATACTGAAGACAGCGGCCGCCGGACCTGTACACGGCAAAAAGATGGATGCACGGCGGGACGGCGACAGAAAGGAGCCCAAGGATGAAAATTCTTGTTGCCGAAGACGAAGAGTCCCTGAACCGGGTCTTGGTTAAACGGCTGAAAAAAGAAGCCTACAGTGTGGACAGCGCCCTGGACGGAGAAGAAGCCTGGGAACTGCTGTCTGTTGCAGAATACGACGCTCTGGTGGTAGATGTCATGATGCCCCGCCTGGACGGATTTTCCCTGGTCCGCAAGCTGCGGGCTCAGGGGAATATGACTCCAGTCTTGTTTCTGACAGCCCGGGATGCATTAGATGACAAGGTGACCGGACTCGACGCCGGCGGAGATGATTATCTCGTCAAGCCCTTCGAATTTCCGGAGCTGCTCGCGCGTCTCAGGGCTCTGCTGCGCCGCCGTTCTCAGGAGACCAGCAATATCCTCTCCGCAGCCGACCTGCGCATGGACACGGCAGCACGCCGTGTCTGGCGCGGGAAAGAGGAGATTTCTCTGACGGCCAAAGAATATGCGATCCTGGAGTATCTGTTACGCAACGCAGGCAGTGTCCTGACACGCAGTCAGATTCAGGAACACGCCTGGGACTTTTCCTACGAAGGAGCATCCAATATGATTGACGTCTATGTCAACAGCCTGCGGCGTAAACTGGACAGCGGCGATGGACCGCGGCTTATCCGCACGGTCCGTGGCGTCGGATACACCCTCCGCGCAGATGAGGAATCTGGCGGTGGAAAGGAGCGAAAATGAATGGGCAAGCTCAAAAGACTTTGGAACAATCTTCCCATAGCCTTCCGTGTGACGGCGTGGTACACCGCACTCCTGTGCCTGCTCTTCGTCCTGCTGGGCGGAGCTCTGGTAGAATTGAACCACACGCTGCGCCTGAACGTTTTGCAGAGCGACCTGCAGCAGCAGGCACGGAAAGCGGCACGGGAACCTTATCGGTTCGACCCCTTTGACGACGGTGTTTACACGATCCTGTACGACAGCGACGGCCGGATTCTGCGGGGGAACCTGCCCCAGGGGATGCCCGGTGCAGAAAAGCTGCCTTTCCGCGGCGAGGGGCCCCGGGAGTTTGCTGCGAACGGCCGCACGTACCATTATGAAGACAGGCCTGTTGCCGAAAAAGACCTGATGCCCCGTAAAAAAGACAAGGAAGGCGGGCCGTTCCGTCCGCTGCCTCCTTCGCCGGGCCGTAACTACTGGGTACGGAGCATCAGCACGGAGACAGCTGCCTCCAAAGACGCCGTCACCCTCATCCGTACCTTTCTGATCCTCATGCCGTGCTTCATCCTATTGGCGGCCCTGGGAGGCTATCTCATCATCAAACGGGGCTTCCGCCCTGTGGAAGTCATCAGTGCGACAGCCCGCCGCATCGGCGAAGAACAGGACTTGTCCCGCCGCATTGAACTCGCTCCTGGTAAAGATGAACTGCATCAGATGGCACAGACTTTCAACACCATGCTCGATCAAATTGAAGCATCCATGGAACGGGAAAAACGCTTCTCCTCCGATGTTTCCCATGAGCTGCGGACTCCCGTGGCTGCCATCATGGCAGAAAGCGAGTACGCCGGCACATATGTGGAAAGCGTCGACGAAGCAAAAGAAAGTTTTCGCACGATCCACGGCCAGAGTAAGCGGATGGCCCTCCTGATCCAACAACTGCTGGAACTGGCCCGCCTTGAAAAACCGGATGCGGTGCAGAAAGAAACCATCGACTGGGTACATGTCACGGAGGATGCACTCCAGGATTACAGATTATTGTACGATCAACACGGCACCACACTGACCACGAAGGTTCTTCCCGACTCTGCTCTCGTCCTAGGCAATGCAGTTCTGCTCCAGCGCGCACTGGGGAACTTACTGGACAACGCCTTGAAATTCGCCCACTCTTCTGTCAGCCTGACACTGGAAGACAGGGGCCGCCTTTACCGATTATCCGTCCAAGACGACGGTCCCGGCCTTCGCCCGGAAGAAGCGGCTCGCGTATGGGATCGCTTTTACCAGACAGACGCCTCCCGCAACCACATGAAGAACCGCGGAATGGGCCTGGGACTTTCCTTTACGGCCCTGGTCATGGCGATCCACGGCGGAAAATGCAGTGTAGTTTCCACGCCTGGTAAGGGCAGCACCTTCCTGCTGGAACTGCCGAAAGCTTGAAATAATCCTCTGAAATGAAATGCACGGGATGTCTGTCTCAAAGACGGGTCATCCCGTGCGTTTTCTTTATCTCTTATTTCTCCAATGCCTGTTCAATAGCAGGACTGGTATGTCCCGCGGCGGCCTTCTTCCAAGTCTTGCGATTCTCCTTGGTCGGTGCCGGTTCCGATTCCCCGAAGATAGCCCGTACCCAATGTCCGTCCGTCGGGTTCGGCAGGACGATGAACCTACGGCCGTACTGGTCCTTGTCAGCTTCCATAAGGGCGTAGCGCTGAGCGACATCCTTCACGTAATAGATACGCCGGAAATCGTTCAGGCTGTCTCCCAGATACACGGCGATGCGATGAGTCTTGGCAATCTCATGCTGCACCTTTTCCTTGTTCGACGTATCAATCAGCACCGTCACATGGTCCTTGTCGGCGTACGGAAATCCTGCATCCGTCAGATTTTTCAAGGCGTACTCCGTCGTTTTGGCGCCCTGGTCCCTGCTGGTTACATAGAATACCTCGACCCCCTTGGACTTGCAATAGTCCAGGAACTCCTTGGATCCCGGTGCCGCCAGAATCTTGTCCTTGGCAATGTGGATGTCCCACAGCGGATCATAAAAACCATCGTAGCCGTGAGCCACCAGGGATCCCCAATAATCCGGATGCAGCAGGATGGTATCATCCACATCCGTTACGACACAAAGAGGCGGATCCCCCGGCTTTTGCGCTGCCAATGCCGCATCAACACGATCCTTTGCGATGTTGAATGCCTGATGGTATAAAGCGCCATACTCTGCGGCCGTCTGTTTCCACGCCACGGCCATCGTCAAGATGTTTCCCTGATGATCGCCCTTACCTTTTTTGAATGTTTCTGCATCTGCAGCCATGGCAACCGATGACAGCCCTAACGTGAAGATCAAGCCAATTGTCACAGCTCTAAACCATTTTCTACGCATATTGCATTCCTCCAATCCCTGAATTTATTCATATTTTAATGACTTTTTATGCGTTTGTCAAAAAAATTATTCTAAAAATCCGTTTCTTAATTTTCCTTTAATCTTCAACCTTTATGATACAGGTACAGCAAGGAAATCAAGCACCATTCCTCGCCGAACAAATTCGAGAAACCATAAAGGAGGAACATACAATGGATGACGAAAAGAAAGTAACGGAAACTACGGAAGATAATGAAAAAACGACGGAGACCGTAGAGAATACGGAAGGACAGGAAAATGCAGCCCCGGCAGAACTCAGGGAAAAATGGTATCGGCGCATCTGCACGAAGCGTCGGTTGAAACAAGCGGGCACGGCCGTAGTTGTCCTGGCGGTACTCGGTGTTGCAGGCGAGGGCTACATGCATTATCGGCACGGCATCGCCAAAGCGCAGGCCATGGAAACACGCAGCAAGGTGCTGACAAATCTCGCCGCCAAAGAAAACATCCAGATCTTGACAGCAGACCAGGCGCGCCAGAAAGTGGCCGAGGCCCTGGGGACGGACGCAGGCTCTCTGCAAGTCCAGTCTGTCTTACTGCAATCGCCATTGGATAGAAAAGAAGACAGAGACGATCATGACAGAAAAGAAGAGCGTCATCGCGACAAGAAAGAGAAACATGATTTCCGCGAGGAGCGGGAAGAACGCCATGAAAAGGGCTTCTTCCGCGGCGACCGGGATGGGGAAAAAGGTCCTGAAGGCCAGCCGAGAGACTGGAAGGGTCGTGGTTTTGACAATGGCACCGTACCCCCGCGGATGAGACAGGGTGTTCCCAATGACCGCATGACAGCACCAATTCCGGGTGCTCCCAATGCTCTGGCACAGGGACTGCAGCCCGCAGCCCCCGCACAAGGTCAGACGCCCACAACCCCCGCACAGGGACTGCAGCCTGCGGCACCGGCTCAGGGCCAGCAACCCGCAGCTCCGGTTCAGGGTCAGCAGCCCGCAGCTCCGGCTCAGGACAATAAAGGCCTCCGTCCGGGAATGCCGGGCGCCCTTGATGTGGCTCATGGCCCCTTGTTCTATAAAGTACAGGCAACCTACAACGGATCCCGCACGGACTTTCTTGTAGACGCGCGCAGTGGCAAGATTTTGCACATGAACGTACGTCCTGAAAAGAATTTCCTGGAAAAATTGTTCTAAGCATCTGCTCCCGGGTATAACCCGGTCTCTCCCTCTCCTCCTGCAGATGTGACCAATAAAATAGAACCGCCTTTCCCATCCTCCCAAGGGAGGAACGGCAAAGGCGGTTCCCTTTATTTTGTAACGGTTTCAAGACCGCTTCCCCTATTGCAGCGTCACAACGCGAGCCAGATCAGTCATCTACTGCTTTTTCGTAGATAAACGGAGGCAGATCGGGGGGCTTTTCCTTCCCAGCCTCTTCCCCTTTCTTGCGATACCGCTCCAATACATCCGGCGTGGCTTCCACCACCCGCGCAATCATCGCATTCGGCAGGATAAAACAAAGTTCGACAAAGAACTCCTTCCCCACGGTGTCGTAGATACGTCCCGCAGAGAACGTGCCTCTTGCTTTGGTATGCCAGGTATTGGCTACATATCCCACCTTTCCGAAAATCGGAATTTCCGCATATATTGCTTCGGTGTCGACAGAATTCTTCGGTTCCTTGACACAGTGAAGCACATCTCCGGTATAAAAGGCCGGGTGCGTGTAGTACTTCATGCCTGTCACAGTTACATATTTGTCTTCCATCATGACCGCTCCTTTCTTTGTCGATCTCTCAACTACTTTCTGGTTACAGTATACGGATCCGAGAAGACATATACTGTCTCTCGTTGAAAAATAGCATAAAAAAACTCCGGAACCAAAGTTCCGGAGTTTTTTGCTGTATCTGGATACGACACCAATCAGCGTTTGCTGAACTGGGAAGCCTTGCGGGCTTTTTTCAAGCCGTATTTGCGACGTTCTTTTTCGCGCGGGTCGCGGGTCATCAGACCAGCTTTCTTCAGGACCGGACGGAATTCTGCGTCCACCTTGACGAGAGCGCGGCTGATGCCATGACGGATAGCACCGGCCTGACCGGAAACGCCACCGCCAACGACGTTGACGAGAACGTCGTATTTATCCTTGGTCTTGGTCAGTTCCAACGGCTGATTGACAACCAGCTTCAGGGTCTCCAGACCAAAATAATCGTTCATTTCGCGGCCATTGATTACAACCTTGCCTGCACCCGGAACCAGGCGGACACGGGCAACGGAAGATTTACGACGGCCGGTCGCACTGTAAACTACTTCTGCCATAATGTTATCTCCTCCTGATTACCGTACGTTGATTTCCAATACTTCCGGCTTCTGTGCTGCATGCGGATGTTCCGGACCAGCATAGACGTGAAGTTTGCTGTAGATCTGTTCGCCGAGGCGGTTCTTGGGGATCATGCCGCGAACGGCTTTTTCCACCATCTTGACCGGGTTGGTTTCCAACATGGTCTTTGCCGTGACGAAGCGGCTGCCGCCGAGATAACCCGTATGATGGAAATATACCTTATGCGTCAGTTTTTTGCCCGTCAGCACGACTTTGTCAGCGTTGATGATAATTACATTGTCGCCAGTGTCTACATGCGGGGTGAAGGTAGGTTTGTTCTTACCACGCAGGACTTTGGCAACTTCTGCAGCCAGGCGGCCCAGAGTTTTATCGGTCGCGTCCACAACGTACCATTTACGTTCTACAGTGGACGGATTTGCCATGAAAGATTTCATTCTCAATGTCCCTCCCAGGATGATTCGGTTTAAAATACATTCCTAATTACAGGGCATCTGCATTGAAGCGGTACAGATGCAGTTGTAAGACGTGAGTGATGATGAGAGTTGCTCTTCTGCATCGGGGCTAATCGAATTCAAAGCGCAAAATCACGTAAATATATTTTACTCACTTTACCTGGAGTTGTCAACCTGAAAAGCGCGCGATGCATCAAAAAAATTCCTCTGCCCAGCTTTGTTTTCTCTGCCCATGGCATTGCCCCATAAACTTAGCTGCTGTTGGGAAAGATCGTCTTCCCATTCCGCCAGGGATTGCATGAGAAATTCATGGGTCAGGAACTGCGGGGCAATCGTTTCCACCAGGCGGCGGACTGCTTCTGTGCGGAACGGTTCGTGACGGTCCACTTCCTTCATGTACCGGTAACAGGCCATCCAGTCGAAGCCTTCTCTCTCCTGACGGGGCGGATGACGTTGCACTGCCGCCGCAACCTTACCTGACAGGGAACGATGCAAATGCATGCCGTACACCCGGTGGCGCAGTTCTCCCAACGCAGCATACCGGCGCAGTACGTAATCCACTGCTTCCTGCTCGTCCCGAAGAGACCAGTTCGTGCACATCAGGTGCCCCGAATCGAGAAGAAAACCCGTGTTTTCATGGGGCGTCCCTTCCAGCAGACGGGCCGCCAGATCCGGCCGGCAAAAGGTCAGGCCGGGCCACCACAGATTTTCATACAACAGCAGGCAGTCTTCCGGCAGAGCCGACACAATTTCGCGGCTGACTTCCAGCTGTGCCTCGATGACCTCGTCGTCGCCGTAGTGGTGGTGGCGCGTGTATATTTCATCCATTCGGGCATTGGACACATGATAGACGACATACTTCGCTCCCAGGGCGCCGGCCGCCCGCATGTTTTCCCGCTGCCTTTCCAGCCATTCATCCCGGCTGCGGCCAAAGGTCTGTTCAACTGTTTTCTGGTCACCGAATGACGCCAGGACGGCCTCGTCATTTCCTTTCCAAAAATCAACCCAGTTAGGATAAAATTGCAGGTGCACTCCCTGAATTTGCGACACGGGGAAAAAGTGCCGGTCCAGTGCCGGCCCGAGCAGCAACTCGATCCCGTCGAGATGGTGCCGTTTCAAAAACGACGGCAGGGTCCTCCTGTTTCCCTGCAGAATGTTGTCTACATCCATAGGGTAATTGGAGATATTGACCAATTCCAGCAATCTTGTCGAGTCCTTTCCCAAAAATTGATTCTTTTCGTCTCCAGTCTATTATACTCCATTAACTACCGCTGATAAAATTTGATATTCCATCTTGTCTTGCAAAAACATTTGTGCTACACTATAACACAAAGCAAGGACGCTGTACTCACAGTGTCCCTGCTTTTTTTGTTTTGTTTTTGTATTTGTAAAGAGAGGGGGTATATCATGATTGTTGCGCAAATTTTAATGGTGCTGACATTGTTGCTCATGGTTACAGGAAAGTCGCCGATTTATCTGACGGCAATTGTAGGGTCCACATTAGCCGCACTGGCCGCAGGATTTCCGGTAGCAGGAAAATCTGCTGTTACACTTGCCAAACTGATTAACGGCGGTCTGAACCCCGTCATCGCCGACATGACCGGTGTCCTTATGTTTATCGGTATTATGGGGAAATGCGGATTCCTGGATGTAGTGATCCATAAAATCATGCAAATTGGGACCCGCATCGGCGGAGCGCCGGGGGTCACCGCCGCCGGTGCTCTTGTTGCCGGTATCATTGGAGCCTTGACAGGATTTACCCAGCCTGCTGTTACAGCGGTCGTTACGGGGCCGGCAGCTGTGAAAATGGGAATGGATCCCAATAAGACAGCTGGCCTGGCAGCGCACGCCGGCCATTTCGGGAACTTTGCCGGATTCACCCATCCGACTCAGGTCGCTGTCGTCGCAACGGCAGCCATCGGCTTTGGTGCCATTAACGTAGTAGGCGCCATTACGGGGCTTTCCATCATCCTCTGCAGCTATTACCGCCTGAAGCATGAAATGAAGGCGCTGGGCCGGACCATGACAGATGAGGAGTTGTCCGCCGTAGAAAAGAGCCTGGCATCCTCCTCAAACGTCCCGTTCTGTCGGGCCATTTTCCCATTCGTCATATTTATTATCGGATTTGTTCTTGGGTACCCCGTTTTTACGGTTGGTGTATTCAGCGCCATATTGACGGTTCTACTGGCCCACGAAAAGTTCTCCCAGGGAGAAGCCGCAATGCTGGACGGTGTGGAAAAGATTTCCACTCCCCTGGTCGCGACCATCGGTTTTCTCTTCATGAGCGGCGTGATGAATAAAATCGGACTCGTTGATACAATTTCCAGTTTCTTCGGTCCTGTCATTGATGCATCTCCCGTCCTTGCGATGCTCGTCGTCTCGTCCGTCACCGGTTTTTTGACACAGTCCAATGCTGCTTCTGCAGGGGTTATTATCCCATTCCTGCAAGTCGTGCTGAAGACAGGTGCCGACCCGCTGACCGTAGCTTGTGCCGCCGCTGGCGGTTCCGCCGTATGGCAGTACTTCCTGACAGGTGGTCCTGTGGCCGCACTTTCCACCGTCATTGCAGTAATTCCCGGATCCGATTTGAAGAAAGCTAACAAATTCCAGCGTCCGTCCATAGCCTTCGGCTTTGTAATCCTCTGCGTCTGTGTTGGCGTCCTGTCTCTGCTCCGTTGATTGTCTGCCAGCATGACCTGTGGTACAATCACTGTAGCATTTCCGTTCCGCCGGGACACTGTACCGGCCTTTATCAATAGAAAGGAAGGATTCCCTTGAAAAATATCGTTGTTTTGACGACCGGCGGTACCATCGCCATGAAACTGGATCCCGTTTCGGGCGGCCTTGTGCCTGCTGTCAGCGGGGACGATCTCGTACAAGCCGTACCGGCCCTGAAAGATGTCGCCCATGTAGAGGTCCGCGAATTCTCCAACGTTCCCAGCGGCCACATGACGCCGGATATGATGTCCCGCCTGGCCCAGACAGTTGATTCCTTTGCCGCCCGTTCTGACGTGGACGGTGTGGCGATAACACACGGAACGGACACCATGGAAGAAACAGCGTATGTCCTGAGTCTCTTGTGCCAGACCGAAAAGCCGGTCACCATCACCGGGGCTATGCGCGGTGCCAGTGACATGGGATACGACGGTCCGGCCAACATCCTGGCAGCCGTCCGCGTCGCGGCCTGTGATGCTGCCAAGGGGCGCCGCTGTCTTCTCGTGATGAACGACGAAATCCACGCAGCGGCCGAAGTGACGAAAATGCACACGGTCTCGTGCAGCACCTTTGCTTCCCCCGGCTGGGGCCCCGTCGGCCACGTCTACTACAACGGTGTCATCTTCCGGCGCACCTGCGAAAACCTGCGACGCATTGTCACCGACCATCTTGATACCGACGTAGAACTGATTAAGGTCACGGCGGGCATGAGCGACCTCTTCTTCCGTGCTGCCGCAGACAAGCCGGTTCACGGCCTCGTCGTCGAAGCGGTTGGATGCGGCAACGTGCCCCCGTCCGTCCTGAAAGGCATTGAATACGTCCGCAGCAAGGGCATTCCCGTCGTGCTGGCCAGCCGCGTTCCGGAAGGGAAAGTGGTCCCTGTCTACGGCTATCTGGGCAGCGCCGGCTATATGAAGCCTCTGGATTTGATTCATGCCGACGAAATCAACGGACCCAAAGCCCGCCTGAAGCTCATGGCAGCCCTCTCCCTGACAACGGATCTGCAGGAACTGCGCCGCTTCTTCCAGGACGACGTCCTCTGACATTTTCGCAAAACAAAAGGCTCTTCCGATCAACCGATCGGAAGAGCCTTTTACTTTAAAGGAACCACTTTCCCGCTGACGAGAGCCGGTGGAAAATTCCGGCACACTTGGAGCGAAGCGGCATGACGCTGGGGATACTCCTGCCGTACTTAGTATTCCACCGCATCCTCCAACGCCCGGATAGCCCCGCTATGGAGCACTTGGACGTCCTTCGGGCCTTTTTCGTCCGTAAACACACAGAGACAGGCGTCGGAATGCCCGGCAGCCCGGATTGCATCATCATCGAAGGAGAGCAGCTTGTCCCCTTTCCGTACATGCTGCCCGTTTTTCACACAGACCGTGAAGCCCTGCCCCTGCATTTCTACCGTGTCGATGCCGATGTGGAGCATATACTCCAGTCCCTTGTCCGTCCGCAGGCCCAGTGCATGCTTCGTGTCAAAAACAAACTCTACCGTGCTGTCACAGGGGGCAACCACATCAAAAACCGTCGGGTAGACAAAAAAACCATCTCCGGTCATTTTCTGCGAAAATGCTTCGTCCGGCGCGTCCGTGATTGGATGCAGTTCCCCCGTAAAGGGCGAAGGGAATGTCTTCTTGCGATGAAAGAACATGAATTTTCCTCCTTATGTCCTTTATGCCGGCTGCTCCGGCGTGTAGCCCACACGGGCCAGATAAAGCCCCTGGGCCGGGGCAGGACGGTTTTCAAAGGCACCCCGCGGCAGGCGGAGTTCCTCTTCCAGGGTAGCGGCTGATTTGCGGCCCAGTCCGATCTGCACCATGGACCAGACCAAATTCCGCACCATGTGGTAGACAAAACCGTCCCCGATGACGACGTAGACCAGCCGTCCGGGTTGTCCGTCCCGGGTCTCCCAGCGGGACGTAAAGAGTGTCTTGACCGGCGAAACAGGCGCACTGCCCGTGCTCTGGAAACCGCTGAAATTATGTGTTCCCAACAGGCACGCTGCCGCTTCCTGAAGGCGCTGCAGATCCGGGCGTTCGTCCAGCTGCCAGACATAATTCCGCGTAAAAGGATCCGGTACAGGAGTGTATTGCACGACATACCGGTATTCTTTCCAACAAATGTCCTTGCGGGCGTTGAATCCCGGCACTGCCTCCTCCGCCGCCAGGGCCCGGATATCCCCGGGCAGGCAGGCGTTCATCGCACGCACCAGGTGATCCGTCGGGATTCTGCCGTTCGTCGTGAATGACACGACCTGCCCGAGAGCATGGACTCGTGCATCCGTCCGCCCACTTCCTGTCACCTGGATGGGTTCCCCGCACAGGTGGGACAGGACATCTTCCACTATATTCTGGATGGCCGGAAAACGAGTCTGCCGCTGAAAGCCGGCATAAGCCGTTCCGTCATAGGCCAACGTAAGTTTCAAGGTGCGCATGACGGCCTCCTCAAAGCATGCCTGCCAGGGGGCTCCAGCGCAGGAGTGCCAGCACAACCACGACGACGATGGAAAACACAAAGGCTGCCACATCTCCGGACCGATAAGCGAGCTGGTGCATCCGCGTCCGTCCTTCCCCGCCGCGGTAACAGCGTGCTTCCATGGCGACGGCCAGATCATCGGCCCTGCGGAATGCGCTGATGAACAACGGAATCAGGATAGGAAGCATATTTTTCGCCCGCTGGAGCAGGTTGCCGCTCTGGAAATCGGCGCCGCGGGAGGTCTGCGCTTTAATGATCCGGTCCGTCTCCTCGAGGAGCGTCGGAATGAAACGCAGGGCAATGGTCATCATCATGGCCAGTTCGTGGGCCGGAACGCCGATGCGCCGGAAGGGCCGCAGCAACGACTCGATGCCGTCCGTCAGGACAATTGGCGAAGTCGTAAAAGTCAGGACCGAGGAGAACATAAGGAGCAGCATAAGCCGCATGGACATTTTAATGCCCATAGCAATGCCTTCCTCGGTGATCCGGATAAATTTCCACTGGTACAGCACCGTATCTCCCTGACCGAGGAACACGTGCATGGCCAGCGTTAACACGATGATAAAGAAGAGCGGTTTGACGCTCTTAAAGACAAGCAGGAAGGGCAGGTGGGAGACGGCGATGACGAAGAACACCATGACCCACAAGAGGATATAAGCCGGTACACTCTGCGCAAGAAAGATGGCGACAATCAGAATCAGGGTCACCAGAATTTTGGTGCGCGGATCCAGGCGATGGACAAAGCTGTTGCCCGGATAATACTGGCCTAAGGTAATATCACCCAGCATGGCTTACTTCGCCCCCTTTCGCTTGCGGAGCGCCTTCACGAGTGCCGCCCTGTCCGTAATGGATTCCGGAAGGGCAATGCCTTCTGCGCGCAGTGCGTCCATGAGTTTGAAAATTTCGGGAATATCCATCCCGACGCGGAGCAGTTCCTGCCGCCGTTCCCGGAAGATATCCGCCGGTTTGCCATCCATAATGATACGACCGTCATAAACGACAAGCAGGCGCGTGGCGAACTGCAGGGCATCTTCCATGCTGTGCGTCACCATGATAATGCCAATATGCTGTTTGTGGTACAGCGCCATGATTTCGCGGAAAACATCGCGACGGGCACCCGGGTCCAGACCAGCCGACGGCTCGTCCAGGATCAGGTAATCCGGCTTCATGGATACGACGCCTGCAATGGCGACACGGCGCATCTGGCCGCCGGAAAGGTTGAAGGGAGAACGCTGGGCCAGGGCTTCATAGTCCAGGCCGACGAACTGCATGGCCTCCCGGACACGCTGTTCCACTTCGTCCTCAGCCAGGCCCAGGTTGCGGGGTCCAAACGCCACGTCTTCGTAGACCGTTTCCGCAAAGAGCTGGTGTTCCGGATACTGGAACACCATTCCGACTTTGTTGCGGGCCGCACGGGCTTCTTTCGTTTTCCCAGCCAGATCTGTCCCGTCGATCAGGGCCCTGCCTTTGGTCGGGTGCAGGAGTCCGTTCAAGTTTTGGATCAGCGTCGATTTACCGCTCCCCGTATGGCCGATAATTGCTGTAAAATCCCCTTTTTCTATTGTCAGCGAAATATCGTGGAGTACTTCCTTTTCATAAGGAGTCCCCTTTGAATACGTAAAGGAAACATGTTCCAATTCCATCGACATACGTTGTCATCCTCTGTGTAACTATAGTTTCGGAGAAAGGTCAGGCCAATGCTTTGGCCAGTTCCTCATTGGTGATAATACCGTCTGGAAGCGGGATGCCCGCTTTGCGCAATTCCGATGCCACTTTCGCGGCCAGGGGAGCCTCCAGCCCCAGCTCTTCCAGTTCGTCCACGCGGGAGAAAACCTCCTTCGGCGTCCCCTGAAACAGGATTTTTCCCTTCTTCATGACGACAATGCGGTCCGCATGGATTGCCTCCACCATATTATGTGTAATGTACAGAATTGTAATCCCCTTTTCCCGATTGAGCGTCCGTACCGTGCTGACAATCTCCTGGCGTCCCTGGGGATCAAGCATGGCTGTCGGCTCGTCAAAAACAATGCAATTGGATCCCAGAGCCAGCGTACCCGCAATGGCAATCCGCTGTTTCTGCCCTCCTGACAACAGATGGGGAGCCCGTGTCCGGTATTCTGTCATACCGACGGCTTCCAGGGCTGCATCCACCCGCTTCCGGATTTCTGCCGGCGGCACACCGACATTTTCCGGGCCGAAGGCTACATCTTCTTCCACGATGGCAGCAACAATCTGGTTGTCCGGATTTTGGAAGACCATGCCCACATTCTGGCGGATGTCCCACAGCTTGCTTTCGTCCAGCGTATCCATATTCTTGATTTTGACTGTCCCTTCCGTGGGCAGCAGAAGGGCATTCAGGTGACGCGCCAGCGTTGACTTGCCGCTGCCGTTGGTCCCGATGATCGCCACGAATTCACCCGGCTGCACGGTCAAGCTGACCTGATCCAGGGCCTTGACCTCCTGATTCTCGGCATCCCGGTACAGATGAGTCAGATCCGTGATTTCCACAAACGGCTGCTGTTTCTTTGTTTCCATCCTTAGACACTCCTATGAACGGGAAGAGGCCCCAGGGACACTCCCCCCAGTATCTTCGTACTTTCTAACTCTTACATTATAATGTCGCCGCTGAAAATCGTCAACCTGTTTCATTGCCCGGTTAACAGCTGAAATGCGTCGTCCGGAGGTCCGAGCAGAAGGGTAAAAAAATAGCAGGGATACGAAATCCCTGCTATTCTCCGGCACAGGATGCCCGTGCCGGTCTGGTTGCATTGTTCAGGCCATTTCCCCGCAATTAGAGCAGCTCGATGATGGCCATTTCCGCTGCATCGCCGCGACGAGGGCCAACCCGGTAAATGCGGGTAAAGCCACCCTGGCGCTCCTTGTATTTCGGAGCCAGTTCATCAAACAGCTTCGTGGTAGCGGTTTCGTCTACCAGGATAGCCAGAGCCTGACGACGAGCGTGCAGGTCGCCGACCTTGGCCAGCGAGATCAGTTTTGCAACATTCTTGCTGGTTTCTTTTGCTTTCGCAATGGTCGTTTCGATTCTGCCGTTCAGGATCAGGGCGCTGGACAGGCTGCGGAACAGGGCTTTGCGGTTGCCGGATGCACGGTTCAGTTTTCTGTATGCCATTGATTCCGTCCCCCTTATCAGTCTTCATTATCCCGTAAGGATAACTGCAATTCTTTCAACTTCTTCATAATTTCATCCAGGGATTTTGTTCCCAGGTTGCGAACCTTCTTCAAGTCTTCTTCGGACTTGTTGATCAAATCGCCAACCGTATTGATTCCGGCGCGGCGCAGGCAGTTGTTGCTGCGTACGGACAGGTCCATCTCTTCGATGGACATTGCCAGCTTCGGATCTTCTTCCGCAGCAGGCGCCGGTTCCTGGGATGTCGTCCCTACAATACCCGGTTCCGGTTCCATGACAGTGCTGTTCTGGAACAGTTTCAGGTATCCGATCAAGATGCCGGAAGCCAGGCTGATAGCATCATCAGGATTGATGCTGCCGTCGGTCCAGACTTCCAAAGTCAGCTTGTCGTAGTTGGTGACGTTGCCGACACGGGTATCCGTAACACCGAATTTGACGCGGGTGATCGGAGAATAGATGGAATCCACGGGAATCCAGCCGATTCCCATTTCTTCGCTCTTATTCCGGTCGCAAGGTACATAACCGGTTCCCTTATCGACGTAGATGTCCATCTTGAGGACGGCATCCTTGTCCAGGGTCGCAATGTGCAGTTCCGGATTCAGAATTTCCACATCGCTGTCCGGCTGAATATCCCCGGCCGTTACTTCGCACTCTCCGGCAGCTTCGATATGGAGAACCTTCGGGGTGTTGTTGTCCTGCGTGTGCAGCTTCAGGCAGAGAGCCTTGATGTTGAGGATGATATCCGCCACATCTTCCCGGACACCAGGAATCGTGGTGAACTCATGCAGGACGCCTTCGATTTTCACGCCCTTGACTGCCGCCCCTTCCAGGGAGGACAGCAGGACGCGGCGGAGGCTGTTGCCCAAGGTAATGCCGTAACCGCGTTCCAGCGGTTCCCAGACGAACTTGCCGTACCGTTTATCTGCGGAAATTTCGGAAGTAACCAACTTCGGATCAATAATTTCAATCATTCGGAAAGCCTCCTTCTCACGCGTATTACCACAATACGCAAACAGGTTGGTGGCACTTGATGCTCAGGATTACTTGGAGTACAGTTCGACGATGGACTGTTCCACAACCGGAACATCAATTTCCTCACGCGTCGGGAAACGATCTACCTTCGCATTCAGTGCTTCCGCATTCAATACGAGCCAAGCCGGGGTGGTTACGCCTGCCAGCTTTTCATTCATGCCCTTGAAGTAGGCTTTGTTCAGGCTGTTTTCCATGACGGAAACGACATCGCCGGCCTTGACCAGGGCGGACGGAATGTCCACACGCTTGCCATTGACAGCGATGTGGCCATGGGTGACAAGCTGACGGGCCTGACGACGGGTGGAAGCGAGGCCCATGCGGTAAACAACATTGTCCAGTCTGCGTTCCAACAGGATCAGGAGGTTTTCACCGGTGATGCCAGGCATCTTCTTTGCCTTTTCGTAGTACAGGCGGAACTGTTTTTCCAGCACGCCGTAAATGAATTTTGCTTTCTGCTTTTCCTTCAGCTGTGCGCCATATTCGCTAACTTTGTTCTTAGCGTGCAGGAGCTGACGGTGGGAATCTTTCGTAACACCCACAACCGCCGGTTCAATGCCCAGTGCGCGGCAGCGTTTCATAACAGGAACTCTATCAATTGCCATGTAAGTTTACACCTCCTGTAATTATACTCTGCGACGTTTCGGCGGACGGCAGCCATTGTGCGGAATGGGGGTTACATCCTTAATGGAATTCACTTCCAGACCAGTTGCCTGCAAAGCGCGGATTGCAGCTTCACGGCCGGCACCGGGGCCCTTAACGTATACTTCAACAGTCTTCATGCCGTGGTCCATAGCGGCCTTGGTAGCGGTTTCAGCTGCCATCTGGGCTGCGAACGGCGTGCTCTTACGGCTGCCGCGGAAGCCCAAGCCACCGGCGGAAGCCCAGCTGATTACGTTACCGTTGAGATCGGAAATAGTAACCAGCGTGTTATTGAAAGTGGATTTGATATGCGCAACGCCGGCAACGACGTTTTTGCTTACTTTTTTCTTCGTACGGACTGCTTTTTTTACTGCCACTTCTTTATACCCTCCTTACTGATTACTTTTTGCCCTGGGTCTTTTTCGGACCTTTGCGGGTGCGGGCATTATTCTTCGTGTTCTGGCCGCGGACCGGCAGGCCTGCACGATGTCTTCTGCCACGGTAGCTCCCGATTTCAACCAGGCGCTTGATGTTCATGGATTCCTCGCGGCGGAGGTCACCTTCTACTTTATAGTCGCTGTCCAGGACTTCACGGATCTTGGCGATTTCGCCTTCCGTCAGGTCACGGACACGAGTATCGGGGTTGATACCGGTCTTCGCGAGGATTTCACGCGATAAGGTAAGACCGATTCCGTAAATATAGGGCAGCGCATATTCGATACGCTTGTCATTCGGTAAATCGACACCAGAAATACGTGCCATAATATCAGTGCACCTCCTTCTTAACCTTGTCTCTGTTTATGTTTCGGGTTTTCGCAAATGACCATGACACGGCCTTTACGTTTGATGATTTTGCATTTATCGCAAATCTTCTTGACAGACGGTCTGACTTTCATTTTTTACCTCCTCAGTGTCTGTGCCGGCTCATTTGAACCGGTAGGTGATTCTTCCACGATTCAGATCATACGGCGTCAATTCAACCGTTACACGGTCGCCCGGCAGGATCTTGATGAAATTCATACGGATTTTGCCGGAAATATGAGCCAGGATCTCATGATTGTTCTGCAATTTGACCTTGAACATGGCATTCGGTAAAGCTTCCAGAATGGTTCCTTCCACTTCGATTACATCCTGTTTGGACATTGTTACCTCCCTGCCCTTTCTTCAAGGCTGGCCTTGATGTCGGCATATACCTTGTCAATGGCCTGAGTGCCGTCGATTTCCACGTAAACGCCCTGTTTCTTGTAGTACTCGATCAGGGGTTCCGTCTGGGAATGATACGCTTTCAAGCGATTTTTGACGGTTTCTTCCTTATCATCATCGCGCTGATAAAGAGTGCCGCCACATTTATCACAGACACCCTCCACTTTGGTAGGATTGAAGGAAACGTGGTAGGTCGCACCGCAGGACTTGCAGATGCGACGACCCGTGACTCTTTCCACCAGGTCGCTGTCCGGTACTTCGATGTTCAGTACAGCGGTCAGCTTGATACCGGCATCCTTCAGGATACCATCCAAAGCTTCGGCTTGTTCCGTCGTGCGGGGGAACCCGTCCAGGATAAAACCCTTCAGGCATTCCGGCTTGCTCAGCCCTTCCCGTACGATACCAATGGTTACTACGTCGGGAACGAGCCCGCCGGCATCCATGTATTTCTTCGCTTCTTTGCCCAGTTCCGTTCCCTGCTTGACAGCAGCGCGGAACATATCCCCCGTCGAGATGTGAGGGATCTTATATTCGTCAACAAGCTTTTCCGCCTGCGTGCCTTTGCCGGCACCAGGAGGTCCCATTAAAAGAATATGCATTTGCTGTTCCTCCTCTTATCTCATAAAACCTTCGTAATGACGGGTCAGTGCCAGGGATTCGATTTGTTTCATCGTATCCAGTGCAACGCCGACCACGATCAGCAGGGACGTACCACCAAGGTAGATGCCTTCGATGCCGGTCAGCCATACGACCATGTGGGGCATCATCGCGATAAGGGCCAGGAAAATGGCACCGGAAAGCGTGATGCGCGTCATTACATTATCCAGATATTCCGTCGTCGGGGCGCCCGGACGCAAGCCCGGAATAAAGCCGCCCATCTTTTTGATATTGTCGCTCATCTGCTTGATATCCAGCGTAACCGCCGTATAGAAGAAGGTGAAGAACAAAATCAGAATGACATAGATTGTCGTCTGGAGAGGCGTGCCCCATGCGAAATACGCGGCTGCCTTCTGGACCCAGGGAACATTCACGAACTGTGCGATGGTCGCCGGGAACATCAAGAGGGACGAAGCAAAGATAATGGGGATAACGCCTGCCTGGTTTACTTTCAAGGGAATGTAGCTGCTATGACCGCCGTACATTTTCCGGCCGACCATACGCTTTGCGTACTGCACGGGGACCTTGCGGATGCCCTGGGAGATAGCGACTACAAAAACGATCATTGCCAATGCAATTACGATAAACGCCAACACGTTGATCAGGTTTACCGTTCCTGCGGTCAGGTATTTATGCAAGGTCGAGAGGCCGTTCGGGACGCGGGATACGATACCAGCGAAGATAATCAGGGAGATACCGTTGCCAACGCCGCGCTGAGTGATTTCCTCGCCGACCCACATGAGGAAGCACGTACCTGCCGTCAACGTCACCACAATCATCAAAATGGAGAAAAAGCCCGGATTGAGAATTGCGGCGCGCAGGCCGAAGGCCATGCCCAACGCCTGAATAACAGAAAGGCCGACCGTGGCATACCGCGTGACTTTGTTGGTCTTGCGGAAGCCCTCTTCCCCTTCCTTGGACCATTCTTCCAAGGTCGGGATGACGACTTTCAGCAGCTGCAGGATAATGGATGCATTGATATAGGGTGTGATGCTCATGGCGAAGATGGAGAATTTGCTCAGGGCACCGCCGGAGAATACATCCAGCAGACCGAAGAGGTTGCCGTTATTGAACAGCTCTTCAATCATCGTCGCGTCCACGCCGGGGACAGGAATCTGTACGCCCAGCCGGAAGACGCCGAACATCACCATGGTGAAGATGATTTTTCTTCGTAACTCGGGGACCCGGTAAATATTAGCAAGAGATGCTAACATTATCAGATCACCTCGACTTTGCCGCCAGCAGCCGTAATCTTCTCAGCAGCAGTCTTGGTAAAGCCATTCGCCTGAACGGTCAGTTTCTTGGTCAGCTCGCCGCCGCCCAGGATACGGATGCCGTCACGGATATTCTTGACCAAACCGCATTCAACCAGCATAACCGGTTCCACTACGGTGCCGTCTTCAAAGCGATTCAAAGTCTCCACATTGATTTCTACGAAATGTTTGCCGAATCTGTTATAGAACCCGACTTTCGGCAGGCGCAGGTACAACGGTCTCTGGCCGCCTTCAAATCCCGGGCGCTTGACGCCGCCGGAACGGGATTTCTGGCCCTTCTGGCCTTTTCCGGAGGTCTTGCCCAAACCGGAACCAAGGCCACGGCCTACACGAACCCGAACTTGCTTGGAGCCCGGTGCCGGACGTAATTCATGTAATTCCATTCGTCAGTCCTCCTAATCTTAAGCTTCTACTTCTTCTACCGCAACAAGATGTTCTACTTTGTGGATCATGCCGCGAATGGTAGGATTGTCTTCTTGTACCGCAGTGGACCCGATCTTACGCAAGCCCAGGGCTCTGACAGTAGCCTGCTGGTCTTTCTTGTAACCGATCAAGCTGCGGGTCAGGGTGATTTTCAGTTTCTTCATGCTAAATCTCCTTCGCTCTCAATCAGTCCATCAGTTCTTCCACGGTCTTGCCGCGCAGTGCTGCGACTTCCGCAGCATCCTTCAGGGACTGCAGGCCCTGGAGAGTTGCACGAACCATGTTGCCGGGGTTATGGGAGCCCTGGCACTTGGTCAGGATATCACGAATGCCGGCCAGTTCCATAACGGCACGGACGGGGCCGCCGGCAATGACGCCGGTACCTTCAGAAGCCGGACGCATGAACACGCGGCCAGCACCGTATACGCCGATGGTTTCGTGAGGAATCGTGTTGCCGACCATCGGAACCGTTACCAGGTTCTTCTTGGCGTCTTCCACGCCCTTGCGGATTGCTTCCGGAACTTCAGCAGCCTTGCCCAGGCCCATGCCTACATGGCCCTTGCCATCACCGACTACAATCAGAGCGGCGAAGGTGAAGCGGCGGCCGCCTTTTACTACTTTAGCTACGCGATTGATGAATACGACCTTTTCGTTAAAGCCGTCATCCGGTTTTTCGCGTCTGTCGCGCTTATCAAAATTAGCCAAAATCCTTCCTCCCTCTATCAGAATTGCAGACCAGCTTCACGAGCTGCTTCTGCCAATGCGGCGATACGACCATGATACAGGTAGCCCCCGCGGTCGAATACCACTTTCGTTACGCCTTTGGCCAACGCCTTTTCAGCAATGGCTTTGCCTACGGCCTTGGCAGCTTCCACATTGCCGCCATAGTTTTCGAAACTCTTTTCCACCGTGCTGGCTGCAGCGATGGTTTCGCCCGTCTCGTCGTTAATCACCTGTGCGTAGATGTTGCTCAGGGAACGATAGACATTCAGACGAGGTCTTTCTGCCGTGCCAACGATATATTTGCGGGAACGGATATGACGTTTCTGACGTTTTGCGTTCTTGTTTGCTTTGTTAAACAAGAGGTTTCACTCCCTTCTCAATTACTTCTTCGCCTTAGCGCCGGCCTTACCGACCTTACGGCGTACATGTTCGCCTTCATAACGGATACCCTTGCCTTTGTAGGGTTCAGGCGGGCGCAGGTTGCGGATTTCCGCAGCGACGGCGCCAACTTGTTCCTTGTCCGGGCCGCTGACAACGATCTTGTTCGGCTGCGGAACATCGAAGGTGATACCTGCAGGCGGTTCCATAACTACCGGATGGGAGAAACCCAGGGTGAAGTTAATGTTTTTGCCCTGCTTGGCGGCACGGTAGCCTACGCCCTGAATTTCCAGGGTTTTACTGTAGCCCTTGGTAACGCCTTCCACCATGTTACGGATGAGCGTACGGGACAGGCCGTGCAGAGCGCGGTTTTCTTTTTCGTCATCGGGACGTTCTACGGTGATGACACCGTTGTCCAGAGTAACCTTCATCATATGATGGATCTGACGCTGCAATTCGCCTTTCGGCCCCTTGACAGTCACCAGATTGTTTTCAACCTTGACCGTAACACCAGCGGGTACGTCAATCGGTTTTTTACCAATTCTAGACACTTAAAGGTACCTCCTTATTCGTATTACCAAACGTATGCCAGAACTTCGCCACCCAGGCCGGCTTTACGAGCAGCTTTGTCGGTCATCAGGCCTTTGGAAGTCGAAATGATCGCAATGCCCAGGCCGCCGAGCACTTTCGGCAGCTGGTCCTTCTGGGAGTAAACCCGCAGGCCGGGTTTGGAAATACGCTTGAGGCCGGAAATTACCTTTTCGCGGTTGGCACCGTATTTCAGGCTTACTTTGATAACATTCTGCTTGTTATCGGATACTACTTCGTAGTCCTTGATGTATCCTTCGTCCTTTAAAATCGCAGCGATTGCTTCTTTGATTTTAGAGCCGGGGATTTCAACTTTATCGTGATAAACCGAATTAGCATTACGGATACGCGTAAGCATATCGGCGATCGGATCAGTCATTACCATTCTTCAATGGCCTCCTTTCTAAAATGTACCTTACCAACTTGCTTTGGTTACACCGGGAATTTCGCCTTTGTAAGCGTATTCACGGAAGCAGATACGGCACATACCGAACTTACGCATATAAGCATGGGGACGGCCGCAGATTTTGCAGCGATTGTAATGACGAACAGAGAATTTCGGTTCTTTATTCCATTTTTCGATTAAAGCTTTCTTAGCCAAAATTATTTCCTCCTTACTTATGCTGCGAAGGGCATACCGAGAAGACGCAGCAGTTCGCGTGCTTCTTCATCGGTCTTGGCAGTGGTGACGATGATGATGTCCATGCCCTGGACTTTATCAACTTTATCGTATTCGATTTCCGGGAAAATCAGCTGTTCCTTCAGGCCCAGTGCGTAATTGCCACGGCCGTCGAAGGCCGTTGCGCTTACACCGCGGAAGTCGCGGACGCGGGGCAGAGCGATGTTCATCAGTTTGTCGAGGAAATAGTACATGCGGTCGCCGCGCAGCGTTACTTTCGCGCCGATCGGCATGCCTTCACGCAGTTTGAAAGCAGCGATGGATTTCTTTGCTTTCGTAACAACAGGTTTCTGGCCGGCAATGGTAGTCAGCTGGGCAACAGCTGCATCCAGGGCCTTGCTGTTCGTAACAGCTTCGCCAACACCCATGTTGATGATGACTTTTTCAATCTTGGGGATTTCCATCACGTTCTTGTAATGGAATTTATCAACCATAGCTTTGGTGGCTTCGTTCAAGTATTTCTCTTGCAGTCTGGTCTTAGCCATTTCAGTGAGTTCCTCCTTTCCCGGAAATTATTTATCGAGCACTTCGCCGCAGTGCTTGCAGATGCGGACGGATTTGCCGTTTTCGATCTTGTGTGCAATGCGGGTCGGTTTCTTGCATTTGGGGCAGACCACCATTACTTTGCTGGAGCTGATGGCTGCTTCCTTGGTCACGATGCCGCCCTGCGGATTGGTCTGGGACGGTTTGTTATGACGCTTTACTTTATTCACACCTTCCACGATGACTTTGCCTTTTTTCGGCAGAGCTGTCAGGATTTTGCCTTCTTTGCCTTTGTCCTTGCCGGACAGGACCTGAACGGTATCACCTTTTTTAACATGGAGCTTTACAGCGTTACTCATGTTTTAAGAACACCTCCTAATGTGCTTTAGCGTATTTCTTAGAGCACTTCCGGTGCCAGAGAAATAATTTTCATAAAGTCTTTTTCGCGCAGTTCGCGGGCAACAGGCCCAAAGATACGGGTGCCGCGGGGGCTCTTGTCGTCCTTGATAACGACGGCTGCGTTTTCGTCAAAGCGGATATAGGAACCATCTTTCCGATGCAGGCCCTTGGTGGAACGAACGACAACGGCCTTTACTACCTCGCCTTTCTTTACAACGCCACCGGGTGCTGCATCCTTAACGGAGCACACGATGATGTCGCCGATGTTGGCATACTTCCGGTAGGAACCGCCCATTACGCGGATGCACATAACTTTCTTAGCGCCGGTGTTGTCGCCGACATTAAGAATCGTCTGCTGTTGAATCATGTTTTAACCTCCTGTGCCGGATTCGGGTAACCCGGCCGAACAATTATTTCGCGCGCTCTAATACTTCAACCAGACGCCAGCATTTTTCCTTGGACAACGGACGAGTCTGTACGATCTTAACCAGATCGCCTACATGGGCGTCATTGTTTTCATCATGAGCCTTAAATTTAATCGTGGTTTTGATGCCTTTCTTGTACAGAGGATGCTGAACGAAACGTTCAACGGCGACGACGATGGTCTTCTGCATCTTGTCGCTGACAACTCTGCCAGTACGGCTAACACGTGTATTTCTTACTTCGGTCACGACTGTTTCCTCCTTAAAGTTCTTCGAACAGGCGCTCAGGCGTTGATTTCATTCTGGCGCTGTACAGTCTTGATTCTGGCAATGGACTTCTTGACTTCGCGAATCTTCGTGGGGTTTTCGCACTGTCCGGTTGCCATCTGAAAACGTAAGTTGAACAGTTCTTCTTTCAGTTCTGCTAATTTCTTATCCAGATCCGTAGCAGACAGATCTCTGATTTCGTTAATTTTCATCAAGCTTCACCACCCTTTGCTTCAGCGGCGGCTTCAGTCTCCATCTGTGCCTTCGAAATAAACTTCGTCTTGATCGGGAGCTTGTGGCCAGCCAGACGCATAGCTTCACGAGCGTCAGCTTCGGTGACACCGCCCATTTCGAACAGGACGCGGCCGGGTTTTACAACGGCAACCCAGTATTCAGGAGAGCCTTTGCCGGAACCCATACGGGTTTCTGCAGGTTTTGCGGTAATCGGCTTGTCCGGGAAAATCTGGATCCAAACCTGACCACCACGTTTGACGTAACGGGTCATAGCGATACGGGCTGCTTCGATCTGACGGTTGGTGATCCAAGCGGGCTCGAGGGCAACCAGGCCGTATTCGCCATGGACGATCGTATTGCCGCGCATGGCACGGCCTTTCATACGACCTCTATGCTGTTTACGATGTTTGACTCTGTTCGGTAATAACATGACTGATTATGCCTCCTTTGCGGATGCAGTCTTTGCTGCAGGTTTAGATTCCGGCAGGACTTCGCCTTTGTAGATCCATACCTTTACGCCGATACGGCCATACGTGGTATGCGCTTCCGCAGTACCGTAGTCGATGTTTGCACGCAGGGTGTGCAGAGGAATGGAACCTTCGCGATAGCTTTCGGAACGGGCAATTTCTGCACCGCCCAGACGGCCGCCCAGGCGTACGCGGATACCCTTTGCACCCAACCGCATCGTACGGCCGACGGCCTGCTTCATGGCACGGCGGAAAGCAATACGGCGTTCCAGCTGGGAAGCGATGTTTTCAGCTACCAGGGTGGCATCCATATCAGGCTGCTTGATTTCCTGGATGTTGATGTCGATGTTGGCAGTGGTCATCTTCTTGAGGTCGTTCTTCAGCAGTTCGATGTTGCTGCCCTGACGGCCGATAACCATACCCGGTTTAGCAGTGTAGATGGTGATACGGGCTTTGTTGGAAGCACGTTCAATGTCTACTTTGGAAATACCGGACAAGAACAATTTGTCTTTAATAAATTCACGGATTTTAATATCTTCCAGTAAGAATTTCTGGTAATCTTTATCGGCATACCAGTTGGATTCCCAACCTTCGATGACGCCGACACGGAATCCATGCGGATTAACTTTCTGACCCACTATTGTTTCCCTCCTTATCCGGTCTATTACTTCTCAGAAACGCAAACGGTGACGTGGCTGGAACGTTTCAAAATCTTGAACGCCTGCCCGCGGGACCGGGGATGAATACGTTTCATGGTGGGGCCCTGGTCTACATAGCAAGAAGAAACGACCAGGTTATCAACATTCATGTCATTGTTGTGTTCAGCATTGGCAACGGCGCTGCGCAGTACCTTTTCTACAACTTCGGAGCCGACTTTCGGGGTGAACTGCAGAATGGCGAAAGCTTCGTTGACTTTCTTGCCACGGATCAGGTTCATAACGATGCGCAATTTGCGAGGAGCAATGCGGATATATTTAGCAGTTGCTTTTACTTCCATTCTTCATTCCTCACTTTCCTGTCGTCGTATCTGCTGCTGCAGCCTTTTCGTGGTGGCCTCTGAACGTACGGGTCGGGGCGAATTCGCCCAGCTTGTGACCAACCATGTCTTCGGTAATGAAGACAGGAACATGTTTCCGTCCGTCATGCACCGCAATCGTGTGTCCAACAAAGGACGGCAGAATCACGGAAGCACGGGACCAGGTCTTGACGACCTTTTTATCGTTAGCGGCATTAAGTGCATCGATCTTTTTAACCAGGGAAGGATGGACATAAGGTCCTTTTTTAACTGATCTAGACACTGATAAGCCTCCTTTCTCTTATCAATTATTTCGTTCTGCGACTCAAAATCAGTTTGGTAGAAGCTTTCTTGTTCTTGCGGGTGCGAGTACCGAAAGCAGATTTGCCCCACGGAGTAACCGGGCGCTTACGACCAACAGGGCTGTGGCCTTCGCCGCCGCCATGCGGATGGTCATTCGGGTTCATGACAACGCCGCGGTTGGCAGGACGGATACCGAGCCAACGGGAACGACCAGCTTTACCAATCGTGATGTTTTCGAAGTCAAGGTTGCCAACCTGGCCGACCGTCGCGCGGCAGTTGATGTGTACCTTGCGAACTTCGCCGGAAGGCAGACGGAGCAGTGCGTAGTCGCCTTCTTTAGCCATGAGCTGGGCAACAGCACCGGCGGAACGGGCCATCTGGCCGCCCTTGCCGATCTTCAGTTCCACATTGTGTACCAGAGTACCAATAGGGATGTTCTTCATGGGCAGGCAGTTGCCGGTCTTGATATCGACATCAGCACCGCTGACTACCTGGTCGCCTACCTTGAGGCCGAGAGGAGCGAGGATGTAGCGTTTTTCACCGTCAGCATAATGCAGCAGGGCAATGCGGCAATTGCGGTTCGGATCGTATTCGATCGTTGCAACTTTTGCCGGAACACCGTCTTTGTTGCGCTTGAAGTCGATGACACGGTACATTCTCTTATTGCCACCGCCCTGATGACGTACGGTCATTTTACCAGTGTTGTTGCGGCCGGCATGCTTGTTCAGCTTTTCCAGCAGCGGACGATGGGGTTTATTCGTCGTAATCTCTTCGAAGGAAGACGTGGTGATGAAACGTCTCGAAGGAGAATACGGATTGTAGCTTTTAATCGCCATTGTGCTTTCCCTCCTTACATTCCTTCAAATACGGGGATCGTCTGGCCGGCAGCCAGTTTCACGATCGCTTTCTTATAAGCGGAAGTCTTGACCAGCATGTTGCCGCGGCGTTTCGTCTTGCCGGGAACCTTGACGGTCGTGACATCCAGGACTTTGACATTCCAGATTTTTTCAACAGCCTGACGGATTTCCGTCTTGTTGGCGTTCATGGGGACTTCAAAAGTGTATTTGTTGTCCTGCATCATGACGGAAGTTTTTTCCGTTACGAGCGGACGGATCAATACATCGCGGAGATTAGCAGCCATTATGCAAGTACCTCCTCAATCTTTGCTACGGCATTCTTGTCCAGGAATACCTTGTGGTTGTGCAACAGGTCAAAGCAGTTCAGGCCGCCGTTGTTGATGACGGTCACTTTGCGCATGTTGCGGGCGGACAGTTCGACATTCTCATTTTCACCGTCGGTGATGATGAGGTTCTTGGCATCGGCAGAGTTGAAAGCATTCAGCAGTTCAACGGTTCTCTTGGTCTTCGGATCGTCGAATGCAAGGTTGTCGACAACGACCAGTTCGCCTGCAGCTACTTTAGCGGACAACGCGCAGCGCAGTGCCAGACGACGAGCTTTACGGGTCATTGCTTTTGCATAGGAACGGGGCATCGGACCAAAGGTGGTGCCGCCGCCTACCCACAGAGGAGAGCGGGTGGAACCGACGCGGGCATGGCCCGTGCCTTTCTGTTTCCAGGGTTTACGGCCGCCGCCGCTGACCAGAGAACGAGTCTTGGTAGCGGAAGTGCCCTGACGCTGATTGGCAAGCTGCATAACAACAGCCTGGTGTACAACGGGTTCGTTGAATTCAACGCCAAATACTTTATCGTTCAGTTCGATTTCTTCACCGGTAGCCTGGCCGGCGATATTATATACAGATAACTTCGGCATATGAAGCATCCTCCTTTCTTTCGCTATCTATCAGTCTACAACCTTGCTGGTCTCTTTGATTACCACGCAAGTGCCGTTGGCACCGGGGATAGAACCATGAACCAGAATCAGGTTGCGTTCGGCATCGACTTTCGCGATGGTCAGATGCTGAACCGTTGCGTTCTTGCCGCCCATACGGCCAGGCAGCTTTTTGCCGGCTTCAACGCGACCGCCGGGGCCGGAACGCATGGGGCCAATGGAACCAGGTTCACGATGAGATTTGGAACCGTGTTTCATCGGGCCGCGAGCGAAATTATGAAGTTTGATCGTGCCTGCAAAGCCCTTGCCGCGGGTTACGCCGCTGACGTCGACGATTTCACCGGCTGCAAAGATATCGGCTTTGATTACGTCACCAACTTTTAAGTCGGACGGAGCGTCCAAACGTAATTCCTTAACAAATTCGGCAGGAGCGATACCTGCTTTTGCGAAGTGGCCCTTCATGGGCTTCGTTACATTCTTTTCGCTTTTTTCACCGAAACCAACCTGGATTGCATTGTATCCGTCGGTTTCTTCGGTTTTATTCTGGAGAACGGTGCACGGACCTGCCAGCACTACGGTGACAGGAATGAACTTGCCGTCTTCCTCGAAAATCTGGGTCATGCCCAGCTTTTTACCAATAATTCCTTTTGCCATCGTTCGCACCTCCTCACAGTTTGATTTCGATGTCTACACCGGCCGGAAGGTCCAGACGCATGAGGGCGTCAACCGTCTTCGGGGTCGGTTCCAGAATGTCGACCAGACGTTTGTGAGTGCGCATCTCGAACTGCTCACGGGAATCTTTGTTGACATGCGGGGAACGCAGGATCGTGTAAATGTTCTTTTCCGTAGGCAGGGGAATCGGACCGGAAACCTGAGCACCGGTGCGTTTCGCCGTTTCTACGATTTTGCTAGCGCTCTGATCCAGAGCAGTGTGGTCATACGCTTTCAAGCGTATTCTGATTTTCTGAGTCTTAGCCATTAAATTCTTCCTCCAATCGCCCAGTTTCTATGAACGGACATACTCCGTGAAAATCTCCCCGTCTGCAAGGCAGGACAGGCAAGCAACCTTTCACATCATCGCAGTGTACATGAGAACAAACATAAGAATATGAGGGGCTGTCCTACGCCCCTCATATTTAGGGATATAAGATCAAAGATCGGGTCCGGTCTGCCGGTTATTCCATGATTTCACCAACGACACCGGCGCCAACAGTATGACCGCCTTCGCGAATAGCGAAGCGCAGGCCCTGTTCCATTGCAATCGGCGTGATCAGCGTGATTTCCATGTCTACGTTATCGCCAGGCATTACCATTTCCGTGCCTTCCGGCAGTTTCACCGTGCCGGTTACGTCCGTCGTACGGAAGTAGAACTGCGGACGATAGCCGTTGAAGAACGGAGTATGACGGCCGCCTTCTTCCTTCTTCAGTACGTAGACCTGGCCTTTGAAGTGCGTGTGCGGATGTACGGAACCCGGTTTTGCCAGGACCTGGCCGCGTTCGATTTCCTTGCGGTCGATACCACGCAGCAGTGCGCCTACGTTGTCGCCTGCCAGTGCTTCGTCCAGCGTCTTGCGGAACATTTCCAGACCCGTGATGACGGTGGATTTCTTTTCATCGGACATGCCGACGATTTCAGCAGGATCGCCTACATGAGCGGTACCACGTTCGATACGGCCCGTTGCTACGGTGCCGCGGCCTGTAATCGTGAATACGTCTTCGACAGGCATCAGGAACGGTTTGTCCGTCGGGCGCTGCGGGGTCGGAATGTAGTTGTCGACCGCATCCATCAGTTCCAGAATCTTCTTTTCATATTCCTTGTCGCCTTCCAGCGCTTTCAGTGCGGAACCGACGATAACAGGAACTTCGTCTCCCGGATAGCCGTAGCTGCTCAGCAGGTCACGGACTTCCATTTCTACCAGTTCGATCAGTTCCGGATCGTCTACCATGTCGGCCTTGTTCAGGAATACGACCATGGCAGGTACGCCAACCTGGCGGGCCAGCAGGATGTGTTCGCGGGTCTGCGGCATCGGGCCGTCGGCAGCGGATACAACCAGGATAGCACCGTCCATCTGGGCAGCACCGGTGATCATGTTCTTGACATAGTCAGCATGGCCCGGGCAGTCGACATGTGCATAATGCCGTTTGTCCGTTTCATATTCTACGTGAGACGTGTTGATCGTGATACCACGTTCTCTTTCTTCCGGTGCCTTATCGATCATGTCATACGCCATGAACTGGGCATCGCCTTTTTCAGCCAGCACTTTCGTGATAGCTGCGGTCAGGGTCGTTTTGCCGTGATCGACGTGTCCGATCGTGCCGATATTGACATGCGGTTTCGTTCTCTCGTAATGAGCCTTTGCCATTGTTTCTTCCTCCTTAATGAGTGGATTTGAATTTATATTTTCTTGAATAAGGGGGGCCAGGCGTTATGCCTTCGTCCCTTTATTCTTTTCAATGATTTCCTCAGCGACTGCTTTCGGAACTTCTTCGTAGTGGTCTACCTGCATGGTATAGGTACCGCGGCCCTGCGTCTTGGAACGCAGATCCGTTGCATAACCAAACATGGTGGCCAGCGGAACGAAGGAGTGGATGACCTGGGCGCCGTTGCGGGCTTCCATGCCATCAATACGGCCGCGGCGGGCATTGATGTCGCCGATGACATCGCCCATGTAGTTCTCCGGAACCGTGACATCAACTTTCATGTAAGGTTCCAGCAGAACCGGGTTGGCTTTTTCGGCACCAGCCTTGAAGCCCATGGAACCAGCAATCTTGAATGCCATTTCCGAGGAGTCGACTTCATGATAGGAGCCATCGTACACGGTGACGCCGATATCCACCATCGGATACCCGGCTACAACGCCGTTTTCCATAGCTTCCTTGACGCCGGCTTCAATCGGAGCGATGTATTCTTTCGGAATGGCGCCGCCGACAACTTTGTTTTCGAACTTGAAGCCTTCGCCCGGTTCCAACGGCGTGAGTTCCAGCCAGCAATGACCGTACTGCCCTTTACCACCGGACTGACGGACGAATTTACCTTCGGACTTGACAGACTTGCGGATGGTTTCGCGGTAAGCAACCTGCGGCTTGCCGACGTTGCAGCCGACTTTGAATTCGCGGAGCAGGCGGTCGACGATGATATCCAGGTGCAGTTCGCCCATACCGGAAATAATGGTCTGCGCCGTTTCCGGATCCGTACGAACGCGGAAGGTCGGGTCTTCTTCGGCCAGTTTCTGGAGGGCAATGCCCATCTTTTCCTGGTCGGCCTTCGTCTTCGGCTCTACGGCGACGGAAATAACCGGATCGGGGAACACCATGGATTCCAGGATGATCGGCGCCTTTTCATCGCACAGCGTATCGCCGGTGGTCGTGTACTTCAGGCCGACAGCCGCGGCGATGTCGCCGGAGTAAGCTTCGGGAATTTCTTCGCGGTGGTTGGCGTGCATCAGCAGGATGCGGCCCATGCGTTCGCGTTTATCCTTCGTGGAGTTGTAAACGTAGGAGCCGGCCGATACCGTACCGGAATAGACACGGAAGAAACCAAGTTTGCCGACGAACGGGTCCGTCGCAATCTTGAAAGCCAGCGCGGCGAACGGTTCGTTGTCGTCCGTCGGGCGGGTTTCTTCTTCGCCGGTCTCCGGATTGACACCTTTGACATGGGCGATATCCACCGGGGACGGCAGGTATTCCACCACGCAGTCCAGCAGGGGCTGGATGCCTTTGTTCTTGTAAGAAGAACCGCAGATAACCGGGTTCAGCTTGCAGGCGCAGGTTTCTTTACGGATGGCGGCTTTCAGTTCGTCATTCGTGATTTCTTCGCCTTCCAGGAATTTCATCATGAGGTCGTCGTCGCCTTCGGCCACGGTCTCAATCAGTTTCTCGCGATATTCCTGGGCTTGTTCTTTGTATTCGTCGGGAATGTCGATGAACTCTTCTTCTTTCCCAAGGGTATCGTCGTACACGATGGCTTTCATGCGGATCAAGTCGACCATGCCCTTAAAGTTGTCTTCAGCGCCCATGGGGATCTGCAAGGCAACCGGGTTGGCGTTCAGACGGTCTTTCATCATGTCGATGACATGGAAGAAGTCTGCGCCGACGATATCCATCTTGTTGACGTAGGCCATGCGGGGAACGTCGTATTCGTCAGCCTGGCGCCATACGGTTTCAGACTGCGGTTCGACGCCGCCTTTGGCGGAGAAAACGGCGATGGTACCGTCCAACACGCGGAGGGAACGCTGTACTTCTACAGTGAAGTCAACGTGGCCCGGGGTGTCGATGATGTTGATACGATGGGTATCGAACTGGCCTTCCGAGCCCTTCCACAGGCACGTGGTGGCAGCGGAAGTAATCGTGATACCGCGTTCCTGTTCCTGGACCATCCAGTCCATCGTTGCGGCGCCGTCATGAACTTCGCCGATCTTATGGGTCTTACCGGTGTAGAACAGGATACGTTCCGTCGTAGTAGTTTTACCGGCATCGATGTGGGCCATGATGCCAATGTTTCTTGTTCTCTCAAGCGGAATTAATCTACCCACTCTTTTATCCTCCTCAAAACAAATAACAGGATCTGGCCGGTATTACCAGCGGTAATGAGCAAATGCCTTATTTGCTTCGGCCATCTTGTGGGTATCTTCGCGTTTCTTGACAGCAGCGCCGGTTCCGTTTGCTGCATCCATGATTTCGCCGGCTACGCGGTCGCACATGGTTTTTTCACCACGAAGGCGGGCGTAGTTTACCAGCCAGCGGATGCCCAGCGTCGTCTTGCGATCGGCACGAACTTCAACAGGAACCTGATAGTTAGCGCCACCAACACGGCGTGCCCGTACTTCCAGGACAGGCATGACGTTCTTCATCGCTGCATCAAATACTTCCAAGGGATCCTTACCCGTTTTTGCGCGGATCACATCAAATGCATCATATACGATGCGTTCAGCAACGCCCTTCTTACCGTCGAGCATTACTTTGTTGATAAACCGGGTCAACAATTTAGAACCGTACACCGGATCCGGCAGTACGTCTCTTTTCGGAACAGAGCCTTTTCTCGGCATGCTTTTTCACTCCTTTATATCAATCTGTAGTTCTTGCGGTCTTGTTTGTTTCAGCTAAGCGCGATTATTTCTTTGCTTTAGCGCGTTTAGCACCGTACTTGGAACGGCCCTGGTTGCGGTTGGCAACACCGGCAGTATCCAGAGAACCACGGATGATATGGTAACGCACGCCAGGCAGGTCCTTGACACGGCCGCCTCTGATCAGAACAACGGAGTGCTCCTGCAGATTGTGACCGATGCCCGGGATGTAGGCCGTGACTTCGATGCCGTTGGTCAAACGGACACGGGCTACTTTACGCAGTGCAGAGTTAGGTTTCTTCGGCGTCGTGGTGTATACACGCGTGCAGACACCGCGTTTCTGCGGGCAGTTTTTCAGCGCCGGCGCAGTGGATTTCGTCGTCAGGACTTCTCTGCCTTTGCGAATCAACTGGTTAATTGTAGGCATATCGGGCACCTCCTTTCTATCAATTAGATTTAGTATTTATAAAAACTCCGGTTTCCCGAAGTCCCTATCAGGCTTTCAGTATCGCCGCTGCGGACGCTCCGGCATGAATTCCGCAAGCCTTTCCCAAGGCCTGCATCGTTTCACACGAAACGACTTCCACGCCTGCTTCCTCACATTCCTTGCGGATTGGATCTGTCAACCGGGAATCAGCGTCCTCAGCCAGGAACACAACCACAGCCTGTTTCCGCTGCAGCGCCTTGCCGGTCTGCTTGATGCCGACAACCCGTCTGGCTGCCGTCGCCAGTGCCTCCAGATTCATATCTTTCACTCCTTGAAATGGGCATACCTCTTGCGTGATACTGGGATATTGTAACATCTCTGACAATCTATGTCAATATTTTTTTCGATGTTTTTTCTTGCCCTTAGCAGTGGATTCATGGGATTCTTCGTTTCCACGTTTCCGTGTGTTTCATCTCTTCCTTTTGAAAGTTCATAAATCGCCTTCTGAAGCCATTTCCCGTTCCTTTTTCCGGGCATGGCACGCCATATTCTTTTCTTCTCCGCCTTCAGGTGGGACGAAAAAGTTCCCACTTTATTTTTTCGGCAGGCGTTTTCCCGTATCAGGCGGACTGGAAAGCCTTAAAAAAATCACAATTGGAAACGAAAACTATGCTATAATCCGTGTAGGGACAAATTATACAACTTTTCGTTATTTGGTTTTTTCTTTATTTTCTGGGCAACATCCTTTTCGAGGGGATCCTGCCCGGTCTCCGAAGCGTAATTTTTCGCAGGAGCAATGAAGGAGAAGTAAGTATGGATATCAGGGTTTTACGTTATTTTATTACGATTGCGCAGGAAGGCAGCATCACCAAAGCCGCCGGCGTCCTCCACATGACTCAGCCCCCTTTGTCCCGGCAGATGCATGAGCTGGAGCAGGAGTTGGGCACGACTCTCTTCCTCCGTGGTAACAAACGAATCACCTTGACGGCACCGGGTCTTTACCTGCTGGAGCGTGCCAAGGAAATCGTTGCCTCTGTAGACTAGACCGTCGCGGAAATCCGGGCAATGAAGCCTGACCGGCCGCTGGAAGTGAAACCGGAGGACTTGAAAGGGATGGAACGAACGGTGCCGTCCCAGGACAGCCCGGGAATGTTCCTGGGGCGATGAACTGAAAACAGCTTGCGTCACGGACAGCACATACTGAAAATCCCCGGACCACATGATGGTCCGGGGATTCTTTTTTGCGTTCCGGGGACCGGAACCATCCAATGGAACAGTTCCGGACCGGGACTTTATTTCTTTATTTGTGTTCTACAGAAACGGGGACTTCATCGGCACTGCAATCCTGCAGGTACTTGACTTCGATGTCGCGGTAACGGCGCATGCCGGTGCCGGCCGGGATCAACTTGCCGATAATGACGTTTTCCTTCAGGCCCAGCAGCGGGTCTTCCTTTCCTTTGATAGCAGCGTCCGTCAAGACGCGGGTCGTTTCCTGGAAGGAAGCGGCCGACAGGAAGGAGTCCGTCGCCAGGGAAGCTTTCGTAATGCCCAGCAGGATCGGTTTGCCTTTGGCCGGCTTCTTGCCTGCATCGATAGCCGCCGTGTTGTTTTCATTAAAGACGGCCACATCGACGTCTTCGCCGGGCAGCATGCCAGTATCCCCTGCCTCTTCAATGCGGACTTTCCGGAGCATCTGACGTACCATGACTTCAATATGTTTGTCGTTGATGCCGACGCCCTGGGACTTGTAGACGCTCAGGACCTGCTGCACAATGTAGCGCTCCGTAGCCTTGAGGCCACAGATCCGAAGGATGTCGTGCGGATTCAGGGAGCCTTCGGTCAGCCGGTCGCCCTTGGCAATGACCTGGCCTTCTTTAACGGACAATTTCGCACCATATGGAATCTGGTAGGTCTGTTCGGCGACTTCGTCTTCCGGACCACCGACGACGACGACTTTGCGCTGTTTGGCACCACTGTCTTCGACGATATGGACCGTGCCGGCGTTTTCCGACAGGATGCCCGGATGTTTCGGTTTCCGAGCTTCGAACAACTCTTCGACACGGGGCAGGCCCTGGGTAATATCATCCGCACCGGCAACGCCGCCCGTATGGAACGTACGCATGGTCAGCTGTGTGCCCGGTTCGCCGATAGCCTGTGCCGCGATAGTGCCGACGGCTTCGCCGACGTCGACCTTGCGGTCCGTAGCCAGATTGCGGCCATAGCACTTGCGGCAGACGCCATACTTGCATTTGCAGGTCAGGACGGAACGAATCTTGACGGTGGTCCGCAGGGACGCGATTTCCTTCGCCATGGGTTCCGTGATGTATTCGTTGATGTGGTACACAACGTTGCCGTCCGCATCGGTAATATCCTCTGCCAGGGTACGGCCCGTAATGCGTTCTTCCAGGGATTCGATTTCCGTGCCGTTTTCCATAATGGCCGTTACGTCGATGCCCTCAATTTCGTTGTTGCGGACAGAGACTGTCGTCACCGTGCCGTCTTCCAGCACTTTGTGCGCCATGTCATGCGTAAAGGTTTCGCCAGCCTTGGCGAACACTTCACCTGCTGCGTTCACCACATCTTCCGCCAATTCGCGGCCGATGTAATGATGTTCCATAATCTCATGGATAGCTGCATTGGCCACGTCGTTGGGAATATTGATGGTAATGTCTTCGCGGTCTTCCGTCAGCATGCCCGTGTCATCCGTAATATAGACGCTGATATCGGTCACCTTGGCATCCATCAGGCGGTTATACAGGTCGTTCGTGATCTTCGTATCCGCCTCCGCCACGATTTCCCCTGCCTCATCAACAATGCTGGCAGCGAGGACACGGCCGATGACATTGGCACGCATCTTCTTGGCACTGCAATGGAGGGCTTCCTTGACCAGGCGGGCCCGTTCGCGGACGAGGTTCAGCGTGCTGATGTCGCAATCGTCCTCGCGGACAATAACATCCTGCGCGACGTCGACCAGACGGCGGGTCAGATAGCCGGAGTCTGCCGTACGCAGCGCCGTATCGGCCAAGCCTTTGCGGGCGCCGTGGCTGGAAATGAAGTATTCCAAAATGGTCAGGCCTTCGCGGAAGTTTGCCTTGACAGGACGGTCGATGATACGACCGGACGGATCCGCCATCAGGCCGCGCATGCCGGCCAGCTGTTTGATCTGGTCGATGCTGCCGCGGGCGCCGGAATCTGCCATCATGGCGATGGGGTTGAACTTGTTTTCGGCGTTCATCTTCTTCAGCAGATCTGCCACGTCGTCCGTCGCCTTGTTCCAAATGTCGACGACCTTCTTGTAGCGTTCGTCGTTTGTCATGAGGCCGCGGCGGTACATGGCTTCCGTGCGGTCGACCTGCTTTTCGGAAGCAGCAATGATTTCCTGTTTTCCTTTGGGCACATGGATGTCGGAAATGGCGATGGAAATGCCCGACTTGCAGGCATTGTCATAGCCCATCTTCTTGACGATATCCAGCACATTGGCCGTGCCGAGGTTGCCATACAGTTTATGGGCTTTGGCAACCAGTTTGCCCAATTCTTTCTTCGTAATCAGCTGGCCCAGGTGCCAGTATTCCCGGCCCTTTTCGTCCGTCCGTTTGCTGAAGAACCGCAGTTCCTTCGGCAAAGCTTCGTTGTAAATCGCGTTGCCGATAGTCGTGTCGACCAGGCTGTAGCCTTCGTCGCTCGGTTCCGGATAGATTTCCGAGTTGGGAATGCGGATGGTGATTTTCGCTTCTACGTCAATGAGGTGACGGTCATAGGCCATGAGGGCCTCGTCCATGCTGCTGTAGCGGTTGCCTTCGCCCTTGGCGCCCGGCTTTTCGATCGTCATATAGTAGGCGCCCAGCACCATATCCTGCGTCGGAACAGCGACAGGTTTGCCGTCTTTCGGAGCCAGGATGTTATTGACGGAAAGCATGATCATGCGGGCTTCCGCCTGTGCTTCTACGGACAGGGGCAGATGAACAGCCATCTGGTCGCCGTCGAAGTCCGCGTTGTAAGCCGTGCAGACCAGCGGATGCAGCGTAATGGCACGGCCTTCGGTCAGAATCGGTTCGAAAGCCTGAATGCCCAGACGATGCAGTGTCGGAGCGCGGTTCAGGAGAACCGGATGTTCTTTGATGACATCTTCCAGAACGTCCCAGACTTCCGTCGTCGGCCGCTCCACCATGCGCTTTGCCGCACGGATATTACGGGTCGGATCATTGTCCTGCAGCCGCTTCATCACGAAGGGCTTGAACAGTTCCAGTGCCATTTCTTTCGGCAGGCCGCACTGATGCATCTTCATTTCCGGACCGACAACGATAACGGAACGGCCGGAATAGTCGACACGTTTGCCCAGCAGGTTCTGGCGGAAACGGCCCTGTTTGCCTTTCAGCATATCCGACAGGGACTTGAGGGGACGGTTGCCAGGGCCCGTGACAGGACGGCCGCGGCGGCCGTTGTCGATGAGGGCGTCCACGGCTTCCTGCAGCATCCGCTTTTCATTGCGGACGATAATGTCCGGGGCGTGCAGGTCCAGAAGGCGTTTCAGGCGGTTGTTCCGGTTGATGACGCGGCGATACAGGTCGTTCAGATCGCTCGTGGCGAACCGGCCGCCGTCCAACTGCACCATGGGGCGCAGATCCGGCGGAATAACAGGGATGACGTCGAGAATCATCCAAGACGGTTTGTTGCCCGATTTCTGGAACGCTTCCGCCACTTCGAGGCGGCGGACGATGCGGATTTTCTTCTGGCCCGTCGCATCTTTCAGCTCGTTGCGCAGCTCCTCGACCAGAGCATCGACGTCGATTTCTTCCAACAGCTGTTTAATGGCAGATGCGCCCATTTCCGCACGGAAAGAATCTTTGCCGTACTTATCGACGGCTTCCTTGTATTCTGCTTCCGTCAGGAGCTGTTTCTTCGTCAGTCCCGTTTCGCCCGGATCCAGAACAATGTAGTTGACAAAGTAGAGGACACGTTCCAGGGAACGGGGGGAGATGTCGAGGATCAGGCCCATCCGGCTCGGAATGCCCTTGAAGTACCAGATGTGGGATACGGGGGTGGCAAGTTCAATGTGGCCCATACGGTCACGGCGGACCTTGGACCGCGTCACTTCTACGCCGCACTTGTCGCAGATGATTCCCTTGTACCGAATCCGTTTATACTTGCCGCAATGGCATTCCCAGTCTTTGACAGGCCCGAAAATGCGCTCGCAGAACAAGCCGTCCGTTTCCGGTTTCAGGGTTCTATAGTTGATGGTTTCCGGCTTTTTTACTTCGCCGTGTGACCAGGATCTGATCAGCTCCGGAGATGCCAGACCGATTCGCATAGAATGGAAATTGTTAACGTCTAACAAGTACTTCTCTCTCCCTTCTTAGTCATTGTCGTCCGCAGGATCGTCCTCGCCTACTTCGTGATAGGCATTGAGGTCGCCACTGCTTTCGTCTTCCTGGTCGGATTCGTTCCCGTTGTAGATTTCCTCTTCGTCGTAGCGTTCCTCGCCGCCGTCCTGCTCACCGTCCAGGACAGGAGCTTCGGGCCGGAGGTCCTGGATCGCTTCGATCGGGCCGTCTGCCATATCATCGTCGTCATCCTGCAGGGAGATTTCTTCGCCGTCTTCGTCGAGGACGCGAAGGTCCAGGCCGATACTCTGCAATTCCTTGACCAGAACCTTGAAGGATTCCGGCACGCCCGGTTCGGGGATGTTTTCCCCTTTGACGATGGCTTCGTACGTCTTGACACGTCCTACGACATCGTCGGACTTAACCGTCAGGATTTCCTGCAGCGTGTAGGCGGCACCATACGCTTCCAGTGCCCAGACTTCCATTTCGCCGAAACGCTGGCCGCCAAACTGGGCTTTGCCGCCCAACGGCTGCTGTGTCACGAGGGAGTACGGGCCCGTGGAACGTGCATGGATCTTATCATCTACCAGATGATGGAGTTTCAACATATAAACGCAGCCAACGGTGACGGGATTGTCGAAGGGTTCGCCCGTGCGGCCGTCGTACAGCACCGTCTTGCCGGTCGGACTAATGCCGGACAGCTTGACCATGTTCTGCATATCTTCTTCGTTGGCACTGTCGAAGACGGGAACTGCCATCTTGACAGCAGTCAGCGTGTCATTGCCGGCTTTGCCGATATCCGTCGTCTTCGGCATACCATAGCGGTCGAAATCATAACCCGTGGCACGCAATTCCTCTTCCAGGCCTTCCACCTGCTGCTGGATCTTCATGCCCAGATGCAGGCCGGCCCAGCCCAAATGGGTTTCGAGGATCTGCCCGATATTCATACGGGAGGGCACGCCTAACGGGTTCAGCACGATCTGGACCGGTTCGCCGTTCGGCAGGAACGGCATATCCTCGCGTGGCAGGATGCGCGAAACAACGCCTTTGTTTCCGTGACGGCCGGACATCTTGTCGCCGGCGCGGATTTTACGTTTCTGGGCAATGTGGATGCGGACCTGTTCGTTGACACCGGGTGGCAGCTCATCGCCATGTTCACGGGTGAAGACCTTGACACTGACGATGATGCCCGTTTCGCCGTGGGGCACGCGCAGGGAGCTGTCCCGTTCTTCGCGGGCTTTTTCATTGAAAACCGCGCGGACCAGACGTTCCTCGGCGGACAGCTCTGTCTCGCCCTTCGGCGTTACCTTGCCGACGAGGATATCACCGGGCCGTACTTCGGCGCCGATGCGGATAATGCCCCGTTCGTCCAGATCTTTGCGGGCATCTTCCGACACGTTCGGGATGTCGCGTGTAATTTGTTCCGGTCCCAGCTTCGTATCGCGGGAATCGCATTCGTATTCTTCAATATGAATAGAGGTATAGGTGTCGTTCTTCACCAAATCTTCCGACAGGAGGACGGCGTCTTCGTAGTTATAGCCTTCCCACGGCATATAGGCGACCAAGACGTTGTGCCCCAGAGCCAGTTCGCCATGGTCCGTCGCCGGGCCGTCCGCCAGAACCTGGCCCTCTTCCACCTTGTCGCCTTTATAGACGATGGGGCGCTGGTTGACACAGGTGCTCTGGTTGGAACGTTTAAACTTCAGAACTTCATATTTATCAATGTCACCGTTTTCCGTACGAACCTGAATTTCACTGCCCGTAGCACGGATAACTTCGCCGGCGTGTTTCGCCAGGATGCAGTTGCCGGAGTCCGTGGCAACCTTATATTCCATGCCGGTCCCGACGACAGGAGCCTGCGGAGTCAGCAGAGGAACAGCCTGACGCTGCATGTTCGCACCCATAAGGGCACGGTTGGCGTCGTCGTGTTCCAGGAACGGAATCAAGGCCGTGGCGATAGATACAACCTGCTTAGGCGAAACGTCCATGTAATCGACGTAGCTCGGGCTCAAGCTCAGGACTTCGTCTTTGTGACGGGCCGTGACACGTTCTCCCATGAAGTAGCCGTCGGCATCCAACGGTTCGTTGGCCTGGGCAATAATGAACTTGTCTTCCTCGTCGGCCGTCAGATAGTCGATGACGTCTGTAACACGTTTGTGTTCCTTGTCAACACGGCGGTACGGCGTTTCGATAAAACCGAAACGGTTGATAACGCCGAACGTAGCCAGGGAGCCAATCAGGCCGATGTTCGGGCCTTCAGGCGTTTCAATCGGGCACATACGGCCGTAATGGGAGTTGTGGACGTCGCGGACTTCGTAGCCCGCGCGCTCCCGGGACAGACCGCCAGGTCCCAGTGCAGACAGACGGCGCTTATGTGTCAGCTCTGCCAGCGGGTTGTTCTGGTCCATGAACTGCGACAGCTGGCTGCTGCCGAAGAATTCTTTGATAGCCGCCACAACCGGGCGGATATTGATCAGCACCTGCGGCGTGATGACATCAACATCCTGGATAGTCATGCGTTCCTTGACGACGCGTTCCATCCGGGCCAGGCCGATGCGGAACTGGTTCTGCAGCAGTTCGCCGACACAGCGGACGCGGCGGTTGCCCAAATGGTCGATATCGTCTTTTTCGCCATGGCCGTCCATGACGTTCAGCAGGTACCCGAAGGAGGCCAGGATGTCTTCTTTTGTAATGGTACGGAGCTTTTCATCAATACCGGACGTAAAGATAATCCGCAGGACTTTGCCGTTCATTTCGCGGATCTTTGCCTGATGGATTCCCTGGGCGGCATAAATGCCGCTCTTCTCGACTTTGTCCAGGACATCCTGCGTCATGAGGGTGCCCTTTTCGACGATAACTTCGCCCGTTTCCGTGTCCACCAGAGGCTCGTCGAGGACACAGTCTGCCAGGCGGTTGCGCCAGCCCAGCTTTTTGTTCAGCTTATACCGGCCAACATAGGCAAGGTCATACCGGCGGTTGTCGAAGAAGGTCTGGCTGATGAGCTGTTTGGCCGATTCCGCCGTTGCCGGCTCACCGGGACGCAGCTTCTTGTAAAGTTCGATGATCGCTTCTTCCCGATTCGTCGTCGTATCCTTTTCCAAGGTCGCTTTGACTGCTTCCACCTTGACGACGCTATCGTCCGTGTGGGGCTCAATCTGGGTATCGCCGAAGAAGTTCAGGATGTCTTCGTTCGTTTCCAGTCCCATGGCACGCATCAGCACCGTCGCCGGCACTTTGCGGGTGCGGTCTACCCGGGCGTAGATGACATGGTTGAGGTCCGTTTCATACTCGATCCAGGCGCCGCGGTTCGGAATGACCGTCGTCCCATACAGATAAATGGCGCTGGGATCCATCTGCTTATCGTAGTACACACCGGGTGAACGAACCAGCTGGCTTACGATAACACGTTCCGCCCCATTAATGACGAAGGTACCCGTCGACGTCATAAGGGGAAAATCACCCATGAAGACGTGGGATTCCTTGATTTCGCCAGTATCCTTATAGAGCAGGCGCACGTTCACATTCAGCGGAGCGCAGTAGGAAGCATCCCGTTCCTTGCATTCCTCGATGGTGTATTTCGGTTCGCCCAGCTCAAAGCTTTCGAAAGAAAGTTCCAGATTGCCGTTGAAATCCTTGATGGGGGAAATATCATGGAAGATTTCGTTCAAGCCTTCGTTAATGAACCATTCGTAGGACTTGCGCTGCAAATCAATCAAATGGGGCATCGGAATGACTTCGTTGATCTTCCCGAAGCTGTACCGTGTTCTGTCACCTGTCTGAACCGGTTTAAACATGTAACCCTTCACTCCTTATAAAATTTGATGTCAGGCAATACAAAACCAAGTACGCTGACAAAGGCCAAAAAAAACAAGGGCCTTACCTCAAGACTCCCTGTTTCCTCCTTGTGACGAACGTACTTCATCCCGAACAATATGGCGGCCGACGCGAACCACTGCACTGTCTGACCGTTGTATTCCAGCCTGCGTTTTCAGCATATAAAACACCTTTGGGGCGGCCCGTGCTGCCCCTTCCGGCAAGTATGGTTCTGAAAACCATGGTGATTTCCCGCAAAAAAGCGCAAAAAGCCGCTTTTGATGCTGGGATATAATAATAGCACACGCAGATGTATTTTGTCAAGATTTCTTAAAACAAAAAGACCGGCTCCATACGGAGCCGGTCTGAAGTGATCTGTAGTCAGATTACTTTACTTCAACCGTAGCGCCAGCTTCTTCCAGTTTTGCTTTGGCAGCATCAGCATCAGCTTTGGAAACCTTTTCCTTGACAGCTTTCGGAGCGCCATCAACCAGAGCTTTCGCTTCTTTCAGGCCCAGGCCGGTCAGTTCGCGGACAGCTTTGATAACGGCGATCTTGCCAGCGCCAACTTCTTTCAGGATAACGTCGAATTCGGTCTTTTCTTCAGCAGCACCTGCAGGAGCAGCACCAGCAGCAGCAACAGCAACCGGAGCAGCAGCGGAAACGCCGAATTTTTCTTCTAGAGCTTTTACGAGTTCAGCGAGTTCCAGTACGGACATATTTTCAATAGCTTCAATGATCTGATCTTTGTTCATTATAATTTCCTCCATAAATATTGAATGAATGTTAGATTTCAGACTGCCTTACGCAGTGCATACGTCAGGGTTCCGCCCATCAAGCGGACTGTTTTTCTTTTTCCGCGCGAACGGCATCCAGGGCATAAACCACTTTGGCAATCGTGCCATGGAGCGTACGTACCAGACCGGAAATCGGAGCATTGAGGCTGCCCAGCATTTTGGCAACCAATACTTCCTTCGGCGGCAGTGCAGCCAGTGCCTTGATTTCTTCTACGGAAACTACTTTTCCTTCCACGACGCCGGACTTGATAACCAGCTTTTCGTGGTCTTTCGCGAATTCGTTGACAACCTTGCAGGCAGCAACGGCATCCTTATCGGAAGAGCACAAAGCCGTGTTCTCGGACAGGAAGGAATCCAGGTCCAGGCCGGCTTCTTTCGCAGCGATAGAAATCAGGGTGTTCTTGTAAACCGTGTAGTTCGTGCCGGCTTCACGGGACTTGCGACGCAATTCCGTGTCTTCTGCAACGGACAGGCCGTTGAAGTTGACGAGCACGATGCTCTTGGCATCCGCGAACACTTTGCGAATTTCTTCCAACTGTGCGGCTTTCTCTGCTTTCGTCTTCAATGAATTTGCACCTCCTTCTTTTCAGATTTGATTTTTATAAATCAAAAAGACCTCTCGGCCGGTGCAGCCGGAGGTCGTTATCCTCTATAACGTCTCCGGCCTCGGCAGGCGTACAATAGGTACTTACGCGTGAGGCACCTGCTGTCTTTGGCCCGATAATCTTCTGATTTAATGGGGATTCTGGATCTTACTTGGCGCTGTCGGCTTTCAGGACATCAATCGCAATGCCAGGTCCCATCGTGGTGGACATCGTAATGGATTTGATGTACTGGCCTTTTGCACCAGACGGTTTGACTTTAATCAAGGTCTGGGCCAGGGCTACATAGTTGTCCAGAAGATCAGCTTCGCTGAAGGAAGCTTTGCCGATCATTGCCTGTACGTTGCCGGCCTTGTCGGCACGGTACTCAACTTTACCGGCTTTGATTTCGGAAACGGCTTTCGCAACGTCCATCGTTACGGTGCCGACTTTCGGGTTAGGCATCAAGCCTTTCGGGCCGAGGACACGACCCAGACGGCCAACTTTGCCCATCAGGTTCGGCGTAGCAACGCAGACTTCAAAATCGAACCAGCCGCCTGCTACTTTATCAATCAATTCCTGACCGCCGACGTAATCCGCACCGGCAGCTTTCGCTTCTTCGGCTTTGGCGCCTTCTGCAAAAACCAGTACCTTCTTGGATTTGCCCGTACCGTGCGGCAGCACCATTGCACCGCGGACCTGCTGGTCAGCGTACTTCGGGTTGATGCCCAGACGGAACGATACGTCAACGGAGCTGTCAAACTTGGTGACAGCAGTCTTCTTGACCAGTTCTACTGCTTCTTTCGGGGAATAGAACTTGTCGGCATCGATCAGCTTTGCAGCGTCGATGTACTTTTTACCATGCTTTGCCATAAAATGTTACCTCCAGGTGGTTCAAACGGCTTCCGCCTCCCACGATTCTTCCGGCTCCATGCCGGCATGCCGCCGAAGCGGTGTTTGTACGACAATCCTTAGTCGGAGATGACAATGCCCATGCTGCGGGCCGTGCCTTCGACCATGCGGGTCGCTGCTTCCAAGTCGGAAGCGTTCAGGTCCGCCATCTTCATCTGCGCGATTTCGCGAGCTTTGTCGCGGCTCAGGGTAGCGACCTTATTCTTGTTCGGTTCGCCGGATGCCTTGTCCAGGCCGGCTGCTTTCTTCAGCAGAACTGCCGCAGGCGGAGTCTTGCAGATGAAAGTAAAGGAACGGTCTTCATAAACGGTAATGACCACAGGGATTACCAGACCAACCTGCTTTGCCGTGCGGGCGTTAAAATCCTTGACGAATGCCATGATGTTGACGCCAGCCTGGCCCAGTGCAGGACCTACAGGAGGTGCCGGGGTAGCTTTCCCGCCAGGAACCTGTAATTTTACTACTTTGGAAACTTTCTTTGCCATTTCTGATTACACCTCCTTCTCAGTCGATTTCTTCCACTTGGGTATAACTGATATCAACAGGGGTTTCGCGTCCGAACATATCCACCAGTACCGTTACGGTGCCACGTTCTTCGTCGATAGCCGAAACCACGCCCTCGAAGCCCTTGAAAGCTCCGTCTTTCAGGCGAACCGTCTGTTGCAAGCTTAAATTGATGTGGACCTTTTTCGGCTGCGCTTCCACGGTTTCCACCATGGAGTCCTCGCCATTCTCGGCAGCTTCTGCCTGCTGGGCACCAGCTGCAAAGATGCGTTCCACTTCTTCGTCCGACAGCGGAACAGGATTCTTGCTGTCCGGACCGACAAAGCCCGTTACCCCGGGGGTATTCCGGACCACATACCAGGTGCGGTCGTCGACAATCATTTCCACGAGCACGTAGCCAGGGAAGACTTTCCTCGCAACGATGCGTTTTTTACCGTTCTCGTCGACGATTTCTTCGTTCTCGATGGGAATCATAATATGGAAGATAAAATCTTCCATTCCCAGGGAATGTACTTTGCGTTCCAGGTTGGCACTTACCTTATTCTCGTAGCCGGAATAAGTATGGATTGCATACCAATGCTTTTTTCCTCTTCCCAGAACTTCAGCATCATTGTTTTCCATCGTTAAAGCGGGGCCACGCCCCTACCTCCTTCGTGCGTCACCGTAACAGCAAACGGATGATTGTCGAGAACACCGTATCCGCAATCCAAATGGCCACTGCCACAATTGCCACGGCAATCAGGACCACGACGGTATCCACCACAAGCTCGTGCTTTGTGGGCCAGGTCACCTTACGCAGTTCGACCTTGGACTCCTTAAAGAAATTTACAATTTTCTTCGGGGTGCTGACTTCCGCCACAGCATCTTTCTGGTCGGCCATTCGTTTCACATCCTCGTTCTACTGAGCGCCTGCGCGCAGGAATTACTTGGTTTCTTTATGTAAAGTTTCTTTTCTGCAATGCGGGCAGTACTTCTTCAGCTCCAGACGATCAGGATCGTTCTTCTTGTTCTTGCTCGTCTCGTAGTTTCTGTTTTTGCACTCCGTGCATGCCAACGTAATCAAAGTACGCATTGTTGCCACCTCTTTCGCTCTGAAAATACTCTGAGACAGGATTGTCACTAAATGATGATAACACAGTTGATTATTTCTGTCAATTAAATTACACTTTTTCCCACATGGCGCCAACGGGCCGCTGAAGCCGTTGCCGCAGCATCCCTGAGACCGGCGGGAAAAATATTTTGGAAGAAAAGGACCGGTCTTTCTTTCTGACCGGTCCCCAGAGGCTGTTCAATTGTAGTCAATCCACAGCGCGCTCTCCGTGCCATGCACAGAATACCCGCGGCTGCCGGTTAGTCCATGATTTCACCGACAACGCCGGCGCCAACAGTATGACCGCCTTCGCGAATAGCGAAGCGCAGGCCCTGTTCCATTGCAATCGGCGTGATCAGCGTGATTTCCATGTCTACGTTATCGCCAGGCATTACCATTTCCGTGCCTTCCGGCAGTTTCACCGTGCCGGTTACGTCCGTCGTGCGGAAGTAGAACTGCGGACGATAGCCGTTGAAGAACGGAGTATGACGGCCGCCTTCTTCTTTCTTCAGTACGTAGACCTGGCCTTTGAAGTGCGTGTGCGGATGTACGGAACCCGGTTTTGCCAGGACCTGGCCGCGTTCGATTTCCTTGCGGTCGATACCACGCAGCAGCGCGCCTACGTTGTCGCCTGCCAGTGCTTCGTCCAGCGTCTTGCGGAACATTTCCAGACCCGTGATGACGGTGGATTTCTTTTCATCGGACATGCCGACGATTTCGGCAGGATCGCCTACATGAGCGGTACCACGTTCGATACGGCCCGTTGCTACGGTGCCGCGGCCTGTAATCGTGAATACGTCTTCGACAGGCATCAGGAACGGTTTGTCCGTCGGGCGCTGCGGGGTCGGAATGTAGTTGTCGACCGCATCCATCAGTTCCAGAATCTTCTTTTCATATTCCTTGTCGCCTTCCAGCGCTTTCAGTGCGGAACCGACGATAACAGGAACTTCGTCTCCCGGATAGCCGTAGCTGCTCAGCAGGTCACGGACTTCCATTTCTACCAGTTCGATCAGTTCCGGATCGTCTACCATGTCAGCCTTGTTCAGGAATACGACCATGGCAGGTACGCCAACCTGGCGGGCCAGCAGGATGTGTTCGCGGGTCTGCGGCATCGGGCCGTCGGCAGCGGATACAACCAGGATAGCACCGTCCATCTGGGCAGCACCGGTGATCATGTTCTTGACATAGTCAGCATGGCCCGGGCAGTCGACATGTGCATAATGCCGTTTGTCCGTTTCATATTCTACGTGAGCCGTGTTGATCGTGATACCACGTTCTCTTTCTTCCGGTGCCTTATCGATCATGTCATACGCCATGAACTGGGCATCGCCTTTTTCAGCCAGCACTTTCGTGATAGCTGCGGTCAGGGTCGTTTTGCCGTGATCGACGTGTCCGATCGTGCCGATATTGACATGCGGTTTCGTTCTCTCGTAATGAGCCTTTGCCATTGTTTCTTCCTCCTTCATACACCAAAACTTATAATGTAAAAAGATGTCTTCCAGATACACAGATACTATACCACAAAAAACGTGCCGTGGGATAATTTTTTTGTGAAATCCATCCCGTCAAAAGGACAAAAAAAAGCCTCATGCAAATGAGGTTTTTTGGATATGGTGGCGGCACAGGGATTTGAACCCCGGACACAGCGGGTATGAACCGCTTGCTCTAGCCAACTGAGCTATGCCGCCAACTTATGGAGCTGATGACCAGGATTGAACTGGTGACCTCATCCTTACCAAGGATGCGCTCTACCATCTGAGCTACATCAGCGTTCTATCATGGTTGCGGGGGCTGGACTTGAACCAACGACCTTCGGGTTATGAGCCCGACGAGCTACCAACTGCTCCACCCCGCGATGAGATGGTGGAGAGGGTTGGATTCGAACCAACGAAGCGAAACGCGGCAGATTTACAGTCTGCTCCCTTTAACCACTCGGGAACCTCTCCATGAAGTTATCTACTGGAGCTGACAATAGGAATCGAACCTACAACCTACGGTTTACAAAACCGTTGCTCTGCCAGTTGAGCTATGCCAGCAGCAATTCGTGACATGTAGTATAATACATTACTCACCGGCGTTTGTCAACATCTTTTTGTTAAAATGTTTGCAGAATGGCAAACGAAAAGCCGGTTCCGACCCGGCGGGACGAAACCGGCAGACAGCTCACAGGAAGTAAAGCAGCACAACGGCAGCCAGGATAATCCGGTAAATGGAAAAGGCTGTCAGGGTGGAATTTTTCAGGAACTTCAGAAACCAGAGAACAGAAATGTAGGCGGTCACAAAGGCCGTGACGAATCCGATCGTCAATTCCACGGCCCCGCCATTTCCCAGCTGGTCCAGGTTCTTCAGCAAGTCAAAGATGCACGCGATGAACATCAGGGGCACAGCCATGAGAAAGGTGTACTGGGCCGCTACATTCCGCCCGACACCGGCCAGCATGCCGCCGGCCATGGTGGATCCACTGCGGGAAAAGCCCGGCCATAGAGAGAGCAGCTGATACAGCCCGATGATGAAACACTGCTTCAGGCTCACCTTGTCAATATCCTGCACGAGCGAGGCATCGCGGGGTCCCATCTTTTTCTCTGCATAAATCATGAGCAGAGCCCCCAGGACAAGGCCAAAGGCTGCCGTAAAGGGAGAAAACAGATAGGTTTTGATATAACCGTGGGCTGCAAAGCCGACGAGACAGACGGGCAGCATTCCCAGGGCAATATGCCAGACACTCAATCCTTTTTTTACATCCCAGCCGTCTCTGGTCAGGAATCGATGGAAGCGTTCTTTATATATGAAGATAATGGAAAGAATGGCGCCCAGCTGAATGAACACATCGAACAACGCCGCAAAAGGTCCCTTGAAACCCAGCATATGGCCGACGATAATCATATGGGCCGTCGAAGATACAGGGATAAATTCCGTCAGGCCTTCGACACAACCGACGATGACTGCTATCAGATAATCGCTCATTGTATCTCCTTGTCAAGATAGTACGTGGCAGGCGCCCCGGAGCACGGCAATCCGTACACAAGGCGTCCCACTTCCCACTGCATATGCTACTATTATACACGCTTCTTTCCGTGATTCAAGGGGGGATTCCTAAACATTTCGTAAACAAAAGAGAAACCCCCGGCACCGAACCGTACCGGGGGAGAGAATTCAGGGACGCTGCCCAACGGCTGCTATCCAATTGTATGAAGTTATTAATTATAGGAAGGAAACAGTACCGGTGTCGAACCGATTCTTACGCTTCCTCGTCGCCAAAGCTGATACCGATGTACCGTGCCGCCTTGATAATTTCGCTATCCAGCGGGACGGAACGGGGTTTGGATCCCGCTTCTTCCAACGGTACCTGGATGATGGAATCGTTGCGCAATGCCACCATCACATTGTAATTTCCCTGGATAATGGCTTCCACAGCAGCAACGCCGTACCGGGTGCAGAGGACACGGTCGAACGCTGTCGGGGAACCGCCGCGCTGCAGGTACCCCAGCACGGTGCAGCGGGATTCGATTCCCGTCGCTTCCTCAATTTCTTTCGCCAGCTTGAATCCCACACCGCCAAGACGGACGGGATCGTAGCTGCCCTTGACCATGCGGGCCACTGTCATTTCGCCGCCCTCTGGCTTAGAGCCCTCCGCCACCACGATGATGCTGAACATCTTGCCCTGGCGCTGCCGCTCATGGATTTTCCTGATAATGGCATCCATGTGGTACGGAATTTCCGGAATCAAGATGACATCCGCACCGCCGGCGACGCCGGAATGCAGGGCGATCCAGCCGGCGTAACGGCCCATCACTTCAAGCAGCATGACGCGGTGATGTGACTCCGCCGTCGTATGCAGGCGGTCCAACGCCTCTGTCGCCATGGACACTGCCGTGTCAAACCCGAATGTCCGTTCCGTGCAGGGCAAATCGTTATCAATAGTCTTCGGGACACCGACGACCTTGACACCGCACTCCCTGGCCAACTGGGACCCAATAGCCAGGCTGCCGTCCCCGCCGATGACAATGAGGGTCTCAATGCCACGCCGGGCGAGATTCTTCACGACTGTTTCCCGTTCATCCGTGTAGGTAATGGTGCCGTCCTTATGCTCGTGGGCAAACTTGAAGGGATTATCCCGGTTCGTCGTGCCCAGGACAGTACCACCACGGGGCAGGATGCCTGATACATCCTGAAAAGTCAACAATTTCATGTTGTCATTGACCAATCCGTTGAAGCCGTTCTCGATTCCGTAAATCTGATAGCCGTAACGAAGGGCCGATTTCACAACTGCATTCAAGACGGCGTTCAAGCCGGGGCAGTCCCCGCCGCCGGTCAAGACCGCCAAGGTACCTTTCGAATTAATCATCTTTCTTGCCTGTAACGTTCCTTTACCAATCTAGATTACTTGACAGGGAATATATCCCTTATTCCACATTCCAGACCGTGAAACCATTCACGGGGATACGGATCGATTCCGTGCCGTCGAACTTGTCGTAGCACAGCGTGTCGTCTTTTACATAGCCGGGCCAGGCAGCAACAAGGATGTACTTTTCGCCCAGCTTTTTCAGCAGGGAACCCACATCCAGACGGAATACAGGAACAAAGAGGGTCTGCAGCCGGTCCAGCAGGATGACGTCGGAGTTGTAGCTGGCCAGCGTTTCATCCATCAGTTCGGGAGCTTTTGCCATGCGTTCTTCACCAGGTACAGCCAGGAATTCCTCGCTGATCAGCATCCGGCAGTCCACATAGTCCCATTTCTTATCCTCAGCGGCTTCGCGCAACACTTTGCTCTTGCCGCTGCCGGGCTTGCCCGTCACAAAAATAACGCCGCCTTTCTTGGCTTTCGCCGCTTCGACGACTTTTTCGAATTCTTCCGTTTGGCTCATGATAATAACCTCCCTGGTCTGCACCGACCATTGTTTTTGACTCCCTGATTCTTGTGTTGCTTTCTAACTATAGTAATTCGTCGGGGATGGAAAAAATCCTTTTACAGCCCCGTCAAAACAGCAATTTTATGAAACATTCCATCGAGGTGTTTCACATTTATCACATTTACCCTTCTGCTCTGTTTTCCTGATGGCTGCTCCTTTTTTTCCGTTCCTTTTTCCGGTTGTCCATGTTGAGAAAATGGACGTAGACAGAATCAATTTCCAAATCATCGGCATGGGTTTCCTTGTATTTTTCCACCTTCCGTTTGACACGCTGCAGAGCGTTGTCAATCGATTTGATGTGGCGGTTCAATTCCACTGCCGTCTCTTGATACGATTTCCCGTCCAGGTAGCTCATGAATACTTCCCATTCCAAATCGCTCAGGATGTCATTCATCTTGGTCTTGATTTCCGTGAACTCCTCTTTCCGGATAATCATCTCCTCCGGATTGACTATCTTGACGCCTGTGGGCAGCACGTCCAACAGGGTGCGGTCCGAGTCTGTCTCAAAGATAGGCTTATTCAGGGAGATATAAGAGTTGAGAGGAATGTGCTTCTGCCGCGTTGCCGTCTTGATGGCGGTGATAATCTGCCGTGTGACACACAACTCCGCAAACGCACGGAAGCGGGACTGTTTGTCCCCTTTGAAGTCGCGGATCGCCTTATACAGGCCGATCATTCCTTCCTGGACAATGTCCTCCCGTTCAGCACCGACGAGGAAATAACTTTTGGCCTTTCCCCGTACGAAATTGCGATACTTATGGAGCAGATACTCCTGGGCCGTCACATTCCCTTCGGTGTTGGCCAGGGCAACGATTTCCTCGTCCGTGAGGTCCGCAAAACGGGAGTAAGGGTCCTTGCTTTGTTCGCTCATTCGCCGTTCCTTTCCCGCAGATTTCTAACAGACCTGCGGCGTACCAACATTATACTAAATCGCTATCGACTGCGTCAACAAGCTGGCGTCACCGGCGTCGCAAAGCCTCCAGGTGGCGGGCCACACCGTCGTCGATGCGGCCGCCCAGTTCCCGCCGGTTCAAACTTCCCGGCAGGCGGGCCACTCCATCTGCAATCTGCTTCTTTGTTTTTCGATACATTTCCTGGAATTCACGGGCCGAAATGCGAAGCCCGCCGGAACCGAGAACCATGTCCTGTTCCGCCTTGTTGCTCGTCACGACAAAAAGGCGGCAGCCCCCGCGGCGGATTGTCTGGTAGGCAGTCCGTTCAATCCAGCTGTCCGCTGTTTCGTGTTCTGCCGTATAGACCACCTTCAAAGGGCCGACCCATTCCGCTTCTTCCGGACCGGGTACTTCCATGGCATCGAAGACGAGTGTGCCCTCGCAGTCGTGAAAGGCCACGAACTCGGACAGTTTGTGGGCCAGCTGGTCCCGGGCGTATTCCAGGTCTTTTTCCCTGATGTCTTTAAATTCCTGCCAGTAATTGATGACGTTATAACCGTCAATCAGGTAGATATCTTTCATGGCCTGCCACCCGGCCGTCCATCTTCCGCTGCAGCAGCCGCTTCCTTCGCCAGAAGGCGCTGCCGCACGACTTCGTACAGCAGGACAGCCCCGGCAGCAGAGGCGTTCAGGGAATTGACGCCCCCTGCCATGGGAATGCGCACAAGGATGTCGCAATTCTGCTTTACAAGCCGTCCCAGTCCCTTTCCCTCGGCCCCGACTACCAGCACCAGGGGGCCTGTGAGCCGGGCCTTGAAATATGGCTCGCTTCCGTCCATATCGGCACCGGCCACCCAGAAACCCCGCTCTTTCAAGGTCTGCAGGGTCTGGCTGATGTTGCCGATAGAGATGATGGGCACGTAGCTTACGGCGCCGGCAGAAACCTTTTCGACCACGGCGTTCAACGGACTGCCGTGCCGTTTCGGCAGGAGCACCCCGTGGACGCCGGCCGCATCGGCACTGCGGATCAGGGCACCTACGTTCTGCGGGTCCTGCAGTTCATCCAGCAGCAGCAGGAATGGGTCTTCTCCCTTTTCTGCCGCCCGCGCCAGCGCGTCATCCAGGGTAGAAAAGGCGACCGGTGCCGCCAGGGCGGCCACGCCTTGATGCTGCAGTCCCCCCGCAAGCTGGTCCAGTTTTTCCGGACGGGCTGCCTCGACGGGAACGCCGTGTTCCTTTGCCAGGGCCAGAATCTTCGCGATGCTGCCCCCCTGGACGCCGGAACGCAGATATACCTTGTTCAGGGAACGACCGCTCTGCAAGGCCTCCGCCACGGCATTGCGGCCCGCAATGACACCCTCCGCCGGACGAACATTTTCCCCCTTGCGGAAATGGGCCGGCCGTGCCGGTGCAGCGGAGGCTTTATGTCCTGCCGGCCGCGCCGGGCGCCGGATTTTCCGTTCTTTTGTCATGGGTATTTCCTCACTCCAGGGACGGATTTCCTGTATCCTTCACAAACAAAGGAGTCACGTCCTTCTTTTCCGCCTGCCACTCCTTGACAGTCGGCAGCAGGCCGCAGGTCATCTTTCCTTCCGTGCAGATGCCGCGGGTCACGCAGTTCGGACCGGCCATTTCAAAGAGGACCGGAGCCACCTTGCGGCATTCCCGGAGCATACGCCACGCCAGCTCCCGGATTTCCCACTGCGCGCGGGTGCAGCAGCGGAGCGTGAAAAAGTTCAGAAGCGACCGTACGTTAAAGGTCAGAATAATTTTTGTCTCTGCCGCGTTCGGCAGAACGTAGCGGGCATCTTCCGGGGGAATCTCGTACTTGTCCGTCAGATCGTTGTAGACATCCTGCAGATGGTGCATGCAGGTTTCAAATTCCGCTTTGGCATCGGGATTGGCGGCGATTGTCGGCGGCAGAATGGTTTCCATCGCCGAAGACTTCACATACCGCTGGGACTGCTGTTCATACGATGCAATGCGATGGCGTACGAGCTGGTGCGTCAGGACACGGGAAACTCCTTCCACGGCAAACGTGAAGGTAACGTGTTCTACCGTCGACAAATGGCCCATACGGACAAGCATGCGAATCATGCGGGCCGATTCTTCCGGCGTCATTTTTGCTTCCAGGTCATCCACGCTGGCTGCCGAATAGCAAAGACGGCCCGCCATAGCCACGACCTGCTCCGGGTCCGGCGTGTGTCTTAACAACTTGACGTGCATACTGCTCACCTTTCCTTCTATCTATTTCTCTGTTTCCAACGGACGTCCCATGACGTCTGTAATAATGCGGAACGCCTGTTCCATGTACGCTTCGAGCCGCTCGTCCTGGTCTGTCAGCAGAAGCCAGCCGCACAACGCCTCAAAGGCTGTAGCGGCCCGGTATTCGTAGACGGTGGCACTCTTCGGCACCATGGACTTGGCGTTGCGTCCCCGGTGTGCCACCGCCATTTCCTGCGGGCTCAACGTTCCCTCCAGCTGAAGAAACGCCTTGGCCTGCATGACAGCGGACACGGTTTTCGCGGCGATGGTATGGATCACCTGCACGTGGGACGAAACAGTCAACAGCCGCAGCCGCACGTAGAAGGTGAAGACACTGTCACCGATCAGGGCGAGGACGATTGGATTCATCTGCCCTGGGTCCGGCAAAGGCCGTCCCTCTTCCCGGCAGAGTGCCAACGCCTGTTTTTTCAATTCCGTAAATCGTTCAAATTTCACTGTACTTTCCACTTTGGTCCCTGCGGGGTATCCTCGATGACCACTCCGGCTTCCGCCAGCTGGTTGCGGATGGCATCCGCCTGGGCATAATTTTTCGCCTTGCGGGCTTCCTGCCGCAAATTCAGGAGAATATCCATCAGTTTTTCTTCCAGGCCGGCCGACTGGGACTGGGATGTGCCGTGCTGTTCCAGGACGCCCAGAATGAACGCAAACTTGTCGAAGGCTTTTTCCATGTCGTCCACCAGTTTGCCGTCGGGCTTTTCTTCGCCGCTGTCGACCTTTCCTTTATAAATATTGATTTCCTTAGCCAGAGCAAACCAGTGGCTGATGGCCAGGGCAGTGTTGAAGTCGTCGCGCATGGCATCCAGGAAAGCTTCTTTCAGGGCTGCCACTTTCTGCCGGACTGCCAGGCTGTATTCTGACGGGCCGCAGGCAATGAGCTTGCCCAGGGCATCCAGGTTTTCCCGGGCCGTACGCAGCCGCTGCAGGCTGGCATCGGCTTCTTCGAGGCGCTGGTCGCTGAAATCCAGCGGGCTCCTGTAGTGCGTCGAAATAATGAAGAACCGCAGCGTTTCCGGATCAAAATGGGTCAGGATGTCTTTGACCGTGAAGAAGTTCCCCAGGGACTTGGACATCTTTTCTTCATTGACTGTGATAAAACCGTTATGGAGCCAGTACCGCACAAACGGATGGCAGCCGGTGGCTCCTTCAGACTGAGCAATTTCATTTTCGTGGTGCGGGAAGATCAAATCACTGCCGCCGCCGTGGAAATCGAAGGTTTTGCCAAGATATTTCATGCTCATGGTCGAGCATTCGATATGCCAGCCCGGGCGGCCTTTTCCCCAGGGGGAATCCCAGGACGGCTCTCCCGGCTTGGCAGCCTTCCAGAGCGCAAAATCCATGGGGTTGTGTTTGCGGTCGTCTACTTCCACGCGCGCGCCGGCCATCATGTCGCTCAGTTCACGGCCCGACAACATCCCGTACCGCGGGAATTTTTCCACGCTGTAGTAGACGTCCCCGTCCACAACATAGGCAAATCCATTGTCCAGCAGAGCCTGCACCGTGCCGATGATATCGGGAATGTGCTGGGACACGCGGGGATAGACCTGGACACGGCGCACGTTCAGCCGGTCCATCACTTCAAAATAAGACTCGATGTAACGGCCGCAGATGTCGCTCCACTGCACGCCTTCTTCATTGGCGGTCTTGATGATTTTATCATCCACGTCCGTAAAGTTCTGGACGTGGGTCACGTCGTACCCTTCCTCCTCAAAGAAACGGTGGATGACATCCCATGTCACGAAAGGACGGGCATTGCCGATGTGAGGATGGTTGTAAGGGGTGACACCGCAGACATAGATGCCGACCTTGCCCTCCTCCAGGGGAACGAACGTCTCCTTTTTGCGGCTCATCGTATTATAAACTTTGATTTCTTTAGTACCCATGCTGTATACCTCGTTCATTGTGCCTGTGCCGTAATCAAAGGGTGATGCCGGCCTTTTTCAAGCTCTTTCCGATGCGTTTTTCCACCCGTTCCAGGCCCATCAGGGGAATCATTTCCGCCAGTTCCGGGCCGTGCTGGTTGCCCGTCAGGGCAACGCGGACCGGCATATAGACCTGCTGGCCTTTCAGTTTGTTGCCTTTCTGGACCTTCTTGAAGCAGGCCTTGACGCTATCGTGATCCAGCACCGGCAGCGCTTCCAGTTCGGTCTTCAGGGACCGCAGGACCAGGGGCACCGTCTCTTCGTGCAGGACAGCAGCCGCTTCTTCGTTTTCAAAGTCAAAATCATCCGTAAAGTACAAGGCGACTTTTTCGGGGATCTGGGCACCATAATCGACTTGTGTCTGGGCGGTGGCAATCACTTTCCGCAGCCATTCCAGACGCTCTCCCGTTTCCTCTCCTGTCATGTACCCCGCTTCTATCATAAAGGGTTTGGCCAGGTCGAAGAAAGCTTCCGGCGTCATGCGGCGGATATGCTGGCCGTTGATCCAGTCGAGTTTCTTGAAGTCGAATACTGCCGGATTCTTAGCGACGTGTTCCAGCGAGAATTCCTGGATGGCTTCTTCCATGGTGAAGATTTCCTTTTCGCCGGACGGAGCCCAGCCCAGGAGGGCAAGGAAGTTGTCCAGGCCTGCGGGGATGTAACCCTTCCGGCGGTAGGCATCGACAGAAGTTGCACCGTGGCGCTTGCTCATCTTCGTATGATCCGGCCCGAGAATCAGGGAAATGTGGCCGAAGACCGGCTTTTCAAAGCCCAGGGCCTCGTAGACCAGAAGCTGCCGCGGCGTATTGGACAGGTGCTCCTCTGCACGGATTACATGGGTGATATGCATCAGATGGTCGTCGATGACGACGGCGTAATTGTATGTCGGGATGCCGTCCGATTTGACGATGACAAAATCGCCGATTCCATTGGAATCGAATTCCACGTCGCCACGGACCAGGTCGTGAACAACGATCTTTTCGTCCGCCGGCACTTTCAGGCGAATAGACGGTTTGCGACCTTCTGCTTCGTACTGTGCACGCTGCTCCGGTGTCAGATGACGGCACTTGCCCATATAGCGTGGCATTTTGCCTTCTTTCAACAGCGCCTGCCGTTCCGCTTCCAGTTCTTCCGGCGTGCAGTAGCAGTAATACGCTTTCCCTTCCGCCAACAGCTGATCCGTGTATTTCTTGTAGATGTCAAGCCGTTCCATCTGGTGGTACGGGCCGTAGGGGCCGCCGACATCCACGCCTTCGTCCCAATCCAGCCCCAGCCACTTCAGGGCTGCCTTGATGTTTTCCTCCGACTCCGGTGTCGAACGTTTGCGGTCCGTATCCTCGATGCGCAATACCATCTTGCCACCGAGCTTGCGGGCCAGCAGCCAGTTGAACAAGGCGCTCCGGGCGCCGCCGATGTGGAACGGGCCCGTCGGGCTCGGTGCGAAACGTACACGAATTTCCTGTGACATAAAAAATATCCCTCCAAAAATGTTTGTTCTATCAAAAAGTGGTTGTTGATTTCCCTGTGATAAACTGCGGTGGAAAAACCACCGTGCGGGACGCCCGTCAGGCGCGCACCAGGCTTGCCACGGCTTCAGCGGCAATGCCCTCGCCACGGCCTGTAAAGCCCAGTTTTTCTGTCGTCGTCGCCTTAATGTTGACGGCGTCCGAAGCCACCCCCAGGTCGCCGGCCACGCAGGCCTGCATCGCCGGGATAAACCCGGCCAGTTTCGGCTGTTGGGCGATGATGGTCACGTCTACGTTGTTGACATGCCAGCCCCGCTCCGTAAGCATGTGCACCACTGCAGCCAGTAATTTGCGGCTGTCAGCACCGCGGAAGCGCTCGTCCGTATCCGGAAAATGCTTACCGATGTCCCCCATCGCCGCTGCGCCAAGAAGCGCATCCATGAGGGCATGCAGGGCAACGTCGGCGTCGCTGTGGCCGAGCAGGCCCAGCCGGTACGGAACGGAAACGCCGCACAATAAAAGCGGGCGTCCTTCCGTGAAACGGTGTACATCAAATCCAGTTCCTACGCGGAATTGCATCTCTTATGAACTCCTTTTCGCGATTTCTTCGGCCAGAAGCAAGTCCTCCGGCGTCGTAATTTTGATATTGTCATAGGACCCTTCTGCCAACGCCACCGGGTGCCCCAACGCCTCCACCAGGGACGCATCGTCGGTCACAGTCAGGGGCGGATCGCCTGTGCGGCGGTCCGCCAGCAAAGCGTAGGCCCGGCGCAAAAGATTGACTTCGAAAATCTGCGGTGTCTGAGCAGCCCACAGTGTTGCCCGGTCCGGCGTGGCTGCAATAAAGCCATTCGGTCCGGCAACCTTCACCGTGTCTTTGACTGGCACGGCGGCAATGGCTGCGCCGGTCCGTTCGGCCAAAGCCAGGGTCCGGGCGAAAACCTCCGTCCCTGCAAAAGGGCGGGCGCCGTCATGAACGGCTACATACCCTTCCTTCTCCGGAACCAGAGCGAGTCCGTTGGCCACGGAATCCTGCCGCTCCCTGCCACCTGCCGTGACCGTCGTCTCCAAATCACGAAAACAACGGTTCCGGTAGGCATCCAGGAGCTGCCGGGTCTCTTGCTGTTCCGTGGCACCCGTCACGACGATGGCACGCCGGACCAGGCCCGTCCTGGCCAGCATCCGCAGGCAGCGGACCAGCAGGGGCAGCCCGCCCACAGCAGCGAACGCCTTATTCTTTCCCAGCCCGAGCCGACGGCCGACACCGGCTGCAGGGACAATGACAGTAATGGGTTGCATGGGTTCTCCTCTCCTGCTTCAGGCACTGGCCGGTCCGGGCAGCTTCGCGAAGATCATACGTCCCGCCGAGGTCTGGAAGACCGACGTGACAATGACCTTGACACGGCGCCCGATGAAGCGCCGCCCTTCCTGGACGACGATCATTGTACCGTCTTCCAGGTAGGCTACAGCCTGCCCGTTCTCCTTGCCTTCCCGCAGGAGGTTGACATTCAGTTCCTGCCCGGGGACGACGACGATTTTCAGTGAATTGGCCAGATCGTTGATGTTCAGGACGGCAATGCCCTGGATGGTAGCCACCTTGTTCAGGTTGAAATCGTTTGTCACAATGGCGGAACCGGTGTCTTTGGCCATCTCCACCAGCTTGGCATCGACACCGGCGATGTCGTCATAGTCCGTTGTTTCCAGTACCAGGATCTGCCGGCTTTCCTGCTGCAGCTTCCGAATCAAGTCCAGGCCGCGGCGTCCTTTGCTCCGCTTCAGGTCATCTGCCGAATCCGACAGCTTTTGCAGCTCGTCCAGCACAAAATGGGGAATAATCATATTCCCTTCGAGGAATCCCGTTTTTAAAACATCTTCAATACGGCCGTCGATAATGACGCTCGTGTCCAGCAGCTTGTTGCGCGTATATTGCGGAACAGGGAAATCCGATTCCTCCAGCGGCATGTCCGGCAGGGAAACTTCTTCTGCCGTCCGGCCCTTGCGATGGGGACGACGGCGCGCGATAAATCCGAGGATATCCTTGCTTTTCCGCAAGGCTACCTGGGCACCAATCAGTGCAAAAATGACGCTGAGTATTACAGGAATGTACGGGCCCACAATCGGCAGGTGCGATAAGGGGGCACCGATGAGGTTTGCCAGAATCAGGCCGATAATCACACCGATCAGGGTAACAGCAATGTCGACCGACGGCGCCATGGACAAAACGCTGGCAATGGATTCGCTGATCCGGATGATGTATTGGATCAAAAACGGGGTCACAACCCAGCCGAACCAGCCAAAGAAAATGATGCTGACAATGGCAAAGAAAATATGGATCCATGAGTAGCCGAAAGGCCCTCCGGAGTGAAGGTCATAGCCGATCAGTACAGATAATTCAGGCAATGCATTTTGCAAAAGTATAAGTCCGGTTACAGTAAATAAGACCGCTATGACCAATGTCAGGATTTTTCGCAGCATAATCTCACCTCCTTTGCTGATAAGATGGCCGGCATCCAGCCGGCGCCACCGGTCCGTATTTCCCAGAAAGGCAACACTGACCCATGGTATAAATAATTTTACTACAAATCCCGGCCAATTAATAGTAGAAAATCAAGCGAATTCGCAACTTTCCTTGAATCAGCAGAAGGACAGCAAAAAACGGTTCTCCCCGAAGGGAAAACCGTTTCCATTTTTTACTGCGGAGAAACCGGCGCCGCTGCAGGGCTGCCGTTTTCCGGCACGCCGACCCGTCTTCAGGCCAGCTGCCTCAACTGGCCTGATGCAGGGCATCGTCGATCCATTCTTCCGCACTTTCCAAATCACTTTTTTTGACTACCATTACTTCACTCGCCAGAATCTGACGGGCATTTCCCAGCAAACGCCGCTCTCCGGTGGACAGGCGTTTCTTTTCATTCTGCCTTGCCAGGATGCTGATCACCTCGGCCAGGTCGAGGACATTGCCGATCTTCATCTTGTCGATATAGAGGGTAAAGCGCCGGTTCCAGGTAATGCTCTTCATGTTGTTCTGCACATCGGTCTGCAGTACCTTTTTCACTTCGCGCATCTTCTTGACCGTGCTGACAGGGCGCAGCCCCACTTTCTCCAGGTTCTGAACCGGAATCCGAACCGTCATGTGTCCGATGAAGAGATCCAAAACGAGATACCTAGTCGGGCACGAATCGAATTCCCGTTCTTCCACAGCCTGCACCACACCGGCACCGTGCATGGGATATACCACATGATCGCCAATCTCAAACATCACACACCTCCTGTCGGAATTTTCCCTGTCACTGTTCCCTTGTGGTGCACGAGAACCATGGTCGGGGATTGAACCGTAAAAAAAAAAGAGAGCTGTAAAGGTAAAAACCTTTACAGCTCCATTATAGCATGAAATTTTAAATTTTGCAAAATTTTTAATTTTAACGCACTTGGTGCATTTTGTCAACTATAATTTTCTTTTTATCAGAAATTCAACTTGATACGATTCAGAATTCCTGGAAAATGGCTCGCAAGGCTTCTTCCGCAGTGCGCACCTGTACCACGGTTCCCGGGAAATTGGCCGGCAATTGCAGCCGTCCCCGCGGCACAACAAACCGTCGGAATCCCAGCTTGGACGCATCCAGGATGCGCCGCTCCATGGCCGGGACGCGCCGGACTTCACCTGTCAGTCCCACTTCCCCGAATGTCAGGGTTCCCACGGGAACAGCCCGATTCCGGTAGCTGGACACGAGAGCCGCCAGGACCGGAAGATCGGCGGCAGGTTCTGTTACCCGCATGCCGCCGACGACATTGACATACGCATCGTACGTTCCGAAATCCATGCCCAGACGCCGTTCCAGAATGGCAATGAGCATATTGACACGATTGTAATCAAAGCCGGTAGCCGTGCGCCGCGGCAGCCCGTACGGAGTCCGGGCCGCCAGCGCCTGGAATTCGACCATCAAAGGACGGTTCCCCTCCAGACAGCCGCCAATCACAGCTCCGCTTACCGGTTCTTCCCGTTCTTCCAGGAACAGACCCGCTGGATTCGGTACTTCCTGCAGGCCTCCCCGCTCCATCGTAAAAATACCACATTCGTCCGTGGATCCGAACCGGTTCTTCAAGGCCCGTAAAATGCGGAAGGAGTAGCTTTTATCTCCTTCAAACTGCAGGACCGTATCTACCATATGCTCCAGAATCCGCGGGCCGGCAATGGTGCCGTCCTTCGTGACGTGGCCGATGACCAGCACAGCGGTGCCGGTCGTCTTGGCGTATTTGAGCAGCCGTGCTGCGCACTCACGCACCTGGCCGACACTGCCGGCAGCCGTTTCGATTTCACTGCAGTACATCGTCTGGATGGAATCAATGACGAGCAGATCCGGTTTTTCGTGTTCCGCCTGAAGCAGAATGCCGCCGATTTCCGACGCCGTCATAATCAGCAGGGAATCGGTACAATGCCCCAGCCGCTTGGCACGCATAGCCGTCTGTTCTTCCGACTCTTCGCCGGATACGTACAAAATCTTCACGCCCTTCTGGCTGAAGCGCATGGCCGTATCCAGCAGAATCGTCGATTTGCCGATGCCCGGGTCACCGCTCAGGAGGACCAGGCTGCCGGGCACGATGCCGCCGCCCAGCACCCGGTCGAATTCACCGATGTCTGTCACCAGCCGCTCTACCGGTCTGGCCGACACGCTGCGGATCGTCCGGGGCTTGCTGTTTTCGATAAAGCTGACAAAGCCTTTTTCTTTTGTCTGGGTCTCGACCTCTTCTACCAGGGAATTCCACGTGCCGCATTCCGGACATTTGCCCAGCCACGAGGCACTCACATAACCGCAGTTTTGGCAGACGTACTTGGTCTTTGCCTTGGTTTTAGCCATGGGCAGGCTCCTCCTGTACCGGCACCAGGGAGCCGGTTTCCTGTACTTTTGCAAATACGAACTCACCACCGATGGCGTCGATGCGGACCGCATCTCCCCGGGACAGCGTTCCTTCCAGGTACAGGTCCGCCAGTTTGTCTTCAATCTCCCGCTGCAAAGCGCGGCGCAGAGGACGGGCACCGTACCGCAGGTCCATGCCTACTTCCAGGAGTTTGTCCTTGGCAGCCGGCGTTACGCGGAGACGCAGCTGCGTCTCCGTCATACGGGACTGCAGTTCGTCGAGCATCTTGTCGACGATGCGGGCCAGCTCCTTCTTGCCCAGCGGATCGAAGACCAGGATTTCGTCCAGACGGTTCAAAAACTCCGGCCGAAACACACCCCGGATGCCTTCGAGGACCTTGTCCTTCTTGACAGATGTATCCTTCTCCCCGTGGGCGCCAAAGCCCAGGGACTGCTTTTCGCTCATCAGCTCCGCACAGGCGTTGCTCGTCATGATGAGCACCGTGTTGCGGAAGTCCACTGTGACACCCTGACCGTCAGTCAGGCGGCCGTCTTCCATGATCTGCAGGAGCAGGTTGAAAATATCCGGATCCGCCTTCTCGATTTCGTCCAGAAGGATGACCGAATACGGACGGTGTTTGACAGCACCTGTCAGGACGCCGCCTTCCTCGTAGCCTACATAGCCCGGAGGCGCGCCGATAAGACGGCTCGACGTATACTTGTCCATATATTCGCTCATGTCGATGCGGATCAAGGCACGTTCGTCGCCAAACAGGTTTTCTGCCAGCGCCTTTGCCAATTCCGTTTTGCCGACACCCGTCGGACCCAGGAACAGGAACGTTCCCACCGGACGGTGGGGATCCTTCATGCCGGCCCGGGCACGGCGCACAGACTGCGCTACAGCACGGACGGCGGTATTCTGGCCGACGATGCGCTCGTGGAGCCGTTCTTCCAGTTTCACGAGATTTTTCGAATCGGCCGCGGTCAACCGCGTCAGCGGAATATTGGTCCACTGCGAAATGACCATGCGCACCGTATCTTCATCGACGACGGGATCCCCCATTTCGCCGCTGTAATCCTTGACACTGTGCATGCGGACGGACGCACAGGCCTCATCCATAATATCGATGGCCTTATCCGGCAGATTGCGGTCCGGCAGATACCGGTCGGACAGTTTGACTGCCGCCTCCAGGGCCGCATTGCGGATCTGCACATGATGATATGCTTCATAACGCGGCGCCAGATTCTTCAGGATATCGATGGAAGCAGCCACGTCAGGCGCATCCACGCGAACCGGCTGGAACCGCCGCTCCAAAGCCGCATCTTTTTCAATGCTCTTGCGATAATCATCCAGGGTCGTTGCCCCGATGACATGCAGTTCTCCCCGGGCCAGGGCCGGCTTGAGAATGTTACTGATGTTGACGTTGCCGTCCCCACCGCCGTTCATGATCATCTGCAATTCGTCGATAAACAGGATGATCCGCGTGCTTTGTTTGACAGTCTCCATAATGTTGCGGAGCCGTTCTTCCAGTTCCCCGCGGTACTTGGCACCGGCGACAACATACCCCAGTTCCAGAGAGAAAATGACCTTATCCTTCAGGAACTCCGGCACCTCCCCGCGGACGATACGCTGGGCCAGACCTTCGGCAATGGCCGTCTTGCCAACGCCGGCGTCACCGATGATGACGGGGTTGTTCTTTGTACGGCGGCAGAGAATACGCATGACCGTTTCCAGTTCGCGCTCTCTTCCCAGAACCGGATCCAGCTTGTCTGCCTTGGCCAGCTCATTCAAATTGCGGCCAAAACCAGACAACATCTGCAACGCCTTCTGCTCTTCTTTTTCTTTTTCCTCCTGCAACGCCTCCGTCTTGAATTTATTGTCTTCCGGCAGCTTTTGCGTGCGCACGAATTCATCATGCATCATCGCCTGGATCCGCGACAATGTAATGTGGAAACGGGCCAGGACACGGTTGGCCACGCAGCCGTCCACGGCCAGGAGTCCCAGGAGCAGATGCCCTGAGCTGACCTTGTACAAACCGTCCGATTCCGTAAAGCGCCGGGCATACTCCAGTGCGCTCCGCATCTCCTTCGAGTAGGACGGCAGTCCCTTGCCCCGCTCCGTGCCGCGGGGCATCCACGATTCCAGCTCGCCCAGCAGGGTGTATTTGTCCACCCCGCAGTGGAGCAGCAGATGAGCGGCCTCGGTATTCGGCACCTGCAGAATGGACCACAGGACGTGTTCTGTTCCCAGTTCTTCGTCGCCACGGCGCTGTGCCAGGCGGGACGCGTCAAGCAGAATGCGGTTCAGGGGCGTTGTCCGTCCCTGTTCCTGCCCGTTTTCATCTGCGCTGTTTCGCGCGGCCATCGTGCCGAAAAGTTCTTCCAGAAAATTCCGGGCCGTCTCGGCATCCTCTTTGCCTGCCCGGATACCTTCGGCGGCAAATTCCTTGGCACACTCATTGCAAAGCCACTTGCTTACTTTTTTATTATTGACGACGGCCACCACGTTGACCGTAGCTTCCCGTTCGCCACAACGTTCACATAACATAGGTACCTCCTTCCGGACAGAAAGGTCACTTGGCCTGGACCATCTTCTTGACGGCCTGTCGCAGGATTTCCCGCTTCTGCTCCTCCGGAACATCCAGGATGCCCATGAGGTACTGCAGCAGCGCGTGTTCCCGCCCTGTCAGCATACGGTTCTTGAACCAGTAATCGAGCACTTCCTCCACCGTCGGCTCCTGTTCCGGTTCTTCCTCCGGCAGGATCCGGACAATGCGGATAAAGCCGCCGCTGCCGCGCCGCGACTCCACCAGATAGCCCTTCTCCGGCGTAAACCTCGTCGACAGGACGTAACTGATCTGCGACGGTGCGCAGGAAAGACGATCCGCCAGCTCATTCCGCTGGACCATAACGGCATTCTGGCTTGCTGCCAGCATCTGCCCGATAATGAAACTTTCTATCGCATCAGCCATATTTTTCATCATTCTACCTGCTTTCTTTCCCTGCCCGGCTTCGTGCCGGGCCGTCCCCCGCGGGGACTGCAGACCTTCCCCGTAAAGCGGAAAGGGTTCGGCCTTTGTTATATTATATTTGACTTTTTGACTTTATGCAAGTGGTAAGATGTAACGAGTTTGTGACGCAGCAAAATTACACAAGAAAAAACCGGAAATTGTACGATTCGGTACAATTTCCGGTTGCAGAACAAGAGAACTAACGGAGAGATTCAGCGGGCCAGGTCGGCTTTCATAATCTTTTTGTACGCCTCCACGCCCGGCTGGTCAAAGGCATCCACGTCGGCCAATTCGCCTTCATACGCCACGCTGAGCATAAGGAACATGAGCAGCTGCCCCACATAACGCGGTTCCAGGGCCGGCAGGATGTAGCGGGCATTGCAGCGCCCGTCGCCGGTCAGGGCCGTTTCATTGGCAGCCAGGGCCGCTTTCAGGAGACGGTCCATTTCCTTGCCGGCATACAGGTCCAGAGCGTGTTCCCCTGGGAAGGGGTTGGCAACCGGCAGGGTGACGGCCGGCCGTTCCACTTCCAGGAACTGGATGACCTTGTTGCGCCTGCCGTCCTGATGCTGCTGCGTCATGGAGTGCATATCCGTCGTACCCGTCGCGACAATGGGTGTCCGGCCGTAGTACACCGTCCGGCCTTCCCGGTCACACCGTTTACCCAGGGATTCCGCCAGGAGCTGGACATACCAGTCTCCCAACGAGCGGAGCTGGTCCCCGTACCCCATGAAGACCTCCACGTCGGCTCCCAGTTTCTCTGCTGCCAGGTATTTGAATGCAGCATTGAGCAGGGCCGGATTGTCCTCCGGTGCCGCTTGCAGGCACCGTTCGACCATTTCCTTCGCTCCGTCCAGAAGCGCGCGGATGTCATAACCCAGAATGGCGCCCATCAGAAGGCCGGGATTGCTCAGCACACAATAACGACCGCCGATGCCCTCCGGAATGGACAAGGCAGGCCAGTTATTTTCACAGGCCAGGCGGTACAACAGGGACGCGTCCTTGTCCAGTCCTGTCACTGCCGTTACCTCGACCTGGAACAGGTCAGCGTGCTTCTGCATGTATACCAGAAGGGCAGAAAAGGCGCTCAACGGTTCCATCGTCGTCCCCGACTTGGAAATAGGCACCAGCATGATATGCAAGGGACGGCCGGCTGCTTTGGCCTGGTATGTCAATTGATCCAGCAGGCCTTGCGTCGCCACACCATCCACGTTGTTCCCGGTAAAGTACACCTGGGGACGGCCGTTCCGGGCTGCAGCGGGCAGCTGGTTCCAATAGGGTTTCGTGGCCAGATCGAAGAGAACTTTGTCTCCCAGGTAAGAACCGCCGATACCGATAAAGACGGCGACGTCCACATGATTGCGCCAGGCCTCTCCCATGGCTTCGAGGCGGGCAATGGACTCTTCGTCGTTGGGGTTGCCTTTTTTCAGATAGGCCTGTCTCGGGAAATAGACATGTTCCGGCGTGCCGTCCTTTGAAAGATGGGCTTTGGCAAAGCCCGTTTTCACGATCTGCTGCAAAGCGGCGGACGCCGCTTCCATCGCTGGGCGCAGTTCCGCTACCATGCCTTCCGTCAGACGTCCCTCGCCAAACAAATTGCCGTACTGGAACGTCAACCCTCCGTCAACACCTGTCGATTTCTGTTCTGCTTTCATCCTAATTCCTCCTTGCCCCGGCAGGATGAGTTCCTGCCTTCTTTCCGTGCCGGACCTTCCTTCCGGCCTGGTACCGTTGTGCCGCTCCGCCAGTTTCGTGCCGCAGTTCTTCACCGCAGGTTCTCTACCGATCCGGCAAATGCCAGACACCGTACCGAAGCCGCCCCGCCTTCCAGCAGGACGGCAGATGCCGCCGCAAACGTCGCGCCGGTCGTAAAAATATCGTCAGTCAGAACGATATTTTTACCATCGACGGAAGTAAGCAGGGCCATACTGTCTTCCAGATTCCGCCGCCGCTCTTCCGGCCCCAGACCATACATAGGAGCCGTGTGTCTCGTACGGCACAGCAAAGGCTGCCAGATCCCGCCGGACAGGACAGCCAGACCGCGGAACAAGGACGTCGGCAAGTCGTACCCGCGCTCGCGGCGCCGCTGTACATCTGTCGGGACGCCACACCAGACGAGATCATGTAAGGGCACTCCCAGATCCTGTTCCAGTTTTGGCCGGACTGCCCCGGATCGCCAGACGATTTCCAGCTCTTCGGCGCACTGATCCAGCAGGGTCCCGTTTCTTTCGAATTTGATGCGCCGCATGACTTCCTTGATGCTCTCGTCGTATGTAAAGAAGAACCAGCCTTTGCTGTCTTCCCTGCTGCCCCATTCCTTCAATTCCAGGAGATATCTCCGGCAAGCCGGGCACAAGAGGCCTGTCTCGATTTCCGCACCGCAGGCATAACAATCCCGGGGGAACAGGACATCTTCCATTGCCTGTACGGCCTGACGGAAGAAAGTTCTCACTCCGCCTCGTATCAAAGTCGCGCTTTTTCCTCCTTCCCTGTCAACGGATCTCTCCCGATTCCTGCAGCCGCTCTGCCAGCAGGGAATACCGCTGCTGCGTACGGTCGTTCAACACTGCCCGCTGCAGGGCCGCCTTGCTGCCGACGATGAGAACCCGTTCCCGGGCACGTGTCACCGCCGTATAGAGAAGATTCCGCTGCAGCATAATAGAATGACTCGGCACCAGGGCCAGAAGAACGATCGGATATTCACTGCCCTGGGATTTGTGGACACTCATGGCATAGGCCAGCTGCAGCTCGTCTGTCTCTCCTTCTGCATATGTCACATATTCCTGCTCCGCCTTATACGGAAACCAGACGCGGACCATCTTGCCCGACACTTCCACGATACGGCCTACATCGCCGTTGTAGACTTCTTTTTCGTAATTGTTGCGAATCTGCATGACCTTGTCGCCCTGGCGCAGGACGCCGTCCGGGCGGCGCAGTTCCGCCTTGTCCGGGGACGGCGGGTTGACGCGTTCCTGAAGCAGATGGTTCAGGTTCTGCACGCCGCACAAGCCCCGGTGCATCGGTGCCAGAACCTGTACGTCCTGCCAGCGGTCCGAACCAGCCAGCCGGACATATTGTTCCGTCAGATATGCTGCCGCCTTTCCTTCGTCGGCGAATTCCACCAGGGAAAAATCGCTGCCAGGGCGGCATTCCGGCATTTCACCGTGGTTGATCTTATGGGCGTTCCGCACGATGCCGCTCCGGTCCGCCTGCCGGAACACTTCCGTCAACCGTACCACAGGGAGACGGCCGCTGCGGATGATATCCTTCAGAACCGAGCCCGGGCCGACAGACGGGAGCTGGTCCACGTCGCCGACCAGAATCAGCCGGCACCCGCGGGGCGTCGCGTCGAGCAGGCGGTACATGAGGGAAATATCCAGCATGGACGCTTCATCCACAATGATAGCCTGCGCGTCCAGCCTGTCTTCGCTGTTTTTGCCGAAGATGCCCGTCGCGTTGTACTCCAGCAGACGGTGTACTGTCTGGGCCGGCTCACCTGCCGCCTCGGAAAGACGCCGCGCCGCCCGTCCCGTCGGTGCCGCCAGCAGGACCGTGCAGCCTGCCCGCTGGAGAACAGACAAGATACCCCGGATAATCGTGGTCTTACCGGTACCAGGGCCGCCCGTCAGGGCCAGGACACCGTAGCGCAGGGAAGCACGGATAGCTTCTTTTTGGGCCGGCGCCAGTTCAATTCCCGCTTCGCGCTGCCAATCTTCCATAATCCGTTCCGGATCGACGCGGCCCAGACTGTCGGGATGATCCCGCAGAAACAGGAGCTGCCGTGCCGTTTCCGTCTCGCAGCGGTACAAGAACGTGTCGTACACGTACACCGTGCCGCCCAATTCCGCCGTGCAAAGGATATCCGCCCGCAATAATTCCTGGAAAACCCGCTCGACAGGGCCTTCGTCGACTTGCAGCAGGCGGGCCGCAAAGACCGTTAATTCCTGTTCCGGCAGACATGTGTGTCCGTTGCCCGATGCCTGGGACAAGGCGTAGTCCAGGCCGGCTGCCAGGCGCAGTTTTGATTCCCGTTCGAAGCCCAGGGACAGAGCCAGACGGTCCGCCGTCTTAAATCCGATGCCCTCAATGTCCGTCATCAGGCGGTATGGATTCTGTTTGATCAGCGGTACGGCTTCCGAGCCGTAGGCCGCGGCGATGCGTCCTGCATAGTTGCCGCTCAGTTCATGCGTCTCCAGAAACAGCATTAGACCGCGCATTTCCGACAGTTCCGCAAACGATTCGCCAATCGTTCTGGCCTTGGCGGCCCCGATGCCCGCTACCTCTGTCAGGCGTTCCGGCGACTCTGCGAGGACAGTCAACGCATCTTTGCCGAAATGCTCCACGATGCGCGCCGCCATGGTCTTCCCAATGCCTTTGACGGCGCCGGAAGCCAGAAAACGCTCCATTCCCTGCTCCGTCGAAGGTTCGACGCTCTCGTAGTGCTGGACGGCAAATTGGCGGCCAAAACGGGCATGCTGTACCCACTGCCCCGTGGCCCGGATCATTTCCCCGGAATACGGCGCCGGTCCGCGGTACACCGCTGTCACCGTACCGCATGCGGCACTTTTGACACGGAATACGCAATACCGATTGTCACCGCTCTGGAAAATGATATTTTCCAGCGTTCCTTCCAGACATTCCATAGGGCCACCTCGCTCGCTTCGTTATGGCTCCATTATAGCACAGGCAGGGCATCTTTTGACAGGGAAAGACCTCTTTGCTATAATGTCGGTGTATATCCGTAAGCGGAATTTTCTTTTTTGAGAACTGTTCACGCCGCAAAAGACAGAAGGACAGAAAGGTAAAAGGAGAGATACAGTGAAATCTACGGGAATGTTGATTGCCATCGACATGTACAATTGTAAAGAAGAGCATTTGGAGGACAGCAAAGTGTTGTCGCAGGCCCTCTTTGCCCTGGCGGAGAAATATGTCATGGCGCCGCACGACGTCCAGATCTACAAGGAAAAGAATGACCTGGATTACGCGCTGTTTATTGCGTGCTACGGCGGGCATATCACGTTCCACATTTACCCGGACCGCGGCTATGTCGGGGCCGACGTGTTCACCATTGACGAAACGGCAGAACCGGACGCCTTCGCCCGGGCCGCCATGAATTTTCTCGATCCGGACAAGTTGAAAGTCACTTACGTCCAGCGCCAGGATTACGGTTCCCGGAAAGATATGAAACCGCGGCACCGCACACGCTCCAAGACGATCAACCGGATGCACAAAGTCAATGAAAAGCTGAAGAATCTGATGCTGCGTCCCCGCTCCATGTGACGGATCGGCTTCCGCAGTGTGGCAGCAAGCAACAGCATTCGCACCCACAAAAACAAAGACGGATGGTGAAATTCTCCACCATCCGTCTTTTTTATGCTCTTTTTTCCGGGTGTCCGATTCCCGTCCGCACCCGCTGCCGCCTTAGTTGCCGCGGTAACTCATGAACGCGGCATCGCCGTATTTGACGATGCAGTTCCACAACACGATGCCTTTACGGACATCTTGTTTTTCCACGTTGTTGATGACGTCGCTGCCGCTGACCGGGAAGGTCTGTCCCTTGTACTCAACCTGCCGGATATAAAACAGCTCCGAATCTTTGACGTCAAACGTAACCTTCCCTTCGGAATCGGCTACGGCCTTCAAGTCGTGTCCCTTCGTCGTGTTGTAGATCATGGTCACGCCCGGCAAAGGCTGCCGGTCCGGTGTCATAAACAGATAAACCAGTTTGGCCGTTCCGGGGCGGCGCAGCTGGTTGGCTGCCTGGGTATAGTTATTTTTGTACGGATTGTCCCCGCTCCGATCCGCTGCAAAGGCGGCCACGGACAAACAGGTCATGAGGACCGTCAGCACGGTCGCCAGCAAAATTCTCCATTTTTTCATCCTAACATTCCTCCCTTGTACTGCCTCGCTCCCGGAAGGGAGCGTACACGTTATTATACCACACTCCCGGTCAAAAGTCAGAATCCGACTTCTTCACCGACAAGGATGACTTTGATTTTTCCGATGGGCTTGCTGCGCCGGATAGTGAGGACATAATTGCACATCGTGTCCGGCACATTGCAATCGAAGCAAAGGCCCGTTTTTTCGCACGGGGTCTTCCCGTCAGGGAAGCGGCGTCCGTTGAGGGTCGCTGCCGTTTCGTGTGCACGGTCCAGGGCCGAAGCCAGCGTCTTGCAGACTTTCTGCATACCGATGATGCACAGGACCTGGCGCGGACCGTAGACCATGGCCGCCACGCGGTTCCCGTTGCCATCGATGTTGACGATTTCTCCATCTGCCGTCAACGCGTTGGCACTGCATAGGAACGTGTCGCACAGGAGGGCCTTCCGCATGATTTCGGCCCGTTCTTCCGGCGTTTTTGCCGTATCCCGGTCCAGGCAGCGGTAATGTTCCCGGCAATACTGCTGGAGTCCGATCTGGCCGATCGTTACCGAGCCGCCCCAGGACACGACGTGATCCTTGGGAATCAAGGCGATGGCCTGCTGCAGGGCCTCTTCCTTCGTGGCGCAATAATATGCGTCAAAGCCGCGGCCTTTCAGCCGTGTCACCAGCGTCGCTGCCATGATCGCGTTCCGTTCCCGTTTACAACGTTCCACCAATTTTTCCGTCTCGTTCATGTTGCACCTGCTTTCTTGCTGCATCCTTACGCTTCGCGCAAATCACCCAACACAACTTCGTCCGTCTTTCCTTCCTCCGACAGGGTTACCTCCACAGCCTCCCGGTGTGATGTCGGCACATTTTTGCCAGCATAGTCCGCACGGATGGGGAGCTCGCGGTGCCCCCTGTCGATAAGGACGGCCAGCTGGATGGTGCGGGGCCGGCCCATATCCATGAGAGCGTCCAGTGCGGCGCGGATTGTCCGGCCTGTGTAGAGGACGTCATCGACGAGGACGATGTTTTTTCCCGTCAGGTCAAAGTCTAGTTCTGTTCCCCGGACGACGGGATTGTAACCCAGGGTCGTCAAATCGTCGCGGTACATGGTAATGTCCAGGGTGCCCACGGGTACCGTGACTCCTTCAATTTTCCGGATTTCCGCGGCAATGCGTTCCGCCAGAGGAACACCGCGGGTGTGGATGCCCACGAGAGCCACGTCTCCCACGCCCTTGTTCCGCTCAATGATTTCATGGGCGATGCGTACCAGGGCACGGCGGATTCCGTCAGCATCCATCACAGTGGTTTTCTTGATCATATCTGCCATAATGACGCCTCGTTTCTCTCTGATCCGGCCCCCGGCCGGGGCCGTTTAAAATTGTCCGTTCCGCAGACGTGTGAGAATCTTTTGCATATCTGCCGGCAGCGGTGCTTCAAAATGCATCGCCTGGCCGGTCCGCGGATGGATAAAATCCAATGTGTACGAATGGAGGGCCTGGCCTTCGATAGCAAAAGGCACCTTCCTGGGAGAGTACTTCGGATCTCCGACGAGAGGATATCCCAAATACTCCATATGGACGCGGATCTGGTGCGTCCGGCCCGTCTTGAGGTCACAGCGGACGACCGTGTACTTTCCGTACCGCTCCAGCACTGTATAGTCCGTAATGGCCTCGCGTCCTCCTTCGGTCACGACGGCCATCTTTTTGCGGTCCGTCTTGTCTCTGGCAATCTGCGTGATGATTTCGCCATGGTCCTCCTTCACGTTGCCCCGTACGACGGCGAGATAGCTGCGGTGCGCCGTCTTGTCTGCTATCTGTCGCGACAACGACAGATGAGCATCGTCGTTCTTGGCGGCAATCATAACGCCGCTCGTATCCTTATCCAGACGGTGTACAATGCCCGGCCGGAGGACGCCGTTGATCCCAGACAAGTTGTGACAGTGGTACAGCAAGGCATTGACCAGAGTACCCGAGGGATGCCCTGCTGCCGGGTGCACCACCATGCCCCGGGGTTTGTTAAGGACGATGATGTCCTCATCTTCGTAGAGAATGTCCAGAGGAATATTTTCCGGCTGCGCCTCCAGTGGAGCCGGTGCAGGCAGCTCCACGCGGATTACGTCTCCGCCGCGGACCTTATAATTGGACTTCAGCAGCTTGGGAGGCGTGCTCTCCTTTCGGACCCTCCCTTCGCCCAACAGCAGTTGGGCATGCGACCGGGAACAGTCGAGCTGTTCCGACAGCCACACATCCACCCGCTTGCCCGCGTCTTCCTCTCCGGCCGTAAGGGTCTCTGTCCGGTCTGTCCCTGCTGTCCCGTCCGGAGGCACTGTCTCCTTCCCATACAGCTCCTGTTCCATTACCGGTCCTCCTTCCGGAAAATTCCCCAGGCGACCAGGGCTACGCCGACGCAGATGGCAATATCGGCTACGTTGAACACCGGCCAGATACGAAAGTCCAGAAAATCAACGACAAGGCCCGTCTGCACGCGATCCCACAAATTTCCCAGGGCCCCGCCCAGAAACAGGCTTGTACCGATTCGGATACAAAGGCCCTCGGCAAGGATGGCCCGGCGAAAATACAGGACTGCCACCACGACAGCCGCACCGACTGCCAGAAACAGCGTCCGGCTGTGGGCCATCATCCCGAAGGCGGCACCGGGGTTGAGGATATAGGTCAGGTGGAAAATCCCGTCCACCAGGGGAATGGACTGCCCCTCGGCCATGTGCGTGACGACCAGGTATTTCGTGACCCGGTCCGCCACGACGACCAGGGCTGCCAACCAAAGCAATATCATGAACGTATTTTCTCCTGCCGCCAGGCGGCTCTGTATTACTCCAACTGTCTCCCTTCCGGGGACGGCCTTCATCGTATAAGGAAATTATAACAAAAAAGGCCGTTGTTTGTCACCAAACAACGGCCTTGTATCACAAAATTCTCAAAATCTTCCGACCGGTCAATAAATGACCTTGTTGGCAATGACCAGACGCTGGATCTGATTGGTGCCTTCGTAAATCTGCATAATCTTGGCGTCGCGCATGCGTTTTTCGGCAGGATAATCTTTGGAGTAGCCGTAACCGCCCATAATCTGGATGGCGTCTGTCGTGACCTGCATCGCCACATCAGCCGCGTAGCACTTGGCCATGGCAGCTTCTTTCGTAAAGTTGACACCCTGATCCCGCAGCCAGCAGGCACGATATACGAGCAGGCGTGCTGCATCGATCTTCATAGCCATGTCGGCAATCATGGACTGGATCATTTCAAAGGCAGCAATAGGCTGGCCGAACTGATGGCGTTCCTTGGAGTAAGCCACCGCTTCGTCCAACGCAGCCTGGGCCAGGCCGACCGCAACGGCACCGACGAAAGGCCGGGCCGAATCCAGGGTATTCATGGCAATGCGGAAACCCTGTCCTTCCCGTCCGACGCGATACGCTTCCGGAACCACTACGTCTTCCAGAATCAGCTCACACGTATTGGACGGGCGGATGCCCATCTTATTTTCTTTCTTCCCGACTTTAAAGCCAGGCGTATTCCGGGGTACGATGAAAGCCGTCAGGCCACGGATACCACCGTCTTTGCGGGTATTTGCGAAAATCAGGTAGATATCAGCAATGCCGCCGTTCGTGATAAACGCCTTGGTCCCGTTCAGGGTATACGTCTGTTCTTCTTTATTGTGCACGGCGCGGGTAGAGACGCTGCCTGCATCGGAACCGGCACCGGGTTCCGTCAGGGCGAAGGCGGCGAGGCCGCCATTGTTCAATACATCGCACCACATCTTTTTCTGTTCGTCGTTGCCCGCCAGCAGCACAGGAGCCGTTGCCAGAGAATTGGCCGCGATGGACGTTGCGACACCGGCGCAGCCTTTGCCCAGTTCTTCGTAGATGGCGGCAACGGCCACACTGTCCAGGCCAGGGCCGCCAAGTTCCTCAGGAACGATAACATTCAGAAGACCCATTTCTTCCGCTATCTTGAACAATTCCGGTCTGGTGGCATTCTCTTCGTCAAGTTCACCAGCGATCGGGGTGATTTCCTTTTCCACAAACTCGCGAACCATCTTCTGCAGTTCGAGCTGGTCTTCGTTTAACGCAAAATTCATTGTTATCCTCCTAGAAGCTTCTCCTGTTGTACCGCGGCCTGCCGGGCAAAAAAAACAGACCGGCGGGTCAAATGCTTTTAGTATTTTACCACAACTCCGCCGGTCTGACAACTTGAATTTGTACGTATAAGTTACGATTGCAGAACGCTTGTCCTCAAAACCCGCGCACGAACTGCCACGTCAATCCAGAATGTTCTGGGCATACACGTGGTAGCGGCGTACCATCTCGTCACGCAGCCGCTGCATTTCCAGGAATTTGTCCGACGCCTTGCTGTAGTCGCCGGCTTCCATGGCCTTCCGGATTTCCGTGAACACGCAGGAGGTACGGGACGAATCTTTCGCCAGTTTCTCCCTCACTTCCTGCACCTTCTTCCACTGTGCCTTGTCGTAAGCCGTGGCCGTCTCGTCGTGCAGAGCCTTGCAGGACTGGACTTCGAGCCGCGTCTGCGGGATGATGCGGTTCAGGATTTCTGTCTTCCAGCGGATCAAAGCCCCTTCTTCGAAAGAATCCAGAATCTGCTGCGTCAGGATTCCTCCTGCCATAAGCACCTGTTTCTTTTCCGGATATTTCTCCCAGCCCTGCATGTTTTCCCAGACAGTGGCCGGCGGTTCTCCGAACCGTTTCCGCCGTTCTTCCTCCGTGAAATGTTCAAAGACATCCTGCTCCGTCCGGTACTCCCGGTTCTTTTCCAGATAGAATCCCTTCTGTCCGTACTTCTTGGAAATTTCCCGTTCCAGCTGCTTCAGTGTGCGGCCGCTGGCGGCGCAGGCTTTCATGCCGTCCAGGGCAGCCAGATAGAAGGCCGCAATGGCAATGTACGTGTTCGTATACGGATTGGGCGAACGCATCTCGAAGCGCGTTGCCAACGGATTGTCAATGTCGCGGATCACGCCTGCCAGAATCGTCCGATTCCGGGACGGGACTTCCGGCGACAAGCCCAGGGAGGTAACAACACAGACCGGCGCTTCAAAGCCCGGTTTCAGACGATTAAAGGCGTCGCTCGTCGCAGAAATAAAAGGATTGACCGCTTCATAGTTTTTCAAAATACCCATGAGGGCACCGTAGCCGAGGGTAGACAAAAAGTCTTTGTGCATGTCTTTCGGGGCAAAGAGATTGACAACGCGGCCGTCTTTCATGGTGGCCGCCAGGCCTACGTGGGTGTGTTCCCCGCTGCCGGCGACCCCCTGGATCGGCTTGGCCTGGAACGAAACTTCCATACCGTTCAGGCGGAACAGCTCTTTGACCACTATACGGGCGATGATTTCATTGTCCGCCGTCTGGAGTCCTGTGTTGTACTTCCAGTCTACTTCAAGCTGTTCGTTGATGTGGGTCATGTGGCCGTTCTCGTCAATCTGTCCCTTGACGCCGCCGCATTCCTTATGTCCCATCTCCGGTTTCAGGCCGTAGAGTTCCAGCGTCTCGATGGTCTGTTCCAGGGCAGTGCGGACATTGCCGCGTGTACGCTGCCAGTATTGCTCCTGCATGACCTGGGACGAAGACAACGCCTCAATAGGAGATTTTTCCCGCGGCGACTTAACCCAGAATTCCAGCTCCGTCGCCGTCGTGAAATCCAAATGGTCGATCTGTTCCACGTCGACATGTTCCAACCCGGGCATATGGGGATACTTTTTCAGCAGAGCAAGGATTTCCTTCTCCATGTAGGACAAGGTCTCCTTCAGGAGGGAGCGGGAATCGACGAAGGTATTGTTATGGATCAGGAAGCACGGCAGACGCAGTGTACCGACAATTTTGCCCGTGCTTTCGTCCACATGCTCGTAGTTGTAATCCACATACCAGTTGACTTCCCGGTCAACAGTCATATCGACGCGGGCGTCATTCAACGTGGCAATTCCCGGCAGGACCACGGAAGAACCGTCCGTCTGGGCTGCACTGCCGTAGAGGAACTTATCTACATCGTGCAGGAAAATGTTAATAGGAATCTTTTCATCCGTATCGTTGCCCGCAAGGTCCACCCCCATGAGGGACACATATTGGATTTCCTTGTGGTCCGACAGGATCTGCAACAGGGATTCCTTATTCTGCTGCTCCGGTTTGATAATGTACAGCAACGCAGATTTTTCCATAATTCCGGCGGTTGTACCGCCTTACCCCCTTTTCTCACCCGACAGCCGTACTACACAGGACGGCATATTCATAGTACAAAAAGAACAGAATCATTGTATCATATCCCGGACCATTCGTATATAGGGGACCGGGTTACGCGCACAAAACGAGCAGGATTTCCTCCAGTCGGCGGTACTGCTGCTCCAAATCGCCGGCCTGCCCCATCGGGATGTCCTCTGTCAGCCGGTCCAGCTGCCACAGGGCGTGCGTCAGCTGCCGTGCCGTATAGCGGGCACCATCCCGGCGCCACATATTCACGACGAAGGGCGATTTGCCGAGTTCCCGGGCCAGGACCGGTGCCGGCACCGTGGCGGTTTCTTTGACGCGGGCCAGGTTCCGAAGGCCTGCCGTCAGCTTGGCCAGCAGCAGGATCGGAGACACTTTGCGCTTTTTCTGGTCCGCCAGCAGGAAGAGAAGTTCCCTGCCGTTCCTGGCGGCAATGGCCCGGTTCATGGCGAAGCTGCCCGCCTCCGGAAGTCCGGAAAACAGAGCCGCCACGTCGTCGGCGTTCCATTCCTTGCGCTCTCCTGCAAAAAGGGCGATTTTCTTCACCTCGCCCTCCAAAATCAGCAGGGGCGGTTCCTTGTCCGCCGTCTCCACATACTCCATAATGGCGCCGACGGCATCCTGCGTAAACCGTCCGCCGTAGAGAGCCGCTTCTTTCTGCAGCCATGCCGGCAGGTACCTGGCCGTAATCGGATCGCAGGTGACATAGCACGTATGCTGTTTGAGAAACTTGGTCAGAGGACGGCGGCCGTCGAGCTTTTCCGCCTGAATGAGAACCGTGGCAAAGTCCGGTACATCCGACAGAATGGCTTGCAGCCGTTCCTGTGGGGAAGCAGCTGCCGCCGCCGTTTTCGTTCCCCGCTGCTTCTTCGGCTTCTCCTTGTCCTTTTCCTTGCGTTGCGGCGGATTGAGGAGCTGCGGATCTGTGATGCGGACGACGACGTGCCCGCCGAAAAAAGGATACGTGTTCACCTGTGTTTCCAATTGCTGCAGGTCCGTTTGCTCCGCGAAAACGGTAATGTCCCGTTCCTCTTCCGGCACTCCGTCGAACAGGATACTCCACACTTTGTCCAGGACCTGATCCTGGTAATAGGCTTCTTCGCCGACCACACACAAGACCGGCGGCATCGTTTCCGCTGTCAGTTGGCGGAGAAAGACTTCCGCTGCGATTGTTCCCGACAGGGCAGCATTGCTCTGATTTCCCGCCATGTCTATCTCCCTTCCGGCACTCTGCCTTACGTGGCAAAGCCCTCTTTTTGTCGTTTATAACTATACCATCGGCCGCCCGAATCGTCAAAAACGAGGCGGATGGCTCCCAACCGGTCGGTCCGCAGGATTTCGGCTCCCACCGCGTCCAACCGCGACAGGGTATCGGGTGACGGGTGTCCGTACCGGTTTCCCTGCCCGACAGACACGACGGCCCACCGGGGACGAAGCCGTTCCAGGAACTGCGGAGACGACGACGTCCGCGCTCCGTGGTGCGACACCTTCAGTACATCACACGGACCGAGCCAGGGCAGGGCCGCTTCCTCCGTATCCTGACCGGCGTCTCCCGGAAAGAGCAGCGTCCTCGTCCCCACGCGGACAGCCAGAATCAAGGACGCAGCGTTTGTTTCTGTTTCCGGCATCGTGTGCTGGACATCCTGCCCGCTGCCGTCGCCGGCCACGAGGAACACCGCATCCCCGATGTGACGCACCTCGCCACGGCGCAGACGCACCACTTTCGTCTCCTGCGGCAGATGGCGCAGCAGGGATGCTACTGCCGGCGTATCGGCCCCCTGTCCCAGCCAGAGCTCCCGCACCGGCAGGGACGTCACCACCGTGCGGGCGCCGCCGACGTGGTCTTCGTCGCCATGACTCAACACCAGGACATCCAGCCCGGTCAGGCCGTAAAAGCGCAAGTAAGGCAGGACGATCTGCCTCCCTGTGTCGTATCCGCGCAAGCCCCCCGTATCCAGTAAGACGGCACGTCCGCCGGGGGTTCGCAATAAAGCCGCATCGCCCTGGCCCACGTCGAGGAAGTGGACATCCAGCGGATGGGGACCGAGGCGGGCCGTGACGGACGGCAGGAACAAAATGGCCGCCAGCAGGGCCAGCAGGAGCCGCCGGGGCCTGGCAGGCACAAAGACACAGGGTCCCGCGTCCAGGATCAGGGCCAGGCAGCCGTAGTATGCCAACGAACGAAGCCATCCCCAGTCGGCGACAGTTATGACGGATCCCGGCAGGGCAGCCAGCCACCGCCCGGCCTGCAGAACGCCGGACAAGAGAAATTCCGCCGGCAAGGCCGCTGCCGCGCAGATGGCCGGTGCCAGCAGCGAGAAGGCCAGGACCGGCAGGAACAACAGCACGGCTGCTTCCATGGCCGGCACAAGGAGCAGGTTGCTGACCAGGGATAACGGAACAAACTGGTGGAAATACCAGACCAGAAAAGGTACCGTCACCAACTGGGCTGTCACTGTCACGGCAAGCATCGCCCGCAGTTCTCCCGGACACCGGTCGGGAATCCATTCCTGCACCCGGGGACAACAGAGCAACAGGCCTGCCACCGTGACGAACGATAATTGAAATCCCACATCGACAAGCCACAGGGGCTGCCAGAGCAGCAGAACCCACGCCACGAGAAGAAGAAGACGCAGCGGATCGGTTCGACGCCCCCGCAGACGGCCCCATAGCAAAGCCGACGCCATCAAGACTGCCCGCAGGACAGCCGGGCGCAGGCTGCAGGCGACAGCATAGGCCGCCAGGAGACCCAGCAGGAACGCTGTTTTCCAAGGGCTTTCCCACCGCTTCAGGAACAGCCAGGCAAAAGCCAGCAGCAGGGCCACATGGGTTCCGGAAACAGCCATCAGATGTGCCAGTCCGTTTTGCCGCAGCACTTCGGCATCTTCCTCGCGGACTCCCTCATAGCCCCCGAGGACCATGCCCAAGAGCAGGGCCCCTTCCGAGCGTCGCAGCCGGCGCAGCAGCTGCGTCTTTTCCTGTTGGACGGCTCCTTCCCAGCGGTGCAGCAGGGACGCCCTGGCCGGCAGGACCTTCCAGTCTCCCGCCGACACGGACATGCGGCCGTACACGCGCTTGACACGCGCTGCCAGCGCGCTGTTGTAACAGCCGGGATTGGCGCGGAAGATTTGGGAACGCACCACGCCACGAAGCTGCATCTGCCGTGTTGACCACGTATCCGGCGGCGGCAAGTCCGGCGGCGACCCGCGCAGGAATACCCGTATCTTGCCAGGCAGGGGATGGTGCACTACAAACGTTCCTGCCATCCCCTGTTCCCTGGATGCCAGGGAAGCGGGTTCCCACTCCCCTGTCAGCGCCACCTCCGTGCCGTACCGCTGGTGCCATGCCTGCCGCACGGGACCGTCGGACGTTCCCAGCAGAAAGCCGCCGGCGCCGGCGCACAGAAAAAACACCGCCAGCAGTGGTTCCCGCTGGTACCGGGCCAATCCCCCGGCCGCCAGCAGCGCTGCTGCCACGGGCCACCACCGGGCAGGCTGGCCGGCGGAGATGCCCAGCGCATCGCCGGCGCAAAAGAAACAAAACGATATAAAGAGAATCGTGCGGAACGAGAAGGGTGTTTTTTCCACTCAGCGTCCTCCCTGGTCCCCGCCGTGTGCCGCGATCCACTGACTCCACGGAAGAGGCTTCGGAGTCCGGTTCCGATACTGAACGTACCGGTGGAACTGCTGGAGCATTTCATACCGGTGCCCGTGAGACAAATCGGCTCCGCCCAGTCCCTTCTGCCGGGCAATGGCCTGGTCTGCCGACTCTGCCGGCCGTTCCAGCATTTCCGTCAGGACCATGAATGTCGTCGTGCGCCCGTGACCGGCGTGGCAATGGAAATACAACCAGCCCCGTTTTGCCGGCAGGCTGTCATAAAATTTCACGAAAGCATCAATAGCTTGCGGTTCCGGCCAGACAAAATCGGTCGCGGCGACGCGGAAATAGCGGAACCCTGCAGCCTGGGCTTCCTCTTCCTCCGTCGAATAGCTGGTGACGTGCACTTTCAGCGGTCTCAATCCCTGCGCCACATCGGCATTGCCCATGGGCGTCAGTGTCACATCCTTTCCGACTGCATCGGCCAGCTGCTTCTTTTCCTCCTTGCGGACAGCAGCAGCATCTTTTCCTTTATTCAAGGCATTGTCCGGGCCGTGCCAGCTGACGGCCAGGCCGTTCAAAAAGCCGTGCGACTCCTGGCGCAGGTCCACGTCCCACACCGTCACGGAATCCATGCAGCCATAGGGAGCCAGGCGGTCCCGGACGGTTGCCAGGGCTTCCGGCGTCGGCTGGCCGCTGCCAACCAGTTTCAGCGCAGCATCTACACGGAAGTTCCGGAGCAGATTGGTACGGGGTTCGACATCGAGCCGCCATTGGGGATCGTCTGTCCAGGTCTTGACCACCTGCGCAGCCTTGCCGCCAGAGCCCGGTGCCGGCTGGGAGACCGCCTGGGAGCTGCAACCGGACAGAAACGCCGTCAGGCAGCAGAGGACGGCGGCAAGGGCCAGCAACGTAGTCTTGGAACGGTGCGGCGCACGGTGTAATGTGCCTTCCGGCACAGGATGTGATGGAAGCAACGGGAAAACTGACACAATATCCCCTCCTTTATCGGTTTCATATATTTCTATTGTATCCTCCCTCTGGAAAAAGGCAACTGTCGAAGCGACACATATTTACAAATTTTACGAAAGACTCTACAATAGGAATATCCCGCACACGGCGAAACGGACACGGGACAAGAGAAATAACAATCGCAACGATGGATAAATCAGACAAAGAAGGATTTTTATGATTTCTGAAACACGTTTACAAGCACAGCTGGATCATATGGCAACCATTACGACGAACGCCCACGGAGCAAAGGGCATCAACCGTGTCGCCTTTACCACCACGGACTGGGAAGGGCGGCGGTACCTCATGGGACTCATGCAGGAAGCCGGCCTGGAAATCCGGACGGATGCGTTCGGCAATGTCATCGGCCACCGCCGGGGCACGCGGGAAGATCTGCCGGCCGTGATGTGCGGTTCCCACTCCGACAGCGTCCCCGAAGGCGGCAACTATGACGGTATCTGCGGCATCCTGGGAGCCATTGAGGTCGTCCGCAGTATGCAGGAAGACGGGTTCATCAACGAACGGCCCCTGGAAATTGCCCTCTTCATGTGCGAGGAGTCCAGCCGTTTCGGATGTTCCACCGCAGGAAGCAAGTTCATGCGCGGGTTCCTGAGGAAAGAAGACCTCTTCAAATATCATGACAAATACGGCAACAGCATTTACGAAGTACTGCAAAGCCGCGGGCTCCGTCCCGACGACATTGAAACGTGCCTGTATACGCGCCCCCTGGCGGCATACCTGGAGCTGCACATCGAACAGGGCAAGGTGCTCGAACAGAAAGGCCTGCCGCTGGGTGTTGTCACGGGCATTGCCGCTCCGACGCGGTTGAAAATGCACTTTCACGGGAGTGCCGACCACAGTGGTGCCACTCCCATGGCCCTGCGGCAGGACGGACTTTGTGCTGCCGCCGAGGTCGTTCTGGCCGTGGAAGAAGCAGCGCGCTCTCACACGAATCCACCCGTTGTCGGCACCGTCGGCATGGTATCTGTCGAGCCGAATGCCATGAACGTCGTACCCGGAGAAACTGGGCTCGGCATCGACATCCGCAGCATTTCCAAGGAAGCCAAGGACGAAGTCCTGCAGCAAATCGTAGACAGGGCACATGCCGTTTCAAAACGCCGTGGCGTCCCCTTGTCCGTCGATCTGTTGTACGACGACAATCCGGTTCCCCTGGACAACGGCATTATCCACTTTTTGTCTTCGTGCTGCCGCGAAGCCGGCATCCCGTACATGGAAATGCCCAGCGGGGCCGGTCACGACGCCATGAACTGGGCTTCGTACTGCCCGACCGGCATGTTGTTCATCCCGTGCCGGGGCGGTGTCTCCCACTCGCCGGAAGAATTCGCGCGCACGGAAGATTTTGTCCAGGCCGTCGGCATTCTGGAAACGGCCCTGCGGACGCTCAGCCGCGCGGACGTTGCAATCGCTCCCTGAGCCGTTTTTGCGACAGCCGCGGAACGCGGATGTGCGTACCGTCTTTGCAGGCCCTGGCCAGGTTGACCCGGTCCGGGTCGGCGTCAAAGGTGTAGCCGCCCGCTAGAAGGAGTACGTCCCGCGCGCGGGTTCCCTTGGGGACCTTGTACAATCCAGGCCGCTGGACCGCGCCACTGACACAGACTGTCACTTCGGCGCCTTTCCCTTTCCTGGCCTGCCATTCTGCTGCTTCGCCGTTCTTCCCGGAACCGGCCCCGCGGGATATGTCCCCGGCAGAGCCACCCCGTTCCGGGGTCACACCGGACCATTCCGCTCCCGTCGTTTCCCGTGTGCTCCCGGACCAGCCCAACGGGCCGAACCAGGCCGCTACGCCACACAGCAGCACGCTGCCGCATAAAAGAATTGCTTTGGTAAGTTGTTTTTGCTGCACATTCCCTTCTTTCTCCCCCAACAACAAAAGGGGACTTCCGGCACAGGCCGGAAATCCCCCGATTTCCTTACAGATGCGTCTGGCAATGCCGGGCGCATTTTTTATGTTTTTTATGTTATTTTACAACGATATTGACCAGGCGGCCCGGAACAGCAATCACCTTGCGGACCGTACCAGCACCGATCAATTCCTGGATACGCTTGTCGGCCAGGGCTGCTTTTTCCAGCGCGGCCTTGTCGGCATCGGACGGAACCACCAGACGGTCCCGCACTTTGCCGTTGATCTGGACGACGATTTCGACGGTGGCAACCTTTAAGGCGCTTTCGTCATAGGTCGGCCAGGACTGGTCGTGGACACTCGTCGTGTCATCAATGACTTCGTGCCACAGCTCTTCCGTAATATGCGGCACAAACGGTGCCAGGAGGAGCAGCAGGTTGCGGACGACGTCATACACCAGCCCTTCATTGGGTTCTGCCTTGGCGTCCTTATAGGCGTACAGGGCATTGACCAGTTCCATCAGGGAGCTGATGGCCGTATTGAAGTTAAAGCGCGTGTCGATATCTTCCGTCACTTTCTTGATGGAAGCGTGCAGGGCGCGCCGCAAATCCTTGTCCGGTTCGTCCAGGGCGGCGACATCATATGTCGCTTTCTTCGCCAGCACATCGCGGAAGTGGTACACAATGCGCCAGACGCGGTTCAGGAAGCGGTAGCTGCCGTCAACGCCGCGGTCGCTCCATTCCAGTTCACGCTCCGGCGGAGCGGCGAAGAGGATGAAGAGGCGGGCCGTATCGGCACCGTATTTCGACAGGATTTCTTCCGGCGATACGACGTTGCCCAGAGACTTGGACATCTTGGCACCGTCTTTGATGACCATGCCCTGCGTCAGCAGGTTGGTGAACGGTTCGTCGTAATCGACGAGGCCGGCGTCACGGAGCACTTTCAGGAAGAAGCGCGAATAGAGCAGATGCAGGATCGCATGCTCAATACCGCCGATATACTGATCCACAGGTCCCCAGTATGCGTTGGCTTCCTTGGCGAACGGCTCCTTGTCGTTGTGCGGATCCGTATAGCGCAGGTAGTACCAGGACGAGCACAGGAACGTGTCCATCGTATCCGTTTCCCTCGTTGCGTCGGCCCCGCATTTCGGGCACTTGCAATGCAGGAAGCTTTCGGAAGTCGCCAGCGGCGATTTTGCGCCCGCGTCGAATTTGACATCTTCCGGAAGCAGGACCGGCAGCTGATCTTCCGGTACCAGGACTTCGCCGCAGTGCGGGCAGTAGATGATAGGAATCGGAGCGCCCCAGTAACGCTGGCGGCTGATGAGCCAGTCGCGCAGACGATAGTTGACGCGGCGTTTGCCCAGACCTTTTTCCTCCATGTAGTCCATGATGGCGCCCATGGCTTTGTGCATTTCCATGCCGGTGAACTGGGCGGAATTGACGAGGACGCCATCCTTTTCTTCGTAGGCGTGGGTCATTTCTTCCAGCTTCAGTTCCTGGTCTTTCGGCTGCAAGGTCAGGATCTTTTCGATGCCGTACTTTTCCGCGAACATCCAGTCACGCTGGTCGCCTGTGGGCACGCCCATGACGGCGCCCGTGCCGTAATCGTACAGCACGTAGTTCGTGATCCAGATGTGGACTTTATGCCCCGTCAGCGGATGAACACAGTCATAGCCCGTGTACATACCAAGCTTTTCCGACTCGCTCGACGTGCGCTCGATATCAGATGTATTTTTAATTTTATTGCAGAAAGCTTCCAGTTCCGCCCGTTTCGGGTTGTTTTCCAAAATCTTTGCGACCAGCGGATGTTCCGGCGGGATGACGACGAACGTGACGCCGTAGATCGTGTCGGGACGGGTCGTGTAGACCGCCAGCTTTTCGCCCAGGGCCGGGATGTCGAAGCTGAATTCCAGGCCTTCGGAACGGCCGATCCAGTTCTCCTGCATCGTCTTGACGCGTTCCGGCCAGCCAGGGATCTCTTTCATGTCTTTCAAGAGTTCTTCGGCATAATCCGTGATTTTGAAGAACCACTGGCTCAGTTGTTTCTTGTGGACCTCATTGTGGCAGCGCCAGCATTTGCCGTCCACGACCTGTTCGTTGGCCAGGACCGTGTTGCAGTGGTCGCACCAGTTGACGGACGATTCCTTCTTGACGGCAAGGCCGCGCTTGTAGAACAGTTCAAAGAACCACTGGGTCCATTTGTAGTACTCCGGCTGGCACGTAATGACTTCGCGGTCCCAGTCGTAGGACAGTCCCATGGCTTTCAACTGCCGGGTCATATTGGCAATGTTGTCCAGCGTCCATTTCTTCGGAGGAATTCCGTGCTGGATAGCCGCATTTTCTGCCGGCATGCCGAACGAATCGAATCCCATGGGATGCAGGACGTTGTATCCTTTCATCGTGCGAAAACGGGCTACGACATCGCCGATGGAATAGTTACGCACATGGCCCATGTGCAGGTTACCCGACGGATACGGGAACATTTCCAGCACGTAGGATTTCGGCTTCTTTTCGTCTCTTTCACGCTTGAATGTTTTATGCTCTTCCCAGTATTTTTGCCATTTGGATTCAATGGCATGGGGTGCATATTTCTCTTCCATAATAACCCTCCCAGGTTTTTCCAATTGTCCGGGAGACTCTCTCCCTTTCCGCTGTTCATGCGGAGTTTCGGCTTTGATACAACAGCCATAACAACGTCTACATTATACAATGGACATAAAAGTAAGTCAATTTTCCGGCCGCGTGTTTCCAGCCGACCGGCCAGACCCGGAGACGGGGCAGCATGGCGGCGGCGCGGCAAATCAAGGCAGAACGAAACAATCCGCGATGCCTAAGCACCGCGGATTGTTTTTCATGGCAGCCCCGGAGTGATTCAAACACTCGGCCTGTTCACTCGCAGATCCAGAGGTATTAGACTTTTCAAATCCTTTCCAGCCCCTCGAACTCAATGTCAGCAGGCCGGGAACGGAATATGACGGGATCTCCTCCAAGAGGGGTAAGGCTGACTCTGGCCAGATAGCCGGGGTAGTTTTCCAATGGGGAATCGGAATAATCCGGCGGCTTTTCCGACTCATTTACCACTACTTGAACCCAGGATCGTCTTCCCTGGGAATCCTCGAACCACATCTGCGGGAATATACCCGGCGCATCCGTAAAGGATAGAACCTTGTAGCCTTTCTGTTCAAGATCGTCCTTCACAAAAGAGATTCCCCAGTTGGCCAGCTCCCATTCAGAAACCGGACGCGGGGCGTCCGTGGACATTTTCTTTGGATCAACGATTGCTTTCGTCACGGTATGGCGCAAATTCCAACCTGGCTCCACCGGACGCATATCCTCCAGAGAAACAGTGAACAGACAGGGAATCATGTCATTGGCGTTACAAACTTCAATCTGCGTGTCCTTTTGCCTTTTCGATAAGTAGGAATGGCCGTCGGATACGAGATTAATCAAAACAGAATACACTTGATTTTTGAACCGGAAATTCATGGAATCAAAGGTGGGGCTGACAGGTTCTGCCCGCAACCAGCAAAACCCTGTATGTTCATCTTTCAAGTATCTGTTGTAGCGTTTGAACAAGGACTCCAGATACATGCCGGTGGAAAGCCACGCCCGTTTGTATTCTTCGCCCGGCTCTGGACGATCGACGATATGCAGCTTATCTTTTGCCATCATACACACCCCCTAAAATAGCGAAAGCAGCTGGGTTGGAACGGCTGAACTCAAGTCGTAATTGTCCGACCTGTTGCCTTCATTCCTGTTCTCAATCAAAGAGTCCTAACCTTCTTTATTATAGCAAGCCGGTATGACAACGCATGTCCCGCATGCGCGGATAGCGGCGATGGATAAACAAAAAAGTGCTGTATAGTGTAAAACTCCAAACACTGTACAACACTTCTTAACTTATAAAACTTATAAACTTTTTGCCAAGTGGGCTACCTTTGGGCTACCCAACAAAAAATCCGCGATGTTTGCACATCGCGGATTGGCTCTACATGGTGACCCCGGAGTGATTCGAACACTCGACCTTTTGATTCGTAGTCAAACGCTCTATCCAGCTGAGCTACGGAGTCATGTACTGTTTTTCAACAGCAAGATAATTATAACGGACTCCCCCTGCCTTGTCAACCTTTTTTGTCAAAAAGTTAAGGCAGCGGGCAGGAACCCACTCCGAGAAGATCCGCCTGCATCCTGGACATTTCTTTCCGCTTCAGTCCATCACTTTGACCGGCGTAAAATCGTTCGTGTCGCACGAGACCAGCTGGTACAGGCAGCCGTCCCGCTCGCCCTGAAAGACCGTTTCCGCTCCTTCCTCTCCGTGAATGTGGCCGAAGACACAATGCCGCACGCCGTATTCTGCAATGAGGTCCACAAACGGGGATGCTTCGCCGGCCTGGTAAAAAGGCGGGTAATGCAAGGCCAGCACCAGTTCCGTCAGGCCTGCCAACCGGGCTGCGTCGAGGGAAGCACGGACGCGGAGCAGCTCGTGCTCGAGGATTTTTTTATCCTTGTCCGGGTCGAAATTTTCACAGGTTTCCAGCAGCCAGCCCCGGCTGCCGCACAGGCCGACCGGTCCCTGCGCCATGTCGACAGCAGCGAAGGAATTGCGGAGAAATTGGAAAGCGCCACCGGTCGCTTCGCTCATCTTCTTAACGGACGACCACCAGTAATCGTGATTTCCCTCCACAACCACCTTATGGCCCGGTAGGGCGGCAATGGCCTCCAAATCCGGCAAAGCCTCGTCAAGGCGCATGCCCCATGACAAGTCGCCGCACAGTACGACCCAGTCGTCCGGCTTCACCGTCTCCGTCCAGTGCTGCACCACTCTGGCACGGTGATCCTGCCAGTGGTCCCCGAAGACATCCATCGGCTTCGCCGGCGGTTCGCCGGAAAAATGCAGGTCCCCTATCGCATAGAGTGCCATATCTGATCTCCCTTCCACGGACGCAGCCGTCGTCCGTCAGTTTTTTTCATACTGGGCCACCACGGCGTCCCACTGTTCGTTGATTGCCGCCGCAATGCGCTGCTTTCCCTCCACGCCCGGATGCAGCCCGTCTACGGACAGGGAGGACGGCAGCGGCTGCCCTTCCGTAAATTTCGTATACAGGTCGATGTGGGGCTGCGTGCGGATGTATTGGTTGACCCGGGCCAATTTCCCCTTCCAGTCCGGCGCTGTCTCCTGCCCGATGACCTTGCGGATGTTGTCCGGGTTGAGCGGCAGCACCGTCAAAAAGACGGGCCGGATGTCGTTGACGAGACATTTTTGACGCAGTGTCTCCAGATCTGCAATCACGGACGATGCCGGGACATCGCCGCGGAGGCTGTTGATACCAGCCATAATCAGCAGATAGCGGGGCTGGAAAGGCAGCACGTCGTGGTCGAAGCGGGCAACGATTTCGGCGCTGGTGTCACCGCTCCGCCCCAGATTGATGGTATCAAATTTCAAGTAGAATTGGTAGTCGTACTCCCAGTCCGACGGAGCGCCGGACACGCTGCCGCCGCCGTGAGTGATGCTGTCACCCAGGGTCCCGACGGCGTGCTTATCCATGGGATTGGCCGCAAAACGCTGGGGCGGCGAAAAGACTCCCAGCGGCCGGCCGGATTTGTCCAGGGCACGGACACGCCAATACATGGGCCAGTAGGAAATACGGGGTGTATCGTCATAGACATCAAAGTGGTCCGTATAGAGGCGTTCCGCCACCTTTTCCGGTGCCGCTTCCGCCGCATTCGATACAGGCAGGTCCCGTAGCACTTCTACTTCGTAATGGTCGGCGCCGGACACGGGAACCCACTTGTAGACCGGATAGACAAGGGTTGTACCTGCGTGGTACGGATACAGTTCCGGTGTCTCCAGCCCCTCCGGGATGCCCCGTCCCCGGACCGGCACCACGGCACCGTGTTCCCGTTCCTGGCCGGCCGCTGCTTCCGACTCGCCCAGCTCCAACAGGTTCCGCCCGTTCAGGGGAAGGGGGTACACGTCGGTCTGCACCTGCGGATTCACGATGACCTTCTGCGGGTCGGAAAACTCCGTTACCGGATTGCCATCGTAATCCAGGACCCGTACCTGCCACTGGAAGGATTTTTCCTGGAAATCCCCGGGCAGTACCACATGATACCCATTGACATAAATCCGCTTATCCGACCAAAAGACCTTGCCCCGCGCCGTCAACTGCAGTTCATAGGCAACGTCGTCCTTCACTTTGTGCCACCGCAGCAGAAGGCTGCGGCCCGCCGGATCCGTCTTGGAGTATTCCGAGATGGGAACCGGCCCTGCCGGCAGTGAGGCAGCCTCCACGGCAGCCGTAAGCCCGAACACCGTCGTCAGCAGCAGGACAGCCGCTGTCACGCAGGCCGCCCGCCACGAACGGACCGTTGCCGGCGGAAAAAGAAAAGACATCTGCAACAAAAACTCCTCCCGAAATGGATTGATTTGCTTGAAAATTATAGCACGAATCAGCCTGGTATGTTATGCTGAAACCGATAAATCACGAAAAGTTCGGAGGGATTCCCATGCGTGCAGTCGTTACGAGGGTCAAAGAAGCGGCCGTCACCATCGGCGGACGTGTCAACGGGCAAATCGGGCAGGGTTTTCTCGTCCTCCTGGGAGTCGGGCCGGAGGACACGGAGGAAACGGCCCGGAAGCTGGCGGAAAAGGTGTGCCGCCTGCGGGTCTTTGAAGACGAAAACGGCAAAATGAACCGCAGCCTGGAGCAAGTGGGCGGCTCTCTCCTTGTCGTGTCCCAGTTTACACTCTACGCAGATTTGAAAAGCCGGCGTCCCGGTTTTTCCCACGCTGCCGACCCGGAACTGGCCAACAAGTTATATGAACACTTTCTCGCCTGCTGCGCAGCCGAAGGATTTCCACCGCAGCACGGCGAATTCGGCGCGGACATGCTTGTTTCGTCTGTCAATGACGGGCCCGTGACGCTGCTCTTCGACACGGATGCGCTCTGACATCGCAGGCCACACAAAAAAGCAGGCAGGAATTTTCGGATTCCTGCCTGCTTTTATATTGTTCCGTCTTATTCCTGGATGCCAGGGATCTTCGGCAGCTTGTTCATCGACACGGCCAGGTCTTCGTCCGTCGGGACAAAGTCCTGCATGGTTCCGGCCGTATAGGATTCATAGGCCGTCATATCGAAGAAGCCCGTGCCCGTGAGGCCGAACAGGATCGTTTCCGATTTGCCGGCTTCTTTGCACCGCAAAGCTTCCTGGATGGCAGCGTAGATGGCGTGGGCCGATTCCGGAGCCGGCAAAATGCTTTCCTGCCGGGCGAAGAGGGTCGCCGCTTCGAACACCTTCGTCTGCGTTACCGATTCCGCTTCCAGGTACCCGTCGTGGTACAGTTTGGACAAAATCGGGGACATGCCATGGTAGCGGAGGCCGCCGGCATGAATCGGCGACGGCGTAAAGGTGCAGCCCAGCGTATACATACGGGCCATGGGCGTAATCTTGCCCGTGTCACAGTAGTCGTAGGCGTAGCGGCCGCGCGTCAGGGACGGGCACGATGCCGGTTCTACAGCGACGAGGCGCGGATTGGCTTTGCCCTGGATCTTGTCACGGGCAAAGGGAGCGATGAGGCCGCCCAGATTGGAGCCGCCGCCGGCGCAACCGATAATGACGTCGGGATATTCATCGAGAAGGGCCATGGCCTGCGCACTTTCGAGCCCGATGATGGACTGGTGCAGCAGGACCTGGTTTAATACGGAGCCGAGGACATAGCGCACGTTGTCGCCTTTCACGGCCCGTTCCACCGCTTCGGAAATGGCGCAGCCCAGGCTGCCCGGATTATCCGGGTTTTCCGCCAGGATTTTGCGGCCCGCTTCCGTCGTGTTGCTCGGGCTGGCGATGACTTCGGCGCCAAAGGTGTGCATGATGGCTTTGCGGAACGGTTTCTGTTCGTAAGACGCCTTGACCATGAAGACCGTCAGCGGAAGTCCAAAGTACGCACACGCTTCCGACAGGGCCGTGCCCCACTGGCCGGCACCCGTTTCCGTCGTCACGCCCTTCAGGCCCTGTTCCTTGGCATAGTAAGCCTGGGCGACGGCGCTGTTCAGCTTATGGCTCCCAGATGTATTGTTGCCCTCAAATTTGTAATAGATGCGGGCCGGTGTTCCAAGGGCCTTTTCCAGATTGTAGGCGCGGCACAAGGGGGACGGCCGGTAATTTTTGTACAAATCCAGGACAGGACCGGGGATGTCGACATACGTTGTTTTGTCGTCCAATTCCTGGTGGGCCAGTTTTTTACAAAACACGGGGTACAGGTCGGACTCGACGCAGGGCTTCCCCGTGGCGGGGTTCAGCAT